>NZ_CP152416.1:8132500-8950164 GCF_038965675.1 Bradyrhizobium sp. B039
ACCCCTAACCACAAGTCATCGGAGCCTTTTTCAACAGGCACCCGTTCGGTCCTCCAGTGAGTGTTACCTCACCTTCAACCTGCTCATGGCTAGATCACTAGGTTTCGGGTCTAATACAACGAACTTGACGCCCTATTCAGACTCGCTTTCGCTACGCCTTCGCCTATCGGCTTAAGCTTGCTCGTTAAATTAAGTCGCTGGCCCATAATACAAAAGGTACGATGTCACCCAGAACGAATCTTGGGCTCCATCTGTTTGTAGGTGTCCGGTTTCAGGTCTATTTCACTCCCCTCGTCGGGGTGCTTTTCACCTTTCCCTCACGGTACTGGTTCACTATCGGTCGCTGAGGAGTACTTAGGCTTGGAGGGTGGTCCCCCCGCGTTCAGACAGGATTGCACGTGTCCCGCCTTACTCGTGGATACATCATCGCATTACTCGTACGGGGCTATCACCCTCTGAGGCCCAGCTTTCCTGACTGGTTCCGATTGTCTTTGATGTATCACTGGCCTGGTCCGCGTTCGCTCGCCACTACTAACGGAGTCTCTGTTGATGTCCTTTCCTCCAGGTACTTAGATGTTTCAGTTCCCTGGGTTTGCTTGAAACCTCCTATGTATTCAGAAGTCTCATACCTTCTCTTGATAACCGGAAATCCAAAACCTCTTCGATCGAAATCTAAAGGCCTAGGCATCTTCCATCATCTGGTCGAACCCCACACCGATGTCTTTCGACAAAGGTCTTGGAGTTCCGGCTATCGAAGGTGGGTTTCCCCATTCGGAAATCCGCGGATCAAAGCTTCTTCGCAGCTCCCCACGGCTTATCGCAGCGTAGCACGTCCTTCATCGCCTCTCAGCGCCAAGGCATCCACCGAACACCCTTAAGGCACTTGATTGCTCTCATTATCAATGTCCACACACTCGGCAGAATGTTGTCTGCAGAACTGCCTTGCGGCACGCGCCCTCGATGAACGCTATCTGCAGCCGGACAATGATTAGAAAGACCAGCTTGCTTCGTAAGATCGTTCCGATAGCGAGGCGGTCAAGCTTCGCTAAAAGGATCATTTACAACTCGCCCGTCTTTCAAGTTTGACCTTGAAGGACGCGTGAGCGCCGAAATGATCCGGAGATAATGAAGTATCGCGCAGAAATCCTCTGCACGATCCAACTCGGATCGATCTCCTCTTTACGATGTCAGAAATCACGCAGCCTGCTGTCCATCCGGACTAGCAAGTGCGAAGTGATGTTTCGCGGACGATTTAGGTGCACGATCAGTCGATGATCAAACCATCTGGTGGAGCCAGACGGGATCGAACCGACGACCTCATGCTTGCAAAGCACGCGCTCTCCCAGCTGAGCTATGGCCCCGTAACCAGAAGACGAATGCTCACTCGATGAAAGTGGTGGGCCTGGGAAGACTTGAACTTCCGACCTCACGCTTATCAAGCGCGCGCTCTAACCAACTGAGCTACAAGCCCCTAACGCTATCCTATCAAGGACTAGGGTCTTGGCGTGCAGCAACCGGCGACTAGCGCCAAATGCAATCGCACAGCGCAGCCCCGGCGCGTGTTCGTCCGCGAAGAAAGAGAAACGAAGACGGCGAAATCCCGCCAATGCAGCTCAACAATCCTGACGACTGTTGGCCACTGATGTTTCTAAAACGATCCGATAGTGAGCCGAAGCTCGCTGAAGGATCATCCTTAGAAAGGAGGTGATCCAGCCGCAGGTTCCCCTACGGCTACCTTGTTACGACTTCACCCCAGTCGCTGACCCTACCGTGGCCGGCTGCCTCCATTGCTGGTTAGCGCACCGTCTTCAGGTAAAGCCAACTCCCATGGTGTGACGGGCGGTGTGTACAAGGCCCGGGAACGTATTCACCGTGGCGTGCTGATCCACGATTACTAGCGATTCCAACTTCATGGGCTCGAGTTGCAGAGCCCAATCCGAACTGAGACGGCTTTTTGAGATTTGCGAAGGGTCGCCCCTTAGCATCCCATTGTCACCGCCATTGTAGCACGTGTGTAGCCCAGCCCGTAAGGGCCATGAGGACTTGACGTCATCCCCACCTTCCTCGCGGCTTATCACCGGCAGTCTCCTTAGAGTGCTCAACTAAATGGTAGCAACTAAGGACGGGGGTTGCGCTCGTTGCGGGACTTAACCCAACATCTCACGACACGAGCTGACGACAGCCATGCAGCACCTGTGTTCCAGGCTCCGAAGAGAAGGTCACATCTCTGCGACCGGTCCTGGACATGTCAAGGGCTGGTAAGGTTCTGCGCGTTGCGTCGAATTAAACCACATGCTCCACCGCTTGTGCGGGCCCCCGTCAATTCCTTTGAGTTTTAATCTTGCGACCGTACTCCCCAGGCGGAATGCTTAAAGCGTTAGCTGCGCCACTAGTGAGTAAACCCACTAACGGCTGGCATTCATCGTTTACGGCGTGGACTACCAGGGTATCTAATCCTGTTTGCTCCCCACGCTTTCGTGCCTCAGCGTCAGTATCGGGCCAGTGAGCCGCCTTCGCCACTGGTGTTCTTGCGAATATCTACGAATTTCACCTCTACACTCGCAGTTCCACTCACCTCTCCCGAACTCAAGATCTTCAGTATCAAAGGCAGTTCTGGAGTTGAGCTCCAGGATTTCACCCCTGACTTAAAGACCCGCCTACGCACCCTTTACGCCCAGTGATTCCGAGCAACGCTAGCCCCCTTCGTATTACCGCGGCTGCTGGCACGAAGTTAGCCGGGGCTTATTCTTGCGGTACCGTCATTATCTTCCCGCACAAAAGAGCTTTACAACCCTAGGGCCTTCATCACTCACGCGGCATGGCTGGATCAGGGTTGCCCCCATTGTCCAATATTCCCCACTGCTGCCTCCCGTAGGAGTTTGGGCCGTGTCTCAGTCCCAATGTGGCTGATCATCCTCTCAGACCAGCTACTGATCGTCGCCTTGGTAGGCCGTTACCCTACCAACTAGCTAATCAGACGCGGGCCGATCTTTCGGCGATAAATCTTTCCCCGTAAGGGCTTATCCGGTATTAGCACAAGTTTCCCTGTGTTGTTCCGAACCAAAAGGTACGTTCCCACGCGTTACTCACCCGTCTGCCGCTGACGTATTGCTACGCCCGCTCGACTTGCATGTGTTAAGCCTGCCGCCAGCGTTCGCTCTGAGCCAGGATCAAACTCTCAAGTTGGACTTGAACTTTGAACCGGCTGATCACAACGTTTGACGAGGTCCCACCATTTTTCATCGACCGAAATCGACGAGCTGCCTGCGATTCACATCGCTGGCAACGATGGTGTTTCCTTTAAAACGTGTACCGCCGAAGTCTTTCGTCCGGTCTCGATCAGAAAAGCCGAAGCTTTTCAGAGCCGAGACCCGCAAGGACTCCGCCGTCCACGTTTCTCTTTCTTCATCTTCACTTGTCAAACAGCCCGGGACCGGAGAGGCCCCAACCTTCCTGAGAGGAAGGGTTCCGACACCCTTACCGACGATGGATGAACTCCAACCGACTGGTGTCGGCTGTTGTGTCACTCAACAAGGTGAGGAGCATCAGTGGCGCGTTCGCTCGCCTTGGTCAGTGACCCGGCGGCGCCGCGCTCAGTGGTTGGGGTTATAGGCCCCACCTTCCGGGCTGTCAACGCCAATCGTCAACAAATCGTCGCACAGTGGATTGTTGAAAAAAATCCAGTGATTCCAGTCGATTAGAGAGGGTATGAGCGCGCCGACCGCGGCCGCGCCGCAAAAAATCTCAAAAAAAGTTTGCGCCCCAGGGAGCTCCGGAAGGGCTTCGGAGGGGCTCCGGAAGCGGCTTCGGGCGCCCTCCCCGGACGGGCTCGGCCGGTCGCCCCTTCAGGAAACTTTTTCCATATTAGGCGCCGTACTAGAGCCACAATCCCGCGGCGTTCTGATAAGAGACAAGCTTGAATCGCGGGGATGCCAGTGGGGGCTGCCGGCGGTTTGCGTGGGGTCAGAGGAAGGCGATCATACGATGAAGCGGCCTTCTTCAGACATTCGAGAGACATCGAGAGATCTTTTTCCGCTTAGCTGTTCGTAATTTCGGCCGGCCCGTCATCAGGGCCTTCTGACCGCGAGCGCCTGTGCGGCTTGCCGTTTCCTGCGATGCCCCTCCAAGAGGGCGACCAGGGAGGGGCTCGAAACCGGGCTGGTATGGGCCTCTTGGGTCGTTGATTGGGGGACTTGGGTTGAACCACAGGACGTCACGCGGCGCTTACGGGCGTGAGACCGGGATCATCGATCTCGGCCACGAGCCGCCGCTTTCCGTCGATGGTTCCGAAGCCGCCGTCATCGACCGCCGTCGTGTTTCGGTCCAATGGTTCAGCGGGACAATTCTGACCGGACTTTGCGGCGCAGCCCTGATCGGCGGCGCCGTTTTCGCTTCGCTCGACGGCGAGATGACCTTCGCCAAGGTGCCGGAGCGGGTCGAAGGCGCGCTGCGTGGCGCGTTTGGCGCAGCTGATCGCGCCGCCACGCTGCACAAGAGCGACCGCCTGCCGCCACCGAACGAATCCACCGCATCGCGCAACATCGTGCGCGTCTCCACGGTGGCCCGCGTCGGCAATCGCGACGTGATGCGGGTGCGTCCCTTCGTCCGGATCGCCGGCAATCTGTCGATGACGACGAGCGACCTGTCGGCGAAAATTCCGCCGTTCAACGCCCAGCGCCTTCTCACCGACGTCGGCTCCGATCCGAAAACCGCCGCCGACGATCCCAACAACCCCGAAGCGGTCGAACCCGACGCCGAGGTCTCCTTCGTCACCAAGGACCTGTCGCCGGTGCTGCCGAAGGCCAAGATTTCCGCGGTGGTGGCGCTCGACGACATCCTGATGCGGGTCCGCGATGCCGCTAACTGGCGCGGCAATGGCGGGGTGCGCTACGCCTCGCTCGCCAATGCCACCGCCGACGTTTCCGGCGCGTCCGACATGAAGATGGCCTACGCCACCGAAGTGTCGCCGTCGGATCCCTATGCCGGCTTCGAGACGCGCGTGGTGCCGGAAAACGTCACGCTGCTGCCGAAGACCAAGGAGCAGATCACCGGCGGCAATCCCAACGGCGAGCGCGTCCATCTGGTCAAGAAGGGCGACAGCGTCGCCTCCGTCCTGCGCGATCTCGGCGCCACAGCGGACGAGATCAAGGCGATCGCCGCGACACTCGGCCCGCGCGGCCGCGACGGCGGCCTGAAGGAAGGCGAGAAGCTCCGCATCCTGATGGCGCCCGCAAGCCCCGGCGCCCGGCTCCAGCCCTATCGCGTCGTGATTGCAAACGACACCATGGTCGAGGCGATCGCGGCGCTGTCCGACCTCGGCAAATACGTCGCGGTCGACGTCTCCAGCATGAACACCGTCGCTGATGCCACGGCCAACGCCAACAGCGACGACGATGACGACGATGACGGCACCGGCGTGCGGCTCTACCAAAGCATCTACGAGACCGCGATGCGCAACAAAGTGCCGATGCCGGTCATCGACGACATGATCAAGATCTACTCCTACGACGTCGATTTCCAGCGCAAGGTGCAGCCTGGCGATTCCTTCGACGTGTTCTATGCCGGCGAAGACGAGGGCGTGACGTCGAACGAAAAGAACGACGTTCTGTTCGCTTCCCTCACGGTCGGCGGCGAGACCAAGAAATACTACCGCTACCAGAGTCCCGACGACGGCGTCGTCGACTACTACGACGAGAGCGGCAAGAGCGCGAAGAAGTTCCTGGTCAGGAAGCCCGTCAACAACGCCATCATGCGCTCCGGCTTCGGCGGCCGCCGCCATCCGATCCTCGGCTATGTGAAGATGCACACCGGCGTCGACTGGGCCACCGCCTACGGCACGCCGATCTTCGCCTCCGGCAACGGCGTGATCGAGAAGGCCGGCACTGAGGGCGGATACGGCAAATACATCCGCATCAAGCACAACAACGGGTACGAGACGGCCTATGGCCACATGTCGGCCTTCGCCAAGGGCATGGAAGCCGGCAAGAAGGTCCGCCAGGGCCAGGTCATCGGCTTCGTCGGCTCGACCGGCGCGTCGACCGGCCCGCACGTGCACTACGAAATCCTCGTGAACGGTCGCTTCGTCGATCCGCTGCGCGTGAAACTGCCGCGCGGCCGATCGCTGGAAGGCCCGATGCTGGCCGGCTTCGAGAAGGAGCGCGACCGGCTCGACGGCATGATGAGCGGCCGGGGCGGCGCCATCGCCCGTATCTCGGATGCGACCGGAGGACCGTTGCAGGTCACCAACCGGTAGGCCGGCAACCGGCCGACATCGACCGGACATCTTCACCAACACGGTTGAATGGGACGCTTTCGAAGCGACGCCGCTTTACGGCGACACAACGTCAAGTTTCGTTTGCCAAAGCCGGATGACGGGCGAATACTTTCCAAAAATGGGAGGTCACGCCATGAAGAACAGGCTTGCCTGCACGGCCGTCGTTGCTGCGATTTTCTGCACCACGAGCGCGTCAGCCCAGAAATTACCGGAGACTTGGGAGGTCACGAAACTCGTCCCCGGCTCGGCGTTCCATGGCGTGCATGGGCTCGGGATCGACAAGGCCGGCCATCTGTTTGCCGGCAGCGTCGCCGGCGCCATGCTCTACGAGGTGGATATCGCTAGCGGTACCGCCAAGGTTGCAATCCCGGCTCCGATCGGAATGGCCGACGACATCGCATTCGCGCCCGACGGCACCATGGCCTGGACCGGCTTCCTGGCCGGCGATCTCTATTCGCGCAAGGGCGACGGCCCGATCAAGAAGCTCGCCTCCGGCCTTCCCGGCATCAATTCGCTGGCCTTCCGCAAGGACGGCAGGCTCTACGCCACGACGGTCTTCCTCGGCGACACGCTCTACGAGATCGACGTCGAAGGCGTCAAACCGCCGCGTCAGATCATGGAGAAGATGGGCGGCCTCAACGGCTTCGAGTTCGGTCCCGACGACAAGCTCTACGGCCCGCTCTGGTTCAAGGGACAGGTCGCCAAGGTCGACGTCGACAGGGCCGAGCTGACGGTGGTTGCCGACGGCTTCAAGGTCCCGGCCGCGGTGAATTTCGATTCCAAGGGCAATCTGTGGGTGGTCGACACCGCGCTCGGCCAGCTCGTTCGGGTCGATCCCAAGTCGGGCGCCAAGACCATGGTCGCGCAGCTGAAGCTGTCGCTGGACAACCTCGCGATCGACGAGAAGGACCGCATCTACGTCTCCAACATGGCCGACAACGGCATCCAGGAAGTCGATCCGGCCAGCGGCCAGGCCAAGCAAATCATCATCGGCAAGCTCGCGTTGCCCGGCGGCATCGGCGTCACCTCGGAGAATGGCAAGGATACGATCCACGTCGCCGACGTGTTCGCCTATCGCGCCGTGGACGGTACGACCGGCGAGGTCACCGAGAAGGCGCGCATGCATGCCGCCGGCGTCACGCTCGAGTATCCGATGAGCGCCACGGCAAAGGGCAACGACGTGATCCTGTCGAGCTGGTTCACCGGCACGGTGCAGGTGATCGACAACAAGACCGGCGCGACGCGCGACATGCTGCATGACTTCAAGGCGCCGCATGATGCGATCGTGCTCGAGGACGGCAGCATCCTGGTGGCCGAGCTCGGCACCAAATCGCTGGTCCGCGTCAGCGGCGAGCACGGCAAGGATCGCACCACGCTGATCGGCGACCTCGAGGGTCCGGTGGGGCTCGTCGCCGGATCGCATGGCGACGTCTATGTCACCGAGGCCTTCGCGGGTGTCGTGTCCAAGATCGAGCAAAACGGCGAGAAGACCGTGCTCGCCAAGGAGTTGAAGATGCCCGAGGGCCTCGCGCGCACCAGCGACGGCAAGCTGATCGTGGCGGAAGTCGGCGCCAGGCGGCTGATCGAGATCACGCCGGAGGACGGCAAGATCACCGAGATCGCGGCCGATCTCCCGATCGGCCTTGCGGGCGCACCCGGCGGCCTGCCCACCCACATCCCGACCGGCGTCGCCATCGGCGCCACCGGCGTCATCTATTTTTCCTCCGACATCGAGAATGCGATCTACAAGGCGGTGAAGAAGTAGCGTCTGCCAGCGGGATCCGGCTGCGGGGGAACCGGCGCGCGGGTTCCCGGTTAGAGGCTAACGGGACCGACCAGCAGGAGGATCGCCCCATGACGCGCCTCTCACGCGACGATGTCGTCAAGGCCGTGGATCGAGCCGACGAGGTCACCATTGCCCAGATTATCGGGACCGGCGCGACCGTCGAGGAGCTCGCCGAAGCCCAGGCCTGGCTCGCCAATGACGAGCCGTTGATCAACGATTTGCGACCGCTGGCGCAGGGACGGGTGCGCGAGCTGGTCGATATCCTGTCCGAGCTTGAAGAAGAAGACGACGAGGCCGGACCGGCCGAGCCCGGCTCCGCGTCCGCCGTCGGCTAGGATCAGCCCAAAACAATTCGCCCCGGAGAAGTGAACCTCTCCGGGGCGATCTGTCGTTTCAGGCAGCGATGACGCTCAGTTCAACTTCCGCTTCGACGCCGGCGCCTCGAACTGGGCGATCTCCGCGGTTTGCGGGGCCTTGCCGTTGAAGGTCAGCACGTTGCCTTCGGACGAGATCGCGACGTTGTCGCCGTCCTTGACGTCGCCGGCCAGGATCATCTCGGCGAGCGGGTCCTGGAGGTAGCGCTGGATCACCCGCTTGAGCGGCCGTGCGCCGTAGGCGGGATCCCAGCCCTTGGCGGCGAGCCAGTCGCGGGCCGCGCCGTCGAGCGTCAGCACGATCTTGCGATCGGTAAGCAGCTTCTGCAGCCGGGCGAACTGGATCTCGACGATCCGGCCCATCTCGCTCCGCTGCAAGCGGTGGAACAGGATGATCTCGTCGACGCGGTTGAGGAATTCGGGGCGGAAATGTCCCCGCACCATTCCCATCACCTGCTCGCGCACGGCCGACGTATCTTCGCCCTCGGGTTGATTCACCAAAAACTCCGAACCGAGGTTCGAGGTCATGATGATCAGCGTGTTGCGGAAATCGACGGTGCGGCCCTGGCCATCGGTCAGGCGGCCGTCGTCGAGCACCTGCAGCAGGACGTTGAAGACGTCAGGATGCGCCTTCTCGATCTCGTCGAACAGCACGACCTGGTAGGGCCGGCGCCGCACCGCTTCGGTGAGCGCGCCGCCCTCGTCATAGCCGACATAGCCCGGAGGCGCGCCGATCAGCCGCGAGACCGAATGCTTCTCCATGTACTCGGACATGTCGAGGCGGACCATCGCGGTCTCGTCGTTGAACAGATACTCCGCGAGCGCCTTGGTCAGCTCGGTCTTGCCGACGCCGGTGGGGCCCAAGAACATGAACGAGCCCATCGGCCGGTTCGGGTCCTGGAGGCCGGCGCGGGAGCGGCGCACGGCGGTTGCGACCGCATGGACGGCTTCGGCCTGGCCGACGACGCGCTTGCCGAGGGAGTCCTCCATCTTCAGAAGCTTGTCCTTCTCGCCCTCCAGCATCTTGTCGACGGGCACGCCGGTCCAGCGCGAGACCACCTGCGCGATGTGATTGGCGGTGACCGCCTCCTCCATCATCTCGCCGGAGTTCTCCTTGGCCTCGATGTCCGCGAGCTGCCGTTCGAGCTCGGGGATCCGGCCATAGGCCAGCTCGCCGGCCTTCTGGAATTCGCCGCGGCGCTGGGCATTGGCGAGCTCGACACGCAAGCCGTCGAGCTCGGCCTTGAGCTTCTGCGCATCGGAGAGCTTGCTCTTCTCCGCGCTCCAGCGCGCCGTCAACGACGCGGATTTTTCCTCGAGCTCGACGAGTTCCTTTTCAAGCGTCTGCAGGCGGCTCTTCGAACCGGCGTCGCTCTCCTTCTTCAATGCTTCCTGTTCGATCTTCAGCCGGATGATTTCCCGATCCATCGAATCGAGCTCTTCCGGCTTGGAATCGACCTGCATCTTCAGGCGCGCGGCGGCCTCGTCCATGAGGTCGATCGCCTTGTCGGGCAGGAAGCGGTCGGTGATGTAGCGGTTGGACAACGTCGCGGAGGCAACAAGCGCGGAATCGGTGATCCGCACGCCATGGTGCTGCTCGTACTTGTCCTTCAGGCCGCGCAGGATCGAGATGGTGTCCTCGACCGAGGGCTCGCTGACGAAGATCGGCTGGAAGCGCCGCGCCAACGCCGCATCCTTCTCGACATGTTTCTGGTACTCGTCGAGCGTGGTCGCGCCGATGCAGTGCAGCTCGCCGCGGGCGAGCGCCGGCTTCAGCAGGTTCGATGCGTCCATCGCGCCGTCGCCCTTGCCGGCCCCGATCAGCGTGTGCATCTCGTCGATGAACAGGATGAAGGTGCCCTCGCTCCCGGTCACCTCCTGGAGCACGGCCTTCAGCCGTTCCTCGAACTCGCCGCGGTATTTCGCGCCGGCGATCAGTGCGCCCAAGTCGAGCGAGAGCAGCTTCTTGTCCTTCAGGCTCTCCGGCACGTCACCGTTGACGATGCGCAGCGCGAGGCCCTCGGCGATGGCGGTCTTGCCGACGCCGGGCTCACCGATCAGGACGGGATTGTTCTTGGTCCGGCGCGAGAGCACCTGGATGGTGCGGCGGATCTCCTCGTCGCGGCCGATGACCGGATCGAGCTTGCCGTCGCGCGCGGCCTGGGTCAGGTCGCGGGCATATTTCTTCAGCGCGTCATAGGCGTTCTCGGCGGTCGCCGAGTCGGCCGTGCGGCCCTTGCGCAGGGCCTCGATCGCCGCGTTGAGGTTTTGCGGGGTGACACCACCCTTGCTGAGGATCGTGCCGGCCTCGCTGGTCTTCTCCAGCGTGAGGCCGAGCAGCAGCCGCTCGACGGTGACAAAACTGTCGCCGGCCTTCTCGCCGGCCTTTTCGGCGGCATCGAAGGTGCGTGCGAGCTCGGGCGCCAGATAGATCTGCCCGGCGCCGCCGCCGGAGACCTTCGGCACCTTGTTCAGGGCGTCCTCGGTCGCCTTCAAAATTGCGCGGGAGTTGCCGCCGGCACGGTCGATCAGACCGGCAGCGAGCCCCTCATTGTCGTCCAGCAGCACTTTCAGAACGTGCAGGGTCGAAAACTGCTGGTGCCCCTCGCGCACCGCAAGCGACTGCGCGGACTGGATGAAGCCCCTGGAGCGTTCGGTATACTTCTCGATGTTCATCTTTTCTTTCCCTCGGCCTGCCCATGGAGCCCTCTAAGGCACTCCAAACGGCATCTTCATTGGGTTTCCGATTACCGCATTGACGTTTCTCAACCGGTAACGGTCGTTATTTACCGACGCTGCCGCCGGCCTGAGGCAGATGTGGGAAGCGGGCTGCGGGAGCGAAAGAGGCGTCTTCACAATTTCGTGCGCGCATCGGCCCGCTTGGCGCGGCGTGGCCGAATCCCCTAAGTAGCGCCATGACAGCCAGCCAGACCGCCGAGATTACCGGCCTCTACCGCTATCCCATCAAGGGCCTCACCCCGGAACCCCTGCCCCGCGTTGCCTTGCGGGTCGGCCAGACCCTGCCCGCCGACCGCCGCTACGCCATCGAGAACGGCCCGAGCGGGTTCGATCCCGAGGCGCCGGCCTGGAAGCCGAAAATCCAGTTTCTGATGCTGGCGCGCAATGAGCGGCTGGCTTCGCTCGACAGCCGGTTCGAGGACGCGACCAACCGCCTGACCATCCGCAAGGACGGCCAGATCGTCGCCAGCGGCGATCTGGAGACCGCCGCCGGGCGCGCCGCCATCGAGCGCTATTTCACCGAGAACTTCCAGCCGGAGTTGAAGGGCCCACCGAAAGTCCTGTCGGGCCGCGACCACAGCTTTTCCGACGTCGCCCGCAAGGTCGTCTCCATCATCAATCTGGACAGCGTCCGCGCGATCGAGACCATGCTCGGCGGCACCGCCGTGCATCCCCTGCGCTTCCGCGCCAATCTCTACATGAAGGGCTGGCCGGCCTGGTCCGAGCTCGACCTCGTCGGCCAGACGCTCGCGATCGGTCAGGCCCGGCTGAAGGTGGTCAAGCGCATCGTCCGCTGCCCGGCCACCAATGTCGATCCGGAGACGGCAAAGCGCGATCTCGAGATTCCGCCGACGCTCTCGCGGCATCTCGGACATATGGACTGCGGCATCTATGCCGAGGTCATCGCCGGCGGCGAGATCGGCGTGGGGGATGCGGTCGCGGTGGAAGAGCCGAAGCTGGTGTGAGCTTCGTAGGGTGGGCAAAGCGAAGCGTGCCCACCAACTTTATCTCTGCGGGGCGAGATGGTGGGCACGGCGCTAACGCGCCTTTGCCCACCCTACGCTCCCTCACCTCAGTTCGGCATCACATACGCATAGATGCGGCCGCGCGAGACCGGCGCCTCGCGGACGCGGTTGCCGTTGTTGCCGGAGATCATGATCGGATTTCCCTGCGCGTCGACGCCGGTGATGATGCCAACGTGGCCGCCCCGGCCGCCGCGCGACATCACCGCGATGGCACCGACCTGCGGGCCGGAGACACGCGTGCCGTAACGCGCGAATGAATTCGCCATGTCCGAGCCGGTGCCCCGGTGGCCGGTCTTCTCAAGCACCATGTTCATGAAGCGCGCGCACCACAGGCTGCCACGCCCGGTCGGGTTGCCGCCGAGATAACGGCGCGCCTCGGACACGAGGCCCGATCCGCCGCCGAAGCCGCTGCTCATACCCATGTTGCCGGCGTTGCCATTGTCGCCAGCGCTGCTCTTGTTGACAGCGTGGCTCATGTTACGGGCGCGGCTCACTTTGCCGGCGCGGCTCACGTTTCCACCGATGCCCATTTCACCGCCGCCCAGATAGCGCGTGTCACCCATGCCGCCGCTATTGGCGTTCGGATCGTAGCTGGCCTGCGTGTCCATGAAGCCGCCGGCCTGCAACTGCGCCGCGCTGCGCTCGAAGCGCGAACTGCGGGCCTGGTGCCGGTAATGATGATATCTGCTGGCGTGATGCGCGTAAGCGTGCCGCTCTGCGCTATGACGATGCGGCCGTGCCGAGGCCGGAGACGAGAACGCGGCGACCGCCGCGAAGAACAGCGCCAGCGCGACAACACAACGCGACAGGCGAGACGCAAACAACTCGAACATTAGTCATCCTTCGTTGACACCCCCACTTCCCAGCCGGCCCGTGCGTGGCCGACATCCCTCGGGCCGTTAAGCCGCCCCATGTGGCGAGAAAAAGACACCGTGCCGGTGAATAGCTGGGTTGATTTTGTGTCGGTGCCGGCCTGACGCTGCCGCATTGCGGACAACAGCATTAACTGCGATCCTCCATCTGCGGCTAGAAGAGAGGGAAACGGTTAATGCCCCACGCCACGACCAGGGACGACGTCCGCATCTATTTCGAGGAAGCGGGCCAGGGAACGCCGATCATCTTCCTGCACGAGTTCGCGGCCGACTACACCAATTGGGAGCCGCAGATGCGCTACTTCTCGCGCGGCCACCGCTGCATCACCTATTCGGCGCGCGGCTACACGCCGTCGGACGTGCCTGAGGGCGAGGTCTACACCTACACGCATTTCTACACCGACGCGCTCGCGGTGCTCGATCATCTCAGGATCGACCGCGCGCATCTCGTCGGGCTCTCGATGGGCGCCTATTCGTCGCTCCAGATCGGACTGAACGCGCCGCAGCGGGCGCTGTCGATGACGCTCGCCGGCGTCGGCTCCGGTTCGGAGATCGAGAATCTCGACGCCTGGCGCAGGCAATGCCGCGCCAATGCCGAGCAATTCGAGACGCTCGGCTCCACGGAGGTGGCAAAAGTCACGCGCGAGGCGCCGAGCCGGATTCCCTTCCTGGTCAAGGACCCACGCGGCCACGCCGATTTCTACGCCGCGCTGGCGCGGCACGATGCCAGGGGATCGGCGCGCACGATGCGCGGCTTCCAGGGCGGCCGTCCCTCGATCTACACCATGACGGACGCGATCAGGGGCGTCGCGACGCCGGCGCTGATCATCTGTGGCGACGAGGATGACCCTTGCGTCGGGCCGAGCCTGTTCCTGAAGAAGCATCTTCCGGCCGCGGGCCTCGCGATGTTTCCGAAGTCGGGGCACGTGCTCAACCTCGAGGAGCCCGCGCTGTTCAACGAGACCGTGGAGCGGTTCGTCACGCTGGTGGAAGCAGGTCGCTGGCCGGCGCGCGATCCGAGGTCGGTGGCGGCGCAATAGTTTACCCTGTCATTCCGGGGCGCTCGAAGAGCGAACCCGGAATGACGCCTACGGCGTCACTTCCCCTGCCCGCGCGTGAGCAGAAACACGCCCTGCTCGCCGAACATATTCCACACCCACCAGGGCAGGTTCAGCGGCACCGGGCGGCCATAGAGATCGAGCGCCACCGAGCGTTCCATCTTGACGTTGATCTCGTCGCAGAGCTCGACGAAATCCTTGATGGTGCAGAAGTGGATGTTGGCGGTGTCGTACCAGGTCGCCGGCAGGTTCTCGGTGCGCGGCATGTGGCCGCCGATCAGGAGTTGGAGCCGCATCTTCCAGAAGCCGAAGTTCGGGAACGAGACGATGGCGCGGCGGCCGATGCGCAGGAGATTTTCCAGCACCACACGCGGCTGCCGCGTCGCCTGGAGCGTCTGCGACAGGATCACGTAGTCGAAGGCATCATCGGGATAGTTCACGAGGTCGGTATCGGCGTCGCCCTGCACCACCGCGAGGCCCTTGGCGACACAGCGGTTGACGCCCTCGCGCGACAATTCGATGCCGCGGCCGTCGATGCCGCGGGTCTCCAGAAGCTGGAGCAGATCACCGTCGCCGCAGCCGACATCGAGCACCTTGGAGCCCGGCTTGACCATCTCGGCGACGAGCAGATGGTCGGCGCGAAAATGACCGGACTGTTCCGCGCTAAGGCCGCCCAGCGGCAGCACTTCCTGCACTGACATCCTAGCCACCCCTGCCGTTGAGTCCGCGCGCCTTGCCGGCCGATTCCAGGAAGGCGCGGGCGATGTCGAAGAATTCGGGCACGTCGAGCAGGAAGGCGTCATGGCCGCGATCGGTCTCGATCTCGGCGAACGATACCCGCGCGCTCGACGCATTCAGCGCATGCACCAACGCGCGCGATTCCGAGGTCGGGAACAGCCAGTCGCTGGTGAAGGAGACCACGCAGAAGCGCGTCTTGATGCCCGCGAACGCCTTCGCCAGCACGCCGCCATGGTCGCCGGCGATGTCGAAATAGTCCATCGCGCGCGTCAGATAGAGATAGGAGTTGGCGTCGAAGCGCTCGACAAAGGACGAGCCCTGGTAGCGCAGATAGGACTCGACCTGGAAGTCGGCGTCGAACGAGAAGGTCGGCAGGTCGCGGTCCTGCATGCGCCGGCCGAACTTGCGATGCAGCGCCGCGTCGGAGAGATAGGTGATGTGCGCCGCCATCCGTGCGACCGCAAGGCCGCGATGCGGATGGATGCCGCGATCGGCGTAGCCGCCATTGTGCCAGTCGGGATCGGCCATCACAGCCTGGCGACCGAGCTCGTGAAAGGCGATGTTCTGCGCCGAGTGCCGCGTCGAGCAGGCAATTGCCAGCGCGGAATACACGCGCTCGGGGTAGGCCGCCGTCCATTGCAGCACCTGCATGCCGCCCATCGAGCCGCCGACCACCGCGAACAGCGTGTCGATGCCGAGCCGGTCGATCAGCATCGCCTGCGCGCGAACCATGTCAGGGATGGTGATGACCGGGAAATCCAGGCCCCACACTTTGCCGGTCGCGGGATTGATCGAGGCCGGCCCGGTCGAGCCCATGCAGCCACCGATCACATTGGCGCAGATGATGAAGTATTGGCTCGGATCGAGCGGACGGCCCGCACCGACGAGGGTTTCCCACCAGCCGGGCTTGCCGGTGACGGGGTGCACATTGGCGACATGCTGGTCGCCGGTCAGCGCATGGCAGATCAGGATCGCGTTGGAGCGATCGGCGTTGAGCTCTCCATAGGTCTGGTAGGCGATCTGGAACGGGGTGAGATCTATGCCGCAGTCGAGCGGCAACGGCTGATCAGCGCCGAAATGCGCGACGAGCGAGCTCGGATGATCCACCTCATGCGACCGCTCATCGGCACTGATCGCGGGATTGGATATCGACGTGACGCCAACCATCTGACCATCGACCTCGTTTGCGATCGGACTTCAGACCGCTACTTGCATCAGGCCATAAAAAACCCGGCCTGAACGATAGGTTCGGCCGGGATCGGAAGCGTCCCCGGCCTGTTTAGCGAGTTTTTTAACGTGGCTGCAAGCCGGCCGGCTCAAATGACCACGGAACAGGCAAAACTTAACGGCTTGGACGGTTTTCGTCAAGATACGGTCCTGATTGACCAAATTCGTCCCCGTCGCGTCAGCCGAAAAGGCCCGATTTCCCTTTGCATTTCTCTTTGCTTTCGCCGCTCCGACTGCCTAATCAAGACATCGACCGCGGCGGGTCCGACCTGATGGACCCGCATTGGAACGCCTCTCAACAGCACTTGCCAGATATGTCCCAACGTCCGCCCGCGCCACCATCGTTGCAGGAATTGCGCAAGGAGATCGACGCGATCGACGAGGGCATGCATCGCCTCCTGATGCAGCGCGGCGACATCATCGACCGCCTGATCCAGGTGAAGCAGACCCAGGAGGTGGGCTCGGCGTTCCGGCCTGCGCGCGAGGCCGACATGATGCGGCGGATCGTGGAGCGCCATCGCGGCATCCTGCCGCTCGACACGGTCGAGAGCATCTGGCGCGTCATCATCGCGACGTTCACTTACGTGCAGGCGCCGTTCGCGGTGCATGCCGACATCTCGGTGAGCGAGCCCGCGATGCGCGATTCCGTGCGATTCCATTTCGGCTTCACCGTGCCTTACGTCGCGCATTTCAGCGCGCAGGCCGCGGTCGAGGCGGTCGCGAAATCCAAGGGCGATCTGGCGCTGGTCTCGGCGACTTCCAGCCGCACCCCGTGGTGGCTGGAGCTGGAAGCAGAAGGCGCACCGAAGATCATCGCGCGGCTGCCCTTCGTCGAGCGTGCCGACCATCCGGCCGCGCTGCCCGTGTTCGCGATCTCGCGCGTCGCCGACAGTGCCCTGGTGACGGAGGTGGAGACTTTCAGCGTGCGCGTCTCGGGGTGGAATGCCGAGATCGCGCGGGCGCTGTCGCCGCTCGCCGACATCGTGGCGGTGCCCGATACCGCCTTCGATGGCGCCGCGCTGCTGGTCTCGGTCACGAGCGCGAGCAGCATCGACAAGATCAAGGCTGCCCTGATCGAGGCGGGGGCCTCGGTGCGCTCCACGGCCCTCGTCGGCAGCCACGCGACGCGCTATACGGTGCCCCCGACCGGGTCGAAATCGTAAGTTACGAGCCGCCTGCCATTCCGGAGTTGAAGATGTCCCGCCCCGTGCCGAACCCCGGCATTCTCGATATTGCGCCCTACACGCCCGGCAAGAGCCCGGTGCCGGAGCCGGGCCGCAAGGTGTTCAAGCTCTCGGCCAACGAGACGCCGTTCGGCCCCTCGCCCAGGGCGATCGAGGCCTTCAAGAAGGTGGCAGATCATCTGGAAGACTATCCGGAAGGCACCTCGCGGGTGCTGCGCGAAGCCATCGGCCGCACCTTCGGCCTCGACCCCAACCGCATCATCTGCGGCGCCGGCTCGGACGAGATCCTCAACCTGCTCGCCCACACCTATCTCGGCCAGGGCGACGAGGCGATCTCGACCACGCACGGCTTCCTGGTCTACCCGATCGCCACCATGGCGGTCGGCGCCAGGAACGTCATCGCACAGGAGAAGAACCTCACCTGCGACGTCGACGCCATCCTCAAGGCTGTGACGCCGAAGACGAAGCTGGTGTGGCTCGCCAATCCGAACAACCCGACCGGCACCTATATTCCGTTCGACGAGGTCAAGCGCCTGCGCGCCGGCCTGCCCTCGCACGTGCTGCTGGTGCTGGACGCCGCCTATTGCGACTACGTCTCGCGCAACGATTACGAGATGGGCATCGAGCTCGTCGCCACCACGGAGAACACCGTGGTGACGCACACCTTCTCCAAGATCCACGGCCTCGCCGCGCTGCGCATCGGCTGGATGTTCGGCCCCGAGCACATCATCGACGCGGTCAACCGCATCCGCGGTCCGTTCAACGTGTCGACGCCGGCAATGTACGCCGCGGTCGCCGCGATCGAGGACGCCGCGCATCAGGCGATGTCGAAGCAGTTCACCGAGACCTGGCGCAACTGGCTGACCGAAGAGATCGGCAAGCTCGGCCTGAAGGTAACGCCGAGCGTCGCCAATTTCGTGCTGATCCACTTCCCGACCGACAGGGGCAGGACCTCGGACGACGCCGACGCCTTCCTCACGAAGCGAGGCCTCGTGCTGCGGGCATTGAAGAATTACGGCCTGCCGCATTCCCTGCGCATGACCATCGGCACCGAGGAGGCCAACCGCCTCGTCGTCGACGGTTTGCGCGACTTCATGGCCGGCAAATGAGCGTACAGCCGCACTTCCAGCGCATCGCCCTGATCGGCTTCGGCCTGATCGGCGGCTCGATCGCGCGCGCTGCGAAGCTCCAGGGCCTGGCCGGCGAGATCGTCACCACCGCGCGCTCGGAGAAGACGCGCGCGCGCGTGCTCGAGCTCGGCATCGTCGATCAGGTCGTGGCGACCAATGCGGAAGCGGTGAAGGATGCCGATCTCGTCATCCTCTGCATTCCCGTCGGCGCCTGCGGACCGGTGGCGCAGGAGATCGCCGCGCATCTGAAGCCCGGCGCGATCGTCTCCGACGTCGGCTCTGTGAAGGGCGCGATCGTCAGGGACATGGCGCCGCATCTGCCGAAGACCGTTCATTTCGTGCCGGCGCACCCCGTGGCGGGCACCGAGCACTCGGGGCCGGATTCCGGCTTTGCCGAGCTCTTCATCAACCGCTGGTGCATCCTCACCCCGCCGGAAGGCGTCGACGCGTCGGCCACCGATCGCTTGCGCGCCTTCTGGGCTGCGATGGGTGCCAAGGTCGAGGTGATGACGCCGGATCATCATGATCTCGTGCTCGCGATCACCAGCCATCTGCCGCATCTGATCGCCTACACCATCGTCGGCACCGCCGACGAGCTGGCGCAGGTGACGGAATCGGAAGTGATCAAGTTCTCCGCCGGCGGCTTCCGCGACTTCACCCGCATCGCGGCGTCCGACCCGACGATGTGGCGCGACGTCTTCCTCGCCAACAAGGAAGCCGTGCTGGAGATGCTCGGCACCTTCACCGAGGATCTGGCAAAACTCACCCGCGCGATCCGGCGCGGCGACGGCGAAGCGCTGTTCGACCACTTCACCCGCACCCGCGCCATCCGTCGCGGCATCGTCGAGATCGGCCAGGATTCGGCGGCGCCGGACTTCGGCCGGCCGCATGCGGCGCTGAAGAAGCCGTAGCTCCTGTCATTCCGGGGCGCCCGAAGGGCGAGCCCGGAATCCATTGGGCCACAGCGCACGCGGCGAAATAGATTCCGGGTTCGATGCTACGCATCGCCCCGGAATGACGAGAGAGGTTTCAATACAGCGGCGGAATCTGGCCGACCTTGACCGGGCCGAGCAGCACGGCGCCGTCGACGAACTTCAGCGGGAAGCTGCGGGCCTTCTTGCCTTCCAGCGTGCTCTCGGTGCCGATCGAATTGATGCCGGCGGCGACGCCGGCATTGGCGTTCTGCTTGATGACCTTGCCGAGGCCGGGAACGGCGCGATCGAGCGCGCCGAACAGATTGTTGAGATCCTGCGACTTCACGCCGGGCGCGACGCGGTCGAGGGTTGCCTGCGGCACACCCTCTTCCAGCATTTTCTCGATACCCAGCGCCGGGATCACGCGCTCGAGGCCCGTCACCGTCATCTGCAATTCGCCGTCGAGTCGGCCATTCGCCGAGAGCCCGAGCGTGCCGGCCGCGACCGCGATCATCTCGCCCTGCTGGATCCGCGACTGCACGATCTCGATATGGCCGCCGACGGCCTGGATCTCGCGGAAGCGTTGCGGCCATGGCTTTGGGGTGAGGTCGGAGAGCCCGGTGACCTTGGCGCGCGTGTCCGCCTCGAACGGCTCGGCGAGCAAGGGGTGAACACCCTGGATGCTGCCCTGCGCGACGTGGAGCACGGTCTCGATCACGGGATGATCGGACGGCGATCCGTCCGCGAGGCGCCCGTGCAGCTCGACCTGCTTGGCGCGCGCGAGCGGCACCTGCACGCTGCCGTCGAGCCGGTTGATGACGGGATCGTCGAACACGATGGAGGCGCGGTCCGGCACCGCCGGCAGGCCGACCACGCTGCTGCGGCCCTTGCTCCAGTTCACCACGAAGGTGTTTTGCGTAACGCCGTCGGTGAGGGTCGCCGGCGCCGAGAATTCGGCGATGACGCGCTTGGGATCGTAGACCTGGGCGACGACCAGGATGTTGTCGAGCCTCGCCGTGAACGGCGTCTTGCTCGCGTTCTGCGAGACCAGGGCGACGCTGGCGCCGGAGCACTGGACCTCGAAGCGGAACGGGAAGCCCGCGATCGAGCGCTTGGCGCAATCATAGATGCGGCCGGACTTGGCCTCCTGCGCGCGCCAGGCGTCTGCGGCGATTTCGGCCTGCGAAGCGGCGTAGAACCAGAAGCAGCTCCACGCGACGGCGAGGATCAGGAGGAGAATGGGTGCGATGAAAAGGCCCCAACGGGGGCGGCGGCCTGCGGCAACGGTCAGATTGGACATGCGGCGACCCTTTGGCCTCAGATTTTGTCAAATGTAAGCGAGGTTGGCTTGCTCCGAAAGGCGGAGAATTCGCTTCGCTTGGGGGCGCGGTTCTGGTAGCCGTGCCCGCCATGTCGGAAATCACCCTCCCCTCCGTCACGACAGCCAACGGCGACCTCTGGGTGTTCGGCTACGGCTCGCTGATGTGGCGGCCGGGCTTCGAATTCGAGGAGCGCGTCCCGGCGCGGCTGGTCGGCGAGCATCGTGCGCTCTGCGTCTATTCCTTCGTGCATCGCGGCACGCCGGAGAAGCCGGGCCTGGTGCTCGGGCTCGATCGCGGCGGCGCCTGTCGCGGCATCGCGTTCCGCGTCGCCGAAAAGAACCGTGCCGACGTCGTCGCCTATTTGCGCGAACGCGAGCAGGTGACGTCGGTCTACCGCGAGGTGATGCGCTCGGTGTGGCTGGAGAACGATGCGCGGCAGCGCGTCTCCGCACTCGCCTATGTCGTCGACCGCGGCCACGTGCAATATGCCGGCCGGCTGTCGCTCGCCGATCAGCATCGCCACGTGCTCCAGGGGCACGGCCAGTCCGGGGCCAACCGCGACTACGTGACGGCGACGGTGAAGGCGATCGAGGCCGAAGGCTTTCGCGACACGCAACTGCATCAGCTCGCGACGATGCTGCATGGGGAAGCGCATTCCCTGCACGCGCCGGCTCCGAGCGAAGATCGCGAAAGCCGCTAGCTGCCAGTCGGCGCGTAGCTCGGCGCCGAACCGATCAGCTGCTCCTGCTCCTTGCGGCCCGCTTCGACGAGGCGGTCGGTCGCCTCTTCGATCGCCGTTTGCACGCGGGAGAGATACTCGTCCTTCGGCAGGCCCGGCGGCAGCGGATCGAGAAACTCCACCACCAGCGTGCCGGGATAGCGCATGAAGGTGCGGCGCGGCCAGAACAGGCCGGAATTGAGCGCAATCGGCAGACACGGCACGCCGCAGGACGAATAGATCTGCGCAAAACCGGTCTTGTAGTCGGAGGGCGCGCCCGGCGCGCGGCGCGTGCCTTCCGGAAAGATCACGAGCTGGCGGCCGCTGCGCACCGCGTCGCGCGCCCGCCGCGTCATGTCCAGCAGCGCCTTCACGCCGGCCTTGCGGTCGATCGCGATCATCCCGGTCTTGACCAGGAACTGACCGAACACCGGGATCTGCATGAGCTGACGCTTGAGGATGAAGATCGGGCGGTCGAAGAATCCCGGCAGCACGAAGGTTTCCCAGAACGACTGATGCTTTGCCACGATCACCAGCGGCCCCTGCGGGATCTTCTCCTGCCCGCGGAATTCCACCTTGATGTTGCAGATCACCCGCATCAGGACCAGCGTCGCCTTCGCCCACCATTGCGCGACCGTCAGCATCGCGCGCGGAGGCATTGCAAAGGTCGGCAGCGCCACGATCGCGAGACACACCAGCACGGCGTAGAACAGCACGTTGAACACGAGCGAGCGCAGGAAAATCAAGAACATCGACGATCCGATCAATTGCCGATCAATTGGCCTGTGCAGTGGCGGGCCGCTTCGGCTGCATCCCGGGAGGCTGCTCCGATACTTCGGGCGAAAGGTCAATCCCGAAATCCTCCAGCCGCACCCTGACTTCGGCCGCGATATATTTGACATATTCCGACAGCAGCAGCCGCAAGGTGGACGCCGAGGCCCACCACGGCTCCTCGCGCCATTTGTCGCCGACCACGGCGAACGGGATCAGAATCGTCTCCGGCATCGCGTGCGAGAATTCCACCAGCGCGCGCGGCATGTGATAGTTCGAGGTCACCACGATCAGCGATTTGAACCGGCGCGCCTGCGCCCAGCGCCGCGCCTCCGCGGCGTTGCCGCGGGTCGAGAGCGCGGTGCGGTCGAGGTCGACGCAACAGGTCATGAAGGACTGGTTCTCCGGCAGGGTCCGCGAGATGTCGCTTGCGGTCGAGGTCGGATGCACCCCGGAAATCAGGAGCCGCCTGCCGTAGCCGGCAGCCAGCAGCTCCATGGCATCCGACACCCGCGAGGAGCCGCCGGTCAAGACCACGATGCCGTCCGCCTTGCGGTCCGGCGCGATCTCGGCGCCGCGCAACTGCGACAGGAACGCGATGAAGCCCGCCGCCGCGCCGACGAAGGCGAACGCGATCGTCGACACCACGGCTGCGCGCAGCCAGCCGCGCGGCAATTTCGGCGATCGATCGTCGGTCGGCGAGGTCATGCGATGTCGGTAATCCCTTCCCCGGATGATTTTAAAACGTTTTGAGGCGAAGTGGAGTCCGGTTTATTCACCTTCTCCCACAAGAGGGAAGGAAGAAGCACAACCTCAATCCACATCATTCAGCGTCGCGAACAGCGTCTGGCGCGAGGCGACGGCGGTGATGGCGCCGATCAGCACCGCCTGCACCGCGAGCACGACATAGCCGGAGGGCCGCAGCGAGAAGGTGCCCAGCAGGGCGGCGAACTGGTCGCCGACGGGCGTCCCCGAAAACCAGCCGGCGATCGACTCGGAGAAGCCGAACACCAGCATGGCGGCGCCGCCGCCGATCACGCCGCCCTCCAGGCCCAGCCTGAGGAAATGGCGCAGGAAGCGGTTGGCGATGTAGCGGTCGCCGGCGCCGACGAAATGCAGGACCTCGACGATCGGACGGTTCGCCGCCATGGCGCCGCGGGTCGCGAACGAGACCGAGATGATCGTCGCGATGATGACGAGCGCGAGGATGCCGAGACCGGCGAGCACGGTTGCGTTGGTCATCGAGCGCATGCGCTCGATCCAGGCGCGGTGATCGTCGACGCTGGCGCTTGGCGCCACTTGCGTCACGCGGGCGCGCAAGGCGGCAAGATCGAGCGCCGTGCCGGGCTGCACGCGCGCGATGATCATGCGCGGAACCGGCAGATCGTCCATCGACAGTCCGGTGCCGAGCCAGGGCTCGAGCAGCTTGCCGCTCTCGTCCTTGGTGAACGGCTTGACCTCGACGATACCGGCTTGCGCGCGCATCGCCTCGGTCACCGCGGCGGTGTCGCGCTCGAGGTCACGCCCGGACTGCGGACGAACCTGGATGGTGATTTCGCTCGCGACGTCCGACTGCCATTCGGCGGCGGAGGCGCTGACCAGCAGCACCGTGCCCGTGGTCATCGAAGCGAGGAAGGTCATGATGGCGACGACGGCAACCAGCGCACGGCCGTGGATCGAGGCGCGCGGCACGATCGGCGACATGTTGCGCGCCTTGGCCGGAAGCTGCGGACGCTCCTGTCCGAGGTCGACCAGCACGCCGCGCTCGTCGGGCTTACTCATAGACGTGCAGCCGTCCCTGATGCAGCACCAGCCGCCGCGCCTCGTACTGATCCATCAGGCCGATGTCGTGGGTCGCAATGATGACGGCGGTGCCCGATTTGTTGAGCTCGATGAAAAGGCGCAGCAGCCGGCGGCCGAGCGTCGGATCGACGCTGCCGGTCGGCTCGTCCGCGAGCAGAAGCTGCGGCCGCGAGATCACGGCGCGCGCGATCGCCGCACGCTGCTTCTCGCCGCCGGACAGGATCGGCGGCAGCGCATCCATGCGTTCGCCGAGTCCGACCCAGCGCAAGAGGTCGATGACCTCCTTGCGATAGCTCGACTCGCTGCGGCCCATGACGCGAAACGGCAACGCGACGTTCTCGTAGGTCGTCATGTGGTCGAGCAGGCGGAAATCCTGGAGCACGATGCCGATGCGCTTGCGCAAGTCGGCGATCTCGTCCTTGCCGAGCTGCGAGATGTCGTGGCCGAACAGGTTGACGAGGCCGCGCGTCGGCCGGTGCGACAGGAACAGCAGGCGCAAGAGCGAGGTCTTGCCGGCGCCGGACGGGCCGGTGAGGAACTGGAAGGAGTGCGCCGGGATCTGGAAATTGAGGTCGCGCAGGATCTCCGGCCCCAGGCCGTAACGCAATCCGACATTTTCGAACCGAACCAAGCTCAGCTCCGTTCGAGAGGGGGCGATGGCCGCGACGCGACGCTCCGCCACACGCGATCAACGGTTTTTGCGACCGTTATGGTTTCCGGTTCGTTAACGGTCGCCCTGTAGCATCCAGTACGCCCGGGTCTCCGCGACCTTGGCATCGTCAAGACTCGTTCATGCATCAAGGCTCGTCCATGCATATCGCCTGCCCCCATTGTACGACATCCTACGCCATCAAGCTTGCAAGCCTGGGGGCGAACGGGCGGACAGTCCGCTGCTCCCGGTGCAAGCAGACCTGGGTCGCCTATGCCGAGGATGCCATCGAGGAGGCGTCCGTCCCGGCCATGGCCGCCGCCAGCCAGGCCGACGACCAGTCCGACCTCGCCGAGCAGTGGAACTCCTACGCCAAGGACGACGGCGCCACCGACACGCCTGTGGTCGACAGCCCCTCCATCGCCAGCGACTGGCCGGACGAGGACGCCAAGGAGACCGAGGACGAGTGGTCGGCGGCGGCCCGGGACGCCGAGGACGAGGTCGCCGGCGCGCAGCACCAGTCCTGGTTCCGCGGCCTGTTCAGCCGGCGCGGGGCACGGGTGAGGCGTCAGGCCCCCACGGCGGCGCCGCGAAAGTCCCAATTCGGCCTGCCGACCGCCTGCGCCGCCATGGGCGCGCTGGTGCTGGCCCTGATCGTCTGGCGCGGCGACATGGTTCGGCTGCTGCCGCAGACCGCGGCCTTCTACAAGATGGTCGGCCTCGACGTTAACCTGCGCGGGCTGGCCTTCAAGGACGTCAAGCTGTCCAGCGAGACCGTTGACGGTAAGCAGGTGCTGGTGATCGAGGGCGTCATCGTCGGCGAGGGCAAGAAGCCGCTCGATATCCCGCGGCTGCGCTTCGCGGTGCGCGACGCGCAGGGCGCGGAGATCTATGCCTGGAATACGGTGCTGGAGCAGACCGTGCTGCGGCCCGGCGAGCGCGCCTTCTTCCGCTCGCGCCTGGCCTCCCCGCCGCCGGAGGGCCGCAATATCGACGTTCGCTTCTTCAACCGGCGCGACATTGCCGGCGGCAGCGTGTAATCAGGCTCGCAAGGTCCGCACGGGAGGTTGGTCCCAAGGTTGGTCCCATGCCAAGAATCTTGATCGCCGACGACGAGGATTCGATGCGCCAACTGGTGGCGCGCGCCATCGCCATGGACGGGCACGAGACCGTGACCGCGCAGGACGGCGCCGAGGCGCTGGAGATCCTGACCCGCGAGGACGGCGCATTCGATTTGCTGCTCACCGACATCCAGATGCCGGTCATGGACGGCATCGCGCTGGCGCTCTCCGCCGCGCGCGATTTCCCCGACCTGACGATTTTGCTGATGACCGGATTTGCCGACCAGCGCGAGCGCGCCTCGAACCTCAACGCGCTGGTGCATGACGTCGTGACAAAACCGTTCTCGGTCGCCGACATCCGCACCGCGGTGGCAGACGCGCTGGCGGCGAAGAAGAGGTAGCGCGCGCCGCACTTGTAGCACTGCTGTTACGCGATCCTCGTCCCTCATACACGGTGTCGTCCTGGCGAAGGCCAGGACCCACACCGCGAGGTCTATCTTTTAGGAATCGATAGCCGTACCGGACGACGAGTCTTCGCCAAACCACTCCCTGGGGTAATGGGTCCTGGCTTTCGCCAGGACGACATTGGGGAGATAACCGGGTTCTCGCCTCAAAAATCCTTCAGCAGCCGCTCGATATAATCGAGCTCGATCTGCGGACGCGAGGTATCCCCTAAGCGGCGGCGGAGTTCTTCGAGGATGCGGCGGACGCGCTGGGCGTCGATCTCGCCGGGGATCTTGACCGTATAGTCGTCGCCGAACTCACGACCGTGAAGCGGGCGACCGAGCGGATCGGTCTGATTGCCGCCGCTCTGCTGGCGGCCGGCCCGGTTGCCCGGACCATCGCCCTGCCCCTCGCCATCCCCCTGCTGCATCGCCTCGGCCATCTTCTGCGCACCCTTGCGCAAGGCGTCGAGAGCCTTGCCCTGCGAGTCCACGGCGCCGTCCGCATTGCCCTCGCCGAGCTTTGAGCCGGCATCGCCCATGGCACCGTCGGCGGTGTCCAGGCTGCCGTCGTCATCGTCACCGTCCTGATCGCCATCCTGACCGGGCTGTCCCTGGTCGCCCTGCTGGCCCTTCTGCCCCTGCTGCCCTTTCTGGCCCTTTTGTCCCTTCTGCGTGAGGCCGCGCTTGGCGAGCTCGTCCTGCAGCTTCTTCAGCCGGTCGCGCAGCGCCTGCTGGTCCTGCTGGAGGTCCGACATCGACTGATCGCCCTGCTGCTTGCCGCGCGAGCGGTCACGCCGGGAGTCCTGGCCCTGCCTGTAGGTCTTGTCGCGCAATTGCTGCTGCTTGCGGATCATGTCGCTGAGCTCGTTGAGCGCCTGCTCCATGTCGCTGTCGCCGGATTGCCCGGGCTGCGCCATCTGGAGATTTTCCATGATCTGCGCCAGCTGCTCGAGCATGCGCTGCGCCGCCTCGCGATTGCCTTCGCGCGCCGCCTTCTCGATCTGCTTCAGAAGATCTTCCAGATCCCGCTGCGTGATGACGGAGCGATCGCGATTGGAGGATTGGTTCCTTTCCGTCGCGCGCTTGTACTCCTCGAGCTTCTGAATGGCATCGGATTGATTGTTCAGGCTGCGCCCGGATTCCTTCTGCCGGAGGTTATCGCCGGCATCCTGCATCGCCTTTTCCGCGCCATCGAGCAGCGCATCGGGATCCTGATCCTGCTGGGCAGCGACGGACGGAAGGCCTCCCAACAGGAAGGCGAGGCAGGCGATCGAGATCGCCTTCAAGACTGGCACGCGCGCTAGCTTCCGCATTTCCGGTCCCGCGTAAACTGATTGGCCCCGTCGTCCCCCGCCTTGGCCCGGTTGCTCGCCGACTTCCGATAGGCCTGAAGCTGCTGACGCAATGCGTCCTGCTGCTGCGCCAGCTCCTCGAGCTGCTCGGGCGTCGCGTGCTGGGTCTTCTGTCGCAGCTCGACGGCCTTGTCGAGGATGAGCTGGACTTCCGCGGGGAACGGCTGCCGGGGTCCCAGCGGATTTTGCTCCGCACGCCGGGCGAGGTCGCGCACCTTGCCGGCCATGGCCTCGCGGAGCTTTTGCGTCAGCACCCTGATCTCGTCCTCGCCGGCACCGCGCTCCAGCGCCCGCTTGAGCGCGTCCTGCGCCGAGCGCAGCGCGGCGTTGACGCTGCCGGCGACACCGTCGTCCTCGATGGTGACCGCGAACGCCCACATGCTCGCCACGACGTCGCGCATCGCGTCGTCGGTGCGGGCCGCCTCGAGCTGGAGCGCGAGGCTGCGGAGACCGAGATAGCAGCCGGCATCCGGGGTGAACAATTCGGGCGCGATCATCAGCGCGTCGAGCGCGGCATAGACGTCGGAATTCTTGTTGGCGTCGAGCGCGAGGATGCGGCGCTGCTCGATCAGTGCGCGCGCGAGCGAGTTCGTGAACAGCCGCTCGGGCAGGCGCATGTTGAAGGGTTCGCTTCTAGCCTCGTTGCCGGCCTCGTCCTTGGCGGTGAGGGTCAGCGTGACGTCGGCGCCGGCATAGGGGTCCTCGCTGAGGTCCTTCACCGTCTGGCCGACGCCGTTGCGGGTGCGCGCATTCGGCAGCACCAGCGGGAATTGCGGCGGCTGGAACAGCGGCCGTGCGGCCGCCTTGGTATCGGCGTCCTTGGTGGCTTCCTTCGCGCCGTCCTTGGCGTCGGCGGCGCGCAGGCCAATGTGCGCCTCGGCGCCGGTGACGCCGTAATCGTCCTCGATCTTGTAGGAGAGCTGAAGCGCGCCGCGCGCCTGGCGCTCCGGATCCTTGGCCAGCGCAATCGTCGGCGCGCGGTCCGGCGTTGCCGCAAACGCCCATTGCGGCTGGCCGGAGGGCGCGCGGACATGCGCGGTGCCGTCGCCGGTGATGGCGAAATGCTTCTCGTTGGTGCCCTTGGGCGTGGCTTCAGTGGGGGCGACCTCCTTGAGGCCGCCGGAGACGGCGACATCCAGGCTGCCGCCGGAGGAACGCACGATCAGGGTCGAGCCGGCGGGAACGGCGAGCGGACCGCTGGCGGGCAGCGCCGCGGCCTCCCTGTTGGCGGCCGACAGGATCACAGGCGGCTTGCCGGTGTAGAGCGGCGGCGTGACCCAGGCATCGACGCGAACATTGGTCGGCGCCAGCACGCCGTTCCAGTCGAAGGCCGCCCCTAGCCGCATCGCACGCTCGTCGCCGGCGGCGAAGAAGGTCGCAACCAGCATCACCATGACCAGCGCACGCAGCGCCCAGGGATCGTGCAGAGCGAGCCGCGGGTGCGGCAGACCGGCGCGGATGCGCTTGAGCGAGGCCAGCGTGCGCTCACGCTGCGCCTGCCACAGCGCCTTCGCAACCGGGTCCTGCGAGGTCAGCGTGTCCGTGAGCGTGGTGGCCGGGCGGTGACGGATGCCGGAGCCGCGATCGAGCCGGCCCAAAGCCTCCTCGCGGCTCGGCCAGCGGAAGCGAACCAGCGGGAACAGGGCGGCAATCGCGATGCCGGCGAAAACGACGAGACCGATGGCGCGGGCAAGGAACGGCAGCGCCAGCCAGAGACCGGCCCAGGACAGCGCCAGGAACAGGCCGACGACGGTCAGAAGCCGCGCCAGATTCGGCCAGGCACGCTCCCACGCGATGGCATATCTCGCCCGATCGAGGGCCTGCGCCAGCTTCAACCGCGACAGAGCGTCGCCATCGCGGATCGGGTCTGACGGGTCAGGGGTGACGCCGTTCAATAAGCTCTCCAGGTTGCCCGGTGGAGAAGAGCGTATCACAACGGCAGCACTGAGGCATCCGTTCCTGTACGGGAGACACCCCTTTTCCCGCATAACACGAGGACGTGACTGGCCCGCCGCAACCCCGTAATTTCCGCGCCGCCATCCAAGGGACATGCAAAGGGAAACGAAGGAAACGCCATGGACAAGAAGATGCACGACAAGGGCCTGGAAGTCCGCAAAGCGGTGCTGGGGGAAGCCTATGTCAACAACGCCCTGAAGAACGTCGACGACTTCAACCGTCCGTTCCAGGAGATGCTCAACGAATATTGCTGGGGCACGGTGTGGGGCCGCGAGGAGCTGCCGCGCAAGACCCGCAGCATGCTCAACATCGCGATGATCGCGATCCTCAACCGCCAGCACGAATTCCGTGCGCATCTGAAGGGCGCGCTCACCAACGGCGTCACCCGCGACGAGATCCGCGAGATCCTGATGCAGGTCGCGATCTACGGCGGCATGCCGGCCGCAGTCGACAGCTTTCGCATCGCGCGCGAGGTGTTCGCGGAGATTGATGGGAAGGCGTGAGGGCGTGTGAGTGAGGGACGCAACTCCCTCACCACGTCGTCCTGGCGAAAGCCAGGACCCATAACCACCAACCAATGTGGCTGCGGGGACTCGGAGTGACCTCTTCGCGCCACAACTCCTCCCTGGGGTAATGGGTCCTGGCTTTCGCCAGGACGACACTGAGGATGGGCGCGCGCCGATCAACCAACAACGAAGATCAACACAAGGAAACACCATGGACATCGGATTCATCGGCCTCGGAAACATGGGTTTCCCGATGGCGCGGCGCCTGATCGAGGCTGGCAACCGGCTCGTCGTGTTCGACACGCGCAAGGAGGTCGTGGACAAGCTCGTGGCGCGCGGTGCGACGCCGGCGACGTCGCCAAAGGACGTTGCCGATCAGGTCGAGACCGTGATGGCGAGCCTGCCCTCGCTGCAGGCTTCGCTCGAAGTTGCAACGGGGACGAACGGCGTGATCGAGGGGAGCCGCGTCAAGCGCTTCATCGATCTGTCCACCGTCGGCTCGACGATGGCTTCGAAGATTCACGGCCTGCTCGCCAAGCGCGACATCGTACAGATCGACTGCCCCGTCTCCGGCGGCGTCGGCGGCGCCGAGAAGGGCACGCTGGCGGTAATGGTGTCGGGGCCGAAGGCGGAGTTCGAGCTGCTCAAGCCGGCGCTCGATGTGATCGGAAAAGTGTTCTTCATCGGCGAGAAGCCGGGTGCCGCGCAGACCATGAAGCTCGCCAACAATTTCCTCTCGGCCACCGCGATCGTGGCGACGTCGGAGGCGGTCGTCATGGGTGTGAAGGCCGGGCTCGATCCCGCCGTGATGATCGACGTCATCAATGCCGGCTCGGGCATGAATACTGCGAGCCGCGACAAGTTTCCGCGCTCGGTGCTGCCGCGCACGTTCGATTTCGGCTTCGCCACGGGGCTGATGGTGAAGGACGTGCGCCTCGCGCTGGAGGAAATGAAGCAGCTCGGCCTGTCGATGGAGGTCGCGGACGCCGTGGGGCGCCTGTGGGAGACCGTGATCAGCGCGGAAGGCGCCGATTCCGATTTCACCGCGGCGATCAAGCCGATCGAGAAGAAGGCGGGGGTTGTGGTTGGGGGAAAGACGGGCGGTTTGGCGGGGAAGTAGTTTTCTCGCGCATCCCCTTTCCAGGTAGTCCTGGACAAGCGAGCGTAGCAAGCGCTGATCCAGGACCCATTACCACAGGGCGAGGTTTGGCGAAGACTCGTGGTTACCAGCCTCCCGCCAAAGTACTCCCTGGGGTAATGGGTCCTGGCTTTCGCCAGGACGACACCGAAATTGTCGAGGTTACGTCGCGTCTCACGATGAGATCACGACACGCCTCACAGCCACGGCGCCGGCGTGTCCATCGCGATCAGTTGCTCGACATCGATGCGCGGGCGCACCACGGCGTACTGGTCGTCCTTCACCAGCACCTCGGGCACCAGCGGCCGCGTGTTGTAGGTGCCGGCCTGCACCGCGCCATAGGCGCCGGCGGTCATGATGGCGAGGAGATCGCCCGCCTTCGGCGTCGGCAGCGTGCGGTCGAGCGCGAGATAGTCGCCGGTCTCGCAGACCGGCCCGACGACATCGGCCACCATCGTGGCCGCGTCCCGGGCCGGCTGCGTTACCGGCAGGATATCGTGATGGGCCTCATACAGCGTCGGGCGGATCAGATCGTTCATCGCAGCGTCGATGATGACGAAATTCTTGCCGTCGCCGTGCTTCACATAGATCACCTTGGCAACCAGGATGCCGGCATTGCCGACGATCATGCGGCCCGGCTCGAACATCAGCGTGCAGCCGAGATTATGGCTGACGCGCTTGACCATGGCGGCATAGGCATCGGGCGCCGGCGGCGCCTCGCGGTCCATGTAATAGGGAATGCCGAGGCCGCCGCCGAAATCGACATGCGAGATGTCGTGGCCGTCGGCACGCAGCGTCTGCACGAATTCGGAGAGGATGCGAAACGCCGTCTCCATCTTCGACAGATCGGTGATCTGGCTGCCGATATGCACGTCGGTGCCGGTCACCTGGATCCCGGGCAGCTTCGCCGCGCGCGCATAGACCTCGCGGGCATGCGCGATCGGGATGCCGAACTTGTTCTCGGACTTGCCGGTGGAGATCTTGGCATGCGTGCCGGCGTCGACATCGGGATTGACGCGCACGGAAATCCGCGCGGTCTTGCCCATCTCGGTCGCAAGGCGCGACAACAGCTCGAGCTCCGGCTCGGATTCGACGTTGAGGCAGAGGATGTCGGCGGCGAGCGCAGCGCGCAGTTCGTCTTCCGTCTTGCCGACGCCGGAGAACAGGATCTTGCGTGCGGGGATACCCGCGGCCAGAGCACGCTTCAATTCACCGCCGGAGACCACGTCGGCGCCGGCGCCAAGCCTAGCGAGCGTACGCAGCACCGACTGGTTGGAGTTCGCCTTCATGGCGTAGCAGACCAGCACCTTCTCGCCGGCGAAAGCATCGGCGAAGACGCGGTAATGCCGCTCCAGCGTCGCGGTCGAATAGCAATAGAACGGCGTGCCGACGGTTGCGGCCAGCTCGGACAGGTTCACCGCCTCGGCGTGCAGCACGCCGTTGCGGTAGTCGAAATGGTTCATGGCGTTGGCTCAGTTGCCCCAGCCTATTTGCTGGGTTGGTCGTCCAGGAGCGGGTCGAGAATAAACGGTTTCTTCTTGCCCTTGGACGCCGCGGGGGCGGCGTCGGCGGCGGAGCTGGGGTTGAACAGGCTCGGCGTCTTTTGGGCTGCGGTCTCGGTGTCGGTTGGAGCTGCGACGTTGGCCGTGGACGCGCCGGAGGCGGTCGGCGGCAGGTCGAGGGGACCTTTGCGGCCGCAGCCGGCAAGCGCGAGCGCCGTCAGGCTCAAGACAATGATGGCCCACCCCGAGCCGGCCGGGCGAAACTTTGACGTCACGACGAATTCCCCACTACGCAGGGCGCACCATACAGAGATTGGCGCGCTCTGGCGAGAGCCGGATGACCATGAAACATAAGCGAAATTTTGCCCCTCAGCCCAATTTTCGCTCTTTTTCCAGCCGCTTCGCCCAGCTCTTTGCCTGCGACGCCACGTTCTTCGGCGCGGTACCGCCGAAGCTGGTCCGGCTCTTCACCGACGATTCGACCGAGAGCACGTCGAGCACGTCCTTGGTGATCCTGGGCTCGATCGCCTGCATCTCCTTCAGCGGCAGCTCATGCAGCGCCACGCCGCCCTCGGCAGCCTTGGCCACGATACGGCCGGTGACGTGGTGCGCCTCGCGGAACGGCATCTTCAGCGTCCGCACCAGCCAGTCGGCCAGATCCGTCGCGGTGGAATAGCCCTCGCCGGCGGCGGCCTTCATCTTGGCCTCATCGGGCGCGAGGTCGCGGACCATGCCGGTCATGGCGCGGATGGCGAGCGACAGCGCGGCAAAGCCCTCCATCGCGCCCTGCTTGTCCTCCTGCATGTCCTTTTGGTAGGCGAGCGGCAGGCCCTTCATCACGATCAGGAGACCGTTGAGCGCACCGATGACGCGGCCGGTCTTGGCGCGTACGAGCTCGGCGGCATCCGGGTTGCGCTTCTGCGGCATGATCGAGGAGCCGGTGGTGAACTTGTCGCTGAGGCGGATGAGGCCGACCAGCGGCGAGGTCCAGATCACGATCTCCTCGGCAAAGCGCGACATGTGCACGGCGCAGATGGAAGCCGCCGACAGCGTCTCCAGCACGAAGTCGCGGTCGGAGACCGCGTCGAGCGAGTTCGCCATCGGCCGGTCGAACAGAAGCGCCTTTGCGGTCGCGTGGCGATCGATCGGGAACGAGGTGCCGGCGAGCGCGGCGGCGCCGAGCGGCGATTCGTTGAGCCGCCTGCGGGCGTCCTGGAAACGGCCGCGGTCGCGCGCGGCCATCTCGACATAGGCGAGCAAATGATGGCCGAAGGTCACGGGCTGCGCTGTCTGCAGATGCGTGAAGCCGGGCATCACGGTGCCGGCATGCTCCAATGCGCGTTCCACCAGAGCCTGCTGGAACGCGGCGAGCGCGGTATCGGTCTCGTCGAGAACGTCGCGGACATAGAGACGGAAGTCGGTGGCGACCTGGTCGTTGCGCGAGCGCGCGGTGTGCAGCCGGCCGGCGGCGGGGCCGATCAGCTCGGACAGGCGGCTCTCGACATTCATGTGAATGTCCTCGAGCGCGCGCTTGAACGTGAAGCCGCCCTTGCCGATCTCTGACAAAATCGTGTCTAGACCCTTGCCGATATTTTTCGCATCAGAGGCCGTGATGATGCCCTGCGTGGCAAGCATCGCGGCGTGGGCCTTGGACGCGGCAATGTCCTGGGCATAGAGGTGGCGATCGACGTCGATGGAGACGTTGATCTCTTCCATGATCTCATCGGGACGTTCCGAGAACCGGCCGCCCCACATCTTGTTGCTCATGATCCCCTGCTCACGCCTTGCTTGTCGCTGGTCACGTTTGCTGGCCGCCGCCAGCCGTATTAAGAGGCCCCTGATAGCCATATCTGCGACCGGATGACAAACGATATGCTCGACACGAAGCCCTCCGCCACGCGCCGGATCCCTCTCGTCATCGCCACCGTGGCGGTCGGCGGGCTGGCCGGCTTCGCTGCGTTGTACGGGCTGGGCCTGAGCCGGGCGCCTACCGGCGATCCGGCCTGCCGGGCGGCAGTGGCTACGGCGCAAAAGATCGCCCCGCTCGCCCATGGCGAGGTGGCGGCGCTGACCATGGCGAGCGCGCCCCTGAAGCTGCCCGACCTCGCTTTCGAGGACGCCGACGGCAAGCCGAAAAAGCTGTCCGATTTCCGCGGCAAGACGCTGCTGGTGAACCTCTGGGCCACCTGGTGCGTGCCCTGTCGGAAGGAAATGCCGGCGCTGGACGAGCTCCAGGGCAAGCTTTCGGGCCCGAATTTCGAGGTGGTCGCGATCAATATCGACACCCGCGACCCCGAGAAGCCCAAGACCTTCCTGAAAGAGGCCAATTTGACCCGGCTCGGCTATTTCAACGATCAGAAAGCCAAGGTTTTCCAGGATCTTAAGGCCATAGGCCGGGCGCTCGGCATGCCGACCTCGGTGCTGGTCGACCCGCAGGGCTGCGAGATCGCGACGATCGCGGGACCGGCGGAATGGGCGAGCGAGGACGCGCTCAAGCTGATCCGGGCTGCGACGGGCAAGGCCGCCGCGGCGCTTTAAGGGTTTCAGGCCGCAACGTTGAGATTGCCGCCGACGCCGGGGCCGACATTGGCGAGCGAGGGTTGACCGGCGCCCATCAGCGTCAGGATGGTGGATTTCTCCATATCCATGTTCTGCTTGGTCAGCGTCGCCGCGATATTCGACTGCAACGCGCCTTGCTGAGCGGCCAGCATGGTGCTGACCATTGCCATCATGTCCATTACGCGAACCCTCGTACCGGCCGTAACCTAGGCGCGAGGGGTTAACGCGACATGAATTGTCACGGAGCCGTAGGGTGGGCAAAGCAAAGCGTGCCCACCAATCAGCATCCTAGTTGCGGAGACATGGTGGGTACGGCGCGTCGCGCCTTTGCCCACCCTACGACGTCAGCGCGTCGGAACCGGCTTGACGCCGCGATAATCGTAGAAGCCGCGCTGGGTCTTGCGGCCGAGCCAGCCGGCCTCGACGTATTTCACCAGGAGCGGGCACGGACGGTACTTGGAGTCGGCGAGGCCCTCGTGCAGCACCTGCATGATCGACAGGCAGGTATCGAGGCCGATGAAATCGGCAAGCTCGAGCGGACCCATCGGATGGTGCGCCCCGAGCTTCATCGCCGCGTCGATCGCCTCGACGTTGCCGACACCTTCGTACAGCGTGTAGATCGCCTCGTTGATCATCGGCAGCAGGATGCGGTTGACGATGAAGGCCGGGAAATCCTCGGAGACCGCGACCTGCTTGCCGAGCTTGGCGACGAATTCCTTGGACGCCTCGAAGGTCGCATCGTCGGTGGCGATGCCGCGGATCAGCTCCACCAGCTCCATCAGCGGCACCGGATTCATGAAGTGGATGCCGATGAAGCGCTCGGGCCGGTCGGTGGCGGCGGCAAGGCGCGTGATCGAGATCGAGGACGTATCCGAGGCGACGATCGCCTCGGGCTTCAACACGGCGCAGAGCTCGTGGAAGATCTTGCGCTTGACCTCCTCCTTCTCGACCGCGGTCTCGATCACGAGATCGCAGTCGGCGAGGTCGTCGAGCTTCTCGGCGGCCACGATGCGCGACAGCGCCTTGGTCTTGGCCTCCTCGGTGACGACCTTCTTGGAGACCTGGCGGGCCAGATTGCCGTTGATGGTGGCCATGCCCGACTTGAGGCGATCGGCCGAAACGTCGTTGAGCACCACGTCGAAGCCCGCCAGCGCCGCAACATGCGCGATGCCATTGCCCATCTGCCCCGCGCCGATCACGCCGACCTTCTTGATCACTGCCGCCATAATGTCATCCACCGGAACGGCGCGCATATCGCGCCTGCCTATCCCCCAAGCCGGGAGGTCTGATTGATCAGAGCCTTGATTTAATCAGAACCTTGGCTCGAAACCTAGATTGGATCGCTCCCCCGGCGTGCCCCACGCCAAAGAAAACGCCTCAAAAATGAAACACCGGCCGGAGTGTATACCTCCGGCCGGTGTTTTGAACGGCTTTTACTTGCCGAGCTTGCCGAGTTCGGCCGTCAGCTCCGGAACCGCCTGGTAGAGGTCGGCGACCAGGCCGTAATCGGCGACCTGGAAGATCGGCGCGTCCTCATCCTTGTTGATCGCCACGATCACCTTGGAGTCCTTCATGCCGGCCAGATGCTGGATCGCGCCGGAAATGCCCACCGCGACATAGAGCTCGGGGGCCACGACCTTGCCGGTCTGCCCAACCTGCCAGTCGTTCGGCGCATAGCCGGCGTCCACCGCCGCGCGCGAGGCACCGACGCCGGCGCCGAGCTTGTCGGCGAGGGGCTCGATGTACTTGGCGAAATTCTCGCGGCTCTGCATGGCACGGCCACCGGAGACGATGATCTTCGCCGAGGTCAGCTCGGGACGGTCGCTCTTGGCGACCTCCTCGCCAACGAACGACGACAGGCCCGGATCGGCCGCAGCCTGAACGCTCTCGACCGGCGCGCTGCCGCCCTCGCCCGCTGCGGCGAAGGTGGAGGTCCGCACCGTGATGACCTTCTTGGCGTCCTTCGACTTCACCGTCTGGATGGCGTTGCCGGCATAGATCGGACGCTCGTAGGTATCCGGGGCGACCACCTTGATGATCTCCGAGACCTGCATGACGTCGAGCAGGGCTGCGACGCGCGGCATCACGTTCTTGAAGCGCGAGGTCGCGGGCGCGACGATCGCGTCATAGGACGGGGCCAGCGAGACGATCAGCGCGGCCAGCGGCTCGGCAAGATCGTGCGCGTAAAGCGCGCCATCGGCGAGCAGCACCTTCTTCACGCCCGCGAGCTTGGCGGCGGCATCCGCCGCAGCCTTGGCACCCTCGCCGGCCACCAGGACCTCGACGTCCGCGCCGAGCGCGGCGGCCGCGGTCAGGGCCTTGTTGGTCGCATCCTTCAACGACGCGTTGTCGTGTTCGGCAATCAGAAGCGTCGTCATCAGAGCACCCCGGCTTCGTTCTTGAGTTTCGACACCAGCTCGGCGACGTCCTTGACCTTGACGCCGGCCTTGCGGCCCGCCGGCTCGGTCGTCTTGAGAACCTCGAGGCGCGCGGTGACGTCGACGCCGTAATCGGCGACGGTCTTCTCCGCGATCGGCTTCTTCTTCGCCTTCATGATGTTGGGCAGCGAGGCGTAGCGCGGCTCGTTGAGACGCAGGTCGGTGGTGACGATCGCCGGTCCCTTCAGCTTCACGGTTTGCAGACCGCCGTCGACTTCACGGGTGACCTTGAAGTCGCTTCCTTCGACCTCGAGCTTCGAGGCGAACGTCGCCTGCGACCAGCCGAGCAGCGCGGCCAGCATCTGGCCGGTCTGGTTGCTGTCGTCGTCGATCGCCTGCTTGCCGAGGATGATCAGGCCCGGCTGCTCTTCCTCAGCGACCTTCTTCAGGATCTTGGCGACGGCGAGCGGCTCGACGGTGCCCTCGGCCTTCACCAGGAGGCCGCGATCGGCGCCCATGGCAAGACCGGTGCGGATCGTCTCCGACGCCTGCGCCGGTCCAATGGAAACCACCACGACCTCGGTGGCCTTGCCACCTTCCTTCAGGCGCAGCGCTTCCTCGACCGCGATTTCGTCGAACGGGTTCATCGACATCTTGACGTTGGCGAGTTCAACGCCCGATCCATCGCCCTTGACGCGGACCTTGACGTTGTAATCGACCACCCGCTTTACCGGCACTAAGACCTTCATCGATCCTCTTTCACTCAATTTGGGAGGGGGGTTATCAACTGGCGCGGAACCTAAAGGCCTGACCCGGCCCGGTCAACGCGCGAAGGGGCCAAATTTTAGACCTTAGAAATGCGCCGCTCCAATGGGTCAGCGGTTCTGGCCTGGAACCCAGAGCACGTCGCCGGCGCCGTTATGGTTGGCGGCGCGGCTGGCCACGAACAGGAAGTCCGACAGGCGATTCATATACTGGATACCAGCAGCGCCGACCGGCTCGCCCGGCTGGGCAGCCAGTTCCACCATCACGCGTTCCGCCCTGCGGCATATCGTGCGTGCGACATGGAGGTAGGCGGCAGCGGGCGTTCCCCCCGGCAGCACGAAGGAAGTGAGCGGCGCGAGCTTGTCGTTGAGCGCGTCGATGTCGTGCTCGAGCCGCTCGACCTGGCTTGCCACCACCCGCAGCCGTTCCACCTTGCCCTCACGCTCGGGCACGGCGAGGTCGGCACCGAGATCGAACAGGTCGTTCTGGATGCGGCCGAGCATCGCATCGAACTCGGGCGCATCATGGGTATGGAGACGCACGACGCCGATCGCGGCATTGGTCTCGTCCACCGTGCCATAGGCCTCGATGCGCAAATCATACTTCGGACGGCGTTCGCCCGAGCCGAGCGCTGTCGTGCCGTCGTCACCAGTCTTCGTATAGATGCGATTCAGCACAACCATGTTCAACGCCCCATCGCCCAGACCGCGATCATGGCAATGACAATCGCCACGAACTGCAGCAGCACGCGCCAGCGCATCAGCTTCTGCGAGGTGTTGGGCGAGCCGCCGCGCATCATGTTGACGAGACCGAGCAGCAGCACCAACGCCACGGCACCGGCTGCCGCCGGCAGGATGAAAGTACTCAGGATAAATGCCATCGGGGGTAGATAACACCGTGCGCGCCGGTCCGCTATCTCCCCCCACCCGTCATTCCGGGGCGCGCCAACGGGTCCGCAACGCGGCCCGGTGGCGCGAGCCCGGAATCCATCAAGCTGCGTCACGCGCGGCGAAATGGATTCCGGGCTCGATGCTCCGGGTCGTGCTTTGCGCGGTCCCGTCACATCGCCCCGGAATGACGACTGGGTTGGTCGCCGATCTGGCTTTTAAGCCAATAATATCAGAAGCTAGCTGGATGATTTCTGATCTGCATAGGTCGCCTGTCTTCTTTGCCTCTCCCGGCAAGCGGGGAGATGGTATGCGCCGGGGCAAGCCGTGAAAGCCATCCGCTACATCTACGTCGTCGTGATGGATGCGTTCTACACGTTCCTGGCCGACGACGGCTGGGCGATCGCGAGCCACATCGCGCTGTCGACATTGATGGCGCTGTTCCCGTTCCTGATCGTGCTGACCTCGCTCGCCGGCTTCTTCGGTTCCAAGGAGCTCGCCGACCAGGCCGCCAGCCTGATGCTCGAGGTCTGGCCCAAGCAGGTCGCCGACAGCCTTTCCGGCGAGATCCACGACGTGCTGACCACGACCCGCACCGGCGTGCTGACCATCGGCGCGGCGCTGTCGGTCTATTTCGCCTCGAACGGAGTCGAGGCGCTCCGCGTCGCGCTCAACCGCGCCTATGCGGTGGTGGAGATGCGGCGCTGGTATTGGCTGCGGCTGGAGTCGATCGGCTATACGCTGGTTGCGGCCTTCACCGCGCTTGCCATGGCGTTCCTGATCGTGCTCGGCCCACTCATCATCGAGGCGACGCGACGCCACATCCCGCTGTTCGTCGAGTCCAACGAGAGCATCCTCACCTGGCTGCGCTACGGCATCACCATCGGCGCGCTGGTGGTGGCGCTGATCATCCTGCATGCGTGGGTGCCGGCGGGGCGGCGCAGCTTCCTCCAGATCCTGCCCGGCATCGTCTTCACCATGGTGGCGTCGCTGATCTCGGGCATCGTGTTCGGGCAATATCTGGCGCGCTTCGCCAACAATTACGTGACGATGTATGCGGGGCTGGCCTCGGTGATCATCGCGCTGGTGTTTCTGTATTTCATCGCCGCGATCTTCGTCTACGGCGGCGAGCTCAACGCCGCGATCATCAAGTCGCGGCTACCTCACGGCGTGTCGCTTCAAGCAGCGCAGTCGCTAAAGCACGCGGAGACACGGGCTTGACCAGGAAGGCGTCGGCGCCCGCCTCGCGCGAGGCCGCCTCGTCCTCGCCGCGCCCGGAGACGCCGATGATGGGTATTTGAGCGAGCGGCGCCGGCATGGTGCGGATCCGCCGGATGGCCTCGACGCCGTCGATGCCCGGCAGCACCATGTCCATCAGCACCGCGTCGAAGGCCCCCTGTGCCAGCCGGTTCACCGCGTCCTCGCCGCGCCCGATGAACTCGGCATGATGGCCGAGCTCGGTCAAAATGGTGTTGAGCACGACGCGACCGAACGGATTGTCCTCGACGCTGAGCACGCGCAGCGCGGCCGCCGCATCGGCCTCGGCTTCGCCCTTCGCCTTGCGGGACCTGGCCGGTCCCGCCGCGTCCAGCGTCACGGTCAATGTGAAGGTGGCGCCGCCGCCGCGCCGCGGTGCGACCGAGATGTCGCCACCCATCCCGCGCGCCAGCTGCTTCACCGAGGATAGCCCCAAGCCCGCGCCGCCGAAGCGCGAGGCGATGGTGACATTGGCCTGGGTGAACGGGCGGAACAGCCGCTTGATCTCGGCCATGGTCAGGCCGATGCCGCTGTCGGACACCGCGAAGGCGACGCCGACCCTGCCCTTCATCTTGTCGTTTTTCTTGCCTTTGGCTGGACGCCAAGGCGCGACCACGAGCGCCACGCCGCCCTGGTCGGTGAACTTCACCGCATTGTCGATGAGGTTCTCGAGTGCAGCGCGCAGGCGGACGGGATCGCCGACCACCAGCCCTGGCAGCTTTTCGGAGAGCTCGACCTGGGCCTGGAGGCCCTTGGCCGCGGCGCGCCCGGCGAGCGAATCGCCGGCGCTGCGGGCCAGCGCCCGCAGGTCGAACAGATCCTGCCGCAGCGCGCCGCCACCCTTCCCGGCCCCCTTGCCGGTTCGGGCGGCGTCCACGAACAGGGTGGCGAGGCTCGCCAGATGCTCGGCACCGGCCTTGATGGTGTCAGCCCAGCGCCGCTCCCGCTCCCCGAGATCCGAGGTCGCGAGCAGGTCGCTGATCGCGAGAATGCCGGTCAGGGGCGTGCGGACCTCATGGGCAAAGGCGGCAAGCGCCGCCTGGACCACGTCCGGCGCGACCACTTTGGTGGTGCGCTTGCGCACCTTTCCGGCCGCCCCGGACCGCTTCCGAGGCAATCGCCTGGACGTCCGCGTAGTGCGCGCTGGGCGCGTTTTCGCCGCCATAATTCCCCTTCGAAGTATCCCCTTCGAACCCCCGGGCCGTCAGTCGAGCATGGCACGGCGGAACCCCTGGAGTCACGGCGGTGTTTGGCTAAACCCCAGAGAAACTTCACCTAATCCCACCAGAGCGCGGATGCCGACGGGCGATGCACCGGCGTCGCGTAACTCCCGCAAGCCGGTCGAGCGGCTCGATTTCGACAGCTTCCGCCCGGCTTCATCCCGAATCAGGGCGTGGTGGCGGTAGGCGGGTTCCGGCAGGCCAAGCAGGGTTTGCAGCAGGCGGTGGACGGAGGTGGCGTGAAACAGGTCCTGGCCGCGCACCACCTCGCTGATCCCCTGGAGGCCGTCGTCGACGACCACGGACAAATGGTAGCTGGTCGGCGTCTCCTTGCGAGCCAGGATCACGTCTCCCCAGGCCTCCGGCCGCGCGGGAACGACGCCCCTCTCGCCCTCCGGCCCCTCGCCGAGCTCATTCCAGGCCAGACTGGCAACGCGCCGGCAGGCGGCCGCCATGTCGAGCCGGAGCGCATAGGGCGCGCCGGATGCGATCAACCGCGCCTGCTCGCCGGCGGACAGCGACTTGGCGTCTCCGGGATACAGCGGCGCGCCGTCGGGATCGCGCGGCCACGGCCCATCGGCCTCGCGCGCGGCCACAAGTCTTGCGATCTCGGCGCGGCTTTCGAAGGCGGGATAGACGAGGCCGAGCGCAGAGAGCTTTTCCAGCGCGGCGCGGTAATCGGAAAGATGCTCCGACTGCCGGCGCACCGGTGTTTCCCAGGCAATGCCGAGCCAGGCGAGATCCTCGTAGATCGCCGCCTCGAACTCAGGCCGGCAGCGCGTCGCATCGATGTCCTCGATCCGCAGCAACAGCCGCCCGCCGGCCTCCCGCGCGCGGTCGAAGTTGAGCAACGCCGAATAGGCGTGGCCGAGATGCAGGAAGCCGTTCGGGCTCGGAGCAAATCGGAAAACGGGTGGCGACATATGACAGGATCTCGTGATGGCCGGGCTTGACCCGGCCATCCATCTTCCATGACTCTGTTACGATGGGAGATGGATGCGCGGGTCCCGCCTACGCCGAAGGCATCAACGGGCTTTTCGGTATTGGGCCAGCGCAGCTTTAGCAGAGACGGCAAGCCCGCGCATGACGAGTTAGGCCACAATGACCATCCACCTCGAAACCCAGTCCGATCTCGAAGAGGCCGTCCACGCGCTGGTGAAGCGCGATCCTCGGCTCAAGCCCGTGCTTGCGGCTGCGGGCATGCCGGCCTTGCGGCGACGCGAACCGGGCTTCCCCGGGCTCGCGCATATCGTCTGCGGGCAGCAGCTCTCGACCGCCAGCGCCGCGGCGATCTGGGGACGGCTGTCGGCCGCGTTAGATCCGTTCGATCATGAGGCGGTGGGCCGCGCGCGCACCGACCGGCTGGGACGGCTTGGCCTGTCCGCCGCCAAGATCAAGACGCTGAAACATCTTGCGCGCGAGATCACGGCGGAGCGGCTGAACCTCGACGTGCTCGCCGAGGAAGATGCCGACGCCGCGCATCACACGCTGATCTCGCTGCCCGGCATCGGACCGTGGACGGCGGACGTCTATCTCCTGTTTTGCCTCGGCCATGGCGATGCCTGGCCGGCCGGCGACCTCGCGGTGCAGGAGGGCATCAAGATCGGCCTCGGCCTTCAGGCACGGCCGACGGAGAAGCAGATGGTGCCGCTCGCCGAACCCTGGCGTCCGCTGCGCGGCGCGGCGGCGCATCTGTGGTGGAGCTATTACCGCGCGGTGAAGAAACGCGAGGGCGTGCTCGCGGGCGAGGCGAACGCCGTTTTAAACAATGTTGCTGTTGCAAAGCCCTCACAGGTGAAAGAGAAGATGCCGGCACGAAAAAAGCCGGGACCTTCGCCATGACCTCGACCGACTTCGTCGTTGCGCGCAACGATCTCGAGCAGTGCAAGCTGATCGAGACCGCCATTCCGGATGCAGCCGCGCTGCCGGCGGATGCGCTGCTGGTGAAGGTCGAGCGCTTCGCGCTCACCGCCAACAACATCACCTATGCCGTGATGGGCGACGAGCTGAAATACTGGCAGATCTTTCCGGCGCCGCAGGGTTTTGGCAACATTCCGGTATGGGGTTTTGGCGAGGTGATCGCCTCGAAACATCCCGGCGTCGCCGCCGGCGAGCGGTTGTTCGGCTATTTTCCGATGGCGACACATCTCGTCATCGAAGCCACGGACGTCAGCAAGCGCGGCTTGCGCGACGGGGCTGCGCATCGGCAAGGCGTGGCGCCGGTCTACAATCTCTACTCCCGCGTCACCGGCGACCCCGCCTACGCAGGCCGGCAGGGCGACTACCAGGCGCTATTGCGACCGCTGTTCATGCTGTCGTTCCTGGTCGACGACTTCCTCGCCGAGAACGATGATTTTGGCGCGCGGACCGTGCTGCTGTCGAGCGCCTCGAGTAAGACCGCGTTCGGCCTTGCGCATCTGTTGCACACACGCGGCCGCAAGGTGATCGGCCTGACCTCAGCCGGTAATACCGGCTTCGTGACGTCGCTCGGATGTTACGACGAGGTCGTCACCTATGACCGCGTGACGTCCTTGCCATCGAATGCGCCGGTCGCCTTCGTCGACATGGCCGGCAGCAGCGCCCTGCGCGCCGAACTGCACCGGCATTTTGGCGACCAGATGAAATGCTCGGTGCGCGTCGGTTTGACACATCGCGCCACCGAGGCCGACGAAGGAGCCCTGCCCGGCGCAAAACCGCGCTGGTTCTTCGCGCCGGACCATATTCGCAAGCGGACGAAGGATTGGGGGCCTGGCGGCATCGAGCAGCGCTTTGGCGCGGCATGGTCGGGCTTCGCGCCGCTGCTGGAGAAATGCCTGCGTGTGATCGAGAGCCGCGGGCCGGAGGCGGTGCAGCGCATTTATCTCGACACGTTGAAGGGGCGCATTCCGCCCGAGCAGGGCCATATGCTCTCGCTGCTCGGGTAAAGCGCTTTTGACATCGGCTGATCCAGTATAGCGTTCGACCTCTATTATTATTGGAGCATGATCTCTTCGGAAAACCGCTACACACTTTTCCGGATCATGCTCCAGAGGAAACGCCGCGAAGACGGCCACGAGGTCGCGAATGCTGGACAGGACGAAGGATATTTCCGTCGCCGCGCAGGCCTGGCTCGATGAATTCGCGGGCGCGCTAGGCAACCCGGAACCCGCCACCGCGCTGGACCTCCTCTTCCTCCCCGACAGCTTTTGGCGCGATGTGCTGGCGCTGAGCTGGAACTTGCAAACGCTGGCCGGCCGCAGCGCAATCGCGCAGGCGTTGGCCGCGCTCGCGTCCGGGGCTGCACCGACCCATTTCGAGATCGCACCGAACCGTGCGCCACCGCGCTGGGTGACGCGCGCCGGCACCAGCAACATCGAAGCCATCTTCAATTTCGAGACCGCGCTCGGCCGCGGCAGCGGCATCCTGCGGCTCGTGCCTGATAGCACCGACGGTGACCGGTTGAAGGCGTGGACGCTGCTGACCGCGCTCGACGAACTCAAAGGCTTCGAGGAACAGCTCGGCACGTCACGGCCGCGCGGCCAGGCCTATTCGCGCGATTTCCGCGGGCCGAACTGGCTCGACCAGCGCAACACGTCGCGCGACTACGCCGATCGCGACCCGGCCGTGCTGGTGGTCGGCGGCGGCCAGGCCGGGCTCGCCATCGCGGCACGGCTGAAGCAGTTGAAGGTCGATACCTTGATCGTCGATCGCGAGGCGCGGATCGGCGACAATTGGCGCAAGCGCTATCACGCGCTCACCCTGCACAACCAAGTGCAGGTCAATCACCTGCCCTACATGCCGTTCCCTGCGAACTGGCCGGTCTATATCCCCAAGGACAAGCTCGCCAACTGGTTCGAAGCCTATGTCGATGCCATGGAGCTGAACTTCTGGACCGGCACCGAGTTCGAGGGCGGCGCTTACGACGAGGCGAAAGGCCGCTGGACCGTCACGCTGCGCCGCGCGGACGGCGGCAAGCGCACCATGTATCCGCGCCATGTGGTGATGGCGACCGGCGTCAGCGGCATCGCCAATGTTCCTCACATCCCAACGCTCGAGAATTTCAGGGGTACGCTGGTGCATTCCAGCCGCTACGAGGACGGCGAAAACTGGACAGGCAAGCGCGCCATCGTCATCGGCACCGGCAACAGCGGCCACGACATCGCGCAAGACCTCCACTCCAGCGGCGCCGAGGTGACCCTGGTGCAGCGCTCGCCGACGCTGGTCACCAATATCGAGCCGTCGGCGCAGTTGGCCTATGCGACCTACAATGAGGGCACGCTCGAGGACAACGATCTGATCGCGACCTCGATGCCGACGCCGCTGGCGAAGAAGACCCATGTGATGCTGACGGAGCAGTCGAAGGAGCTCGACAGGGAGCTGCTCGACGGCCTCTCCCGCGTCGGCTTCAAGCTCGATTTCGGCGAGGCCGGCACCGGCTGGCAGTTCAAATACCTCACCCGCGGCGGCGGTTATTATTTCAACGTCGGCTGCTCCAACCTCATCGCCGAGGGGGCGATCAAGCTCAGGCAGTTTTCCGACATCGAAAGCTTCGTCGCCGAGGGCGTTCGGATGAAGGACGGCACGACCATTCCGGCCGACCTGATCGTGCTCTCGACCGGCTACAAGCCGCAGGAATATCTGGTGCGAAAGCTGTTCGGCGATGGCGTCGCCGATCGCGTCGGCCCGGTCTGGGGATTTGGCGAAGGCTTCGAGCTGCGCAACATGTATGCGCGCACGAAGCAGCCCGGCCTCTGGTTCATCGCCGGCAGCCTCGCGCAGTGCCGGATCAACTCGAAATATCTCGCGCTCCAGATCAAGGCCATCGAGGAAGGGATTTTGGGGCGTGAGGTGGATACAAGGTAACACACACGTCATTCCGGGGCGCGCGTAGCGCGAGCCCGGAATCCATCTACCCCCGGGATATGCGGCCCGATGGATTCCGGGTTCACGCTACGCGCGCCCCGGAATGACAAGAGGAGAAACCCAATGCCAGCCATTCTCGGCACCGGCGAGCACCGCTACCGCGTCGTCGAAAACTTCGCGAAACTTCCGGACGGCTGGCAGCTCACCGACGTCGCCGCGGTCGCGGTCGACAGCCTCGACCGCGTCTATGTCTTCAACCGCGGCGCCCATCCGATGGTGGTGCTGGATCGCGAGGGCAATTTCCTGCGCAGTTGGGGCGAGGGCCTGTTCTCGCGCGCGCACGGCCTGCACATCGATGCCGACGACAATCTCTACTGCACCGACGACGGCGACCATACCGTGCGCAAATGCACCAGCGACGGCAAGGTGCTGCTGACGATCGGGATCCCCGCAAAGCCGGCGCCGTTCATGAGCGGCGAGCCGTTCCACCGCTGCACCCACACCGCATTGTCGCCGAAAGGCGAGATCTATGTCTCCGACGGCTATGGCAATGCGCGCGTGCACAAGTTCACGCCGGACGGCAAGCTGATCAAGAGCTGGGGCGAGCCCGGCACCGACCCCGGCCAGTTCAACATCGTGCACAACATCGCCACCGATTCCGATGGCTGGGTCTACGTCGCCGACCGCGAGAACCATCGCGTGCAGGTGTTCAATGGCGAGGGCAAATACGAGACGCAGTGGAACAACCTGCACCGGCCCTGCGCGCTGTGCTGCTGCGGCGGCAGGAGCCCGACCTTCGTGATCGGCGAGCTGGGCCCCGGCCTCGATATCAACCGCAATGTGCCCAATCTCGGCCCGCGGCTGTCGATCGTGGACGCCAAGGGAAATCACATCGCGCGGCTCGGCGGCGAGGAAGGTCCGGGTGTGGCCAGCGGCAAATTCCTGGCCCCCCACGGCATCGCGCTGGACTCGAAGGGCGACATCTACGTCGGCGAGGTCGGTGTCACCAACTGGGCGACAAGCTTCCCGGACCAGGAGATGCCGGCCGTCGTGCGCGCAACCCGGTGCTTGCAGAAGCTGGAACGGGTACGGGAGTAGCCGCCGCGGCAAGCCACGACGCGCCGCCAAAGGCGGTTCCGCGCCAGTTGCCGGCCCCGCCCCGAATCGCGGCGTTTTTGAGCGCTTTTGCCACCCCGCCGCCGCATTGCCTGCGCCTGAATAAGTCGCTCAACGGGCTTCACAATCCCGTCACGCTGCATGTAGTATGTCAATACATGCTGCTTCGCAGCGTACATGGAGGCCGGGAGCGTTACTTGAACGCACATGTCTCGCAAGGCAGTTGGCCGGTGTTGGTGCTGAATGCGGACTTCCGGCCGCTGAGTTACTATCCACTGTCTCTGTGGTCGTGGCAGGACGCGATCAAGGCGGTGTTCCTCGACCGCGTCAACATCGTCGCGCATTACGATCAGGCGGTCCGAAGTCCCACGCTGGAAATGCAGCTGCCAAGCGTGGTCTCGCTCAAATCCTTCGTCAAGCCGACCACCCACCCCGCCTTCACCCGGTTCAACGTCTTCCTGCGCGATCGTTTCGCCTGCCAATATTGCGGCTCGCCCGAAGACCTCACCTTCGATCACATCATCCCGCGCAGCAAGGGCGGCCAGACCACCTGGGAAAACGTGGTCGCGGCGTGCTCGCCCTGTAATCTGCGCAAGGGCAACCTTACGCCTGCGCAAGCCAAGATGTTTCCGCGCCAGAGCGCCTTCGCGCCGACCGTGCACCAGCTCCACCGCAACGGCCGCATGTTCCCGCCGAACTACCTGCACGACAGCTGGCTGGACTATCTCTACTGGGATACCGAACTGGATCCGTAGGGTCGGCGCGCAACCTCAAACCCCGATCGCGTTCCTCGCCACCACGTCGCGATAGAACGCCGCGCTCAGTTTCGCGACCCTCGCCTGCGTCTCGAAGTCGACCCGGTAGAGGCCGAAGCGTTTGCCGTAGCCAAAAATCCACTCGAAATTGTCCATCAGGCTCCAGAGGAAATAACCGCGGATCGGCACGCCCTCGGCGACGGCGCGCTGCATCTGGGTCAGATAGTTGCGCAGGAACATGATGCGGTCGAGGTCGTAGACCTGGCCGTCGGCGGCGATCCTATCCTCGGACGAGGTGCCGTTCTCGCTGATGTAGATGGTCTCGATGTTCCAGATCTTCGCGGCAAGGCGCGGCGCCCAGTAGATCACTTCGGGGCCGACCCGCAGCCATTCCGAATTCATGTGCGGGAACGAGGTGGGGAACGGCAGCACGTGGAAGCCGGGCGCGCGGTCGGAGGCGGTGACATAGAACTGCGGCGCGTAGATGTTGAGGCCGACGAAGTCGTTCGGCGCACCGATGATCTTCAATTCCTCGGCCGTGAATTTCGGCGCGTCCGCGCCGGCATAGGCGAGGAAGCCGTCGGTATATCTGCCCTCCAGCACCACGCCGAGGAAGCCGGCATTGAGCTCGCGCGTGGCGATCTCGGCGGCACGGATGTTTTCGGGCGTTGCGATCACCGGCACGCAGGCCGCGATATTCTCGGCTGCGCCGACCCTTGTGCCGGCGCGCCCCGAGGCGCGAATCGCCTGCACGGCAAGCCCGTGCGCCAGCGCGACGTGATGGCGGGCCTGATTGAGCTGCGCGGCCGGCAGCCTGAGGCCGGGCGCGTCGATGCCCCAGCCATAGCCGAAATTCACGAAGCGCCCGACCTCGTTCACCGTGAAGACGTTCTTGACGCGATCGGTCAGGCGTGCGGCGACGTACGCAGCGTAGTCGGCAAAGGCCTTCGAGGTGTCGCTCGACTGCCAGCCGCCGACGCGGGCCTGGAGCGACTGCGGCAAATCCCAGTGATAGAGCGTGGCGTAGGGCTCGATGCCGTTTGCGAGCAACTCGTCGACCAGGCGGTTGTAGAAATCGAGCCCCTTGGGATTGGGTTGACCCGTCCCATCAGGAAACACCCGCGGCCATGCGATCGAGAAGCGGTAGGCCTTGACGCCGAGCGCCTTGATCAGCGCGACGTCCTCCTTGTAGCGGTGATAGTGCTCGTTGGCGCGGTCGCCGGTGGAGCCGTCCTCGATCTTGCCGGGGGTGTGGCTGAAAATGTCCCAGATCGATTTGCCGCGGCCGTCCTCGTTGACGGCGCCTTCGATCTGGTAGGAAGAGGTCGCCGTGCCCCACAGGAAATCCTTCGGGAAAGGCGCACCGCGCCCGGCCGATGGCGTTTCGCTCTCCGCAGCGCGGACGCCCGTCGCGCCTCCCAGCGCGGCAAGGCCCGCCAGCTTGGCAAAACGACGCCGCGAGAAATCCGCCGACATATCTATCTCCGCGCCTGCTCCATGTCGATCTGATAGGCGGAAATCCGGTCGATCTCGAATGCGACGCTCGGCGGCGATTGCGCATCGACGGGACCGACGCCGACGAAGAACTTCGAGCCGATCGCGAGATTGACGATCAGGTACATGGGATCGTCAAAGCCGATCGGCACCTTGATGTCGGAGACCGGCTTGCGGTCGATGAAGTAGACCAGGCGATCCTCCTCCCACAGCACACCGTAATTGTGGAATGTGCTCGAAGCGTCGCCGACCGCGAAGTCGAAGCCGCAGGACTGGATCTTCTGGGTCGACGGAATCCGCCAATGCGTCGTCATCACGAGATCGCCAGGCCGCTCGCCGCGGCCTTCCAGCACATCGACCTCCGGCGGCCAGCCGCCGTCGTCCGCCAGCATCCAGAACGCAGGCCACACCGCATGACCGACCGGGACCTTGGCGCGGATTTCGAAATAGCCGTGCTTCTGCGCGAACCTGCCCTGCGTGGTCAGGATCCCGGAGATGTACTCGTTGTTGAACAGAACGGACTTCAATTCCTGCGGCGTGCGGCTCGCGACGATCGAGAGCACGCCGTCCTTCACCTTGAACGGATCAAGCCCGAGCGGCGCCGATGCGCGCCCCGTGTAGCGCGGATCGACATAGATCTGCTGCTCGCCATTGGCGCTGGTCTTGCGCTTGAAGTCGGAGCCGTCGCCGCCCCAATAGCGCGCCTCCGGCCACGCCGCACCGCCGGCATAGTGCGGCACCCAGCGTCCGCCCGACAGCGGGTGCTCGTCGAAATCCTCGTTGAACGTCCGCCGCAACGGCAGGAACATCAGCGAGGCAGGATTGACCGTTTCGAGCTTGCGGCATTCGATCATCGACGGATCGGTCGTCACTTGCAGCGACATGGTGCCGGGCGCGCCGTCGAGATCGTCCTGCACTGCGCCGATCGCGGGCACGGCGGACAGACTGATTGCGACCAAAGCGCTCTTCGTCCAACGGCCGATCATCGCTGCACATCGAAGGTATAAGGAAGCGGATTGAGGCTAACGCGCCCGCATTGGCGCGAGCAAGAGCGGCCATGCGGCGGCGCACGAATTTGAGGGTACCGCCCGCAGGCGGGAGCCATATTTTCGTGCACTTGCACAAACCGGGAACCAGCGGTGTGGGCGGGCCGGCGCTCCGTCAGGTTCGAGGTCGCCGGCGGCATATGGCTTCAGGGCCTGGACCAATCCACCGCAATACGACTGCTGACGGCGCCGCTCGCATTTCTGTCGGTCGGCATCGGCTATCTCTTCTTCACCGCGGCAACACTCGCGGGCGCGGCCTGCTCCACCTTGGCTGGCGCATGCGGGCCATCACGGAGCACGGAACCCGAAGCGCGGGCGTCCGTTCAATCTGGAGGCCCAACGCTCTCGAATACACTGCGGGAGCGGTATCCGGGCCCGTCAAAGCACAGGGGAAGACGCGCCATGCCCACAGCCGAGAAAGATCACGTCTACAAGATCCTGGAACTGGTCGGATCGTCCGAGACCTCGATCGAGGATGCGATCAAGAACGCGGTCAGCCGCGCCGCCAAGACCATCCGCGAGATGAAATGGTTCGAGGTGGTGCAGACGCGCGGCCACATCGAGAACAACGCCGTGCGCCATTACCAGGTGACGCTGCGCGTCGGGTTTACGCTGGAGGAGTGAGGCAGGAACGCCGGGCGGATCCGGCGTGAGGTCAGCGTGGTTAACATCAGCCGACGATAACCCGTCGAAACATCGAGGACCGGTTCCGGCCGAGTACGGGATTCGCACAATCAGCGCGGATGACGCAACAGGCCGTTAAGGCGAAAGTGAGAGGTTTGCACCGAAATGGAGCAAGCCTGATGAATACGGGCCGCGACCTCGGGAAAACGCGTCTTCCGCTCTGGGCGGCGGGTTTTGTCATGCTGACTTGCTTCGCCATCCTGGGCCTGAGCGGCTGGCGCGAATGGGAAACGCGCAATGCCGAGCTCAGGACCGCCGAAATCGACGTGACCAACCTCGCGCAATCGCTGATCCAGCATGCGGACGACACGTTCGAACTCGTCGATACCATCCTCGTCGGGCTGGTCCATCGGCTCGAGCTCGATGGAACGGGTCCGGACACGATCGCAAAGCTCCAGACCTATCTGCCGACCCGCAAATCATCGGACCGCATCCGCGGCATCTTCGTCTATGACGAGACCGGCCGCTGGCTTGCCACGACCGAGCAGGTCGACTTCTCCAAATTCAACAACAGCGACCGCGAATATTTCCAGCGTCATCGCGACTCGCCGGATCCGGGCACACTGATCGGACGCCCCGTCAAGAGCCGGGCCGGGGGCCAGTGGATCATCACTGCGTCGCGCCGGGTCAACCATCCCGACGGCAGCTTCGCCGGCGTTGCCCTGCTCACGATCGACGTCAGCTATTTCGTCAAGTTCTACGAGCGCTTCGACCTCGGTCCGCACAGCTCGGCGTCGCTGCTGAACAACGACGGCATCATGCTGGCGCGCAGCCACGACGAGAGCGGCGCCTTCGTCGGACGCGACCTGTCCAACGCGCCGTTGTTCAAGCAATGGAAAAGCCGTCCGGCTGCGGCAGTCTACTATTTCAAGTCGCCGCTGGATAACATGCAGCGGCTCAGCTACTACCAGCGCAGCAGCCGCTATCCCCTGATGGTGCTGGCGAGCAAGTCGCAGGACGACGTGCTGGCCCCTTGGCGCCGCGCGGCGGGCGCACGCATGACCGTTGTCGTCGGCCTCGTCCTGCTGATCGCGGCGATCGGCTTTTACCTGGTCCGTCAGCTCTTGCAGCGGCAGCGCATGGCACAGGCTCTGATCGCCAAGGAAGCCCATTTCCGCCTGCTGGCCGAGCAATCCAGCGACATGGTGACCCGGATCGGGCTGGATAACCGGCTGATCTACGTTTCTCCGTCATGCGCGCGCATCATCGGCTGGTCTTCCGACGAACTCCTGGGGACGTCGGCCGTGGCCGGGGTTCACGCGGAGGACATGGAACGGGTCGAGCAGGCCATTGCCGCGCTGAAGAATGGCGAGGCCGAGGAGGCGAGGTTCGTCTACCGTCAGCGCCATCGCGACAAGGGCGAGATCTGGGCCGAGTCGGCCCTGCACGTGACCCGGGCGTCCGACAGCGGCGAGATCGACGGCGTCGTCGCGGTGGTGCGCGACATGACCGAGCAGAAGGACTTGCAGAACAAGCTCGCCTCGCTCGCGGCGACCGACGGCCTCACCGGGCTCGCCAACCGGCGCGCATTCGATGAGCGCCTCGCGGACGAATGGGCCCGCGCCCGCCGCGATGGCACCCAACTCTCGCTCCTGCTGATCGACGTCGATCATTTCAAGGCGTTCAACGACCATTACGGACATTTGGCCGGCGACGGCTGCCTGCGTGCGCTGGGGCGGATCCTGTCCGCTCATCCCCGGCGGCCGGCCGACTTCGCGGCGCGCTACGGCGGCGAGGAGTTCGCCGTGCTGTTGCCTAACACCGACGCCGACGGCTGCGCCAGGGTCGGCGAGGAGATTCGCGGTGCGTTGCGCGACCTCGCCATGCTGCATGCACAGAATCCGCCCTCGCGGCTCGTCACCGCGAGTGTGGGCGGCGCGACGGCGTTTCCATCCGAGACCACGACCGACTCCAGCGCGCTGGTGGCGGCCGCCGACCGCGCGCTCTATGCCGCCAAGGACAGCGGCCGCGACCGGCTGGTGATGTCGGGACAGGTCGTGCCCTGGCCCGCGAGGAGCGCGTGACGCAGTCGCCGGCCTACCAGGCGTAGCGAACGCTGCCCTTGCCGGCGTAGCTGCGGGTGACGTTCGAGAACTCGCCTTCGAAGCTCGCCGCCGCGGACCAGCCGCTCAGCCAGCTCATCTCCACGGAAGCCGTGGTGAGCGCGGAGTCGCGAGCCTGCGCAGCGCCGTTGACGACGAAGCTCGCGCCCGGCAGCGCCTGGAAGGTCGCCGGTCTTGGTCAGCGCGAGCGATCCCGCACCGTCGCGGATCGTCCCCGAAAAGATCTTGGACGTGTTGTCGCCACCGGCGATCAGCGTGGCGGCGCCGCCGCTGTTGCTGACCGTGCCGGCACCTGCGAGCGAGCCGATCACATTCGAGAAGCCGGCGAGATCGAGCACGGCGCCGCCGGCGACCGTGACCGCGGAATTGCTGCCGAAAGCGCTGGTCGATCCGGCCTGCAGCGTGCCCGCGTCCACAATGGTCGGCCCGCTGTAGGTGTTGGCCCCGGACAGGATCAGCGTTCCGGCGTAACCGTTCGCTTCGTTGACGACGACGTCGCCGGAGCCGGACAGAACACCCGTGAGATTCACCGTGTTGCCGGTGAGAACGTTGTAGGTGGGATCACCTGTCGCGACGATGTTGTTGCCGACGCTGAAGCTGCCGTTGAAGTTCACGGTCACGCCCGTCGTGCCGCCATTGAGCGTCAAGGCGCCGCTGCCAAGCGCGGTGCCATTGCCGACGACAAGCGTCGTGCCCTCGTTGATGGTGGTGCCGCCGCTATAGGTATTGGCGCCCGAGAGCGTCAGCGTGCCGCCATTGCTCTTGGTGATCGCGACACTGCCGCCCTGGTCGGCGGCGTTGGTCCCGCCGCCGGGATTGCTGCCGCCGGAGCCGATATAGTCGGTGATGCCATTGGCAATGGACTGGTTGCCAGAGCCAAAGCCGAGCACGGTGCTCGTCCCGCCGGTGCCCTGGAAGAAGATGCCGGAGCCGAAGGCCGAGCCGTTGCCGCCGCCGTTGAGGCCCGTGCCGCCCGAAACGCTGCTCGTCGTTTGCGAAAGATCGCCCTGAACGGCCACCGTCCCGCCGCTCTGCACGAAGATGGCACCGCCGGCACCGAGGCCACCACCACCGGAGTTGGATCCGGTCCCACCACTGCCGCCATTGCCGGCGCCAAAGCCGCCGCTCCCGGCAGCCGTGATCCCGCCGCCGCCGCCTCCCCCGAAGCCGCCGGCACCGCCGGTCGAGGTGGACAATCCGGCTGCCGAGCCACCTCCGCCGCCGTAGCCGCCCGAACCGCCCGTTGTTGCTCCGCCCGCATTGGCACCGCCACCGCCACCGCCAAAACCGCCCGCGCCTCCAGCCACGGGCCCCCCGCCGGACGAGCCACCGCCGCCACCGCTGGCGAAACCACCGGCGCCTCCGGTCTGGGGACCACTACCGCCGTTATGCACCCCACCGCTCGAACCGCCGGCAGTGCCCGAGCTGTTGGCGTCCGAGCCGACGAATAGTCCACCGCCTCCAGCCGGAGTCAGAGGATAGGACTTGCCGCCCATGCCGCCCCCGCCGCCCACCTCTCCGAAGTTGTCCACGACGCCGCCGCCCTTGGCCTGCGTGTTCGAGACGGCGACGTTCGACAAGGTCAATGCGCCGTTGCTGGAAACGAAGACCGCGCCGCCGAGTCCGGCGCCGGCACCGGAGCCCAAACCGGCTCCGCCCTGCGCCACCGCATTGGCGATGGTCAGGCTCTTCAGTGTCACCGAATAGGTCGAGCCGGTGGTCCCGGCATCGCCGATGAAGAACGGCCGGTAGGTGCCGGCGCCGCTGATGGTCGGGTTGTTACCATTGCCGTCAATGGTGATGTTCTTGGTGATGATCGGCAGCTCGCTCAGGAGCGTGATGGTACCGCTGACCTGAAACAGGATGGTGTCGCCGCTCGTGGCGCTGGCGATCTCCCCCCGCAGGCTGCCGGCGCCGCTGTCGGCCGTAGAGGTCACCACCAGCGTCGCTGCGCGCGCCGCACCGGACAGGCCGAAGAACGATGCCATGACCGCAACACTTGCGAGCGCTGCACACCGGCGTGCACCAAGCCGAAGGCTCGTCTGCCCGATCGACAGGCACGAGGGCGGACGCAATCTGGTCGTCACGAAGAGCCTCGGACGCAAGCTGCGTGGCAACGCTGGTGATCTCGACGCGTCGTTAGCAGACTGGACACCTGCACAATGTGCCCGGTGTCTCAGGCGTGGATTTCGGTGAACAGTGATGCATGTGCGGCACATCGAGGCCGCGCGCCCGCAGCCTCGTCGAACGCCCTCATCGTCCGACGTCGCTTGCGTCCTCGTTGCCGAACCGCTACATGCGGGGGCGATGCTGGTCTGCTGCCGGGCTCAGAACATTAAGGCGCGCGACCTCGTCGAGGCGTGATGCGGACGAGACGGCGGTGAACAAGACGATGCTGGCGGACGACCCCGAACACGGGCCGAGCGCGCTGAGACAGTTGCGCGCGATGACCGTGGACATCTGCGATGTCATTGCGCTCACCGACGAGAACGATTTCCACATCACCACCACGACAGTGATGGCCGGCAACGCATTGCTGGTCGATTCTCGCGCCACTGACCTCGAATACGACCGGACGCCTGCGCACATCGCACGCGGCGGCCTCGACCACTATCAGATGACCCTCTGCATCGAAGGCGAGATGCGGTTCAGCTCCGGTCGCCGCGAGGTGACGTTGCGGCCCGGTGACATTTGCCTGCTCGACATGGCGCAGCCGAACCGGACGGTGTTTCGCGGCGGTAGCGGACGCACCCACCTGATGGCAATCATCGTGCAACGGTCGATGCTGGCGCCACGGCTCGCGCATCCGGATTCGGCGACGGCTACCCTGTTGCCGTCAGACCACCCTCACGCGCGCCTGCTCGCAAGCCATTACGCAGCGCTTGCGCTGCCGCCTGAGCCAGAGGCGGGCAGCGTCGAGGCCACGATCGAGGCCATCGCCGACATCGTTGCCGCGGCTGCGGGCGGTACGGCCGACATCGCCGAAGGCGTCGAGCGGGCCGAGCGACATCTTTATCTGGCAATGATCAAGCGCCGCATCGCGGACAATCTCGAGACCGACGCGCTCGGCGTAAGCGAGCTCTGCCGCCATTTCCAGATTTCGCGCGCGACGCTTTACCGGCTGTTCGAGGCAGATGGCGGGCTGGCGCATTACGTGAGAGAGCAGCGGCTCAATCTCGCCTTTCAGCGGCTGTTGTCGCCGGCGGCGCAGGACAAACGTCTAATCGACCTCGCTGTCGGCTTGCGGTTCAGCAGCGACTCCACCTTCATCCGGGCGTTTCGCCGCAAGTTCGGCCTGACGCCGGGCGAGCTCAGGGAGCTGACCGACACGTGGCTCCGCGAGACCGGAGCGATCCCGGCTTTCGATACAGTGTTGCACCAGCTGGCCCGCCGCCGCGCATCACGATCGTAGAGGTGTCGCGCTCATCTCGGAGCTCGGCCCGGCCTGGATTTGTCGTCCACGTTCCAGCGGGATATGACTACGAATCGACCGGACATTTAAGCCAATCCGAGAGTGCTACCGTGACTGACGCGATCAAGCTCGTCCTCTTCGACATGGACAATGTCCTGTGCAACTACGACAGGGGACAGCGTGTGGCATGCCTGGCGGAGCTCGCGGGATCGACCAGCGAGCTCGTCCACAAGGCAATCTGGGACAGCGGATTCGAGCTGCTCGGCGATTCCGGCGCTCTCGACGCCCCTGACTATCTGCGGGGCTTTGGCGAACGCATGGGCTATCCGCTGTCGCTCGACGAGTGGGTGGAGGCGCGGCGCCGCTCGATGCAGCCCGATCACGCGATGCTGGAGATTGCCCGACGTCTGCGCAAGACCGTCGATATTGCCGTCCTGACCAACAATACCACGCTGGTCGCCGACCACATCGACACGCTGCTGCCGGACTTGCGGCCGCTGTTCGGCTCCCGGATCTACACTTCGGCCCAGTTCAAGACGGCAAAGCCGGACCCGCGCTGCTATCGCCGCTGCCTGGCCGAGCTCGACGTGATGCCGCAGACCGTGCTGTTCGTCGACGATCTCCCGGCCAATGTTGCCGGCGCGCGCGAGGCGGGCCTGTTCGCGCATCACCACACGTCGGTGGAGGCTTTCAGGCAGGCCCTCTCGGCGCACGGCGTGCTTCAGGGCGAATGAATACGCCTTCCGCTTTGCCCGGCCTCAGGCGAGATGGCACGCCACGAAGTGACCGCCAGCGCCCTCCTTCAGCTCGGGCGCGCTCTCCGCGCAGCGCGGCTGGGCGATCGGACAGCGGGTGTGGAAGTGGCAGCCTGACGGCGGCTTCATCGGGCTCGGCACGTCGCCCTTGAGGCGGATGCGCTCACGCTTGAGCTTGGGATCGGGCACCGGCACCGCTGACAACAGCGCCCTGGTGTAGGGGTGCTGCGGGTTGCGGTAGAGGTCGCTGGCTTTCGCCAGCTCGACGATGCGGCCGAGATACATCACCGCGACGCGGTCGGAGATGTGCTCGACCACCGAGAGGTCGTGCGCGACGAAGAGATAGGTGAGGTTCAGCTCGGCCTGGAGATCCTCCAGCAGATTGATGACCTGCGCCTGGATCGACACGTCGAGCGCGGAGACCGGCTCGTCGCAGACGATCAGCTTCGGCTCGACCGCGAGCGCCCGCGCGATCACGATGCGCTGGCGCTGGCCGCCGGAGAATTCGTGCGGGTAGCGGCGCATGTGCTCGGCCTTGAGGCCGACCTTGACCAGCAGGCTCGCGACGCGCTCCTCCCGCTCCTTGGCCGATGAGCCGAGCTTGTGGATGACGAGCGCCTCGCCGAGAATCGTACCCACCGTCATGCGCGGATTGAGCGAGGCAAACGGATCCTGGAACACGAGCTGCATGTTCCGCCGCATCGCGCGCAGATCGTTGCCGCCGAGCTGGCGCACGTCCTGGCCGTCGAAGGTGACCTCGCCGTCGGTCGGCTCGATCAGGCGCAGCACGCAGCGCCCCGTCGTCGACTTGCCGCAGCCGGATTCACCGACGAGACCGAGCGTCTCGCCGCGATTGACCGAGAACGACACGCCGTCGACCGCATAGACGCTGCCGACCTGGCGCGACAGCAAGCCGCCGAGAACGGGGAAATGCTTCTTCAGACCGCTGACGCGGAGCAAGGGTTCGCTCATGACGCGGCTCCCAACTGCGTATCCCCCAGGTGACAGGCCATGCGGTGGCCGGGCGAGACCTCGCGGAGCAGCGGCTCCTTCTCGGTGCAGACGTTCATCGCGAACTTGCAGCGCGGCGCGAAGCGGCAGCCGACCGGCGGATTGATCAGGATCGGCACCGAGCCGCCGATCGCCTCCAGCCGCGTCTTGTGCTCGCTGTCGAGGTCGATGCGCGGGATCGAGCGGATCAGGCCTTGCGTATAGGGATGGCGGGGATCGGCGAAGAGATCGTCGACGCTCGCCTCCTCCACCACCTTGCCGGCATACATCACGACGACGCGCTGCGCGGTCTCGGCGACGACGCCCATGGCATGGGTGATCAGCATCACCGCCATGCCGAAGCGCTCCTTCATGTCCTGCAAGAGGTCGAGGATCTGGGCCTGGATGGTGACGTCGAGCGCGGTGGTGGGCTCGTCGGCGATGATCAGCTTCGGCTTGCAGGCGAGCGCCATCGCGATCATCACGCGCTGGCGCATGCCGCCGGAGAACTGGTGCGGGTAGTTGTGCACGCGGCCTTCGGCGTTGGGGATCTGCACCAGCTTGAGCATCTCGATGGTGCGTTCGAGCGCCTGCTTCTTCGTCACCGCTTCATGCCGGCGCAGGCTCTCGGCGATCTGCTCGCCGACGGTGAGCACCGGGTTGAGCGAGGTCATCGGCTCCTGAAAGATGAAGCCGATCTCCTTGGCGCGGATCTCGTCGAGCTGATTGCTCGTCAGCGGCACGAGATCGCGGCCTTCGAAGATGATCTGGCCGGCGGCGATGCGGCCGGGCGGCATCGCGATCAGTTTCAGGATCGACATCGCCGTCACGGTCTTGCCGCAGCCGGACTCGCCGACGACACAGAGCGTCTCGCCGCGGTTGATGGAGATGTCGACGCCGTCGACGGCCTGCAGGATGCCGTCGTCAGTGGAGAAATGGGTTTTCAGGCCCTTGATCTCGAGCAGCGGCGCCATCAGATCACCCGTCGCGCATCGAGCGCGTCACGCAGGCCGTCGCCGATGAAGTTGATGGCGACCACCGCGATGAAGATCGCGCCGCCCGGAAACAGCGCCCAGTGCGGACCGATATCGAGGAAGTCCTTGGCGTCGTACAGCAGCCGCCCCCAGGTCGGGGTGTCCGGCGGAAAGCCGAGGCCGAGGAAGGACAATGTCGATTCCGCGATGATGGCGGCGGCGACGTCGATGGTGCCGGCGATGATCACCGGACCGAGCGCGTTGGGCAGGATGTGGCGCACCACCTGCCGCACCGGGCTGGCGCCGAGCGCGCGCGCGGCCTCGACGAACTCCTTCTCGCGGATCGACAGGAACTGCGCGCGCACGAGGCGGGCGACCGGCATCCAGCGCAGGCCCCCGATCACGAGCACGATCAGGATGAAGATGCCGCCTTCGGGGCCGAACGCGGCCTTGAGCCCGTCGCGGAACAGATAGATCAGCAGCAGCAGCAGCGGCAGCTGCGGCAGCGACAAGAAGAGATCGGTGAGCCACATCAGCCCGTGACCGACCGCACCGCGCGACATGCCGGCAAGCGCACCGATCAGCGTGCCCACGAACACCGAGACCAGCATCGCGGCAAGGCCGACCGCGAGCGAGATGCGCCCGCCATAGATCATGCGGGCGAGGATGTCCTGCCCGAGATCGTCGGTGCCGAAGGGATGGGCGAGCGAGGGCCCCTGCATGCCCGCCACGATGTCGATGTCGTCGATCTTGACCCGCCAGACGAAGGGGCCGGCGACCACCGCCAGCACCAGAATGAGGAGCAGGAACGCACTGACCACGGCAAGCTTGTGGCGGCTATAGCGCCGCCACGTCTCGCGCCAGGGCGAGTAGACGCGCCGCTCAGCGGAGGGAGATGCGAGGGTCAAGCCAGCCATACAGGACGTCCGCGATGAGATTGAACAGGACCACAAGGCACGCGAAGACGAAGGTGACGGCCATCACCACCGGCGTGTCGTTGGAAAGGATGGAGGAGATCAGCAGCGAGCCGATGCCGGGGATGCGGAAGATCTGCTCGGTGACGATGGCGCCGCCGAACACCGCCGGCATCTGGAGCGCGATCAGCGTGACGACCGGGATCATCGCATTGCGCATCACATGCTTGACGATGACCTTGGCCTGCCCGAGTCCCTTGGCGCGCGCCGTGGTGACGTAGTCGAGCCGGATCACGTCCAGCATCGCCGAGCGCACGAAGCGCGTCATCGACGCCGCCTGGAACAGGCCGAGCACCGCCACCGGCATGATCGCCTGCCGGATCATCTCGAGCACCCAGCGGATGCCGGTGGCCTTGATGTCGCTGGAATAGACGAAGGGCAGCCAGTCCAGCGTGACCGAGAAGATCAGGATGAAGAGGATGCCGGTGAAGAAGGTGGGCAGCGAGAAACCGACGAAGGCCAGCACGTTGGCGATCTGGTCAAACAGTGAATACGGCTTGGTCGCCGCGTAGACGCCGACCGGAATCGCGATCAGGAGCGCCAGGATCTGCGCCGAGCCGATCACATAGAGCGTCGCCGGCAGGCGCTGGAGGATGAGCGCATCGACGTTCATCCGGCTGACGAAGGAAAACCCCCAATCGCCATGCGCCATGGCGGAGAGCCAGTGCAGGTAGCGCAGATAGATCGGATCGTCGAGGCCGAACTTCGCCCGAAGCGCGGCAGCGACTTCGGGCGGTACGTTCGGATTGGTCGCCAGTTCCGAAAACGGATCGCCGGGGGCGAGCGCCAGCACGACGAACAGCACGAGCGAAATGCCGAGCAGGCTCGGAATGGCGATCAGCAGGCGACGCAGGACATATTGACTCATAGGGAAAGACCCCGCCTAGGCCTGCGCGATCATACCTCCCGGTACCAGTCGAACAGGTTGTCGGTCTCGTTCGCCCAACCGCTGACCACGCAAACCAGGTTGTTAGCAGCGGCCTCCACCTTCAGGCGATGCTGCACCGGGATGAACACGGTGTCCCCGATCAGGATATCGTTAGCCTTGATGTAGAGCGCCGCGCGCTTGACCGGGTCCATCTCGCCTTCCGCGGCCAGGATCGTGTCGTCATACTCCTTGTTGACGTAGCGCGGGAAATTCTGTCCCTGCCACTTGTTCTCCTTGGTCGCCACATTCGCCGACATATAGCGCCGCATGTGCTGGGACGGATCCGGCTGGCTCATCGGGATCTGGAACATCTCCATGTCGGCATAGAACTTCGGGTAGATGTCGGGATTGCCGGCGTCGGAGGAGAAGAACACCGAGGCGACGACCGACTTCAGCTCGACGTCGATGCCAGCCTTCTGGCAGGCCTGCTTGACGATGGCCTGGGTCTTCTGGCGCGGGCCGTTGATCGAAGTCTGGTACAGAAGCTTCAGCTTCTTGCCGTCCTTCTCGCGGATGCCGTCCGCACCCGGTTTCCAGCCGGCGTCATCCAGCATCTTCGACGCCTTCTCGATGCTGAATTCCCAGCTCGTGTTCTTGGAGACGAACTTTTCGGGGCCGTTGAGGAAGTTCGCCGTGGTGCGGCCTGCGCGGCCGTAGATCACCTTCTTCACCGCTTCACGATCGACCAGCATCGCCAGCGCCTTGCGTACGGCGGGATCGGAGAACAGCGGGTGCTTCGTCTTCATCGAAGAGCGCTCGCCATCGACCTCGGTGTTCGGGTCGGTGAAATTCAGCGCGATGAACTCGGTGTCTCCGCCCACGGCGTAGATGGCCTTGCCCTTGCCGCCCTTCTCCAGGCGCAACAGCACGTCGTCTTCGACCTGGATGTTATAGCCGAAATCGTATTCGCCGGTCTGGATCACCGCGCGCGCCGCCGAGACGGCATCGCCGCCGCCCTTCATTTCGAGCGTGTCGAAATACGGACGGTTCGGCATGTGATAGTCGGGATTGAGCTCACCGCGGACGAGATCGCCCGGCTTGAACTCGAGGAATTTGTACGGGCCGGTGCCGACCGGCGAGAGGTTGTTCGGCGCCTCGCGGGACTTCGCGCCTTTGTAATCCGCGAACAGATGCTTGGGGATGATGGTGTTCGGAGCCCCGACGAAAGCATCGGCCCAGAACGGCGTCGGCTTGTTGAAAAGGATGCGGACGGTGAGGTCATCCACCTTCTCGACGACGATGTCGCGATAGGTCGCAATGGTGACCGCGGAGGTCGCGGGATCCTTGGCGTATTCCCAGTTGAACACGACGTCGTCGGCGGTGAACGGCTTGCCGTCGTGCCATTTGACGCCGGGCTTGAGCTTCCAGGTCACCGACTTGCCGTCGGCGGCGAGGCCGCCGTTCTGGATCGACGGGATTTCGGCGGCCAGAACCAGCTTCATGTTGCCGTCCGGATCCCAACAGGCAAGCGGCTCGTAGAACAGGCGCGAACCGTCCTGGTCCTTGGTGCCGGTGGCGAAATGCGGATTGAGCAGGGTCGGCCCCTGCCACCACAGCAGCTTCAGTGCGCCGCCGCCGCCGCGCTTGGTCGGCTTGTAGGTCGAAACGCCTTCCGCCATGGCGACGCCGCCCAGCGCGAGGATCTGGTTGGCCAGCGGTGCGGTCAGACCGACAGCGGCAAGACGCTGGATGAAGGCACGGCGATCCATCCGTCCGTCCTTCACTTGGCCGATCATCGAACGCAGTTCTTTATCCAGCATGGTTTGTCCCCCGTCTGGTTCCCGAATGGATGCAGGCGGCCGCGATGCGACCGCCGGGTTTTGTCTGGCCGTAGATGGCACACCGAATAGGCCGCCCGTCAACTGCGACTGTGTGTATGCAAACGGTGTTCTGGCTGTCCGTTGGGCAAAACTGCGTTCCGCAGCCCAAGCGTTCGGCAATCCGGCGTCAAAACAAGCCGGAATTCACGTTGCACTGCGGAAAATTTGTTCGCCGGATCAGACGAAGTATCGAGACGAAATTCTACACCACGGACATATCCAGTGGCGGCGCGACGTGGTCCGGCAGCGGACAGACGTAAGGTGTCTTGGCTGTTCGCCTCGCAAGGTCGGCTTTCGCGGCCTTGATCAGCTCCGGTTCCGTGAGCGCCTTGATGCCGATACCCGCCATCGCCTTGGCCGCCTGCACCATAGCCTTGTGGGCATGCGGGCTCTTGCCCTGCGCCACCACCTGCCAGGTGTGGAACGGCGTGCCGATTGCAACCGTCGGTGCGTGAACCTGCACGGTCGGCACCACCCAGCTCACGTCGCCAACGTCGGTCGAGCCGACCAGCGGGTTGCGCTTGGCATCGAGCGGCACCAGGAAGTCGGCCAGCGGCCGATCGGTCGGCTCCATCCCGATCGCGTAGTAAACCGAGGCAATGTCCTTGTCGGTCAGCGTCGATCGGATCTGGGTGGCAAACCCCTTGTCCGCGTCGTCGAAATGCGGCGGTCCGAGCTCTTCCATGACCCGATGCAGCGCCTGCTCCAGCGGCGTATTCGGCAGAATGTTGGAGACCGCGGAGATGATCTTCATCTCGACCTTGGTCTCGGTCATCAGCGCCGCGCCGTCCGCGATCTTGCTCACGCGGCCGACCAGCTCGTTCATGCCGGGCAGATCGCGGGCGCGGATCGAGTAGCGCACGCGCGCATGCGCCTGCACCACGTTGGGTGCAATGCCGCCGGTGTCGAGCAGCGCGTAATGCACCCGCGCGTCGCTCGGCATGTGCTCGCGCATGTAGTTCACGCCGACATTCATCAGCTCCACCGCATCGAGCGCGGAACGGCCGAGATGCGGCGAGGCGGCCGCATGCGAGGTGCGGCCTGTGAAAATGAAGTCGGCGCGCGTGTTCGCGAGCGACGGCGTCACCGCCACTTCCCAAAAGCTGTGCGGATGCCAGGTGATGGCGACGTCGGCATCCTCGAACGCGCCGGAGCGCACCATGAACGCCTTTGCCGCGCCGCCTTCTTCAGCCGGGCAGCCGTAGTAGCGCACGCGGCCCGGCACCTTGTTCTCGTCGAGCCAGTCCTTCACCGCGGTCGCGGCGAGCAGCGCCGCAGAACCGAGCAGATTATGACCGCAGCCATGGCCATGGCCGCCGGTCTCGACCGGACGATGTTCCGCCACGCCCGCCTCCTGGCTGAGGCCCGGCAGCGCGTCATATTCCCCCATGAAGGCGATGACCGGTCCGCCCTCGCCCCACTCGCCCATCAGCGCGGTCGGGATGCCCGCGACGTTCTCGGTGATACGGAAGCCCTGATGGCGCAGTTCGGCGAGATGCTCGGCGGCGGACCGCGCCTCGGTGTAACAAACCTCCGGCATGCCCCAGACCTTGTCGCTGAGGTCGATGAAACGCGCCTTGATCGTGTCGACGCCACGCCAGATGTCGCTGCGGTTGTCCATGTTTCGGTCCGTGATCTCTTGGTCAAACGAAGCGGCAATGGTTAGCAGCTTCATTACACGGCGCCTAGCACCTCGCCGGACAGCAGCCATGCGGCGGATGCCGGATCGAAGGACCGCCGGGCCGCCGACCGCGCGCGAAACGGTCCCGCGCCTTTCGAAGATTTCACACGGCGTTCTGCGGAATAGTTGGGAAACGAGGCTTTCAAGACGGCCTTCTCCGGCCTAAATTATCCATGCTTCGCGCGTCGTTCCGCTAGCCACGGCGGAGCGATGCACTCAGCCAGGAGAACTCCATGCCCGCCCTGACCGAATGGAGAGTGCCGCCGGCCAATCAGCCGCGTGCGAGCGATTACGGTTTCGATCTCGACCGCGCGCTCGCGTCCGTCGTCGGCCTGCACGCCATCATCCCGCCGGACGCGTTCAGCGCCGAGACGCTGGGCACCGAGCGCGCCGGCAACGGCGTCGTCATCGACGACGGGCTGGTGCTGACCATCGGCTATCTCATCACCGAGGCGGAATCGGTGTGGCTGCACCTCGCCGACGGGCGCGTCGTCGAGGGACATGCCCTCGGTTTCGATTCGGTCACCGGCTTCGGCCTCGTGCAGGCGCTGGGTGAGCTCGACGTCGAACCCTTGCCGCTCGGCAGCTCGGCGGAGACCCGGGTCGGCGACCGCGTCGTGGTCGGCGGCGCCGGCGGCCGCACGCGATCGGTTGCGAGCCAGATCGTGGCCAAGCAGGAATTCGCCGGTTACTGGGAATATCTGCTGGACGAGGCCGTCTTCACACATCCCGCGCACCCGAACTGGGGCGGCACCGGCTTGCTCAACGAGCGCGGCGAGTTGATCGGCATCGGCTCGCTCCAGCTCGAGCGCGAACGCGACGGCAAGGCCGAGCACGTCAACATGATCGTGCCGATCGACCTGTTGAAGCCGATCCTGGAGGATCTGCGCAAGTTCGGCCGCGTCAACAAGCCGTCGCGGCCCTGGCTCGGGCTCTATTCAACCGAGATCGACAACCGCGTGGTGGTGATCGGGATCTCCGCTAACGGGCCGGCCGCCCGCGCCGAGCTCAAGACCGGCGACGTCATCCTCGCCGTCGACGGCGAGAAGATCATCAGCCAGACCGCCTTCTACAAGAAGATGTGGGCGCTCGGCGCCGCCGGTGTCGACGTGCCGCTCACCGTGCATCATGAAGGCGTCACCTTCGACGTCACGGTGACCTCGACCGACCGCTTCAAGCTGTTGAAGGCGCCGAAGCTGCACTGACCGGCCGAACTGAATCAAGGAAGCGGCGATGACCGAGGCCGTCGTTGACGACATCGTGGCCGTGCTGCCGCCGCTGCTGAACGCGCTGGAGGCGCTCGGCTCCTTCACCCGTCACCTGCATCCGCCAGCCTTCGCGTCCGTGATGAACGCGATCGGCGCGCCGGACGACGCGCTGCAAGCCGCACATGCGGCGATCGGCACCTGGCCTGAACAATTCGCCGGCTTGCGCGACCGGCTCGATGGTGCCTGCAACGAGACGCTCGCCGCCTTTGCCGGCATTCGCGAGGTCGAGCGCGGCAACGGCGATCTCGTCGCCGTCTTCCGCGCACTGCGCCACGTGCCGCGCGCGCTGGAGGCGCTTTATCCGCTTGCCCTGCAGTTTCCGCCGGTCAGCAGCTTCTTCCTCAACGCCGCGAGGCGCGAGGACGAAATTCTGCTGGCACGGCTCGAGGCTGGCGCGGGCGAGCACAGTGGCATCTTCCACGATCACAACGAGCCCGGCAGCCGCGGCGGCTTCTCGGTCTATGTCCCCGAATATTATTCGCCGGAGCGCGCGATGCCGCTGGTGATGGCGCTGCATGGCGGCAGCGGCAATGGCCGTGGATTCCTGTGGAGCTGGCTCCGCGATGCCCGCAGCTTCGGTGCGATCCTGGTGGCGCCGACTGCGACCGGTCAAACCTGGGCGCTGACGGGCGACGACACTGATACGCCCAACCTCATGCGCATCCTCGAGACTGTGCGCAGCCGCTGGTCCATCGACGGCTCGCGCATGCTGCTGACCGGCATGAGCGACGGAGGCACCTTCTGCTACGTCAGCGGGCTCGATGGCGCATCGCCCTTTACGCATCTCGCGCCGGTGTCGGCGACCTTCCACCCGCTGATGGCGGAGATGGCGGATGCTGCGCGCCTGCAGCGCCTGCCGATCTTCATCACCCACGGCAAGCTCGACTGGATGTTTCCTGTGCAGACCGCGCGACAGACGCAAGCGGCGCTCTCCGCCGCCGGCGCCGACGTCGTTTATCGCGAGATCGACGATCTCAGCCACACCTATCCGCGCGAGATCAATGCGGAGCTGCTGGCGTGGCTGAACGGATAATGAACAACCTCTCCTTAGATGCGCCGCATGGCCGCGGAACCATCGCGCCGTGCCGACGTTATCGGCGCGACACCGGAGGTTCGCTATGAAGACTTTTTTCGGAATGATTTTGGGCGCGCTGCTTCTCGCGGGCGGCGTCTATGTCTATGACTCCATGCAGACCTCATCCGTCGCCAATGGCGAGGTCGCGACCACCAATCGCACCATCGTGAACTGGGATGTCGCAAAGGCCGACTGGGATGCTCTGCGCGATCGCGCGCACAAGGACTGGGTCCGCATCTCGTCGAAGTAACCTCGCTGACATCATGAACAAGGCGCCGTCGCGGTCCGCGGCGGCGCCTTCGTATTGGGCGTGTCAGTTGCGGCGAGCGCCTTAGTTCATCTTGGCCTTGCGCGCGTCGGCGATGACCTGCTCGAATTCGGTCATGCTGAGCACGCCGGGCACGCGGTACTTGCCGACAATGAAGGCCGGGGTGCCGCGGAAGCCGAAGGCTTCGGCCTGCTCGTTGTTGCGCTTGAGGATGGCGTCGATGTCCTTGGCGTGGTCGGTGAGATCGCGCTTCAGCCGGTCCATGTCGACGCCGCCAGCCGCCAGAAGCTCATTGATGCGCGGCTCGGTCAGGCGCGAGCTGACGCCCATCATGGCGTCATGGGCCTGATGGTACTTGTCTTGGAATTTCGCCGCGAGCGCGATCCGCGCCGCCGTGACCGACACCGGCCCGAGGATCGGCCAGTCCTTCATCACCAGCCTCACCTTGCCGTCGTCCTGGACGACCTGGCGCAGTTCGGGCTCGAGCTTGCGGCAATAGGGGCAATTGTAGTCGGACCATTCGACGATGGTGATATTGCCCTCGGGATTGCCGGCGACGGGCGTGTCCGGATCGCGCAGCACCTTGGTTTCGGTCAGCACCTCGTCATCGGCGGCGGCTGCCAGCGCCGAGGTGATGCCGCCCGCCGCGAGGGCGCCCGCCCCGATCAGCGTCAGCGCGGCGCGCCGCGTCGGCACAAGGCCCTTATTCCTGAATCCAGCCATATCTCGTCCCATTTCGGTCCCATCCCCCCAAATACGGTTGGGGACCGGGAAGTGTTACGCCTCATATAGAGTGTCGCAGCGGCGATGTCATCGCACCAGCAGCGTGACCGCCAGCGGGACCAGGAACGAGGTCACCAAAGCGTTCAGGCTCATGGCGATGCCGGAAAAGACGCCGGCGATCTCGTCCACCTGGAACGCGCGCGCGGTGCCGATGCCGTGCGCGGCAAGGCCGGCGGCAAATCCGCGCGCCCTGAAATCGGTGACGCCGGTGCGGTTCATCAGCGGCGTCACGATGATCGCGCCCATGATGCCGGTGAGGATGACCGCAACCGCCGCCAGCGAGGGATCGGCGTGCAGGGATTCGGCGATGCCCATGGCAACGCCGGCCGTGACCGATTTCGGCGCCAGCGACAGCACGACGTCGCGCGGCAGCCCGGCGAGCTCGGCCAGCAGCACCACCGACACCACCGCCGTGACCGAGCCGGCAACGAGCGCTACCAGCATCGGCACGATGGATGAGACCACGCGCTTGCGGTTCTCGTAGAGCGGCACGGCGAGCGCGACGGTGGCGGGCCCCAGCAGGAAATGCACAAACTGCGCACCGGCGAAATAGGTAGTGTAGGAGGTGCCCGTTACGAGCAGGAACACACCGATGATCCACATCGCGTGCAGCACGGGATTGGCGAGCGGATGGCGCCGGCTCGCCAGCGACACCGCATCCGTGCTCGCATAGACCAGCAGGGTCACGGTCAGCCACAGCAGCGGGGACTGCGAGAGATAGACCCATAGCGAGAACGGGTTGTCCTTCATCGGGCGTCCTGTTGCCTCAGGAGGCGGCTGACGAGGCGGAAGGTGAGCACCGTCGCAAGCAGCGTGACAACCACAGAGAGCGCGAGCACGAGGATGATGGCGACGCCGTGCGATGCGAGCAGATCGAGCTCCTGGACGACGCCGACGCCGGCCGGCACGAACAGCAGCGACAGATGAGCCAGCAATCCCTTGCCAGCAGTCTCCACGCCGCCGTTGCGCAACGGCCCGCGCGCCAACAGCGCAAGGCGGTCGCGCGCGAGCAGCAGGATCAGCAGCAGCAGCAGGCCGAGCACGGGTCCCGGCAGCGGCAGGCCGAGGCCGCGCACGACGGCTTCGCCGATCAACTGGCAGAGCAGGATGAGGCCGAGGCTTGCGAGCATGACGAACGCATCAAGGGATGCGCCGGCAGGCTTGTCAATCGCCGCTATGCGCGGGACGCACGCACCTCGGGCGAAGCCGCAACGCGGGGCAGCATCGCCATCAGGGTGCCGGTCATGGTGGCGATCAGCGTGGTCTTGCCCTCGTGCTCGGCAAAGGCCCTGGCCTCGCAGAAGGTCAGCGTGCGGCCGGGCTTGACCACCTCGGCCTTGAAGACGAAGCGCGTGCCGCGGGCAGGTGCGAGCAGCGTAGTCTTGAACTCGACGGTGAGGATATCGGCCTTGTGCGGCATCAGGGTGAAGGCGGCAACGCCGCAGGCATTGTCGAGCCCGGCCGTGATGATGCCGGCATGGATAAATCCGTTCTGCTGCGTGAATTCAGGCGAATGCAGCATCGCCAGCTCGACCTCGCCCGGCCCAAGGCGGACGATCGTGATGCCGAGCGTGCGCATCGCCGGCTGGCCGTCGAACATGGCGATGGCCGCGGCGCGATAGCCCGGGTTTTTCGGCTCGAACGCGGTCATGGCTCAAGCCTCGGCCGGTTCGGCAAGATGCCTCAAAGCGGCGTCGCGGATGGCATCGGTGAACGGCGCGGACCTTCGCAGCTCACGGTCCATATGCACGCCCGTGATCTCGCAGAACGCAGCGATCTCGCCGGTCTCGGCGTTCGTCATGTCGTGCCGGAAGCGGATCGACTTGTCGCGAACCTCGAGCAGGTGGCTGCGGATCTCGACGATGTCGCCGGCCAGCAGCTCACGCTTGTAGGTGATGTTCTGCTGCACGGCGGCCATGCCGCGACCGGAGCTGCGCAAGTAGCTCGGCGTCAGCCCAAGGCGGGCGAACAGATTCCAGTTGGCCTCGTCGAATTTGCCGACATACCACATGATGTTCATGTGGCCGACATGATCGCATTGCCACGGATAGACCGTGCCGCGATAGGTTGCCTCCTGCTCCATCGCAATTTCTCCCTGCGCTTTTCTGCCCCTTGATTGTTGATACGGTAGCGTATCAGGGCCTCGCCGCGTTAGCAATACGGTACCGTATCAAGAACCGGATGGGCTTTCTTCATGAGCGACGGCAAGGGCGATGTCTGGGTCGAGGCGGGATTTACCGAGCTCGCCCGCTCGGGGGTCGAGGGGGTGCGGGTCGAGGTGCTCGCCAAGAACCTCGGCGTCACCAAGGGCGGCTTCTACCGCCGCTTCGCCGACCGCGCCGCGTTGCTCGCGGCCATGCTGGAGCGCTGGCGCGAGGGGCGCACGGCGGCGATCGCGCAGCAGACGAGCCTCGACGGGCAGGCGCCCCGCGAACGGCTGAAGGCGGTGATCCAGCTCTACTCCGAGCGGCTCAACCCGGAAGGCATGGCGATCGAGCTGGCGATCCGGCAATGGGCCCGTTCGGACGAGAACGCCGCGGCGGCGGTGGCGAGCGTGGATGCGGCGCGGCTCAAGCACGTCGCCGAGCTCTATCGCGCGACCGGCCTCGAGGCCGAGGATGCCGAGGCGCAGGCCTTCCTGTTCTACTGCTTCATCTTCGGCCAGAGCCTGCTGTTCGTCGAGCGCGGTCCGCGCAAGCGATCACAGCTCGTGGCGAAATCGGCCGAGAAGCTGCTGATCTAAAGCGCGATGCGATCAGGACGAATCGCCATCGCGCTTTAGACCATTGTTTGAGCATGATCTTTCCGGAAAACCGCTGTGCAGTTTTCCGGATCATGCCTCAGACGCGATGGCCGGAGCCTTGCTCCGGCCATCGCGTCAAGTCGAAGCTCAGGCGGCGCCCTTCAGCTTCTTGTTGCATTCGCTATAATAGCCGCCGCCCTTCTCGATCCACTTCATGCCGCCATTGCCGTTGGTGGTCTTGTTGGCGTTGTACTGGTCGACGCAGGTGTGCAGGCGGGCCTTGCCGGCAGTTTCCTTGGCGTATTTCGGATCGATCGCGTTCGGATAGATCGCGGGACCGGCAGGCAGGCTCGGCGCCGGCGCGGCGGCGGGGGCTGCCTCCTTCTTTGCCTGCTTCGGCTCTGCAGGAGCGGCGGGCGCAGCCGGAGCAGCCGCGGTCGGCGCAGCGGCAGGCGTCGCGTCCGCGCCGCACTGGGCCTTGCGGAAGTCATTCCACTTCATGGTGCCGAGCGAGCCGTCCTTCTTGGCCGCCTGATATTTCGCGCTGCACTCCTGCGAGGTCAGCGCCTGTGCCGGCGCGGCGGCCACCAATGCCGCGACACCCGACGCCACGATCGCACACAACAATTTTGTCTGAATGGTCATCCCTAGGTCTCCTCCTTGGTCTTCCCCGACGGAAGTTAAACGAGGATTGCTATCCTAGCGTGCCGGTCGCTTGCGACAAGGATGCGATGGCTTTCGCCGCCAAAATATAGTGATCCCGTCACTCGGCTCATTCATGTCGCGTTCAGCAACGCGAGCCGACGTTCCAGCCCTTCGCCATTTTCCCAAGAAGAGTGCAACACCATGACCCTCGCCTCTCGCCTCGCCGCCGTCGCCCTCGCCTCCCTGCTCGCCACCGGCACCGCCTTTGCGCAGACCGCCGCGCCGGCCGCCAAGACCGACACCAAGACCACAACCGCCGCGCCCACGGACAAGAAGGCACCAAAGGAGCACTCGGCCGAGTCGCTCGAATGCTCCAAGCAGGCGGATGCCAAGGGGCTGCATGGCAAGGAGCGCAAGAAATTCCGCTCCGAATGCATCAAGACCGCCAAGGCCGGCTCGGCCGCGCCGGCTGCCGCGGACAAAAAGTAAATCAGTCACCCCCCGGCTTCGGCGAGACGCGTGCGCATTGCGGCATGACCTAGCCGCAATTGTGCGCTTCTCGCCGATTTGCGATAAGGTGGCGTGAAGCAAATCACCGCCTCCCTGCCGTTCGAATGGCCGAGCCGTGCCAAGATATTGAGCACGGTGGAGACACTCGTCATCGGCACTGCCGGCGGCCTCGTGTTTCTCGTCGCCAATCTCCCCGGTGGGCTGATCTCGGGCTCGATGATCGCGGTTGGTATCGCCGCGATCGCCGGCCGCCAGCTGACGCTGCCGCCGATCCTGACCCAGACCGTGCTGGTGCTGCTCGGCATCTCGCTGGGCTCGGTCGTCTCGCGCCACCTGATCCAGCAAGTCAGCGCCTATCCCCTCACCATCGGCCTGCTCGCACTTGCGACCTTCTGCTCCACCTTCGGCTCGAGCTATTACCTCCAGCGCGTCCATGGCTGGGATCGCACCTCGGCCTTCCTCGCCGGCAGCCCCGGCGCGCTGTCGCAGATCACGATTTTGGCGGTCGAGCGCGGCGCCGACCTGCCGGGCATCGCGGTGGTGCAGACCATGCGCGTCATCATCCTCACCGCCGCGCTGCCGATGGTGCTGGCGCTCGCGGGCGTGGCGCCTTCCGCTGCGCCGTCCCTGACGACGGCCATTGCCTCGCCGCTCGATCTCGTGGAGCTGGTCGCGGCCTCGCTGGCCGCGGCGCTCGTCCTGCGGCTGATCAGGTTTCCGGCGAGCTGGATGTTCGGCGCGATGATCGCCTCCAGCGTGCTGCATGGCGCCGGCTGGGTCGAGGGCGGCCTGCCGAACTGGGTGCGCGGCGTGGCGCTGATCGGCATCGGCGCCCTGATCGGCAGCCGTTTCGCGCGGATGCGAATCAAGACCCTCGCCGGCCACATCAACGCGGCGCTGGGATCATTTGCCGTGGCAATCGCCGTCTCGGCGATCTTCGTCGGCATCGTCGCCCTCACCACGCAGGTGAAGTTCTCGGACGTCGTCGTCGCCTTCGCGCCGGGCGCGATGGACGCCATGCTGGCCCTGGCCCTGACGCTGCACATCGACCCGATCTTCGTCGGCGCCCATCACCTGTCGCGCTTCGTGTTCGTGACGATCGCGACGCCCGGCATCGTGCACCTGTTCGGGCGCACGCAGGACGACGTGGACGATTGAGCGGACGCAGCTCGCGTAGGGTGGGCAAAGCGCAGCGTGCCCACCAACAACTGGCGTGAATGTTGATGAATGGTGGGCACGGCGCGTAAGGAGCGCACCTTTGCCCACCCTACGGCAGCTACGTACGCTTCGCCGTCGCTGCAAAACCCCAAGCGGCGATGGCGGCCATCAGCAGCGAGATCAGCACGTTGTAGCCGGCGAGCGAAAGGCCGAGGAAGCGCCACTGCACCTCGTCGCAGCGCACCACCTTCACGGTGTCGAGCCGCGAGAGCAGATCATTGGCGCTGCCGAGATTGACGACCGGGCCGGAGCAGTCGGTCGGCCCCTTCCAAAACCCCCATTCGACGCCGGAATGGTAGGTGCCGAGCCCGGCATTGGCGAGCGTCGCCAGCGCGAGGATCGCAAGCCCCGCGAGCAGCAGTGGTCGCGGCGCGCCGCTCCTCGCCGCAAGCGCGGTCAGCGCGCCGAGCGGGATCGCGAGATAATAGGCGTAGCGCTGCTCCAGGCAGAGCGGACAAGGCACAATCCCCAGCACGAGCTGGAAGAACCAGGCGCCCGCGATCGTGGCTGCCGCAATCAGCGTGACGAGCAGCGAGGCGATCAGGGCGGGGCTCGTGGCCGCCGGCTTGAATGCAGGTATTGCGGCACTCTGGGTCGTCACGGCAGCCTCTTCCGGTCGGTCGCTTTCCTTAGCCTCTAACCCCGGCCCAAGCGGCTGTCGAGAACAGCCGGGATCACTTTGGCGCGGGTTGACCCCGCTTTGTCCATGGCTATAGTCCGCCGGCTTCGCGACGCTCGCTTTGGGGGCCGACCGAGGGCCCCTGTGGCGGAACTGGTAGACGCGCTCGACTCAAAATCGAGTTCCGCAAGGAGTGCTGGTTCGATTCCGGCCAGGGGCACCACGCTTCGCCCTTCGGGCTTCGCGTGGCGCAGCCATGCGAGACCGAAGGGCGAAGCGTGTCCGGCGAAGCCTCTTGGCGAAGACGGACTGGCTCAACGTAGCTCAATCCCTTCCCATCCTCCCGTCCCCACTTTATAAACCGGTAGCTTCTTCCGTCATTCGAAGAGGCTCACATGAACGACCTGCACACGTGGCTTTCGCAGCAGCACCACGGTTTGCGCACCTTCCGGATCTTTCAGCAGAAGCTCGAGATGCTCGGCCGGGACCATCCATCCCAGCGCGGCCTGTGCCGCCTGTTGAGCAGTCTCGTCGGCAGCTATGTCGAGGCCTTTGACGAGGCCCCGCTGCCGGTCGAAATTGCCGACGGCGCCTATCGCCGCCTGCTGGCGCTGGTCGCAAGCATCGATCTGAATGCCGACGCGGACCGGCGGCTCGCCGACATCAACCGGGTTGCGGAGAGTCGGCTCTGGCAGTGACGAGAAACGTCGACTCGCCTCGGCCTCCCGGACGCGCTGTGCCGGCAGAAGGCCGCGTGCGTGCCGGTACGAACGATCGTCGGCGCGTTCGACTTCGCCAAGTCGATACCTATATCCTGCAGCAACGTGGTGTTGCAGCGAGCAGCTTTGATGGCCAGGAGACGCACGACGGAAGCCGACATCGACGACCTCCCCCGCTATTTCGTCTGGGTCCGGGGCCTCGAAGGCCCCGAGCCGCAGAAATGGACGGCGATGGATTTCGGCATCGGCGACTGGAAGCGGCCACTCGTGCTGGCCTTTCTGGAGCTGCCGGAAGGCGAGCGGCACCTGCCGCTGTCGGCACTGGCGCGGCGCTATCCGCCGCCGCGGGTGGAGACATTGTAGGCTTGTAGAGTGGGTTGGGCGAAGCCGTAACCCACCACTTCCCTATCCGCCGAAGCAGAAGAGGTGGGTTACGCTGACGCTACCCCACCCTACGAAGAGCGACATCGCTTCCCCTCGCCGTCCGGCACGCCGACCAGCAAAACCAAATGCTTTTCGCGACCGTCATTCCGCGACGTCCGACCGCGGCGAGACCGCGCGTTCCTGCTTGCTACCTCAGCGGGACTATGCGCAGAATACATCCCATTTTATAACGCAATCGTTGATTGAGTCCGAGGAGTGCCGGCTCGGGCCTGAAGCGCTTCCTCGTGAAATTGCCGGAGGAGCCCATGCCAGATCAGGATGGCGCGCGGACCGCTGATACTGCCGGACCGGAACACCCGCATAGCAGGATGAATGCCGGCGGGACGGCCGACGCCGCCCGGTCGAAACGCAAGCTGGTGCTGTTCGCCGACGGCACGGGCAATGCGTTCACAGCCCAGGAATCCAGCGTCTGGCGTCTCTACGAGGCGCTCGACCACACCCAGCCGGACCAGATCACCCACTACATCAAGGGTGTCGGCACCGCCGGCTGGGCGCCGCTCGCCGCGCTCGACGGCGCAACCGGTTTCGGCGTGCCCTCCAACGTCCGCAAGCTCTACCGCTTCCTGTGCTGGAACTGGCGCGAGGGCGACGAGATCTACATCTTCGGCTTCAGCCGCGGCGCCTTCACCGCGCGCACGCTGGCGTCCATGATCGCGAGCCAGGGCCTGGTGCCGGCGGAGATCGAAGGCACGCCGGTGTCGCATGAGGAGATGGGGCGCAACGCCATGGCCGCGTGGCGGGAATACCGCCGCGACACCGTGCCATGGAAGAAGAGCCTGCCGACGATCTGGATCGCGCGCTTCATCCGCGATTTCCTGCTCTATCTCTATCATTCGATCTGCGGTCACCGTTCCTACGCCGATGTCCGGGCGGCGATGAACGGTCGCAAGGACGTCGACATCGAATTCATGGGGCTGTTCGACACGGTCGAGGCCTTCGGCGTCCCGATCGAGGAGCTGCGCGTCGCGATCGACTGGGCGATCTGGCCGATCTCGTTCCGCAATCACCGGCCCTCGCGCAAGGTGAAGCACATCTGTCATGCGCTGGCGCTGGACGACGAGCGCACCACCTTCCATCCGCTGCGGATCGACCAGAGCCATTTGGCGGCCGACCAGACGGTCAAGGAGGTGTGGTTCACCGGCGTCCATTCCGACGTCGGCGGCGGCTATCCGGATTCCACGCTGTCCTTCGTGCCGCTGGTCTGGATGACCGATCAGCTCGAAGGCCGGCTCCGTTTCCAGGACGGCGAGATCGAGCACTTCAGGGACTACCAATCGGCGATCGGACCGAAGCACGATTCGCGCAGCGGCGCCGCCGTGCTCTATCGTTACGGACCACGCCCGGTCCTCGCCGGTGAGGTCAATGGCGGGCTGCCGGTGGTGCACTTCGCCGTCATCGAACGCATGCTGTTCGGCTGCGACGACTACGCGCCGATCATGCTGCCGGCGGACGCGCTGGTGCTGATGCCGGACGGCAGCAAGCTGAACCTCATCGCGGACAGTACCCGCGGGGTGATGAAGCAGGCCTATCTGGCGAAAGCCAAGGGCCCGCGGCGCGAAAGCGAGGCCGAAGCGTTCACGCGCATGAGCACGCCCAGCGCCGAAATGGCCAGGCTCACGCGCGACACCGTGTGGTGGCGGCGCGTCGCCTATTTCTCGCTGCTGTTCATGGTCGGCGTGATCGCGGTCTGGCCGTGGATCGCCCGCAGCCTGATCGGGGTGTCGAAGGATAACGGTCTGCAAGGCACGGTGGTGCTGCACGTCATCGCCACCATCGATTGGCTCGTTGGCGCCGTGCTGGGTCCGCTCGCCAATCTCGTCAGGAACGTTCTGCCATCCTATGCGGCGCCGTGGCTCGACATCACGCTGTATTACCCGTTCGCCACCTCGACCGTCCTGGCCATCACCTACCTGATCTGGCGCAGGAACACGGTGCTGCGCGACACCATCCAGGAACGCGCGCGGCTGGCCTGGAGCAGGCCGCACCGCATGGCAAGCCGGCGGCATGTCGACGAGCCCGGCATGCTGCTCCGCTTCGCCCGATGGATGCGGCTGAATGCGGGGCCGGCCCGCTGGTTCTTCGTCAGGCTCGTGCTGCCGGGCATCTTCCTGTTCATCATCTTCTACGCCGCACTGCTAATCGGAGCGACCAGCGTCTTCACGGCCCGCACCGCGACCGGAAATATCTGCGCGACGCCCGGGCCGGAGGCCGGGACGCCGGTGCCCGACGAGCCGGTCGATGCGCCCGGCCGCTTCGCGACGAGGGAGTTTTGCTGGTGGAGCGGCCTTGCGGTCGAGAAGGGCCGCAAATACCGCGTCTGGGTCGAGATCGAGGATCCCTGGTTCGACCGCACCATCATGAGCGGCACGAACGGCTTCATGACCTATTTCACGCCTCACTACCTCGCCCTGCCGACGCTCCGTCAGTTCGGCGCCGCCTGGTTCCAGCCCGTGGTGCGCATCGGCACGAAGGGAATGAGCGACATTCCGCTGCAGGCCGTCAACGTCATGCCGGCCGAGGAATTGCCGCGCCGGATGAATCCGACCATTCCGGCCGAGGACGATGCGGACAAGCGCAAGGGCAGGTATCCGACCCAGCTGGACAAGACGAAGGAGTTCGAGGCACTCCCCGACAACAATCCGCTCAAGCTCGCTGTCAGCAAGCTCGGACCTTTCGACCCGGTGCCGAAGGATCCCACGGCGCGCACGATCTGGGAGGACCAGAAACTGTCGGGACGGCTGGTGGCCGAATTCGTCGCGCCCGACGCCGGCGATCTGTTCTTCTACGTCAACGACGCCGTGCAGATTTACCCAGCACTGCTGCCGGCAGCGTTGCGGCCGGCGATGCTCGACGCGGTCCAGGGGCCCTATGAGCAGTTCTACAAGAACAATGCCGGCACCGCGCGCATCATCGTGCAGCGACTGCCGAGCCTGCCGATGCCGACGGACAAACCGGCCGCGACGAAGCAGTAGGCGTCCGGGACGCCGCCTCATTGCGGCCCCCATGATTATGGGTGTCGCGGCGTGCCTGCTGCGGGTAAACTTGCCGTGCGCCGCGGGGGACACGCGGTGCGGGACGATGGACATGAGCGAACAGGGCGAGACGGGTGACGCCATCACCATCCTCCTCGTCGAGGATGACGCGCCGACCTGCTGGCGGCTGCAGGATGCGCTGGTCAAGGCCGGCTACGAGGTGCGCAGCGCCGGCACGCTGGGAGAGGCCCGGTCAGCGCTGGGCGAGGCGGCACCGCGCGTGCTGCTCACCGATCTCAAGCTTCCCGACGGCCATGGCGTCGAGCTGATCCGCGAGGTCCGGCAGCGCTTTCCCGACACCGAGATCATGGTGATCTCGGCGCTCGGCGACGAGGAGAGTGTGATCTCCGCGATCACGGTCGGCGCCACCGGCTACCTGCTCAAGGACGCTTTCCCCACCGATATCGCCACCACCGTGCGCGATCTGGTCGCCGGCCATTCCCCGATCTCGGCCTCGATCGCACGTTTCATCGTGCGGCGAACGCAAAATTCGGCGGAGCCGCCCCCGGGCCCCGCACTCAACACCGCAAGACTGACCCCGCGCGAGATCGACATCCTCTGGGGCATCGCCAAAGGTTTCAGCTATGCCGAGATCGCAAGCCATCTCGGCCTGTCCAGGCAGACCGTGCCCGGGCACATCAAGAACATCTATCGCAAGCTCGAGGTCCACACGCGCAGCGAAGCGGTGTTCGAGGCCGTCCAGCAGGGCCTGATCAAGCTGTGAGCGAGATCGCGGCGAAGGCACCGGCCAAACCCGCGCGGCGCCGGCTGCTGGCCGCGCGCCTCGTGCCTTACCTGCTGCTCCAGGCGTTGATCGTGATCGCCACCATCCTCGGGCTGCGGCTGCTCCAGCCGAGCGACCCCGACGATTTTGCCTTGAGCGGATTTTCGCTGCGGGAGGACGGCGCGAGCCGTCCCGTGACGCTGCCGCACTTCACCTCGTCGCGTTACTCTCTGGCCGATCCGCCGCTCTACACCGGTGCCTTCACGGTTGGGCGCGGCGATGCGGCGACGGGATGGTCGGTGTTCCTGCCGCGTTTCAGCAATGCGGTGGAGGTCGCCGTCAACGGTGTCGTCGTGCTCGATTCCCGCCGCGATTTCAACGCCAACCGGCCGGACCGTAACACGCCGCTCATCGCGCTCATTCCCGCATCGCTGCTGCGTGACGGCGGCAACGAGATCACGGTACGGCTGTTCGTATGGGGACCCTTGAAGGGTTTTCTCGACACCGTCTATGTCGGTCCCGATGCAGCCTTGCGTCCCGCCTATGAGACACGCACGCTGCTGTTCGTCACGTTGCCGGTGGTGTTCTCCGCCTGGCAGTCCATCCTCGCTGTCATCCTTGCGATCATGTGGCTGATGCGGCGCCGCGAGCCGGTCTACGGCGTGCTGGCGGCGGCGATGGTGCTCGGCGTGCTGCAGGCGTTCGTTCCGCCGCCGGTGCCGCCGGCCACCACGTCGCGGCTTGCCGCGGTGCTGCTGGCATCGGCACCGACCGAGAGCGCGCTGATCGTCGTGTTCGGCGTGCTGTTCTTCGGCTGGCGCTGGCCGCGTTACGGCGCGCTGCTGTTCGCGCCGGGCATCGTCGTGTTCGTGGTCGGGCTGATCGCCGGGCCGCCACTGCCGCGCATTCTGTTTCTCCTGCTTGGCATCCCCACGGTCGGGGTCTGCCTGTTCCTGATGGCCTGCGTCTCCGCGGCCGCGGTTGTGCGGCGGCAGGATGCCGCGAGCTTCACGCTCGGCTGCGCGGTGAGCATCGTGCTGACCTGCTGGGTCCACGACATGCTGTCGGTGTCCGAGATCGTCACCAACGAACGCATCTTCGTCTCGCGCCTGTCCTATTCGGCGATGCTGGTCGCGATCGGCGCCGGCCTGACCTGGCGCTTCGCCCGCGCGCTGAACCAGGTCGACAGCTTTGCCGGCCAGCTCGTGACGCGCGTGCGCGAGGCCGAGGAGCGGCTGAAGGCGAGCTTTGCCCGCGAGGAGGCGCGCGCCCGGGCCGCCGCGCTCGCCAACGAGCGCACGCGGCTGATGCGCGACCTGCATGACGGCCTCGGCGGCCAGCTCGTCAGCATCGTCGCGCTGTCCGAGCGCGGCCATGAGGGTGCGACCATCACGGACGCCGCCCGCGCGGCGCTGAAGGATCTCCGTCTCGTCATCGACTCCATGGACGACATCGGCGGCGACCTCATGCTCGCGCTCGGCTCCTGGCGCGAGCGCGCGGCGATGCAATTGCGCCCGCACGACATCGCGCTCGACTGGCGCGTGGCGATGCCGCAGGGCCTGCCGCTGCATCCCGAGCTCAGGCCATGGCACGTCATCCAGATCGTGCGCATCCTCGACGAGGCCGTGACCAATGCGGTCAAGCACGCGCACGCCGGCAATATCGCGGTCATGATCGAGACGCTCGACGCGGACCAGGGGCCGTGCGGCGTGATCAGCGTGACCGACGACGGCCGCGGTTTTGCGCTGGCCGGCAATTGCGAGGCCGCGGGCGCGAGCCAGACCGCGCGGGGCTTGCGCAACATGAGAAGCCGCGCCGCGCGCTGCGGCGCGGTGCTCGATCTGAGCTCGGATGCCTCGGGCACGCGGGTGCGGCTGCAATTGCCGCAAATCTTTCCCGACAGCGACGCCGCTGCCGGCTGAAAAGCCCCCCTCCCCGAACGTGTGGGACGTACGGAGAGAGGGAACGGGCCGGATGATCTTCATGCGGAGGACGGGGGGTTCGTCCGCAGGGTCATCACGTCGCCCGAAGCGATGCAATCAACTCAATCGAACGAGATCGTCAGCGAACACCGACGCGATTGACCGGGCCGCCGCGATTCATCGGCGTGCCGGCACGTACGCCGACACCGGGCGCACCGACGCCGGGCGTCGCGACCGCAGCCGCCGCGACCGGGGCTCCCGGCGCGACCACCACCGCCGCCGTCGGCCGCACCACGCAGCCCTTGGGCACGCCGACCGTCTTGCAATAGACCACCGCCTGCGCCGGGCTCGTGCCCAGCGACACCATCGCCGCACCCGCCAGCGCCATGATCGTCAGCCCGGCGCTCAGCACTCCCGCTCTTTTCGACATCTTGCTCTCCTGCTTCCCGTTCGGCGTCCCGGTGCAATCACCGGGTTCGCAGCCGACGTGCAGTCTGAATGGCAAAAGACGGCGTACGGATACATGCCATGAAGATGGGGGTACGCAGGCCAGAAGCGCGATCCGATGCCATGAACATGGCATGGACCGGCACCAGGCCTCCGCGAGATGGTCCGCCCGCTTGATCCCGAACGGGACCACCGACAAGCCCAAAGAGGTGTTTTATGAAGATTTCGATCCTTGCCGCGCTGCTGCTTGCCGCCACCGCCCTGCCCGCCGCGGCACAATCCGGTCCGACGCTGCAGGAGCAGATGGCCTGCCGCGGCGACGCCAGCAAATTCTGCGCCGAACATGTCGGCAAGCCGCCGCAGATGAACGCCTGCCTGCGCGAGAACAAGTCGAAGCTTTCGGACGGCTGCCGCAAGGTGGTGGAGTCGCACGGGGGCTGAGCTAGCGGTCATTCCGGGGCGCGCCAACGGCGCGAGCCCGGAATCCATCGCGCTGCGGTCACCGCGGATAAATGGATTCCGGGCCTGCGTGCTGCGCGCGCATCCCGAAATGACGAGGCGCTGCCGGATGGGCACGGACGATCTCGCCGTCGTCGATCCGCAGCGGTTGCAGGTGCGAGGCATTGACGGCTTGCATATCGCGGACGCCTCGTTGATCCCGATCATGATCTCCGGCAACATCCAGACGCCGACGATCCTGATTGCCGAGCGCGCAGCGACCGCGATCCTGGGTTAGGTGCTAGTCGTCGTCGGGGCCGAACAGCCTGATCTGCGGGAAGCTGCCGCGCGGCCGGCCCGCGTAATCGCGCGCGTCTGAATCTTGGCGGATGTTGCGGGCCACGTCGTCCCAATCGGTCCGGTCGCGCATGCCGCGGGGATCGCGGGACTCATAGCGGTGACGCTCGGACCAACGCTCGCGCCGATCCATCCGGCGCCGTTCGGACGCGGCATGCTTCACGTCAAAATCCCTCGCCTTGGCATAGGCGTTGTCAGGTGAGGAGGACGGCTCTGTCGAAGCCTGCTGTTCGACGGGCTTTGCGGCCTGCGGAGGCGATGGCGATGCCGGTTTCGGCGGCTCGACCGCGGCCGCTTGCGACGGCTGTGGCGCAGGCAGCTCGGCGTTCGCCGGAGTGACCTGCGTGTCGGGCCTTGTCTCAGGCTTGGCGTCGTCCCGCGCCTGCGCGGGCGCGGCGATCATCGCGCCGAAGGCTTGCGAGCCGGTGAGATATTGCACGCGCTCCGACGGCGCATTGCTCTGGACCGGCGCGATAGCCGCTTCCGTGCGCTGCGCCAGCTTGCCGGCATCCGGCCCCTGCTTGGGCGCGATCGGATTCATGATGTTGCCGGCGACGATGCCGCCACCGAGACCAATGGCGATGGCCGCGACGATGGTTCCGGCACCGACGAAATAGGCTGTCGAGGCGCGCATTGGTCCACTCCCTCTTTTGGAGCGGGCAACGCCTGGAGATTGCCGGATGTTCCTGATATCGACGGTTCCCTCGGCGCGATGGCTTGCCACCGCGCCTCAGCTCATTGTTTGAGCATGATCTCTTCGGGAAACCGCGCGTCAGATCTGCTGCGCGACCTTCTCGAGCCCAATGATGCGGGCGAGCTTGCGCACTTCCTCTTTCTGGTCGTCACGCAGTTGGAACAGGAGCGGCATCGCGGCCGACTTCAACTGCTGGACCTCGTCGCAGTTCGGATCGATCTGCGCGCCGGGCGGCGCGTTCGGATTCGACAGCTTGTTCGCCTGGATCCTGCGGACGACGTTGCGCAGCGCCGTCTCGACCGAAGGCCAGTAATATTCCTGCGACGACGACAGCTTCAGACGATCCTTGATGCCCGAAATCTGAACGTCGGAGAGCAGCGAATAGGACTTCTGCGGCTGCGGCTTGGCGACGACTTTCGGCTTGGCCGGGACTTCGACGGCGGGAGCTTCCGCCGTGGGCGCCTCGTTCACGCTCGCCGATGAACCCGTCTTGGACATCGGAAAATCGGACGGAGTGGCGGCGGCAAAGGCCTGACGCAGCGGCTCGGTCAGCACCGGCGCCTGCGCAAGCTTGTCGGCGGGCACCTGGACCGGCTCGATCGCGGCCGAGGCAAGCGCCAGGGTCGGAACCAGACGGTCGGCCTTGGCGGCGCGGTTGGTCGCGAGCGGTTTCGGCGGGGCCTGGGTTATCATCTCGGCGCTAACGCTGGGCACGCTGTCGCGTCCGACAATGGCGGTGGTGGCGGCACCGAGGACGAGGAAACAGGTCAGAACGACGATGGTGATGGCTTTGGACAAACGTCTCTCCGAGGGGGAGGGGCGGTTCACGATGTTGTCAACGGTGCCCGGGAAAAAGGAACGAATTAAGGCTTGAGTGTGCCTTTGCGGCGACAATCACCATGCCTATGGCGACACGACTAAAAAGCCGAGTAAAATCAAGCAGCTGAGGCCAGATCGTAGGCATCCTGGATGTCCGCGACGATTTCGGAGGCCTCCCAGACCGCGCGCGGCTCGACCGATTGCAGCGTCACCGTCCAGTTGCCGCCCCGGCGGGTGCGGGGGACGCTGACGATATCGAAGCGCACATTGCGGCACAGCGGGTGGCGGGCCAGCGCATGGGCCACGCGGACGCGGATTTCGTCCAGCGAAGCCGCCGTCTTGGAGTTGAGAAAATCGAAATCCATCGCCTGTCCCTCTCGGTCCTGATTGGCGGCCTTGAGGGGGATTCTGGGCGGGCGATGGTTAATCTGCCGTTAAGTGAGGGGGAAATGCAGCCGTGCTGGATTAACTGTGATCGATGCGACGGCGCCTGGTCTTCCTCGCCCCGTTCATACGGGGAGAGGGAAAGGAACCTATCGCCCACCCGCCGCGCGATATTCTGCGACCGTCCGCGCGACGAGATCGTCAACCGCAAGCACATCGGTCACGCCGGATGTCGAGTGCCCGCCGCTCCAGATATCGCGCCAGCGCTTTGGCCGGTTCTCGCGCGCGTTGACGTCGATGTCCTTGGCGATGTCGATCGCCCCGCGCGCCGGCAGGTCGTCGGGATCAAGCCCCGCAGCGACGATCGACGGCTTCAGCATGCTGGTCTGAAGCCCCGTGAACGCGGTGGTCAGCAGGATGTCGTCGGCGCTGCTCTCGACCAGCATCCGTTTGTAACGATCATCCGCCATGCTCTCGCGCGTCGCGATAAACTTCGTGCCCATGTAGCCGAGATCGCAGCCGAGCACTTCCGCGGCATGCAGCGCGCGGCCATCGCTGATGCCGCCCGCGAGCACGATGATGCCATCGTAGAATGCGCGCACCGCGCGGACGAAGGCGAACGGATTGAGCCAGCCGGTCTGCCCGCCCGCGCCCGCCGTGAGCAGCACGAGTCCATCGGCACCTGCTTCCGCCGCACGTTCGGCGTGGCGGATCGAGGCGACATCCGCCAACACCAGCGCACCGGCGTCATGCAGCGGCTTGAGCACTGGCGCGGGCGAGCCGACCGAGGTGATGACGATCTCCGGCCTGTGCCGCAGCAGCACCGCGAGATCCTGCTCCAGCCGCGCATTGGAGCGGTGCACGATCAGGTTTGGGCAGAGCGGCGCCGCCTTGCGGCCGGCTTGATCTTCATGCCGGCGCAGGCCCGTTTCGATCTCGCGGAGCCATTCGTCGAGCTGTTCCGCGCTACGGCAATTCGCGCTGGGAAAGCTGCCGATCACGCCGCTCTGGCAGGCCGCGACCATGAGCTCGACGCCCGACACCAGAAACATCGGCGCGGCGATCAGCGGCAGCGCCAGGCGATCGCGGAAACGTTGCAGCCGATCAGACGTCACGCATGCCTCCCTCGCGCGGGCTGTGTCGTTCCATCCCGCATTCCCTGTGCTAGCGTTACGGCAAACATTGGCACGCCAGAAGCCGATGACAAAGCAGCGAGGAAACATATGTCCGATCCGCTCCACGCATCGTCCCCGACTTGCGCACAGGCGCTGCGGGCGCTGGCGCGCTATCCCGGCCGCACCGCGTTCGCCTGGCCTGGCGGATCGCTGAGTTATCAGGGCACCATCGACCTGATCGGGCGCATCCAGGGCGTGTTCATGCGGCTTGGAGTGCAGCCCGGCGCGCGCGTCGCCTTCCTCACTGCGAACCGCGCCGACACCTGGTGCGCGGGTGTCGCAGCGCAATTGTCGAGGTTTTGCGTCACCTGGCTGCATCCACTGGGATCGCGGGGAGACCAGCTGTTCCAACTCGAGGATTCCGAGGCCGAGGTGCTGGTGGTCGATGCGGCCGCGTTCCGCGATCGCGGCGGCGAGCTTGCCGCGAGTGCGAGCCGGCTCAAGGCGGTCTTCACCACGGGCCCGGCCGGCTATGGCGTCGACCTGTTGCAGGCGATCGAGATCGAAGGCCATGCCAGCGCTCATTGCCTCGCCGGCCCTGACGATCTCTCCACGCTGAACTACACCGGCGGCACGACCGGCAAATCCAAGGGCGCGCTGCGCTACCACCGCGAAAATGCCGGGGCTGCCGCCGCGATCCTCGCCGACTTCGAAATCCCGGAAGATGCGCGCTATCTCGCGGTCGCCCCGATCAGCCATGTCGCCGGCACCAAGGTGCTGCCGACCCTGATGCGCGGCGGCACCGTGCACATGCTGAAGGGTTTCGATCCCGAGGCCGTGCTGGCGACGATCGCGCGCGAGCGCATCAACTTCACGCTGTTCGTGCCGACCATGATCTATGTGCTGCTCGACCATCCCGCGCTGAGCAGGACCGACCTCTCCTCGCTCGAGCTCGTGCTCTACGGCGCGTCCGCGATGTCGCCGAGCCGGCTGATCGAGGGCATCGAACGGATCGGGCCGGTGTTCTCGCAGCTCTACGGCCAGACCGAATGCTATCCGATCTCGGTACTGCGCAAGAAGGACCATGATCCCCGGACGCCCGAACTGTTCCTGTCCTGCGGCTTCCCGATCGCGGCCTGCGAGGTCAGGATCCTCGACGACAATGACCAGGAGGTGAAGACGGGCGAGGCCGGCGAGATCTGCGTGCGCGCCCCGCATGTGATGGCGGAATACTGGAAGCGGCCTGACATCACCGCCGAGACGCTGAACAACGGCTGGGTCCACACCGGCGACATCGCGCGCAAGGACGAGCGCGGCTACATGTTCATCCTCGACCGCAAGAAGGACATGATCGTCTCCGGCGGCTTCAACATCTTTCCGCGCGAGGTCGAGGACGTGCTGTCGCAGCACGCCGATGTCGCGATGGTCGCGGTCGTCGGCATCCCCGACGAGAAATGGGGCGAAGCCGTCACCGCCATCGTGGTGCCGCGCGAAGGCGCAAAGCCCGATCCGGACGAGCTGATCAATTTCGTGAAGACGCGGAAAGGTTCGGCGCATGCGCCAAAGCAGATCCAGTTCGTCAAGCAATTGCCGATGACCGGCGTCGGCAAGGTCGACAAGAAGGTGCTGCGCGCGGGATTCTGGAGCGGGCGGGACCGGATGGTGGGGTAGTCGTCTCGATCTGCAACTTGTGGCAGGCGGCACCGTGCAGGCCCCCGCGCCCGCCCCCGGGATTTTACGGTGTCGCTGTGACCGGCGAACAACAGCGCGGAAGGGACTTTTCAGGCACGCCGTCCGAGCGATTGCGGGCGAATCAACGAATCAACTAGACCGCTGATGGGGCTGGGAAGCGGAGTATCAAATGAGAGTCGCTTCCTTGGAAAGTGCGTTGGCCGCGATCACGTTGATCACGGCTATTGTTGTCCTGCTGTGGGAGATCAAGATCGTCTACGGCAGTTGAACAGGCAGGACGCTGGCGTCGAACAGAGACCTCCGGACAAGAGAGAAGAGGCTCGCGACCAGGGCATCCCTTCCGCGGCGGCGGAAGTCTGCCGTTCCTTCGGCTCAAGGAGCGATCACGGCGCTTGCCGTCACGCTCACCGCTTCTCGATCACCAAACTCTGCACCGCGCGACCGAAATAGCCCTGCCGATCCGCCAGCCGCGACATGGCGAGTCCTGCGCCATCAGGGCCGATCCAGGAGTCGCCGTCGAGCAGGATCCACTCGCCGACCGGTTGGCGCGCAAGGCTCACTGTGAGGTCCGCGTTGATGTAGGTCCAGGCGCGGAAGTCGAGCGTCGAGGCGGTGCCGTTGGAAAAGTCGGCGGCGACCACGGCGCGCATGGCCTGCGAGATCGCTTCGCCCTCGATCAGGGGATGGTCGACGCGAAACCAGATCGCGCCCGCACCGGCCTGGCCGAAGCGGCCGCGCGCGGCGCGCATCGAGACCGAGCGCACGAACGGGCTGGTGGCGGCATGACCGTCCTCGACCAGCGAATCCTCCGGTGACGGCAGCGTGAGCGGGACTTCCTTGACGTCATCCGGCAGCGCCTGCGCCTGACGCCTGATCTTCAGCACTGTGGCGCCCACGACCTGCACGCCGTCGGCGAGCAGCTTGATTTCGCAGAGCTGAATCTTGCGGCCCTCGCGCAAGACCTCGGTCTCGATCGTGAGCGGCGCCACCGGCACCGGGCGCATCAGATCGATGGTGACGCGCGCGATGTCCATCGTAACAGGCGTCGGAATACGCTCGGCCGCCCACGTCACCAGCGATGCCGGCGCCGAGCCATGCTGCATGCGCCGGTCCCACGGACCCGCAGCGTCAGGGCTGGTGACGACACTGTTGCCGTCGACACGGTAGATCGGGGGCATGGTGCAGATCTCTGTTGGCTGAGACGCTCGGAGTTCCAATGACAGTGTCGTCCTGGCGAAAGCCAGGACCCATTACCCCAGGGAGAAGTTGTGGCGCGCAACTCTCAACTCCGAGTCTTCGCCAAACTACTCCCTGGGGTAATGGGTCCTGGATCTGCGCTCCGCTCCGCTGCGCTTGTCCAGCACGACGGAGGAAAGATACGCGCGCTGCAATACGCAATAGCCGCCGTTCACAACGGCGGATCGATCGCCTCGTCGTATTCCTTCTTGAAGCGCGCGATCAGCTCGGCGGCAGGCAGAACCTGGTCGACGCTGCCGATGCCCTGGCCCGAGCCCCAGATCTCCTTCCAGGCCTTTGGCTTGGCGCGCTCGCCGGAGGCGTCGGTGCCGAAGTTCATCTTGGACGGATCGGACGTCGGCAGGTTCTCCGGATCCATGCCGGCGGCGAGGATCGAGGGCTTCAGATAATTGCCGTGCACGCCGGTGAAGAGGTTGGAATAGACGATGTCGTCGGCCGTCGACCCCGCGATCATCTCCTTGTACTTCTCGACAGCGTTGGCTTCCTTGGTCGCAATGAAGGCCGAGCCGATATAGGCGAAGTCTGCGCCGAGGATGCGCGCGGCGCGGATCGCCTTGCCGTTGCCGATTGCGCCCGACAGCGCGATCGGGCCGTCGAACCACTTTCGCGTTTCCGCCACGAAGGCCAGCGGCGAGATCACGCCGGCGTGGCCGCCGGCGCCGGCCGCGACCAGGATCAGGCCGTCGGCGCCCTTCTCGATCGCCTTGTGCGCGAATTTCTGGTTGATCACGTCGTGGAAGACGATGCCGCCCCAGCCGTGCACGGCCTGGTTCAGTTCCTCGCGCGCGCCGAGCGAGGAGATGATCATCGGCACCTTGTACTTGGCGCAGAGCTGCATGTCGTGATCGAGCCGGTTGTTCGACTTGTGCACGATCTGGTTGACCGCGAACGGCGCCGACGGCCTGTCGGGATGCGCGCGATCATAGGCCGCGAGCTCTTCGGTGATCCGCGCCAGCCATTCGTCGAGCAGCTCGGGCGGCCGCGCGTTCAGCGCCGGAAACGAGCCGACGACACCCGCCTTGCACTGCGCGATCACGAGATCGGGCACCGAGATGATGAAGAGCGGCGAGCCGATCACGGGGATCGACAGGCGCCCTTTGAACAAGGCAGGCATGGACATCGCGAAACGATCCTCTATTGGCGGTCAAATCGAAGTTGGGAGCCATACCAACAAGGCAATCTTTCCACTGTCAAGTATTGCGTTTTGCCGCCGCGGAAGATGCCGTTACCGCAATTCCAAGCCGCGGAATTCCTCTTCCGTCATTCCGGGGCGCCGAAAGGCGCGAGCCCGGAATCCATCTGACCTCCGCACGCGTGGCGAAATGGATTCCGGGTTCGCGCTTCGCGCGCCCCGGAATGACCATGAGACATCACGCAATCAGGTCCGGATTGATCAGCCGCTCGAACGAGAACATCTCGTCCCACTTCTCCTGCGTCAGCAGCTTGCGCTCGACCACCACGATCTGGTGCAGCGACTTGCCGCTCTTGTAACCTTCGCGCGCGATCTCGGCGCATTGCTTGTAGCCGAGCAGCGGCTTCAGCACCGTGACGATACCGAGCGAGTTCAGCACCATGTTGCGGGTGTGCTCCGCGTTGGCGGTGATGCCGACGACGCAGTTCTCGCGCAGGCTGTTGACCGCGCGCTCCATGGTGCGGATCGAGAAGAACAGCGCGAACGAGATCACCGGTTCCATCACATTGAGTTGGAGCTGGCCGGCGGACGCGGCAAGCGTCACCGTGGTGTCGAGGCCGATGACAAGGAAGCTGGTCTGGTTGACGACCTCGGGGATCACGGGATTGACCTTCCCCGGCATGATCGAGGAGCCCGGCTGGAGCTGCGGCAGGTTGATCTCGTTGAAGCCGGCGCGCGGGCCCGAAGCCAGCAACCGGATGTCGTTGCAGATTTTTGTCAGCTTGCTCGCCGTGCGCTTGAGCACGCCGGAGAGCTGCACATAGGCACCGGTGTCCGAGGTCGCTTCGACGAGGTCGCCGGCGAGAATGAAGTCGATGCCGGTCAGCGCGCTCAGATGCCGGACGGCGAGCTTGGGATAGCCGTGCGCCGCGGTGACGGAGGTGCCGATCGCGGTCGCGCCGAGATTGATCTCGCGCAGCAGCGCCCGTGCCTCGGAGATACGATCGACCTCCTCGCCCATGGTGGTACCCCAGCCGCGGAATTCGGCGCCGAGCGACATCGGCACGGCGTCCTGAAGATGCGTACGGCCCATCTTCAGCACGCGGTCGAACTCACGGCCCTTGGCGAAGAACGCCTCCTGGAGCTGGCGCAGCGCCGTCATGTAGCTCTCGAGCCGCAGGATCAGCGCGAGGCGGAAGGCGGTCGGATAGGTGTCGTTGGTCGACTGGCCGTAGTTCACATGATCGTTCGGGCTGACGTGCTGATAGTCGCCCTTCTTGAAGCCCAGCGATTCCAGCGCGAGGTTGGCGATCACCTCGTTGGCGTTCATGTTGGTCGAGGTGCCGGCGCCGCCCTGGATGAAGTCGGTGACGAATTGATCCATCATGTCGCCGGCAATCACGCGGTCGCAGCCGAGGATGATCGCATCGGCCACCCTGGTGTCGATCACGCCGAGATCGCGATTGGCCATCGCCGCGGCCTTCTTCACGTAACCCAGCGCCTTCACGAAGTAAGGCTCCTGGTTCATCGGAATGCCGGTGATGTGGAAGTTCTCCTTCCCGCGGATGGTCTGGACGCCGTAGTAAATATCGTCGGCGATCTCACGCTGTCCGAGGAAATCCTGCTCCGTACGGCTCATGGGCGCTCCTGGTTGCTCGCGCGCGGCGTCGTCACGTCAGTTCTGGCACAGCGCGCTGGTCACGAAAGTATCGGTGCGGCAGTCGTCCGGTTTGCGTTGCCTGCCCGGGATGAGAACCTTGGCCGAGCATTTCTCGGCGGAGTCGGCGTTGAGGCTCTTGCCTTGCTTGTAGCCCTTGCCCTGGCAGAGCTGGTCGGCGGCCTGCTTGCAATCCGGCGCGCCGTTCGACGAGACCGGACAGGCCACGCGCCCCGAGACCATGGTCGAGGGCGTGGCCAGCCGCGACAGGTCATTCATGGTCTCGCTCGGACTTTTGATCGGCGGCAGGATCGAGGGCAGCTTGTCGAACAGCTTGCCCATTTCGTTGATCAGCCCAGGATTTTCCCCGCCCGCCGGCGGGGCAGGCGCCGATGGCGGCGGCGCAGCCTGCGGCCCCTGCTCCTGCAAGCCGAGCGCCGGCGGCGCGGATTGCGGCCATCCAGTCCCGCCCGCACCCAGCAGGAGCAGCAGCACTGCTGACGTCAGCGTCCCAAGCCGCACGGCCGGATTGCCGGATCGAACCATCATGACGGCAACCGTAGCCGAAGCCGGCGCAGCGGCAAAGCGCTGCGGATGCGTTATCCGTCGAGCATGATCTATCCGCAAAACCGCTTCACGCTTTGCGCTGACGCGGCCCTTCGGGTCCGGATCATTCTCTAGATCAGCTTGACCGCCACCACGAAGCCGAGCACCAGCACGGCGGCACCGAGCGCAACCCACAGACCGAGATGCTTCTCGATCCGAACCCGGATCCAGTCGCCATAGCGGTTGAGCAGGATCGCGGCGATGAAGAAGCGTCCGCCGCGCGCGACGATCGAGCACAGGACGAACAGGCCGATATTGTAGCCGGCAAAGCCCGAGGTGATGGTGACGAGCTTGTAGGGGATCGGCGTCAACCCCTTGAGCAGGATGATCACCGCACCCCACTCCGCATAGGAGGCGCGGAAGGCATCGACCTTGTCGCCGAGGCCATAGACCTGGATCAGCCAGTGGCCGACCGAGTCGAACAGCAGCGCACCGATGGCGTAGCCCAGCAGGCCGCCGAGCACCGAGGTCGCGGTGCAGACCGCCGCGTAGACCCAGGCGCGCTGCGGGCGCGCCAGCGACATCGGGATCAGCATCACATCCGGCGGAACCGGAAAGAAGGAGCTTTCGGCGAAAGCCACGGCTCCCATGATCCAGAGCGCGTAGGGCTTGTGGGCGGCGTCGATGCACCAGTCGTAGATACGTTTCAGCATGGCGCCGCGATGAAGCACCATGGGACGGATTTGTCCATGCCGAGATTGAGGCGAATTATGACGGTTCTAGTGGCGCTTGCGCGCCGTACGGCCCTCGAGCGCGACAATTGGCCGCCTCGCGGCAACGCGCGGTGACGCAACTTTGGGCAGCTTCATCGCCGACTTCGGCAGCTTCTCGGCGATGCCGAGCATGTCTTCCCGCCGCGTCATCTCGCGCCAGACGTCCTCGGGGCGCACGCCGGCCGAGGCCCAGAGCACGGTGAGGTTGTAGAGCAGGTCGGCGCTTTCCCGGACCACGGCATCGGTGTCGCCATTGACGGCATCGATGACGACCTCAATGGCCTCTTCGGCCAGTTTCTTCGCCATTTTGGAGGGGCCACGCTGAAACAGCCGGGCGGTGCGCGATGTTGCCGGATCAAGGTCTCTGGCCGCGAGCACAGCCAGATATAGCCGCTCAAGCGAATCACTCATGGTACTCAAAACTACTCTAAACCAATGGCGAACGCGTTAACGCCCGGCAATTAAAGCAAAAAACAGGCCGACGCGGCAAGTGCGACGGCCTGTTTTGGTCAACCCTTGGTAGCCAAAGTCTGGTCGCCAGGGCTGGTCTTCAAGGCTCGTCGTCAAGGCTAGTAGCAGTTGGTGTAATAGCCTTGGCCGCAGAGCTCGGAGGGGGCGGTGCCGCCGTAGCGCTGATACTGGTAGTTCGGGCCCGGACCGTAATAGGGGCCGTCGCCGTAATAGGCAGGGCCGCTGTAATAGGCCGGACCGCCATAACCGCCATAATAGGGCCCGTTGTCGTAGGCATAGGCATTGCGGGTCGCGGCGATGGCAAGGCCGGTGCCGACGATGCCGGCAAAGGCTGCGGCAGCCGCTGCGCCACCACCACCACGCCAGTGACGGCCGCCGGCGTATGAGGCGGTCGGAGCGACCGCAGTCAGCGCCAGCACCGCAGCGGTGGCGAGAACGGCCTTGCGGCCGGCCAGTCTCGAAAATCGGTCGAACATGTCCTGGACCCTCCTTGGGACCTCGAATGGTGCCTGCGCAGACAGGCTCATGTCTTTCAAACACCCACGTCCCATGTTGGGTTCCCGAACCCCAACACAAGCTGAACGGGGTTGCGTAATCGTGACGCAACCACCGCTCATCCGCCGTTCATATTGGCGCGCGCAGGCTCGTCGCCGGCCGGCGCTGCGAGCGTCACGAAACCACAACAATGCGGGACCGGCGCAACTGATGTCAGAATTCAAGACGATCATTTCTCGTTGCCTGCTGGCGCTCTCGATCTCGCTTGCGACACTGACCGCACGCGACGTCACCGCGGCCGAGACCGCCGTGCCCTCCGTCGCGATCCACTTCACCTTCGACCGCCCGATCGATGCGAGCATGGCGCCGTTCTTCCTTGCCGCGAAGGACGGCAAATTCGGCGCCGAGCGCCTCAACGTCTCCTTCAACACCGCGCCCGGGTCCCCGGAGACGCTCGCGCGCGTCGCCAAGGGCGACAGCGAGCTCGCGCTCGTCGACATCAACGAGCTGATCCGCTTTCGCGACAAGGACGAGGCGGCGCCGCTCAAGGCGGTGTTCGTGCTGTTCAACCGCGCGCCCTACGCGATCGTCGCGCGCAGGAGCCGCGGCATCCACCTGTTGCCCGATCTCGACGGCAAGACCGTCGGAGTCGCCGACAGCGATCTGTCGATGCGGCTGTGGCCGGCACTGGTGCAGCAGAACGGCATCAACGTGTCGCGCATCAAATTCCACAAGATGAGCGCGGCGGTGCGCGAGCCGATCCTGTCCGCAGGGCAAGTCGATGCCGTCGCCGGCTTCAGCTATCTCTCGGCGGTGAACCTGCGCGACCGCGGCGTGCCCGGCGACGATCTCGTGGTGCTGCGCTACGCCGACTATGGCTGCGAAGCCTATGGCTTTGCCGTGGTGGCCAACCCCGCTTTCGCCGCGGCGAAGCCGGACGCGCTTAAGGGATTTGTCCGCGCCTTGATCGCGGGTATCAACGCGACCGTCAAAGAGCCCGCCCGTGCGGCGGACGAGGCCGCGAGCCGTATCGACGACGGCGACCGCGACCTCGAACTGGAGCGCCTGCGCACCGTGCTCGTCGACAACATCCTGACCGACGAGGTCAAGCGCAACGGCCTCGGCGGCATCGACCCGGCGCGGCTGGACCGCTCGATCGACCAGATCGCCCAGGACTTCAAATTCCGCAAGCGGCCGGCCGCGGGCGACATCTTCGACGACCGGTTCCTGCCGCCGGTCGCAGGGCGGCTGATCAATTGAGCAAAACCGCTAGCTTCCGCTGTATCTCGCGAGCGATCCCTGCTTAGAATACGGGCCCCGTTATCCGCCCGAGTTGCCGGTCCGCATGTCCATTTTCAGCCTTTACACCCGCGTTCTCGAACTGCTCGGCAAGGAGGCGCGGCTGGGCTGGCTGCTGGCGTTTGCCAATCTCCTGCTCGCCGCCTCGCAATTCGCCGAGCCCGTCCTGTTCGGCCGCATCGTCGACGTGCTCTCGGGCAAGTCAGTCGCCGGTTCGAGCTCGGCATGGCCCTTCCTGGCTGCCTGGGTCGCGTTCGGGCTGTTCACCATCGCATGCAGCGCGCTCGTTGCGCTGCAAGCCGACCGGCTGTCCCACCGCCAGCGCCAGGCGGTGCTGACCGACTATTTCGAGCACATTCTGCAACTGCCGCTGACCTTCCACTCCGGCACCCATTCGGGCCGGCTGATGAAGGTGATGCTCAACGGCACCGACGCGTTGTGGCGGCTGTGGCTCGGCTTCTTCCGCGAGCACTTTGCCGCAATCCTCTCGGTCGTGGTGCTGCTGCCGCTGTCGCTCTATCTGAACTGGCGGCTCGCGATCCTGCTGTTCGTGCTCTGCATCGTCTTCACGGCGCTGACGACTTTCGTCGTGCGCCGGACCTTCGGCATGCAGATGGCGGTCGAGGAGCACTACAGCGAGCTCTCCGCGCGGGCCTCCGACGCGCTCGGCAACGTCGCGCTGGTGCAGAGCTTCGTGCGCGTCGAATCCGAGGTGCAGGGGCTGCGCTCGGTCGCCAATCAATTGCTCGAAGCCCAGATGCCGGTGTTGTCCTGGTGGGCGCTCGTCACCGTCATCACGCGCGCCTCCACCACCATCACTGTGCTCGCGATCTTCACGCTCGGCATCGCCCTGCACGACCAGGGGCTGACCTCGGTCGGCGAGATCGTGATGTTCGTGAGTTTTGCGACGCTGCTGATCCAGAAGCTCGAGCAGGTCGTGAGCTTCATCAACAACGTGTTCATGGAAGCGCCGCGCCTGCGCGAATTCTTCAACGTGCTCGATGCCGTGCCGGCGGTCCACGACCGTCCCGACGCGATCGATGCCGGACGCCTGTCCGGCCTCGTCGAGTTCAACGACGTCACCTTCTCCTATGACGGCAAGCGGCCGGCGGTCGAGGACCTCTCCTTCACCGCGCTGCCCGGGCAGACCGTCGCGCTGGTCGGCCCGACCGGCGCCGGCAAGTCCACCGCGATTGCGCTGTTGCATCGCGCCTTCGATCCGCAATCCGGCTTCATCAGGATCGACGGCATGGACGTGCGCGGCGTCACGCTGACCTCGCTGCGGCGGAACATCGGCGTCGTATTCCAGGAAGCGCTCTTGTTCAACCGCTCGATCGCGGAGAATTTGCGCGTCGGCAAGCCGGATGCTACCGAAGCCGAGATGCGCAAGGCGGCCGAGCGCGCACAGGCGCTCGAATTCATCGAGCGCAGCGGCGGGTTCGAGACCAATGCCGGCGAGCGCGGCCGCATGCTCTCCGGCGGCGAGCGGCAGCGGCTGTCGATCGCGCGTGCGCTGCTGAAGGACCCGCCGATCCTGATCCTGGACGAGGCGACCAGTGCGCTCGACGCCGTTACCGAGGTCAAGGTGAACGCCGCTCTCGACGAAGTGATGAGGGGCCGCACCACCTTCGTGATCGCCCACCGCCTCGCCACCATCCGCAACGCCACGCGGATCCTGGTATTCGAGAACGGGCGCGTGACCGAAAGCGGAACTTTCGATGAACTCGTGGCCAAAGGCGGCCATTTTGCCGAGCTCGCCAGGGCCCAGTTCATGGTGCAGGAACAGTCACAAGCCAACACACGGGCCAGCGTGACGGCGGCCGAGACTATCGCGACTGCAGCCAAATCCCCCTAGCAAGTCCCCGCAGGACCGCCGAAATTCGGCCTATTTCATTGCGGAATACCGCGCCGAAACCCCTATTCTCGACGCAGGAGCCGGTATAGGTTTGCGACGCCGCAAGCGGCGGCGCCGGAATTCAAAACCCGAAACTCAGATCACGAGAACCGTCCGGAACCGGCGGATCTCCAAGGACCGGAATCGGATAGTGCACGCCTTTCGCCCGCTGCTTCGCAAATCCCTGTTCAACCTGTTCGCCGCGGCCGTCGCATGCGCCGCGCTGCTCGCGCCGCGCGCGGCGAGCGCCGAAGCGCTGCTGCTGATCGAAGCCGACAGCGGCAAGGTGTTGCAGGCGGATAACGCGACCATTCCCTGGTATCCGGCATCCGTCACCAAGATCATGACCGCCTATGTCACGTTGAAGGCGGTGAAGGACGGCAGGCTCACGCTCGACACGCTGCTCACGGTGTCGCCGACCGCGGCCTCGCAGTCGCCGTCGAAAATGGGGTTCCGCCCCGGAACACAGCTCACCGTCGACAACGCGCTGAAGATGATGATGGTCAAGTCGGCGAACGACATGGCCGTGGTGCTCGCCGAAGGCGTCGGCGGATCGATCGACGGCTTCTCCGTCATGATGAACGATACCGCCAAGAAGCTCGGCATGACGCAGACGAGCTACGTCAATCCGAACGGCCTGCCCGCCGATGGTCAGATCACGTCCGCGCGGGATCTCGGCATTCTCGCACGCTCGTTCCTGCGCGACCTGCCGGAATACGAATACTTCGTGCACATTCCGGCGATCCGTTTCGGCAAGCGCGTCACCGGGAATTTCAACAAGCTGATCGGCCGCTATCCCGGCGCCGATGGTTTCAAGACCGGCTTCATCTGCGCTTCCGGTTACAACCTCGTCGCCTCGGCCACACGCAACGGCCGCCGGCTGATCGCCGTTGTGCTCGGCGCCAATTCCGGAACGGCGCGCGCGGTGAAGGCGGCGCAGCTCCTGGAGCGCGGCTTCAGCCAGGACAATCTGTCGTGGCTGCGTCCCTCGCTCGGCACCGTCGAAAACCTCGTGCCGGTCGACGCCTCGCCGCCGAACCTGCGCGACGACATGTGCGGCGGCCATCGCAAGCGGCCGGCGAGCGACGACGACGATGCCCTGATCGCGGCCAATGGCGGCACGACCGGATCGGCCTCCGCCACCGGCGGCGAAGCCCAGGTGACCTTCTTCACCGCCGGGCTTCAGCCGCCCCTGATGAAGGCCTCCGAGCTGATGGCCTCGGCGCCGGCGGCAGCCGAGCCCGTGCTGGTCTATACCGGCCCGACCCGCACCGGCACTGCCCTGATCGCCGCGGTCGCAGCCGATGCCGACCAGCAGGCCACGCCGAAGGCGCGTGGCAAGAAGTCGCGTGTCGCCAAGAAACCGGACGCAGCCGACAAGGCGGCTGATAAGCCGAAGGACACCAAGACGGCAGCAGCGAAGCCAGGCGCCAAGGGTGATGTGAAGAGTGACGCAAAGGCTGACACCAAGACCGCGGCCAAACCCGCGGGGACCAAGCATGCCGCGGCGAAGCCCGATGCGGCGAAACCCGCCGCAAATAGCGATCAGCCGGCAAAACCCGCCAAGCCCAAGGCCGCGACCAAGCCTCCCGCCAAGCCGGCCAACAACAGTTAACGCCCCTGCGAATTAAACCGAAGCCGGCGCTTCGCACCTGCGGCAGCGCGGTTTTGCGACGATTCCAGTAGCCACTCTCCGGCCTTTGCCCTAAGCCTCGACGGCTTGCCACCCGTTCCGGCAGGCTCGATACTGGCGGTAATGAGGCAAGCCCGAGATACAACGGGCTCTGGTGTAGGAGAGGGGAGTTTCCATGGAGCGCATCTGGCTTAAGCAATATCCGCCCGGCGTGCCCGCCGATATCGAGCCGACGCAATACGCATCGCTGGTCGACCTTCTGGAGGAGAGCTTCGCCAAGTTCGCCGACCGCAAGGCGTTCATCTGCATGGACAAGTCGATCAGCTACCGCGACCTCGACCAGATGTCGGTTGCGCTGGCCGCCTATCTGCAAGGCCGCGGACTCCAGCGCGGCGCTCGCGTCGCCATCATGATGCCGAACGTGCTGCAATACCCGATCGCCACCGCCGCGGTGCTGCGGGCCGGCTTTGCGGTGGTCAACGTCAATCCGCTCTACACGCCGCGCGAGCTCGAGCATCAGCTCAAGGATTCCGGCGCCGAAGCCATCATCGTGCTGGAGAACTTTGCCCACACCGTCGAGCAGGTGATCACTAAGACATCGGTAAAGCACGTCATCGTCGCCAGCATGGGCGACCTGCTCGGCTTCAAGGGCGTGATCGTCAACCTCGTCGTCCGCCGCGTCAAGAAAATGGTACCGGCCTGGTCGCTGCCGGGCGCGGTGTCCTTTAACGACGCGCTGTCGGCCGGCCGCGGCTTGACATTCAACAAGCCGAAACTGTCGCCGGGCGACGTCGCCTTCCTGCAATATACCGGCGGCACCACCGGCGTCTCCAAGGGCGCGACCCTGCTCCACCGCAACATCGTCGCCAACGTCTTGCAGAACGATGCCTGGCTCCAGCCGGCGCTCGCCGCGCCTCCGCATGTCGACCAGTTGATGATCGTCTGCGCGCTGCCGCTCTATCACATCTTCGCGCTGACGGCCTGCTACCTGCTCGCGGTGCGCGCCGGCGGCTGCAATCTCCTGATCCCCAACCCGCGCGACATCGCGGGCTTCGTCAAGGAGCTGGCGAAGTACCAGGTCAACAGCTTCCCGGCCGTCAACACACTGTACAACGGCCTGATGCACCATCCGGACTTCAAGAAGCTCGACTTCTCCAAGCTGAAGATCTCCAACGGCGGCGGCATGGCCGTGCAGCGCCCCGTCGCCGAGCAGTGGAAGGCGGTGACCGGCTGCTTCATCGCCGAAGGCTATGGTCTGTCGGAGACCTCACCGACGCTGACCTGCAATCCGGCAACCACGAACGATTTCTCCGGCTCGATCGGCATCCCCGTGCCCTCGACCTATATTTCCATCCGCGACGACGACGGCAATGAAGTGCCGCTCGGCCAGGCGGGCGAGATCTGCGCCAAGGGCCCGCAGGTGATGTCGGGTTACTGGAACAGGCCGGAAGAGACCGCCAAGGTGATGACCGCGGACGGCTATTTCCGCACCGGCGACATCGGCGTGATGGACGAGAAGGGCTACACCAAGATCGTGGACCGCAAGAAGGACATGATCCTGGTCTCCGGCTTCAACGTCTATCCGAACGAGATCGAGGAAGTGATCGCGAGCCATCCGGGCGTGCTCGAATGCGCCGTGATCGGCATCCCCGATTCCAAATCGGGCGAAGCGGTGAAGGCCTTCGTGGTGAAGAAGGACCAAAACCTCACCGCCGAAGCCGTGATCAAGTTCTGTCACGAGCAGCTCACCGGCTACAAGGTGCCCAAGCACATCGAATTCCGCACCGACCTGCCGAAGACCAACGTCGGCAAGATCCTGCGCCGGCAGCTCCGCGACGAGAAGAAGGCGGAGGCGGCGTAAGGCTGCCTTTGAGTCATGACTGAGGTCGGCGACATCAAGCCGGCCGGCATTCTCGCCTTCTGGCGCGAGGCCGGCCGCGAACGCTGGTACAAGCGCAGCGAGGCTTTCGACGCGGAGGTCAGGCGCCGCTTTCTCGCCCTCTGGCAGCAGGCGGCCGCCGGCGAGCTCGCGTCATGGGAGGCAAGCGACGACGGCGCACTCGCGCTCGTCATCGTGCTCGATCAGTTCCCCCGCAACATGTTTCGCGGCGATCCCAGGACCTTCTCCAGCGATGCGCTGGCGCGCGAAATTGCCCGCCGCGCCATCGATCGGGGCGCGGATCGCCGGATCGATCCTGCCCTGCTCGAATTCCTCTACATGCCCTTCATGCATTCCGAGCACCTGCCCGACCAGCTGCACTGCATTGCGCTGTTTCAGGACGCCGACAATGCCGAGAACCTGAAATACGCGCGGGAGCACGCCGACATTATCCGCCGGTTCGGCCGCTTCCCCCACCGCAACCGCGTCCTCGGACGCCCGACCACCGAGGAAGAACAGGCCTTCCTCGACAATGGCGGCTTTTCCGGCTGATGACATCAAGGTGAAGGGCCGCAACCTTCGCCGCTTTCCCTGCCGGCAATATTGTGCAGGCCCGCCGCACAGTCTAAAAAGCGGGATCGATTTTCAGGGAGACTGACGATGGCGATCCAGACTGGCGACAAGCTGCCCGAGGCGAAATTCCGCGTGATGACGGCGGAAGGCCCGCAGGTGAAGACCACCGACGATATCTTCAAGGGCAAGAAGGTGGCGCTGTTCGCGGTGCCCGGCGCCTACACCGGCACCTGCCACAAAATGCATCTGCCGAGCATCTTCCTCAACGCCTACGCCATCAAGGACAAGGGCGTCGACACCATCGCCATCATCTCCGTCAACGACGCCTTCGTCATGAACGCCTGGAAGCGCGACACCGACCAGCGCGACGAGGCCGTCTTCCTCGCCGACGGCAATGCCGACTTCACCAAGGCGATCGGCATGGAGCTCGACGCCTCCGCCAACGGCCTCGGCATCCGCTCCAAGCGCTATTCGATGCTGGTCGAGGACGGCGTGGTGAAGAAGCTGAACCTCGAGGCGATGCCCGGCAAGGTCGAGGTGTCAGGCGGCGATACGCTGCTCGGGCAGCTCTGAGATAGATGTCATTCCGGGGCGCCTCGCAGAGGCGAACCCGGAATCACGAGATTCTCGGGTGCGCAATTGCGCACCTGAGTTCGGTGCCTTGCACTGCCCCGGAATGACGGAACAAACTGCTACTCCGCCACCCTCTGCTGCAACCTCGCCTTCACGATCCCGTCCCGCGCCAGCTGATCCGCGCGCTCGTTCTCGGGGTGGCCGGCGTGACCCTTGACCCAGTGCCAGCGGACCTGATGCGCCTTCAGCGCGGCGTCGAGGCGCTGCCAAAGCTCGACATTCTTGACCGGCTTCTTGTCGGCGGTGCGCCAGCCGTTGCGCTTCCAGCCGTGGATCCAGCCCGTGATCCCCTGCCGGACATACTGGCTGTCGGTGTAGAGATCGACGGTGCACGGCTTCTTCAGCGCTTCGAGCGCCGAGATCGCCGCCATCAGCTCCATCTGGTTGTTGGTGGTGTGACGCTCGCCGCCGTTCAGCTCCTTCTCCTTGTTGCCGAACTTCAGGATCGCGCCCCAGCCGCCGGGCCCGGGATTTCCCGAGCACGCGCCGTCGGTATAGATCGTGACAACGGGAAGCTCGCTCACGCGACCAGTCCTGACGGCATCAGCCCGTAGTCGCGCACGCTCGAAACGCTCTGGTGGAAGCGCAGCTTGCGGACATATTCCAGCGGATCCTTCGGCCTCACCAGCGCACCGGGCGGCACGTTGAGCCAGTCGACCAGCCGCGTCAGCAGGAAACGGATCGCGGCACCGCGTGCCAGCAGCGGCAGCGCGGCCTCTTCCGCCTCCGAGAGCTTGCGCACGCGGCCATAGGCGTTGAGGAAAGCGCGCGCCTTGGTGACGTTGAAGGAGTGATCCGGCTCGAAGCACCACGCGTTGAGGCAGATCGCGACGTCATAGGCCAGCATGTCATTGCAGGCGAAGGTGAAGTCGATGATCCCCGAGAGCTTGTCGCCGAGGAAGAAGACGTTGTCGTTGAAGAGGTCGGCGTGGATCACGCCCTCGGGCAGATTGGTCGGCCAGACCCCGCTCGCGAGATAGTCGAGCTCGGCTGCGAGAAACGCGCGCAGGCCCGGCTGCACCTCGTCGGCGCGGCTTGCGGCCGCATCGAACAACGGTCGCCAGCCCGCGACCGAGAGCGCGTTCGCGCGCCTGATCGCGAAATTGGCGCCGGCCAGATGCATCCTGGCCAGGCCCTCGCCGACGCCGGCGCAATGGGCCGCGTTCGGCTTGCGCGGCCAGACGCCTTCGAGAAAGGTGATGATCGCGGCGGGGCGGCCCGACAGCTCGCGCAGCGCCTCGCCGTCTCTTCCCTTCACCGGCAGCGGACAATTGACGCCGTGCTCGGCGAGATGCGTCATCAGCGCGAGGAAGAACGGCAGATCGTTCTTCGCCACGCGCTTCTCGTAGAGCGTGAGGATGAACGATCCCTTGGTGGTGTGCAGCAGGAAGTTGGAGTTCTCGACGCCCTCGGCGATGCCCTTGTAGGAGAGCAGTTCGCCGAGATCGTATTGGCTCAGGAAATCCGCAAGCTCGTCGGCGGCGACGTCGGTGTAGACCGCCATAGAGGTCTACTCGGCGGCGGCTTCGGGGCGCACCTGGCGCGGCAGCGGAAAGAACTCGTTCTCTTCCGCGGCCGAGACCGTCTCCACATGCAGCGTGAAGCGCTCGGCGAACGCGTCCATGATCTCCTCGACGATCACTTCCGGCGCCGAGGCGCCCGCGGTGATGCCGAGGCTGGTGATGTTTTCGAACCGCTTCCAGTCGAGATCGGCGGCGCGTTGCGCCAGCACCGCGATCGGGCAGCCCTCACGCTCGGCGACCTCGCGCAGGCGCTGCGAGTTCGACGAATTCGGCGCGCCGACCACGATCAGGGCGTCCACCACCGGCGCCACCTTCTTCACCGCGAGCTGGCGGTTGGTGGTGGCGTAGCAGATGTCTTCCTTGTGCGGCCCGTTGATGTTCGGGAAACGCTCCTTGAGCAGCGCGACGATCTCTGCGGTGTCGTCGATCGACAGCGTGGTCTGGGTCACGAAGGCGAGGTTGTTGGGGTCCTTCGGGGTGATGGTCTTGGCGTCCTCGGCGGTCTCGATCAGGGTGACGGCGCCGACGGGGAGCTGGCCGAGCGTGCCGACCACCTCGGGGTGATGGGAATGGCCGATCAGGAAGATCTCGCGGCCGCGCTTGAAGTGGATCGCCGCCTCGCGGTGGACCTTGGTCACCAGCGGGCAGGTCGCGTCCAGCGAGAACAAATTGCGGGACTGGGCGTCGGCGGGAACCGATTTCGGCACGCCATGGGCCGAGAATACGACCGGCGCGGTGGTACTTTCCGGGATTTCGGCCAGCTCCTCGACGAAGATGGCGCCCTTCTTCTTCAACCCATCGACGACGTATTTATTGTGCACAATCTCATGGCGAACATAGACGGGGGCGCCGTATTTATCGAGCGCCCGTTCCACGGTGTCGATCGCCCGGACCACCCCGGCGCAGAAGCCGCGGGGAGAACAAAGCACGATCTTCAGGTCTGGTTTGGCTGACATTGAGCGATCTCGGGACCGAATCACCTCGCCGAATGGGGCGGGAAGCGGTCGATGGATGAATAGGGCTTAGGGTACGGGCTTACAGCGACTTCAGAGGGAATTGGGCCCCCTTTCGGGCGCTGTCAAGGCACTATCTATAGCAGAACCATTGCGTGGCTAGCCCCTCCGGGCTTATATAGCGCGAATTCCCAGTCATCGCTGATGACCACCGGCTTCGCCTCCAAAGGGGTGGGCGAAGCACAAAGGAGATTTGCCATGAGCAACGCACCTCTGATGCCCAAGGCGACCGCCGTCTGGCTGCTCGACAACACCGCGCTGACCTTCGACCAGGTCGCCGATTTCACCAAGATGCATCCCCTCGAGGTGCGCGCGATCGCCGACGGCGACGCCGCCCAGGGCATCAAGGGCATGGATCCCCTCTCCAACGGCCAGCTCACCCGCGAGGAGATCGAGAAGGGTGAGAAGAACCCGGATTACCGCCTCCGCCTCCAGGAGAGCAAGGTCGTGCTGCCGCCGCAGCCCAAGCGCAAGGGCCCGCGCTACACCCCGGTCTCGCGCCGCCACGAGCGCCCGAGCGCAATCCTCTGGCTGCTGCGCAACCATGCGGAGCTCAAGGACGCCCAGATCATGCGCCTGGTCGGCACCACCAAGAGCACGATCGCCAGCGTGCGCGACCGCACCCACTGGAACACGTCCTCGCTGACCCCGATCGATCCGGTCACCCTCGGCCTCTGCTCGCAGATCGAGCTCGATTTCGAGGTGGCCCGCGCGGCCAAGGAAAAGCCGATCGACGCGGCCTATGGCGGCGCGACCCTGCTGCCGGCCTCGGAGACCACCAAGAAGGACGAGTTCGAGCCGGCCGAGCGATCGAGCGACGACCTCAACGTGGACGCCGTGTTCGCCAAGCTGAAGACCCTCGGCGGCAAGAAGCAGGACGAGGAGGAGTAATTCCCCCTCCTCCGATTTACCGTCAAGCTGGATTTGAACGCGGCGGCCCCCCGCCGCGTTTTTATTTGGGCGCGCGGGCGTGTGTCGATGCCTGCCTGGCAGATTCGCGGAGGCCAGGGCGAGACTGCATGATCTCGGCAGCAAGCCGGCGAGGCGCACGTGGCCGCAATCTGGAACGATGCGTATGATGTCGCATTGTTCCCGCGCGGAGGATCAGAGATGCAAGTCAACGAAGAACGCTTTGCCTTGATGCTTGGTCACGCGGCGCTGTCGGTCTGGGGTGAGATGCCCCGGGACATTCAGGAATCGCTGTTCGAGATCGCCGTACAAGGGCACCCCGAGGATCGCGACCCGCTCGCGAAGCTCCTGCATGATCGGCATCCCCGCACCGTGCATTCGGACTGACAGGATACAGGATTGGTCGAGCAGATCGACGCGGCGCCGGGCCCCCCGCCCGGCGCCGCGAAGACGTCATCAGAACTTGTAGGTGACGCCGCCGCCGACCAGCCACGGGTCGATATGCGCGTTGCCGGTGACAGGCAGGCCGCTGACGGTCGCGCTGTAGTCCGGCCGCAGCCAGAGCTTCTTGACGTCGACGTTGAGACCCCAATGCCGGTCGAGCATGTAGTCGAAGCCGAACTGCACGGCGCCGCCCCACGCATTGCTGACGTGCAGGCTCGTGGTGGTGGCGACGATCGCGGGCGGGCCGACGATGGCGGCCGGCGCATTGGCGGCGGAATTGTTGAAGAACACGGTGTAGTTCACGCCCGCACCGATATACGGCTTGAACGCGCCGAAATTGTCGAAGTGATATTGCAGCGTCAGCGTCGGCGGCAGCAGCGTGGTCTTGCCGATCGGCAAATTCGCGAGCGAGCCGGTGCCGCTGATCGAATGCCTGGTCACGCCGAGGATCAGCTCGGCCGCGATGTTCCTGGTGAAGAAATAGCTGATGTCGAGCTCGGGCACGACCTGGTCGCTGATCGAGAGGCCGGAATTCGGCGACGACAGCGACGGCACGCCCGCGACGTTGACGGTCGAGCCGCCGGCATCGGGCAACACACCGAGCACGCGCAGGCGCACCATCCAGGGATTGAACGCCTCCACGGGCGGCGGCGCCTTCTTGTAGACCGGCAGGTCCGCGGCCTGCGCCGAGGCAAAAGTCCCCGCGAGCATCGCACCGACCATCGCGATCCGCGCCAAGTGTCTTGTCGTTCTCTGCATTTCAATCCCCTTCAGCCGTCTCTCGCGCATCGTTGCGCGACACCAGCGTCAGAGCAGAAAGGGGATGGTGAAGGATTTGACGCCGATCAAATCCGGCGAAACGCGGCACGATTTGTGCCGCGGCGTTGCAGATGTGTCACGAGGAACGCGAATGCGAGCAAGTGGCCAGGCAGGATTATACCGCACCCGATATCACGGCCGCTCGGGATGGTTCAGCATGTACTCGCCGAGATCGCGCTGGCGGCGGTCGGCGCGGGCGGTGGCGGCGCTGCGCTGGACGTCACGGTCCTTGCGGCAGGCCACATATTCCGGCGAGCCCGCCGCATAACCGCGGCTCTGGCACACCGCGTCGTCATCGTCGCCGCCCACAGCCACGGGCGTCTGGTAGCGCGCCGAGCAGGCGGAGAGCACAATGGCGAGAGCTAAGGCTGCAAGCAGGCGCGGCGCGGTGGCGAGTGGCATACGAGGTCCCCTGTTGGCGGGCCCTGTTTAGCCCGGAATGAGGAGATTGTAAGTCGGCAACACCGTCATTCCGGAGCGGTCCGTAGGACCGAACCCGGAATCTCGAGATTCTCAGGTGCGCAATCGCGCACCATAGTTCGATGCTTCGCATCGCCCCGGAACGACGGTTCGAAACCTCACACCCGCCCCTTCAGTGCCGCCCCGATCTCGTCCAGCACCTTGGGGTCCTCGATCGTCGCGGGCATGGTCCAGGATTCGCCGTCGGCAATCTTCTTGATGGTGCCGCGCAAGATCTTGCCGGAGCGCGTCTTGGGCAGGCGGCCGACGGTGATGGCGAGCTTGAAGGCGGCGACGGGGCCGAGCTTGTCGCGCACCAGCGCGATGATCTCCTTCTCGATCTCGGCGGGTGCGCGCTGCACGCCGGCCTTAAGCACCAGGAAGCCGCAGGGCACCTCGCCCTTGATCGCGTCCTTGACGCCGAGCACGGCGCATTCGGCGACGTCGGGATGCGAGGCCAGGATTTCCTCCATGCCGCCGGTGGACAGGCGATGCCCGGCGACGTTGATGATGTCGTCGGTACGGCCCATCACCCAGACATAGCCGTCCTCATCCTTGTAGCCGGCGTCCGAGGTTTTGTAATAGCCGGGGAATTCGCTGAGGTAAGCCTCCTTGAAGCGCTCGTCCTGCTTCCACAGCGTCGGCAGGCAGCCCGGCGGCATCGGCAGCTTGATGACGATCGAGCCCATGGTGTTGGGACCGACAGGCTTGGCCGCTTCATCGACCACGTCGACCTGGTAGCCCGGCATCGGCACCGTCGGCGAGCCGTGCTTCACCGGCAGCATGCCGAGGCCGACCGGATTACCGGCGATGCACCAGCCGGTCTCGGTCTGCCACCAATGGTCGATCACAGGCACCTTCAGCTGCTGCTCCGCCCATTCCACCGTGGGCGGATCGGCGCGCTCGCCGGCGAGGAACAGCGTGCGGAATGTCGACAGGTCGTATTGCCGGATGAACTTTCCTTCCGGATCCTCTTTCCGAATCGCGCGGAACGCGGTCGGCGCGGTGAACAGCGCCACCGCCTTGTGCTCGGAGATGACGCGCCAGAATGCGCCGGCATCGGGCGTGCCGACCGGCTTGCCCTCATACATGATCGAGGTCGCGCCGTGCAGCAGCGGGCCGTAGACGATGTAGCTGTGGCCAACCACCCAGCCGATGTCGGAGCCGCACCACCAGACCTCGCCCGGCTTGACGCCATAGAGGTTGAACATCGACCACTTCACCGCGACCAGATGGCCGCCATTGTCGCGCACCACGCCCTTGGGAATGCCCGTGGTGCCCGAAGTATAAAGGATGTAGAGCGGATCGGTGGCGGCGACCGGCGCGCAAGGCGCCTTCTTGCCGTCGTTCATCGCCTTGCGGCGCAGGCTCGCCCAATCGTAATCGCGGCCCGGCGCCAGGTCACAGGTGAGCTGCGGACGTTGCAGCACGATGCAGGCCTTCGGCTTGCTGCCGGCAAGCCTGATCGCCTCGTCGAGCAGCGGCTTGTACTGCACGATGCGGCCGGGCTCGATGCCGCAGCTCGCCGACAGGATCAGCTTCGGCTGTGCATCGTCGATGCGGGTGGCAAGCTCCTTCGCGGCAAAGCCGCCGAACACGACCGAATGCACCGCGCCGATGCGCGCGCAGGCGAGCATCGCGACCACCGCCTCCGGCACCATCGGCATGTAAAGGATGACGCGATCGCCCTTGGCGACGCCGAAATCCTGCATGACGGCGCCGAGCGCCTGCACCTCGTTCAGCAGCTCGGCATAGGTGAGCTTGGTGATCGAGTTCGTCAGCGGCGAATCATGGATCAGCGCGACCTGGTCGGCGCGGCCGCGTTCGACATGGCGGTCGAGCGCGTTATAGCAGGTGTTGACCACGCCGCCGGTGAACCAGCGGCCGTAGGTTCCTTGCGACGCGTCGAAGATCGTCTTGGGCGGCTCGATCCAGTCGATTTCCCTGGCCGCCTCGGCCCAGAAGCCCTGGGGATCAGCCAGCGAGCGTGCATGGACCTCGTGATAGCTGCTCTTGCCCTGGATGTTCATGTCCCGCGCTCCCGTTTCCCTTATTTGCCTAGCCTTGACCTGACGACAGGACAGCCGTCCCGCCATGACCAGGATCAATCGCCGGCCTTGTTTGAGAGGTATTTTCCCGGGATCGGGCCGCGGTTCAAGCTGAAAAGGATGATGTCCTTCCCCCTCTCCCCGCTTGCGGGGAGAGGGTCGGGGTGAGGGGGAGTCTCCCCGGGGACGGTGAGAGCTGGACTCGCGGAGAGTCCCCCTCACCCGGAATTTGCTGTCGCAAATTCCGGCCTCTCCCCGCACGCGGGGAGAGGAGAAGAATCCCGCCTACCCCTCCATCGCGTTCAGCCGCTGCAACCGCTCCTGCATGACCTTCCTCAGATCATAGCCGGGCCGGCCAAAGCTTGAGTTGCGGGTGGCGAGGAAATCGCGCTGGGTACGGCGCAGGTCGCCGGCCGAGCGCTTGTTCGCGGATTTCAGCACGCGCTCGTAGGTCTCGGCGATCTGGCGGTCGAGCACGCCCAGCTCCGGATCGGCGCAGATCACCTTCTCGACCTCGCGCTTCGCGGTCGCGCAATCGAACGAGGGGCCGTTGCCGGAATTCGCCGCGAGCGGACGCCGCGGCTCATCGCCGAATTTCGCGATCTCCGCGATCATGGTGCGGCGGCCGTTGGCCGCGTTGTCGTTGCCGGGGTCGAGCTTCAGCGCGGTCTCGTAATCGGCCAGCGCCTTCCTGCGCTCGCCCATCTTCTTGTAGAGCACGGCGCGATTGTTGTAGGTCTGCGCGAAATTCGGATCGAGCTTCAGCGCGGACTCGTAGTCGCTCAGCGCCGCCCCGAACTCGCCCTTGAACTGGTAGGAATCGCCGCGGTTGGTGAAGAAGTTCGGCTTCGGTGCCAGCCGCAGTGCCTGGTCGTAGTCGGCGATCGCCTTGTCGTAATCGCCCATCGCGGCCAGCGACAGGCCGCGATTGTCGTAATATTCCGGCACCTTCGGATCGAGCCTGATCGCCTCGCCGGCGTCGGCGACGGACTTGTCGAGCTGGCCGAGCTTCTTGTAGGCCGCGCCGCGATTGGTGTAGGTGCGCGGCCGGTTCGGATCGAGCCGGAGCGCCTCGCTGAGATCGCGGATCGCCTTTTCGTTGTCGCCGCCGAGATAGTAGGTCACGCCGCGGTCGGACCAGGCCTGCGCGTCATCCGGCTTCAGCTTGATCGCCTGGTCGTAATCGGCCAGCGCGCGGTCGAGCCGGCGCTGACTGGTGTAGACGACGCCGCGCAGCTCGTAGGACTCCGCATCCTGCGGATCGAGCTCGATCGCCTTGCTGAGGTCCGCCGCGGCGCGGTTGAGATCGCCGCCGGCCTCGCGCAGGAGATCGCCGCGCAGGCGCCAGGCTTTTGCGTTCTTGCCGTCGAGTGCGATCGCGCGATCGATGTCCCGCAGGGCCTGGGTGAGACCACCCGAGGTGCGCGCATTGGCGTCAGCACGGACCAGCAGCGCCGCAGCGCGATCGGAGCTCGAATTGGCCGCCTGGTCGATGATGGCGCTGCACGACGTGATCAGCTCGGCGGGAGCAGCCTTGCTGCCGGCGATACAATCGGCGGCGGCCGAGGCAGGCGCGGCGAGGACAAGGCTCATGGCGGCGCTGAGCAGGAGGGCGCACAGCGAGGTTTTGGATGCTTGCGCGGAAGAGCGCGTGCCGCACATGAGGAAGGCTCCGTGACGTCAGGTTTTCACCATTGTCGCGGTGGATTGGCGATGGGTTCAAGCGCGCCCAGCAAGCGACGCACCGGCACCTGCACTCCCTCGCCCCGCTTGCGGGGAGAGGGGGAGCCTCAGCGGGGACGGCAGCAGTGAGACTCGCGGAAAGTCCCCCTCACCCGGAATTTGCTCCGCAAATTCCGGCCTCTCCCCGCACGCGGGGAGAGGCGAAGAACTCAATACCCGTCCACCCCGTTGATCTGTTGCAGCCTGTCCTGCATCGCCTTCTTCAGATCATACCCCGGTCGGCCAAACCCGCTATTCCTGCGCGCGATGAAATCGTCCTGTTCGCGCTGGATCTTGCGCGCCTCCGCCGGGCTCTGGGCTTCGCGGATGACGCGCAAATGCGATCCGTAGATCTCGCGGTCGAGATCGGCGAGCTCGCGATTCCCGCAGATCGCCTTCTCCACGGCGCGGGCCGCGCGGGCGCAATTGAAGCTGGGCTTGCCCGCGACCGCCATCTGCGCGCCGATCCGCTCGAGCTCGCGCGCCATAGCCTTGTGATTGGCCTTGGCCTTCTCGTGGTTCGGATCGAGCTTCAACGCGGCGCCGAAATCCTGCACCGCCTTGGGCTTGTCGCCTTTCTTCAACCAGAGCTCGCCCCGCGCGTTGAAGACATCCGCGAGGGTGGGATCGAGCAAGAGAGCACGGCTGTCGTCGGCGATCGCGCGGTCGACCTGATCGTGCCGCGCGTAAAGCGCGCCGCGCGCGACGAGCGCCTTGATCAGGTCCCCCTTCGCCGTCTTCTCATTGTCGATCACGTCAGCGCAGGCGGAATTGGCCTTGTCCATGTCGTCGCCAGCGGCAGCCGCAAGGCACGGCGCGATGTCGACCTGCGTGACGGCGGCCGGCTCGCCACCGGTCGCGGCCAGGGCCACGCCGAGCGGGAGCGCGCAGAGCAGTACGGCACCGGACCATTGAATGAGATTTTGAAAACGCATGCTTGCTGCAGTCAGGAGGTCTTGCCTTGAGGCCGTACTATCCATCATACGGCCGGATTGGTGCTAGCTTGTGGCGCCGCTCAAATCGGTTTCGGGGATTATCGTGTCGACATTCGAATGGATCATCGCGCTGCTGCTCGGCGCCGTTGCCTTATCGGCGCTGGCGCGGCGGATCAAGGTCCCCTACCCGACCTTTCTCGCCATCGGCGGCGCCCTGATCGCTTTCGTTCCGAATAGTCCGACCTGGACGCTGGAGCCGGACCTGGCACTGGCGCTTTTTGTCGCACCGGTCCTGCTCGATGCGGCCTTCGACACCTCGCTGCGGGACCTGCGCAACAACTGGGTTCCGGTCTCGACCCTCGTCGTGGCCGCGGTCGGCCTGACCACGGTAGGAGTTGCCTACGTCGCGCACCGGCTGATGCCTGACATGCCCTGGGCCGCCGCGATCGCGCTCGGCGCCATCGTGGCGCCGCCGGATGCCGCGGCGGCGGTCGCGATCCTGAGCCAGGTCAAGCTGCCCCATCGCATGGTGAAGGTGCTGGAGGGTGAGAGCCTGCTCAACGACGCGACCTCGCTGCTGATCTATCGCATCGCGGTCGGCGCGGTCGTCATGCAGCATCTGAAATGGAGCGAGGTCGCGCCGACGATCGCGCTGGCGCTGGTCGGCAGCGTCCTCGCCGGTCTGCTGGCGGGGCGCATCATACCGCTGTTCCTCCAACGCGTGAAGGAAGCGCCCAGCGCGATCATCCTGCAATTCGCCACCACCTTCATGGTGTGGATCGCCGCCGAGCATCTCGGCCTCTCCGGCATCCTCACCATCGTCGTCTACGCCATCACCATGGCGCGCACGGCGGGGGCGCACATGCCGGCGCGGCTGCGGGTGCCGTCCTATGCGGTGTGGGAGACGATGGTGTTCGTGCTCAACGTGCTCGCCTTCATGCTGATCGGCATGCAGATGCGGCCGATCTGGACGCGATTGGACGCGGACGTGCGCTGGGAGTATTGCGTGGCGGCAGCCTGGATCCTGCTCACGGTGGTCCTGGTGCGGCTGCTCTGGGTGACGTTCTACCGCACGACATTGCGCGCGCTGATTGCCCACGGACTTTATCATCCCAAGGATCCGAAACAGGTGGCCTCGCCGAAGGGCGGCCTCATCATCTCCTGGTGTGGCATGCGCGGCCTCGTCACGCTCGCGACCGCCTTCGCCCTGCCGGAGAACTTTCCCTATCGGGACTTCATCGTCTTCATCGCCTTTGCCGTCGTGCTGGGATCGCTCGTCATCCAGGGCCTGACGCTGCGGCCGCTGATCCTGGCCTTCGGGCTCAAGGACGACGATCCCGTCGGCATCGAGGTCGCGCGCGGACGCGCGGTCGCCTATCGCGCGGCGCTCGATGCGATCGAGAGCGACCCGTCGGAGGAGGCGGAAATCCTGCGGCTCGAATATCGCGCTATCCTGATGCAGGCGGACGACGATCCGAACGGCGGCATTGCCAGTGGCGAATTACCGGCCGATCCGCTGCGCCGCCGCGCCATCGAGGCTGCGCGCAAATCGATCTTCGACCTGCGCGCCACCGAGGTGATCGGCGACGACGCCTTTCACCGCCTCGAGGAGGAGCTCGATCGCGCAGAATTGAGCGCGGGGGGATAAGCCTCAAGAGCAGCACACTCCGCTGTCGTCCCGAACGAGCGAAGCTCCAGACAACGCGCAGCGTTGACTGGAGCGGAGCGCCGATCCGGGGACGACAGCGGGGCATTGAACCAAACGCCGTCTCTTCAGACACACTCCAGATGACGACCCTGATCGACGACCGTCGTGTTCGCGCGCGTGATGCGTCGCCTGCACGATATTTTTACCTCCACATGGCCCTGGCCTGCGCGGCGACCGCTTTTCTCGGCTTCGCGCCGACCTATTGGGTGCCGCTCGCCCACCGGACGTTCTCCGCAAGCCCCGTGATTCACTTTCACGGCCTCCTGTTCTTCACCTGGTCTCTCTATTTTGTGATCCAGACCTGGCTGGCGGCTTCAGGCCGCGTGGTCAATCACCGCGCGATCGGCATCGTCGGCGTTTCGCTCGCGACCGCGATGACGATCTTCGGCTTCCTCGCCTCCGTGCACGTGATGCAGCACTCCGCCGCGCTCGGGCAGAAAGAAGCCGGCATCGCCTTCTCGATCGTGCCGATGAGCGGCATCGCGTTCTTCGCGGTGCTGTTTGTGCTCGGCATCGCGAACACCCGCAGGCCCGAGATCCACAAGCGCCTGATGCTGCTCGCCGCGGTCTCGATCCTCGACGCCGCGATCGCACGCTGGTTTCTGACCTTCCTCGCCCCTCCCGGACCGCCCGGCCCGCCGCCGGTGCCGGTGACCATCGCGCCGGCCGTGGTCGCCTCGCTGTTGCTCGTCGTCGCCATGGTGCGCGACTGGCGCACCGAGCGCCGCGTGCATCCGGTCTACATCACCGGCACGCTCGCGATGCTGGCGGTGAAGGTGCTGAACTGGCCGATCAGCGAAAGCGCGGCATGGCATGCGTTCGCCGGCGGGATTCTGGCGCTGGCGCAGTAGTTCTCCGATGTCGTCCTGGCGCAAGCCAGGACCCATTACCCCGAATGTCGATTGTTGAAGAAGGCTGGAGCTACCAGCCTTCGCCAAACCTGTCCCTATGGTAATGGGTCCTGGATCAGCGCTCGCTACGCTCGCTTGTCCAGGACGACGGCGGAGTGTGAGGCAGCGCTTACGCCCCCGCCTTGCACGTGATCCCGCCGTCCACCACCAGCTCGATCCCCGTCACATATTTCGACTCGTCCGACGCCAGGAACAGCGCGGCATTCGCGACGTCAAAGGCATCGCCCATGTGACCCATCGGCACCTGGGCATCGCGCGCGCGCCACATCGCCTCGACGTCGCCCTTGGCGTAGCTGGCGGCAAGGCCGGCGGAATGCTCGACCATCGGGGTCTTCATCAGGCCGGGCAGGATCGCATTCACGCGCACATGATGCCGCGCGAACTCGATCGCGGTGGTGCGCGTCATCTGGTTCATCGCCGCCTTCGAGGTGCCATAGGTGACGTAGGAGATGCCCATGTGGCGGATCGAGGCGATCGAAGAGATGTTGATGATTGAGCCGCCGCCCTGCTTCACCATCACGGGGATGACGTGCTTCATGGCGAAATAGGCGCTCTTGAGGTTGACGCTGAAGACGCGGTCCCAGCTCTCCTCGGTTACCTCGACCACGCTGCCCATCTCGGCGATGCCGACATTGTTGTCGAGCACGTCGATGCGGCCATAGGCCTTCAGGCACGCCGCGACCATCGCCTCGATCTCGGCTGACCGCGAGACGTCGGCGGTAAACGCGGTCGCCTTGCCGCCTTCGTCATTGATGATCTTCGCGGTCTCCTCCGCAGCAGTGCCGTTGCGGTCGACGCAGAACACCTGCGCACCCTCGCGCGCGAAGGTCACCGCGGTCGCCTTGCCGTTGCCCCAGCCCGGCCCGATCGAGCCCGCGCCCACCACCATCGCAACCTTGCCCTTGAGCCGATCCATCGCGTGTCTCCCTTGTTGTTGTTCTTGTAGCCCGGATGGAGCGAAGTGCAATCCGGGCTACGGATCGTTGCAGACCTTCATCGTCGTGACGTTAGCACCTATGGGATGCCCGACAATCTCCGACAATGTCCGGCACGCGCCGTCATGGCAGAGCCGCCATTCCCCGGCCGCGCCGGAATTGCCGAGCACGACCTCCTGCATCGGCGCACGCTGCGGCTGCCATTGAAACCAGCCATCGACGAGCCGCGCTTCGGGCGGCGGCTCCATGCCGGCACCGCTGCCCTTGACCCGCGCCTGCACCAGTTCGAGCCCCGCCGGCGTGACGCGCCAGTCCTCCTGCCAGTCGACCTTTTCGATCGAATGCGTCCACACCAGCGTGAAGGCGGACAGCGCCAGCGCCTTCACGCCCGATGCTGTGGCGAAGCAGAGGCTCACACCGCCTCGACCACTGCCGGCGGGCGCTGCCGCCACTGCCACAGCACGAGCGCGGCGGACAGCACGAAGCCCGCGGTGTCGCTGAACGGGAAGTCGCCGAGCAGGCAGAACGCGGCACCGAGCGCGACCAGGCGTTCGACGAGCGTCAGCCGCGTGAACAGGAAGCCGATCGCCACCATGCCGAACAGGCCGATCGCGACCAGCGCCTTGAAGGTCGCCAGCGCGACCGCGCCGTAGAAGCCGAGCTTGGCCGCCATGGGATCGCCGGCCTGGAGCATCAGCGCCGGCGAATAGACGAAGACGAAGGGGATGACATAGCCGGCGAGCGCGATGCGCATCGCCTCCCAGCCGATCTTGTCCGGATTTTCCTTCGCGATCGGCGCGGCCGCGAGCGCGGCGAGCGCGACCGGCGGCGAGAGGTCGGCCATGATGCCGTAGTAGAACGCGAACATGTGGCTCGCGATCAGGGGCACGCCGAGTTTCGCCAGCGCGGGCGCCGCGAGCGCGGCGGTGATGATGTAGGTCGGGATGGTCGGAATGCCGGTGCCGAGCAGGATCGACAGCAGCATGGTCATGATCAGCGCCAGGAACAGGCTCTTCTCGCCGAGACCGATCACCCAGCCGCCGAAGATGGTGCCGACGCCGGTCTGCGACATCATGCCGATGATGACGCCGACGATGGCGCAAGCCATGCCGACGGTGATGGCGGACTTGGCGCTCTCGGCCAGCGCGTCGCGGCACTCGCGCAGGGCCTTGAACCCGCCGCGGATGAAAGCGGTGATCACGATCAGCCCGGCCACGACGCTCGCGACCGGCACGATCTGAAGGCCGTCGCGCGACAATGCGGCGACGACGAGCGCGAGCCCGACCCAGAAGATGGTGCGGATCACCATCGAGGACGCACCGGCCGTGATGCTGGCGCCCAGGATCAGCGTCACCGTGAGCGCGAGGCCCATGCTGCCGGCATAGAGCGGCGTAAAGCCTTCGAACAGCATGTAGACCAGCGCGGCGAGCGGCAGCACGAGGTACCAGCGCGTCACCAGCGCCTTCCAGGCGCTCGGGATCTCCGAGCGCTTCATGCCGACGAGACCGTGCTTGCCGGCTTCCAGATGCACCATCCAGAACGCGGATGCGAAATAGAGGATCGCGGGGATCGCCGCTGCCTTCACGATCTCGGAATACTGGACGCCGAGCGTCTCCGCCATGATGAAGGCGACCGCGCCCATCACCGGCGGCATGATCTGCCCGCCCATCGACGCCGTGGCCTCGACACCGGCTGCAAAGGCGCGGCGATAGCCGAACTTGATCATCAAGGGAATCGTGAACTGGCCGACGGTGACGACGTTGGCGACGCCCGAGCCCGAGATCGTGCCCATCATGCCCGAGGCGAACACCGCGACCTTGGCAGGTCCGCCGCGGGTGCGGCCGAACAGGCCGAGCGAGACGTCGGTGAAGAGCTGGATCATGCCGGCGCGCTCGAGGAACGAGCCGAACAGGATGAACAGGAAGATGTAGGTCGCCGACACGTAGATCGGCACGCCGTAAAAGCCTTCGGTGCCGAACGACAGATGCGTGACGATCTGGTCGAAATCATAGCCGCGATGGTTGAGCGGCGATGGCAGATACTGGCCGAAGAACCAGTAGAGCAGGCACGCGCCGCACATCAGCGGCAGCGCCGCGCCCATCAGGCGCCGCGTGCCCTCGAAGATCAGCACCGCAAGCAGCGTGCCGACGGCGAGATCGAGCCTGGTCGGATCGCCGTCGCGCGCGATCAAATCGGCGTAGAAAATCCACTGGTAGAGGCCGCAGAAGAAGCCGGCGCCGCCGATCACCCAGCCGAGCGCGCGGCCGACATCGCTCCTTGCAGTGAAGTTCGCGATCAGGCCGAAGGTGAGGAGAACGAGAAAGCCGACATGGACGCCGCGCACCACCTGGCTCGGCAGATAGTTGAAGGCGGCGACATAGAGCTGGAAGGTCGCAAAGGCGATGCCGATCCAGTAGGCGAGCCGGCCCCACCAGCCCGGGCCAAACCCTTCGGGGAAGCCGTGCTCGAAATTGTCGAATTCGACCTTGATGGGCGCCTCAGAGCCCTCTGCCTGCAACATCGATGTTTCCCCGCGCCCTGATTAGGTGCGTTCTTACAGCATTCGCGCTGCGCCCTGAATACGTCATACCCGGGCAGAAGCGCGAAGCGTCTTCGCGCAGATGACCCGGGCATCCACGCTCACTCCGTCATTCCGGGGCGATGCGACGCATCGAACCCGGAATCTCGAGATTCCGGGTTCGGCTCTTGCGAGCCGCCCCGGAATGACAGCGGAGAATTACTTGATCAGCCCCTTTTCCTTGTAATAGCGGATCGCGCCGGGGTGCAGCGGAACCGGGCTGCCGGTGGCGGCCGTCTCGAGCTTGATCTCCTTGCCGGCCGCGTGGGCATTCTGCAACTCCGGCAGCGACTCGTAGACCAGCTTGGTCATCTGGTAGGCGAGATCGTCGGACACCGCCGAGCTGGTCACGAGATAGTTGACCACGGCCGCGGTCGGCACGTCCTTGTCCTGGCCCGTATAGGTGTTGGCGGGAATGGTCGCCGCGATGAAGGGCGGGCCGATCTTGTCGACGGTCTCCTTCGGCACCGACACCACCGTGATCGGGCTCGAGGTGGAGAGATCCTTCAGCGAGGCCACGCCGAGCCCGGCCGATTGCAGCGTCGCACCCAACTGGCGGTTCTTCATGAGGTCGACGGATTCGGCGAACGGCAGATACTCCACCTTGCCGAGGTCCTTGTAGCTCATGCCGGCCGCGCTGAGGATCGCGCGGGAGTTCAGCTCGGTGCCCGACTTCGGCGCGCCGACCGACAGGCTCTTGGCCTTGAGGTCGGCCAGCGTCTTGATGCCGCTCTCGGTGGTCGCGACGATCTGGATGTAGTTCGGATAGATCGCGCCGATGGTCCTGAGCTTGTCGAGCTTGGTCTTGAAGCCGGCTTCCTCGTCGCCGTCCCAGGCCGCCTTGAGCGAGTCGCCCAGCGTGAACGCGAGCTCGCCGCGGCCCTGCTGGAGCAGGATCAGGTTCTCGACCGACGCCTTGGTGGCCTGCACCTGCGTCTTCACGTTCGGGATCTTGTCGCCGTAGATCTTCCCGATCGCGACCCCGAGCGGGTAGTAGACGCCGGAGGTGCCTCCGGTCAGCACGTTGATGAAGGATTGCGCATGCGCGCAAGGCGCCGACGCCGCCAGAGCAAGAGCCGCGGCCACGCCGAAAATCGTCCGTTTCATGATTTCTGTACTCCCCAAACCGGCGGGGAAATTGGCCGGATGAGGGGGGCGGGTCAACCCATCCAATAGGCAAAACAGGACTGCGGTAAACAGCCGTTCCGGCTCGACTTTTGAGGAACCCGGCGGGTGCGGCGACGTGGCGCAGCCGGATCGCGGCGCGCCCGAACGCATCGTGTTCGAGCGCGCTATCTGCTCACTGGAACGTCATGTCCAGGCACTTGGAGATGTCGGAGCCGAGGCCGGAGGAGATGATGATGCAGCCGCGCACCTTCTGCGCGGTGACGTCAGCCGCCCAGACCGAGTAGCCGCCGGGGCCGAAGAACGAATTGGTGTTCGGCGGCTCGGTCTCGGTGGCGTCGAAGTCGTAATGTCCATCGGTCTCGAAGATGCGCGGCTTCTTGGTGCAGCCGCCGTCGGTCTGGACGTTGATGACTTCCTTGTTGTCCCGGGTCAGCGCCAGCGAGACCTGGCAGCGGAAATATTCCGAGGTCCTGGTGTTGAAGAGATAGGTGTAGGACTTGCAGGTCGCCGTGTTCAGCTTGCCCGGGGCAAGGCCGCGGCTGCACGAGATCCGCTGGTTGTGGCTGAGCTGGTAATCATCGGCCCGGGCGGCCGGTGCCAGCGCCGTAAGCAACAGCGCGGCAGCCGAGCAGGCTTTAATGACATGGTTCATTCGAATCATCCCCACCAATATTTTTGTCGAATTGCGTTCTAGACGGAAAGCGGAACATAGTCGCGAGGGGACGAAGGGAAAATCACAAACTGCTGGACAAGACGTGATGCGCCGCGGCGCTTTCGCGAATTGACCCGAAAATGCCGTTCGTGATTTGTTCAAGCCGGGCACCCCGACGATGGGGGAGGATAGGATCATGGCATTTTCAACGAAGGCATTTGCAATCGCAGCCGCGCTCGGCGCATTCACAGCACCCGCATTGGCGCAGACCGAGGCGACGCCCTGGGAGCTCAAGCCCGACATGGGCTACGCCTATGACAGGGACGGCAAGACTTATTCCTACAAGATGGGCACCAGCAACGCCGGCGAGCTGCTGAAGGGCGCCAAGAAGGTGCCGAAGGGCACGCTGTTCTTCATCGGCCACAACGGCCAGCTCTACATGCGCAGCGGCCCGTATCTGGAAGGCGACGGCAAGTTCAAGTTCGGGCCGGATCAGTAAGCGCTCGCCGCACCCGAGGTCGCCCCCTCGCCCCGTTCTTACGGGGAGAGGGTTGGGGTGAGGGGCTGCTTCCGCAATCACGGTGAGAGCTGGACTCGCGGAGAGTCCCCCTCACCCGGATTGCATCTGACGATGCAATCCGACCTCTCCCCGCAAGCGGGGCGAGGTGAAAAGGCAGCTCGCCTACGACTAAAACGCCCCCGCCAGCTCCCGCGCGCCGGCATTGTTGCTGTTGCTGTCCATCCGCGTATCCGTCACCGCGAGCAGCTTCGCCACCGTGTTGTGGCGGATCGCGACCGGGTTGCGCTCGTAGCCGCCGCGCTGGAAGAAGTTCGAGGTCGGCACCTGGTCGCGCATCGCCTGCGGCATCGTCACCATGTCGAGGCCGGTGCCGTCGCCGGTGAGGTTCATCATCTCGAGCTCGGCCGCCGTGAGCGGACGCGCGTAGCCCTTTGCGCGCGCGAACAGCACCGACGTCAGCAGCTTGTGGGTCTGCAGCATCGGTCCGATATCGACGTCGAGCACCATGGCATGCATCGCCCAGCCCTGCGCGGTGTTGCCGATCTTCTCGTGCTCCGACCAGGTGTCCGGCACCGACTTCGCATGCGCCACCATTTTCTTCAGCACGGTGAGCTTGTGCTCGAGCGACTGCCGCGCCGGGCCCGAGGTCCGCGCCACCTTGTCGGAGAGCGCGCGAATGAATTCATGGCCCTGCTCGGCCAGCAGCTCGACGCTGTTGGTGGTCAGGAGCTGGTTGTAGCCCATCGCGGTCGAGATCGCGCGCTTGCCGCCATGCTCGATGCCCGCCTGCACGTCGTAACTGCCGGTGCCGCCGGTCTCGAACGAATAGACCCGCACGGCCTGCTCGCGCGTCAGCCCGGAGGCGAGCGCGTAGCGCGCATAGGCGCGCTTGAACTCGACCTCGCTGGACGGGCGCTGCGGCGTGAACTGGTAGAGCTCCTGCGCCGCACGCAGCAGATCGGCGACGACGGGGATCGGCTTTTTGGTCGGGCGCTCCGGCGTTTCCTCCGGCTCCGGATTCACCGGCCGCTTCGGCCCGTTATACAGCGGCGGATGCTCCAGCACGTAATCGTCGAGCGTGATCTGCTGCCCGCCGCGCCGCTTGGCATTGCGGGTCTTTCGCTTCTCGGAGATCTGGCTCCAATAGGCGCCGGCTTCCTCGTCGAAGGCCGCGCGCGCGGCCTGATATTCCCCGAGCTTGCGGCGATATTCGAGCACGGCGGGCGACGCCCCGCCTTGGGCAAAAAACTGCGACAGGAGCTGGGCCTTGGCATCGCGGACGGCGGGCGGCAGCGCGTCGGACGCGCCGCCACGCGCGGCGGGCGCGAGCAGGACGAGCGCGAATGGAACCAGCGCAAGGCTCTTTCGAATCGAATGATGCATGCCGCTCTCTTAACAGGCATCCGGTAACCGTCACGTTAACGCGCCGTTTACCATCGTCACTTCCAGGCGAACACCGGCTGTTCCAGCTCGGTCACGCGGGTCTGCCGCCCCGCCAGCACCTCGCGGAACTGGTAGATCAACGCCGCCGTCGGCGCGTGGATCAGGCTCATCTGGTCGTGAAAGCGGATCACTCGGCGGCTGCTTTCGGGGATCGCGGTGAAATCAAAGGCGTCGTCGCGCTCGATCGTCGCGAGCGCGATGCGATGAACAGAGGCGACCTCGTCCGGGTTCGGACGGATGGCGGCGGCGACCGTGGCCCAGACCACCACCGGCGTGATCAGATAGCCGGAGCGGGTCGGATAATCGTCGAGCGTGCCGAGCACCTCCGCGCTGGTGAGGCGAAGGCCGAGCTCCTCGTCGAGCTCGCGCAGCGCCGCCTCGACCGGCGTCTCGCCGGCATCGCAGCGTCCGCCCGGCAAGGCCCATTGGCCGCGATGAGCGCGCAGGTGCGATGCGCGCAGCGTGAGCAGGAACGCGGTGTCGTCCCCCTCGCCCGCCGCGGTCAGCGCGACCGCCACCGCGGCGCGCTTCAGCGAAGGCGCTGCGCCGTCTTCCGGCAGCCGCGTGAAGGCCGCGCAGGCGGCCGCGATATTCCGCCGTGTGGCATCGTCGAACGGTCTCATCATGCTTGACTACACCACGTCCGCCCCCGATGAAATGAGATCGCAAGGCCCGCAGAGGAATGGACGACGAGATGACCAACAAGGCCGCCGCAAGGCTCAAATCGGAGGGCTGGACCATCCTCGAGACCACGGGCTTCTTGCACTTGATCGGCCCCTTGTGGCAGCGCAAGGTCGACGGTCGCTACGAATTCGCACTCGCCACCGAGGACAAGCATCACAACCGCCGCGGCATGGTCCAGGGCGGCGTGATGATGACGTTCGCCGACCGCACCTGCGGCATGACCGCCCGCTACGTCTCCGGCAAGGAGTTCATGGCGACAGTGCAGCTCGACACCCATTTCGTCGAGGCCGGCCAGATCGGCGACATCCTGATCTCCCGCCCGCGCGTGGTGCGCGCGACGCGCAGTCTGATTTTCATGAGCACCGAAGTCAGCGTGGACCACCGCTGTGTGGTGATGGCCAACGGCGTGTTCAAGATCTTGAAGGGGCCGGCGTAGCGGCGCGTTCCGCCGTCGTCCTGGCGAAAGCCAGGACCCATTACCCCTGAGAGAAATTGCAGCGCGAACCGGTAACCGCGAATCTTCGCAAAACCAATTCCTGGGGTAATGGGTCCTGGATCGGCGCTCGCAATTGGACAACGCTACGCGTTGCCAAGCGCTCGCTTGTCCAGGACGACGATGGGGAAGCAACGGCGCTCCCCCAACCTCGTCATTGCCAGCGCAGCGAAGCACTCCAGACGCGTTCCGCGGACGCATCTCTGGATTGCTTTGCAGCGCTCGCAATGACGGAGCGGGATGGCTATGCTGCTCCCACAAGAGGCAGCAAGGATCCGCCCATGCAATACCGCCAGCTCGGCCGCACTGGCCTGAAAGTCTCGCCGATTTGTCTGGGCACCATGATGTTCGGCGGACCGACCGATGAAGCCGCGTCAACGCGGATCATCGCGAAGGCGCATGATGCCGGAATCAATTTCATCGACACCGCCGACGCCTATTCGAAGGGCGGCTCCGAAGAGGTCGTCGGTCGCGCGATCGGCAACAACCGCCATGCCTGGGTGCTGGCGACCAAGCTCGCCAACCCCATGGGCGACGATCCCAACCGCGTCGGCCTGTCGCGGCGCTGGGTGTTGCAGGCCGCGGACGAAAGCCTCAAGCGGCTCGGCACCGACCACATCGACATCTACTATCTGCACAAGGAGGACCATGCGACGCCGCTGGAGGAGACGGTGCGCGCGATGGGCGATCTGATCCGCGCGGGCAAGGTGCGCTATTTCGGCGTCTCGAACTATCGCGCCTGGCGCGTCGCCGAGATCTGCAACATCTGCGACCGGCTCGGCATCGACCGGCCCGCGGTGAGCCAACCCTATTACAACGCGATGAACCGCATGCCCGAGGTCGAGCACTTTCCGGCCTGCGCCTACTACGGCCTCGGCATCGTGCCCTATAGCCCCTTGGCGCGCGGCGTGCTCACCGGCAAGTACAAGCCGGATGCAGCCCCGGACAAGGAGACGCGTGCGGGACGCAACGACACCCGCATGATGCAGACGGAATGGCGGCCGGAGTCGCTCCAGCTCGCGCAGGAGATCAAGAGCCACGCCGAGAAGAAAGGCATCACCGCCGGCCAGTTCGCGGTCGCCTGGGTGCTGAACTCCGCTTTCGTCTCCTCGATTGTGGCGGGCCCGCGCACCGAGGAGCAGTGGGACGGCTACATCAGCGCACTCGACTATCGCTTCACCAGCGAGGACGAAGCCCTGATCGACCGCCTGGTGACGCCGGGCCATCCCTCGACACCGGGCTACAACGATCCGGCCTATCCGATCGAAGGCCGCCGCGCGCGAACGGCATAACAGCGGGAGGCGACGATGGCGCATGAAGACCGATACGGCCTGCCGTTCTCCACCAACTCGCACGAAGCGGCATCCGCCTATCGCGACGGCGTCGACCTCATGCTGGCGGGCTGGACCGGTACGGCGGAGACGCTGGAGCGCGCCATCGCCGCCGATCCGGACTTTGCGCTTCCCCTTATCGCCCGCGCCCGCGTGCATGCCTTCTACCAGCAGGGCGACCTCGCGCGACAGAAGGCGGCGGCCGCGCGTGAGCTCGTTGCAAAGCGCGGCACGGAACGTGAGCGTTCGCATGTCGAGACCCTGGCGCTGGCGATCGAGGGACGGCTGCCCGAGGCGATTGCGGCGACGCTGAAACACGTCGAGGCATGGCCGCGCGATGCCGTGGTGTTGTCGCTGCCGCTCGGCGCGTTCGGCCTGTTCGCCTTCTCCGGCATGGCCGATCACGACCGCGCGCGGCATGAGCTGTGCGAGCGCGTCGCGCGGCATTATGGCGAAGACTGGTGGTTCCTCACCATGTCCGGCTGGGCGATGACCGAGAACGGCGACGTAGCCCGCGGCCGCGGCATCACCGAGCGCGGCTTCGCCCTGCGCCGGCAGAATGCCCATGCCGCGCACGCCGTGCTGCATGCGATGTTCGAGGACGGCTCGATCGAGGCGGCCGACCGTCTCGTCGACGAGTGGATTCCCACTTACGACCGCGCCGGAATCCTGCACGGCCACATCCGCTGGCACCAGGCGCTCGGCGCGCTCGAGCATGGCGACGCCGCACGCGCACTTGCGATCTATGCCGACGTGCTGCAGCCCTCCGCGACGCAGGCGCCGCCGCTCAACGTCGTCACCGACGGCGCCTCGCTGCTCTGGCGCCTGTCCGCTTATGGCCACGCCGTGCCGCAGGAACTCTGGCTCGACGCCGACTCCGCCGCGCAAAAACTGTTTCCGAAATCGAGCCTGCCGTTCGCCGACGTCCACATGGCGCTATTCGCCGCCGCAACGCAAAACCGCGGCGCGCTCGCCGCGCGCCTTGCCGTGATCGAGCAGCGGGTCGCCGAGGGCAAGCTGCCGGCCGGCCCCGTGGTGCCGGCGATCTGCCGCGCGCTGGCGGCCTTTGCGGACGCGGACTATGCGGCCTGCGTGCGGACGCTCGCACCCGTGCTCGCCGACGTCGTCCGCATCGGCGGCAGCCATGCCCAGCGCGAATTGATCGAGGACACCTTTATTGTCGCCCTCATGCGCGGCGGCGAGCTGGCGCGCGCCCGCAGCATGCTCGACGCCCGCCTGCATCGCCGCCCCTCCCTGCGCGATACGCGCTGGCAGGCGGCGATGGCTTGAGGCAGGATAAGAAAAACAAAGCGGAGGACGCCCATGACCGAGATCGTTGCACTGGAGGCGCTGGCCAGCCGCGTTGCATCGGGGCAATCGCTGGCCGTCCCCGTGGACCGCTCCGGCGTCGCGATGGCCGCGACCGCCGCCATCATCGCGGCCGGCATCGACAATCTTCATCTGGTCTGCGTCCCCATCAGCGGCATGCAGGCCGATCTCCTGATCGGTGCCGGTGCGGTCAAGACGCTCGAGACCAGCGCCATCTCGCTCGGCGAAGCCGGCGGCGCGCCGCGTTTCGGCGCCGCGGTGCGGGCGGGTAGCGTAACGCTGCGCGATGCCACCTGCCCCGCAATTCACGCCGGCCTGATAGCGGCGCAACACGGCGTGCCCTTCATGCCGATCGCCGGCATCATCGGCAGCGATCTGCTCGAGGTGCGGCCGGACTGGAAGGTGATCGACAGCCCGGTCGGCGAGGCGCGCAAGGTCGTGGTGGTGCCGGCGATCAAGCCCGACGTTGCGCTGTTCCATGCGCCGGAGGCCGACCGTGCCGGCAATATCAGGATCGGCCGCTTCCGTGAGCTCGCCACCATGGCCTATGCCGCAAAGCGCACGCTGGTCACCGTCGAACGCATCGTCGACCGCGATCTGTTCGAGACGGAGGATTCCGCCGCCGGCGTGCTGCCCTCGCTCTATGTCGACGCCATCGCGGTTGCCGAGCGCGGCGCCTGGCCGCTGGCGCTGTGGAATGAATATCCCGCCGACGAGGCCGAGATCGCGCGCTATGCGGCGATGGCGCGCAGCGAAGACGGCTTCCGCGCCTATCTCTCCGGCTTCCTGACGCATCGCAAGCAGGTGGCCTGATGTCATCGGAACGCGAACGGCGCGAAATCCTGATCGCCACCATCGCCGACCTGCTCGACGGCATCCGTCACGTCGCGGTCGGCGCATCGTCGCCGATCCCGGCGGCCGGTGCGATGCTGCTGCGCGCACGCAACGAACTCTGTGGCAAACCGTCGGTGCGCATCTCGATCCTGGGATCGCAGCGGCATAATTTCTTCACCAATGGCGGCATCGAGCTGTTCGACTGCGCCGCGCAAGGAAGGGTCGACGCCTTCTTTCTCGGCGGTGGCCAGATCGACGGCGCGGGCAACATCAACCTCGTCGGCACCGGCGATTACCCGAAGACCGATGTGCGCTGGCCCGGCTCGTTCGGCTCGGCCTATCTCTACCATCTCATTCCGCGCGTGATCCTGTTTCGCGAGGAGCACACCCCGCGCGTGTTCGTGCCGAAGGTCGACTTCGTCAGCGCCCGGGCGACCACACCGGAGGTCCCTCGCCGCGGCGGGCCATACGCGCTCCTGACCAACATGGCGCTGTTCGACTTCGACCGCGAGGCAGGCGGCTTCGCCCTGCGCTCGGTGCATCCGCCCTTCACGCCGGCCGACATCAGGGAAAATACCGGCTTCACCTATGAAGAACCGGAGGTCGTGCGGGAAACCGCGCGGCCCGATTCCGCAACCCTGGCATTGCTGCGCGGCCGGATTTTCGACGAGCTCGCCGAGACTTACCCGGCCTTTGCAAGGACCATGAAGCAGGCGGCGTGACCCTCCGGTTCTGCCACGAAAAAAACACTGGCCTGACGGCAAGTGCCTGCCGGGATGGTTGGGCGATTTTGGGCGAATCGCCGATGGGTGGCGCGGTGGTATTCCAGACGGGCTTGGCGGCACAAACGGGATCGCAACCAATTTGCGGTTCGATGGTTGTTGAGCGGAACCTTTCCGCGGTCCCCTGGCCTATGAGCCTCACGATGCGCCTCTGCCGACCGGCCCTCGCAGCAGCCTTCGTTGTCCTCGCAAGCCCTTGTTTTGCTGAGTCTTCCAGGCCGATTCCCGTCAACAATCAGCCGGCGCAGCAGACCGCCTTCATCGATCTGCTGGCGCTGATGTCCGGCCACTGCAAGACGCTCAAGGTCGCGGGGCGTACCCTTGCCTGCAAGACGGTGGCCTACGCCCATGGCGACACGGGCCGGGTCAATTTCGCCGTCGCTGTCGACGACCCCACTGATGCGAACCACGTCGTGTCGTTCTCCGGCGAGAACGGCAAGCGGGCCGACGACAACTCCTACGAGCTGCCGATCGACCGCATGCTGCTCAACTCCAAGGACCGGCCCAAGGTCGACGGCCTGCCGGTGCCGGCGGAGCAGACCTCCACCGGAATCTGCCGCCAGACCGGCAATTTCGCCGCCCGGAAGGTGACCGATGTCACCTGCTCCGCCACCGACAGCGAGGGCAGGAAGTACGAGCTCCTGTTCGTCTCCGACGGCACGCCGGTAAGCGTGCGCCGCATCAGGCAATCGTCGCCGTCGATCCAGGATCCGTTCAAGTAGCGGCCCCTTGTGTCGCCCTGCTTGTCACCGGGGTGAGCACGCATCCTTCCGTTGAAACTCCAGGTCAGGCGGTTATGCTCTCGCGTGCATCCTCATTGAGGAGACCCGATTGCATCCAGAGGCGAGGCCGAGAGTCCGGCAATGCGTGTGATCCGCGGGCTCGCGCGCATCCTGATCGCCTGCTTGTTCGCTGGCCTCTCGCATGAATGCGTCGCAGCCGACGGCCCCCAGCAGCGTTCGGTCCTGGTTCTGGAAGAAGCCGATTTTCGCTCGCCCTTTTATTCGGAGATCTTTGCCGGAATCCGCACCGCCGCGAAGCAGAACGGGAAGAGCAACACGGTGATCTACGGCGAAAGCCTCGATCTCGCCCGCTTCCCGGGACCGGACTATGAATTGAGCCTGGTCGGTCACCTCAAGACCAAATATGCGCAGCGGCCGATCGACGTCATCGTTTCGATCGGCGTCGCATCGGCGAAATTCCTTCAGAAGCGGAAGCAGGACATCTGGCCCGCCGCGCCCGTGGTATACGGCTTCGTTCCCGACCTGCCTGAGACGCGCGCGCTGTTCCTGCCCGATACGACGGCCGTCTTCGCCAGAGTGAGGCCGACACACCTCCTGACCGCAGCGCGCGCAATCGTTCCCGACCTGACGCGTGTCGTCCTGGTGGGCGAGGCCTGGAAGAATCCGCTGGTGTACGGACATTGGAAGCAGGACTTCGCGGCCGCAATGCCCGATCTCGAAGTCATCGATCTGTCCGGCGCGGTGCTGCGTGAGGTCCGCAGTCGCGTCGCTTCCCTGCCCGACCGCTCCGCGATCCTGACCTCGGCGATGTATTCCGACGGCGAAGGCACCTATTACGCCCCGGCCTCGGCGCTCGCACGCGTTGCCGAGAGTGCGAACCGCCCGATCATCATAACGTCCGATACGTTCCTCGGACGGTCGGGCGTGGGTGGCTTCCTGCTGCTGCCCGAAATCATCGGGCGGGAAGCCGGCGAAGTGGCGATGCGGATCCTCGACGGCGAAGCGCCCTCGAGCATCGCACCTTTCAGCGGAAACAACGTGAGGCCGATCTTCGACTGGCGGCAGCTGAAACGCTGGAATGTGGACGAAGCCAATCTGCCCCCCGGCAGCGAGGTGCGTTTCCGCCAACCGACCTTCTGGGAGCAGTATTACTGGCACTCCGCGATCGTCGCGGGCGTGGTGCTGGTGCAGGCGCTGATGATCACCATTCTGCTGCGCGAGCGCCGTCTGCGCTTCGTGGCCGAGGTCGAGGCGCGCCAGCGCATGTCGGAGCTCGCCCACATGAACCGCCGCGCGACCGCGGGAGAGATGTCCGTCTCGCTCGCACACGAGCTGAACCAGCCGCTCGCCGCCATTCTGATCAATGCCGAGACGGCCCAGCAGATATTACAGAGTCCGGCGCCCGACCTCGGCGAGATCAGGGACATCCTGGACCACATCCGCCGTGACGATCAGCGGGCCGCCGAAGTCATCGGCCGGCTGCGCTCGTTTCTGAAGCGAGACCCGGCCGAACGGCGCGAGCTCGACCTCAATGCCACTGTCGGCGAGGTGTTTCGATTCCTCTCCGTGCAGGCCCTGACCCACGATGTTGAACTCGTCATGCAACCGTCGTCCGCAGACATTCGCGTGAAAGGCGACAAGATTCAGCTCCAGCAGGCCATCCTCAATCTCGTCGTGAACGGCATGGAGGCTGTGGCCCATCTTCCGGACGAGCGGCGCCGCGTCGTCGGACGAACCAGTCTCACCGAGGGCAACCTCGCCCTTGTCTCCATCGCCGACAAGGGCGACGGCATCCTCGCGGAGAAAGTCGCCGAGATCTTCAAGCCGTTCTTCACGACCAAGGCGCAAGGCATGGGCATAGGCCTCTCGATCGCGCATACCATCGTCCAGGCGCATGGCGGCCGCATCTGGGCCGAAAACGTCCCGTCAGGGGGCGTCGTTTTTCACGTCAGCCTGCCGCTGGCAGCGCCGCGATAGGCGCCGTCGCGTGCGCCGGCGACGTCATCCCGGCGAAAGCCTCAAGCGAACGCCTTCTCCAGGGTCGCGAAGATCACCGCGAGCGACTTGTCATGGCGGGTCACCGGCGGCACCGGGCGCTCGATCTTCATGAGCTGATAGACCGCCATCTGCGCCGCGCGCACCGAATATTCGACGGTGAACACGACGTCGTCGGGGATCTCGACGAACTGGCTGACGAAGGCAAGGTTGACGGAATTCCTGGGCACCGGCAGCGGCCGGTCGGTCACGTTGCGCGGCATGAACATGCTGGTGATGTAGGGCATGCGGCAGGGAATGCAGGTCGCAGTCTCGAACACGTCGCGATCGAAATTCAGGTGCCCGCACAGCTCGTTCAGGATGTCGGCGCCGCCGCACTCGGACATCGGCTTCCCGACGAAATTGCCGATGCGGTCCGGATGCAGCGCATAGCCCCAGAACACCTGAACGTCCTTCGGCTGGCCGGCGAAATGCGGCTGATGATACAGCACCGCCGACATCAACCAGTTGGAATCCCGGAACGTCACCAGCCCGCCGGTGCCGGCCCTGTTGCCCGAGAACGCCTCCATCTTGTCGAAGAAGCGCGGATCGCGGCAGGTGACGGTGAAGGACAGCCAGTACGATTCCGGGATCGAGCTGTTGAACGCGGACGGATTGCCGAATTCGGGACGTCCTTGCGCGATCGTCTCCCACAGCGCCCAGCCCTGGCTGTCGGCCTTGGTCAGGTGCGGCGGCGGCTCGGTCATGGTGCCCAGGCTCGAAGCATCCGTCATCGAGCCGTTCTGGAAGAACACGAGATCGCCGTCCTCGATGCGGACGTTGGCGGTGCGGCCGTCGCGATCGAGCACCAGCTGGCGCACGCGCACGCGTCCGCCCTCGTCTTCGAGCGTCATGTCGGTGACGGCCGTGCCGCGCACGAACTGCACGCCTTGCCGCTTCAGCCAGTCGGCAAGCGGCTGTACGATCGCGTCATACTGGTTGTAGACGGTACGCTTGACCCCGGCGAGGGTTTCGATGCGCGGGAATTCGCTCATGAAGCGGTGCAGATAGCGCCTCAGCTCGACCGCGCTGTGCCAGGGCTGGAAGGCGAAAGTGGTCTGCCACATGTACCAGAAATTGGACTCGAAGAATTTTGGCGACAGCCAGTCGGTGATGCGGCTGTTGCCGAGCGTCTCCTCCGAGGCCTCGGTGAGCCGCAGCAGCTCGAGCCGGTCGCGCGCGGAAAAGCCCATGTGGGAGACGTCGATCTTGAAGCGGTTGCGGTCAACCAGCCGCGCCCGCGAATGCGCCGGGTTCTCCTCGTTGAACGCGACGGTCTCGTCGCGCACGCTCAGGCCCGGACGCTCGAGCGAGGGGATGCTCGACAGCAGGTCCCAGGTGCATTCGTAATGGTCGGTGGTGAGCATGCGCCCGCCGCGCAGCGAATAGGCGCCGTTCGCGAGCAGTGCGCCGTCGAGGCTGCCGCCGACCAGCGGCTGCGCCTCGTAGATCACGATGTCGCGACCCGGCAGCTGCGCGTCGCGAACCAGGAACGCCGCGCCCGCGAGCGATCCGATGCCACCACCGATGAAATACGCCTTCATGACTTGCCTCGACTGCAATTCGAACTTTCGCGGCGACATTGCATGAGGGCCAGCGAGCGAAGTTGCGCTGGATCAAGCGCGATGGACACGGCGTTCAAGAGGATGTGAGCGCTTTCTTCTCCCTCTCCCCGTTCTTACGGGGAGAGGGTTGGGGTGAGGGGCTGCTTCAGCAATGACGGTGAGAGTTATACTCGCGGAGGCTCCCCCTCACCCATATCGCATCTTCGATGCGATATGGCCTCTCCCCGCAAGCGGGGAGAGGCGAAGATCAGGCCGGCTTCTTCGCGTAGATCTGCGCGATCTCCTCGGCGAAGCGGTGTTCGAGCGCGGGGCGCTTGTTCTTCAGCGTCGGCGTGAGCAGGCCGCTAGCAATGGTCCAGGGGTCCAGCGTCCACCATACCGCGCGCGGCGTCGCGTAGGACGGATAGGCCTTCACGGCCGCTGCGATTCGCGCAAGCAGCGCGGCCCGCTCCGCCGCACCGCCTTGCTTGCCGCTCGCAGCCAACCTTTCCTTCTCCTGCACCCAGGCCTTGGCGTTGAGCACGACCAGCGCGGCGAGAAACGGGCGCTGCTCGCCGACCACCAGCGCCTGCTCGAACAGGGGATCGGCCAGGATCGCGGTCTCGAGATCGACCGGCGCGATCTTCTCGCCGGTGGACGTCACGAGGATATCCTTGATGCGGCCGGTGATGGTGATGCGCCCGTTCTCGATGCGGGCCTGATCGCCGGTGTGCAGCCAGCCATCGGCCTCCTTCACGCGGCGCGTCTCCTCGGGCTTGTGCCAGTAGCCTAGCATCACGCTTGGGCCACGCACCAGCAGCTCGTCGTTCTCACCCAGCCTGGCCTCGACGCCGTCGAGCACATGGCCGACCGAGCGCGGATCGTTGTCCTCGGGGGTGTTGACCGAAACCACCGGCGAGGTCTCGGTCATGCCGTAGCCCTGGAGAATGTCGAGCCCGAGTGCGAGAAACAGACGAATGACGGGCTCGGCGATCGGCGCGCCGCCGGAAACCGCGACGCGCAACCGGCCGCCGAGCTGCGCCAGCACCTTGTCGGCGACGAGCTGCTTCAGCAGCGGCCAGGCCAGCCGGTCGAGCAGCGACAGTGCGCCGCGTCCCTGCCGCGCGTCGAACCGCCGGCCGCCGACGGCAATCGTGAGATCGAGCAGCGCCCGCTCGATGCTTCCGGCCGATGCGCGGTGCTGCATGATCAGCGCGTAGACGCGCTCGTAGATCCGCGGCACTGAGACCAGCACCGTCGGCCGCACATGCTTGAGGTCGTCCCCGAGTTGCGGCACCGAGCGCGCATAGGCGACGCAGGCCCCGGCCGCGATCGGATAGTAATAGCCGCCGGTGCGCTCGAACGTGTGCGAGAGCGGCAGGAAGGACAGAAAGACGTCGTCGGGCGACGCCGCGATGCGATGCGCGATCGCCTTCACATTGGCGACAACGTTGTCATGCGACAGCATCACGCCCTTCGGCCGCCCGGTCGTGCCCGAGGTGTAGACGATGGCGGCAAGATCGTCCGGCGCCACCGCGACGTCGGACAATGGCGCGGTCGCGCCAGGCGCGGACGCAAGCCACTGGTCGAGCGCGACGATGCGTGCATCGGCCGGCACCGGTCCGGTCATGTCGGCACAGACGATGCGCTTGAGCGCATCGAGCGGCTGGCCGGTGGCCACGATCGCCTGCCAGCGCGCCAGCGTATCGACGAACAGCAGCAGCGCGCCGGAATCGGCGAGGATGTAGGCGATGCTGTCGGGGTTGTCGACCGCATGCATCGGCACCGGCACGAGACCGCGCGACAGCGACGCCTGGTCCATCGCGATATGCGCAATGCCGTTCGGCATCAGGATGGCGACGCGCTCGCCCGGCAAAAAATTCTCCGCGGCCAGCGCCCGCCGCCACAGCTCGAATTCCGCGTCGATCTCGTGCCAGGACTGGCTGACCCAGCGCCCGGCATGCGCGTCGAAATGGCGATAGGCTTCCGCCGCCGGCGTCGCCTCGACGCGCCAGCGCAGCAGCTCAGGCAGTGTCTTCACGTCGGCGAGCGTCTGCGGTTGACTGATCGGCCCCGGCATGGCGTCCTTTCCTTCACCGTCGATTCCCATGAATCTGGGGACTCGACACTAGGCCGGCCAGCCCTCGCCGCCTTGATCCTCAGCAAGGCGGCCATGCTTCGGAGCGATCCATGACGCGCGACCTGCTGTTTCTGCTGCGCCCGGGGTTCGAGGACCCGGCCTATCCGGGCCGGCGCTTCTATTGCTGGCATTGCGCGCTGATGGAGGGCGTGCTCGCTTCGTTTCCGGCGCTCGCCGAAAAGCTCGACGTCGAGCGCATCGCGTGGCCGCAGCCGCGGCAGGCCGTGATCGCGCTGGTCGGGGAGGAGAACCAGTCGCTGCCGCTGCTCGTGCTGGCAGACGGCGCGACATCGCGGCACCAGACCGGCACCCACCGCGGCCGCGCCTTCATCGCCGACAAGGACGCCATCCTCGCCGCGCTCTCCGAACGCCACGGCTTTCCCGATCCGCATCCGTAGGAACGTCGACGTAGCCCGGATGGAGCGCAGCGCAATCCGGGCCACGGACCTGCAATGACGTCGCGAAACGAGGGAAGATTGGCATTGCGCATCCCCGATCGCCTCGCATACTCGGCCCGACAAGCCGTCCGAAAGGTCCGATCATGCCGCACCCCCTCCCCGCCCTTATCGTCATCGACGTCCAGCGCGCGTTCGACGAATGGGAGGCGGCGGGCAAGCGCCGCAACAATCCGGACGCGGTGGCCCGCATCGTCGATCTGCTCGCGGCGTTCAGGGCAAACGGTGCGCCGATCTTTCATATCCGCCACGAGGGCACGAAGCCAAATTCGTCGTTTCTGCCATCGCGCTCTGGCTACGCCGTCAAGGACGAGGCGCGCGAACAGGACGGCGAGGCGGTGATCGTCAAGCGCGTCAACAGCGCCTTCATCGGCACGGACCTCGAGACGCGCCTGCGCGCAAGCGGCATCACCACGCTCGTCATTTGCGGCGCCACCACCAACCATTGCGTGGAGACGACGACGCGGATGGCCGGCAATCTCGGATTCGACACGCGGCTCGTGCGCGATGCGACCTGGACCTTCGACCGGATCGGACCCGATGGCGACGCACATTCCGCCGAGGAGATCCATGCGATGACGCTGTCGAATCTCAACGGCGAGTTCGCGCGCATCGTCACCGCGGGCGAGGTGATCGCATCATTCGCGGCGAAGTGATGGCAGCAGTGCGATCAATGCCGGTGATGCGACAATAAATCTCACGCCGCGCGATCATCCGCGCCGAATCGGACAGCGCCTGCTGCGTCGTTTCGACGCCCGCACTGGCCGGAACGCAACCAGCGCCCATGTGTTGTCACACGACATTCAACTGGAGTGATGACATGAAGTATCTCATTGTCGCGATGGCCGTCGGTGCCGCGGCGCTTGCCGGCGGATCGGCGGCGAACGCGGCCAACACCACAAGCGCGAAGCAAAGCGCGCGGGGAGGCCAGCCGACCGACATCAGCGCGCAGCACAGGCACCACCATCATGGCTATCGCCATCATCAATGGCGCCATCACCACCATGGCTATTATCGTCCGCACTACCGGAGCTACGGCTATTACCCGCGGCACCACGGTTACTACGGCGGCGGCCCGTACGGATACTATGGTGGCGGCGGTCCGGGTGTGACCTTCAGCTTCGGCGGCAACCGCTGGTAAGCCGGCGATCGGCTGCGAACGAAGGGCCCGCGACCACGCGGGCCTTTTTTCATCCGCGCAAGATCATCCCCGCCGTCTCCAGCCCGCTCGCCAGCGCCGCCTCGACCGTGCCCATGTCGCGGCCGCGATAGAGCGCTTCGCCGGAGAACAGCACCGCTCCATCGGCGCGCGCGAGCATGGTTTGCGCCGCGCGCGTCCGCGGCGTGGCCCAGGAATAGGCGCCGCGGGCGAACGGATCCTGCCCCCAATTGGTCGCCGTGGCCGCGACGAGATCGCGCGCGACGTCTTCGCGCGACAGGCCGAAGATGGTGGAGAGCGAACCAAGCCCGGCCTCGATCAACGCCTGCGGATCGAGGCCTTGCAGCTCCGCCGTCCGCGGGCCGCCGAACCAGCCGGTGAGCACGGGATGCTGATCCGGATGGCGCGTCCACCACACCGGGATGGTCCGGTCCGACAGCAGGAAGGTCATATCCGCAAGATCCGGCTTTCGCTCGCGCCACCATGGCCGCGCAAACCGCAGCAGAATCTTGACGACGTTGCCGAAGCCGATGTCGTCGGCAGCCGCCGCCTTCGCGCGCACGCTCGCCGGAAGCGCGATCTCGCGCAGCAGCGGCAGCGGCACCGTGAGGATCACGCGGTCGCAGCGATGCACCTCGCCGCCGGCACCGCGAACGACCACCGCGCCGCCCTCGTCCTCGATCGCCGACACCACGCAGCCGAGGCGGACCGCCGCGCCATGCCTGCGGCACTCGGCGGCGAGAAAATCGATCAGCGCGCCATAGCCGCCATTGATGCGCGCCTGCGTGTGGAGCCCGCCGTCCATCCATTCCTCGCGCAGCGCCAGCGTGGAGGCGCGCTCGGGATCGGCGGCATCGTAGCCCTCGACCATCCGCTCGATCGAATAGCGCAGTCCGTCATACTCGGGTCTGGCAAAATGACGGCGCAGGAAATCGGCGACGGTGAGATCGTCCTTCAAATTCCCGAGCACGGCATGCAGCTCCGCCTCGTGCGGATCATGGCGATCCTCACGCGAGAAATTTGCACCGTCAAATCTCCATAGCGTGCCTTCGATCTCCCGAAGGGACAGCCCCGCCTCGCGCAGCAGGGCGCGTGTCACCGGGGCATCGCCATGGACGAATTCGGCGCCGCCATCGGCGGGGTAGCCGAACTCCGCCGCCGGCAGCGGGTGGATGCGCCCGCCGCAGCGCTCGCGTGCTTCCAGGACCGTCACCTTCTTGCCCGCGCGCGCGAGCTCGCGCCCCGCCATCAGGCCAGCCGCGCCGGCACCGACGATGACGATATGCTGTGGCTTGTCCGACATGCCGGTGCTTTTACTTACCCACGGCCTGCGGATCGTTCTTGATCAGGTAGCGCAGCAGCAGGACACCGCTGCCGAGCTCCCGCACCCCCTCCAGCGTCATCGCGGCGAGGGGCGCGCGCTTGTCGCTGTCGGCTTCCGTCGAAGAGAACACGAAGGGCGCGCCGCTTGCGCCATCCACCGCGGGGCTGAGGATGAGATTGAATTCGTCGATGAGACCGGCGCGCAGGAACGCGCCATTGGCGACGCCGCCGCCCTCCACCAGCAGGCGCTTCACGCCGAGCTCGCGGTTGAGAATGTCCAGCGCCAGTGCGAGGTCGATCTCCGACTTGCCGGCGAAGATATAGGACACGCCCTCGCCGCGCAGGCCTGCAAGATGCGAATCCGGCACGCCCTCGGTCAGCACCACGACAATCGGATCGCCGCCGATATCGGAGCGGCCCCAGCCGATCTTGCCCTGCGCATCGAGCACGACGCCGTAGGTTTTTGCATCACGCCGCGCAAACCAGTTCTGACGCGGAAACGTCTCGCTCGAGGTCGCGGGATAGGGCTTGCCCTTGGCGAACTCCGAGCCGGTGATGCGGCCGATGACCCAGGCATCGCCGCCGAGCTCGTCATGGATCTTCTCGAACCAGTCCGTGCCCGCGCCCTTCGGACGCCAGCGGCTGGGGTGCGTGCGGCCGTCCAGGCTGGAATGCATCAGACAGATGACGTAGGGCTTCATGCAAATCTCCGGACCGCGCTCAACCCACCGTTCCGCCGCCGCCGCTCTTGGCGCGATCGTTGACGATCGCCGCGAGCGGATTGAGCTTTGGCGGCGCAACGAGCTGGAGCGTGTTGGTGTCGTGATGATTGAACGGCGCGCCGCGGACGAACAACTCGGTCTGGATCAGGTAGGTCCAGCTTCCGTCGTCGTTGAAGGTGATGTCGCAGCGGTAAGCGTCGGTGCGGAAGGCCTGTTCCAGGAAGTCGGTCGAGCAGATCCCGTAAGCGGTGTCGCCGCGCTTCGCCGTGACCGAAATTTTCCTGTCATCAGGTCCGGCCTTGCCCGAGGCGAGCAGCACCTGCCCGCGCGGTATCGCCAGCGTCTGCATGATCAGCCCGGTCGCGGGCTCCCACAGCCAGTAGCCGACCTGGTCGTGGAAGGTGATGTCCTCCTCGGGCGTGTTGATGTGGATGTGATAACGCAGGCCGTAGAACAGCTGCGGGCCGTTGGCCTGCGGATCGATCGGGTCCATCCGAATGCGCTCGATGAAGGTCCGCCGCTCCGGTCCTTCGGCCTTCGGGTTGACGTCGATCCCCTTGTCGGCCTGCCAGCTGCCTGCGAGACGGCGCAGCGGGCCGAGATTGGCGAGACCGTCGGGCGAGACGTTCTCGGGCTCGGTGAAGATGTCGGCGGGAAGGGGAAGCATGAGTGTCCTCGCGGGAAGTTGCGGGGAGCAGCAATAGCACGGAGACGGCAACGTGGCTCGTGCTCAAGCCTCACAATCGCGAATGGACATCCGCGCCACGCGCAGACGATCGGTGGCCTTCAAGGGAGTTCGCGGGGGAAAATACGAAGCGCGGTCTCAATGGCTTGGACCGCGAAGCGGAGCCGAACCGATTGGGTTCGGCTCCGTCGCAAGGACGTCTAGTGGCGGTGGTCGCGGACCTCCGGTTGATTGCGGTGGTCGCGAACGATGGTCTGATTGCGGTGGTCGCGCACGACGGGCGGGTCGCGATGGTCGCGGACGATGGTCGTCGCGTTCGAGGGCGTCACCACGTTTGCCAATGCGATCGCTGCGAGAGCCACAAGGATGTAATTGCGCATGAGTCTTGTCCTTTGCCTGGTGGATCACTGCGAGCCACCTGACATCAAGCTAGATTGGCCAGCTGGAATGATATGTGCCGGCGATCACGCGATGATTGTCGATGCGCTGGCCGATTGCACTCCGCCTCGCGGGTTCAGCCGGCTTTCGTACCCGTGATGCCGGCAAGCGCCTCGACGAGCCGGTCGAGATCGGCCTCCTCGGTGTAGAGCGCCGGCGTCACGCGGATGCATTGGCCCTTGGCGACGCCCGCCCGGCGAACCGTCAGGACCTTGTAGGTGTCCCTGAGCTTCGCCACGGTGGCGTCGTTGTCGGCCTTGCTCGTCTTGCCGGCGAGGCGGAAGGACGTGATCGCACCATACAGGCCGGCCTCGTCCGGCGTCAGGATCTCGATGTCCTTGAAGCCGCGAACGCGACTGACCCAGTAGTCGCGCAGGTGGCGCAGGCGGGCCTGTTTCGCCGCGGCGCCGATCTGCTGATGCAGTTCGACGGCCGCGGGCACCGTCAGCACCGTCGCGAAATTGACCGTGCCGGTGTGTACGCGCGAGCGGATGTCGGTCGCCGGGAAATCCTCGTCACCAAGGTCACGGTCGACGTCGGCGAGGCGGTCCTTCCTGATGTAGAGGAAGCCCACGCCGACCGGCGCGCCGATCCATTTGTGCAGGTTGAAGCCGACGAAGTCGACCTCGAGCTCACCCACCCTGAAGTCGATCTGCCCCCAGGAATGAGCGGCGTCGAGGATGACATCGATGCCCTTCGCCTTGGCCATGCGGGCGATCTCGGTGACCGGCATGACGAGGCCGGTGCGATGGCTGACATGGGTGAGGAGGAGCAGCCTGGCCTTCGGATTCGCCTCGAGGGCGCGGGCATAGGCGTCGAGCACGGCCTGCCGGGTGGCCGGCTCCGGCACGTCGAACTTGACCACGTCGACGCCGCGGCGCGCCCCAAGCGCGCTCATGGCATATTGCATCGAATCGTAGTCGAGGTCGGCGTAGAGCACGCTGTCGCCGGGCTTCAGCTTGTTGTATCCGCCGATGAGCAGCTGCAGCGCTTCGGTCGCGCCGCGGGTGAGCGCGATTTCCTCGGGCGCAGCTCCAACCGCCTCCGCCACCCTGGCCCGCACGGCCTCGAAATCCGCCCCCGCGCGCTGCCGCGCGTAATAGGTGTTCTGATAGTTGACCATATCGGACAGGCGGATGAACTCGCGCCGCACGGGCTCGGCCATGATGCCCCAGAAGCCGTTCTCCAGATTGACGACATCGGGCGTCACGGCATAGAGCCCCTTCACGGCCGTCCAATAGGCCTTGTCGGTGGCGATTGCGACCGCCGATCCGGTCGGCTGTGCCGGCAGGCCCTCGGCGGCAAGAGCCGGCGCCGCCAGCGGCGCGACAGCTGCGGCCGCGAGGCCCTTCAGGATCGACCGGCGGTCGGAAGAAATTGTCTTGATCAGATGCATGTCCACCCTCTGCGCTGCGCGGCGAAAGGAGCAGCGATCAATGGAACACCGATGACAGGGCGGTGACAGTCTGATGATGCCGGACGTTGCCCCGGCAGGGAATACGATCTGGTTGGCCGCACACACCGGCCTCGTCAAAACGGGAAAGCCGCGCGCCCTCCTGGCAGCTCACGCCCGCACCGATCTGCCTGGCTTGCTGCAACAACGGCGCACAACCGCAATCGTCAGGCGCTGTCAGGTCCAGGCCCGTCGGCCGGTCCGCCCAGGCGATCATCGATGTAGCGCCGAAGCGCCGCGGCCGCGTTCAACATATGCGCCCGCATCCTGCGCGATGCGGTCTCGCCATCGCCTTCGGCGATCGCCTGCATGATGACGTCATGCTCGTCGCGGGACTTGCGAATGCGATCGCCATGCCGCAATTGCGTGCGGCGAAAAGCGCTGAGACGCGAGCGGACATCCTGCGCCTGCTCTGCCAGAAACGAGTTGTGCGTTGCCCGGTAGATGCATTCGTGGAATTCCCGGTTGAACGCGTCATAGGCATCGACGTCATTGGCCTCGACCATCTTCAGCGAGGCGTCATGCAGCTCGATCAAATGGCTGCGCTCGAGCGGGGTCATGCGATAGGTCGCGAGCCTGACGCACATCGCCTCGACCTCGGCACTGGTCTCGAACATGTCCATGATGCGCTCGGGCGTCATCCGCGCCACGACGAGGCCGCGCCGCCCCCGCACTTCGACGAGGCCGCTGACCACGAGCTGGCGAAGCGCCTCCCGCACCGGCGTGCGGGAGGCCCCGAAGCGATCGGCCAGCAGCTGCTCTTCCAGAGCGGAACCGGCGACCAGCGCACCCGAGGCGATCTCGTCGGTGAGCGCGTTGCGGATGCGATCGGAGAGCAGCCCGCCATCGTCCTCGGCGTCGGCTGCGACTTTCAACAATCCTGCCATTCAGCCTCCCGTGATCGCGCGCACCGCGAAGTAAAGAACAGAGGGCGCGACCAGACACCCGAGCCCGGTGTGGAACGTCGCCGTCAGCGCACCGTACGGCACCAGACGCCGGTCCGTCGCCGCCAGCCCTCCGGACACGCCGCTGACCGTTCCCATCAAGCCGCCAAACACCATCGCGCTGCGCGGATTGTTCAGACCGATCATCTTCGCCACGAAGGGCGTACCGATCATGACGATCACTGCCTTGAATACACCGGTCGCGATCGAGAGCGCAATAACCGGCGAGGATGCGCCGATCGCAGCCCCCGTGACCGGCCCCACGATGTAGGTCACCGCGCCGGCGCCGATCGTCGTCATCGAGATGGCATCGGTGTAACCGAATGCCGCGGCGACGAACACGCCCAGGATGAACGGGACGACAGTTCCGAGCCCAAGCGCGACCGCACCGATGGCCCCGGCCTTGCGCGCGTGAACGACATCGACCTCGAAGGCGGTCGCGACGATGGCGAAGTCGCGCAGCATCGCGCCGCCCATCAGGCCGATCCCGGTCAGCGCCGGCAGGTCGGCGACGCCCTTTTCACCGCCTGTGGCGAGGCCTCCGAAGAAGGCCAGCACGAGACCCAGCATGATCGCGATCGCCGAGCCGTGGATGCGTCCGAAGGTGAGGTATTTCGAGATCGCTCCGGAGACCCACATCAGGATCCCGACGGCCGCGAAAGCGGTGAGCAGCGAGTTTGCAGCTAGAATGTGCGATATCATCGTCATCCGATCCTCCCGGACTTGAAGTGGGGCACGCTCGCCTCGAGCGCCTCTCGCGCCTCGATCTCGTCCATGGTCTCGACACGGCCGCTGAGCCGGCCGATCAGGGCCACCATCGCGAAACACACGGCGACCGCGCCGATCCCCGCGATGACGACGATGGGACCGCCCTTGGCCGCAGCGACGACGTTCTGCTGCGCCGCCATGGCGACCACGATCGGAATGTAGAAGCTGCCCCAGAACTCGACGCCGGTCTTGAGACCGTGGCTGAGCAGGCCGTGCCGCACCAGCCAGAGCCGGGCGGCGATCAGAAACATCATGGCAATGCCGACGCCGCCGACATTGGCCTTAACGCCGAGGGCGATGCCGAGCAGGTCCCCCAGCAAGACCCCCAGCAACGTGCAGATGGAGAGCAGCGCTACGCCGGAAACGGTCACGGGCGCCTCCCCTGAACGAACGGAGCTCCGGCCACGCGACTTGGACGCCTTGCATGCATTCGCATCTTAAATCTCCTCCTGTGTATGCGAATATCCATCGCTTATGAGTTTGCGTATACACTAATTGACATTAAGACGCAATACGCATACATTCGGCACAAATGAAGGCAACCTCGCATGCCAAGGAGCCGAGATGAGCAATTGGGGTATGCAAAAGGCCGCTCTGGGAGAGCGCCTGACGGCCGGCCGGCGGCACGCGAAGGGAAAGATCGTCCCGCTCCCGAGCCTGCCCGTGTTTCTTGCGGCTGTGATCCGATCAGGCGACCGGGTGTGCCTGGAGGGCGACAACCAGAAGCAGGCCGACATCCTCGCCGCGGCGCTTGCGAACCTCGACCCCGCTGAGATCAGCGACCTGCACATGGTGCAGTCCGGCGTGGTCCTGCCCGCGCACCTCGATATCTTCGAGAAGGGCATCGCTCGGCGGCTCGACTTTTCCTATTCGGGCCCGCAATCGGCGCGCATTGCGCGCATGCTGTTCGGCCGCAAGATCGAGCTCGGCGCGGTCCATACCTATCTCGAGCTGTTCGCCCGCTACTTCATCGATCTCACGCCAAACGTCGCGCTGATCGCCGCGGTGAGTGCCGACAAGGACGGCAACCTCTATACGGGGCCGAACACCGAGGACACACCGACCGTCGTCGAGGCGACGAGTTACAAAAATGGTCTCGTGGTGGCGCAGGTCACCGAGATCGTCGACAAGGTGCCGCGCGTCGATATTCCCGGCGACCTCGTGCATTTCGTGGTCGAAGCCGGCAGGCCGTTCTACGTCGAGCCGCTCTTCACCCGCGACCCCGCCGCCATCACCGAGACCCAGATCCTGACGGCGATGCTCGCCATCAAGGGCATCTACGCGCCTTACGGCGTACGCCGCCTCAATCACGGCATCGGCTTCAACACCGCCGCGATCGAGCTGTTGCTGCCGACCTATGGCGAGAAGCTCGGCCTCAAGGGCAAGGTCTGCACCCACTTCGCGCTCAACCCGCATCCAACCCTCATTCCGGCGATCGAATCCGGCTGGGTCGACCAGATCCACTGCTTCGGGTCGGAAGTCGGCATGGAGGACTATGTCGCCGCGCGCTCCGACATCTTCTTCACCGGCCCCGACGGCTCGCTGCGGTCCAATCGCGCCTTCTGCCAAACGGCCGGCCTCTATGCCTGCGACATGTTCATCGGATCGACGCTGCAGATCGATCTCGAGGGCCACAGCTCGACGGTGACGACGAACCGCATCGCCGGGTTCGGCGGCGCGCCCAACATGGGATCCGATCCACATGGCCGCCGCCATCCGAGCGAACCCTGGCTCAAGGCCGGCGCCGAAGCAGACCCTCACGCCAACGCCGCGCTGCGCCGCGGCCGCAAGCTGGTGGTGCAGATCGGCGAGACTTTTGGCGAGCGCAATGCTCCGCTGTTCGTCGAGCGGCTCGATGCGCTCGAGCTGGCGCGCGAGCTCAAGCTCGATCTCGCGCCGGTGATGGTCTACTCGGACGACGTGACCCACATCGTTACCGAGGAAGGCATCGCCAACCTCCTGATGTGCCGCAGCAAGGACGAGCGCGAGCAGGCGATCCGCGGCGTCGCCGGATACACCGACATCGGACGCGCGCGCGATGCGAAGCTGGTCGAGCAGCTCAGGCAACGCGGCGTCATTCGTCGTCCCGAGGATCTCGGCATCGATCCGCTCGACGCCGACCGCCGCCTGCTGGCGGCCCGCTCGATCAAGGACCTCATGCTGGCCTCCGGCGGCCTCTACCGTCCGCCCAGCCGCTTCCGCAACTGGTGAGGAGTTTCGCATGGAAAAGCTCAGCTTCAGGCTGACCGCAGCCAGATCCGCCGGCGGCACCCGCGCGCAGGCGATCGTCGGCGTGGTCGCCTCCGGCAATCTCGAGGTGCTGTTGGAACGCGCCTCGCCGGCCGACATGTGCACGATCGACATCGCAACCGCAGCTCACGGTTTCGGCGCGGTGTGGGACGCCGTGGTCCGCGACTTCGTCGCCCGCCGCTCTGCCGGCGGCTTGCGCATCTCCATCAATGACGGCGGCGCCCGGCCCGACACGGTTGCGCTGCGCCTTGCGCAAGGCGTCCGCAAGATCGAGGAGCCGGAACGATGACACAGGCGGCAGCCAACACTATTTCGCTGAGCTGGTACGAGGCGAGCGCCCGGCAGCGCATCGACGCGCTGGTCGATGCCGGCAGCTTTTCCGAATACATCGGCCCCGAGCTGCGCGAGATCAGCCCGCATCTTTCGATCTTCGACCTGCCGGAGCAGTTCGACGACGGCATCGTCATCGGCCGTGGCCGCCTGGAGGGATCGCCGGTGCTCGTCGCGGCGCAAGAGGGACGCTTCATGGGCGGCGCCTTCGGCGAGGTCCATGGCGCCAAGCTCACCGGCCTCCTGCATGCCGCACGCGCCCTTCGCCAGGACGTGCTGATCCTGTTCGACACCGGCGGCGTGCGGCTCCAGGAGGCCAATGCTGGTGAGCTCGCGATCGCAGAAATCATGCGCGCGGTGATCGAGCTGCGGCGCGCTGGCGCCAGCGTCGTCGGGCTGATCGGCGGCCGCGCCGGATGCTATGGCGGCGGCAGCCTGATCGCCGGCACCTGCTCGCGCCTGATCGTGTCCGAGCAGGGGCGGATCAGCGTCAGCGGTCCCGAGGTGATCGAGACCAACAGGGGCATCGAGGAGTTCGACTCGCGCGATCGCGCGCTGGTCTGGCGCACCATGGGCGGCAAGCACCGCTATCTCATCGGCGGCGCCGACATGTTCGTCGACGACGAGGCGCTGGCGTTTCGCGAGGCCGCGATCGACGCGCTCAAGATCAAGCGTGGCTGCGACACCAGCGCTCTCGCAGCCGAGCAGGAGCGCCTGGAGCGGCGCCTGCAGCGTTTCGGTGAAGCCGAGGACGCCGTCGAGATCTGGCAGGCGCTTGGTATCGACGCGCCGACCGAGATCCCCGCGCTTCCGACCGACGCCTTTCTTCACGCGGCAGACACAAGGGAGAACGCCGATGACGCTCGATGACATCCTGGCCGGCCTGTTCCCGAACGGCCGCAAGATCGAAACGACCGGCGCGATGATCGCGGGACGGGCGACCCTGCCTGATGGCGGGGCGATCCACGTGCTCGGCATCACGCAAGGACAGCCGCTCGGCGTGGACGAGGCGATCGCGCTCGCAGGGCGCGTGATCGAGATCATCAAATCCAACGATCGGGCGCCGATCCTGGTCCTGGTGGATTCCGCCAGCCAGCGCATGAGCAAGCGCGACGAGTTGCTTGGCCTCAGCGAATATCTATCGCATCTCGCCAAGGCCCTGCTGCTGGCAGAGGCCGAGGGACACCGCACGGTCGGCCTGCTCTACGGCGGCAGCGCGGCCGGCGCGTTCATCGCCACCGCTCTTGCCACCGGCACGCTGGTGGCGCTTCCCGGCGCGCATCCCGCCGTGATGGATCTGCCGTCGATGGCGCGGGTCACCAAGCTTCCGATCGAGGTGCTGAAGGCCAAGGCGGAAGCGACACCCGTTTTCGCGCCCGGGCTCGACAACATGGTCCGCACCGGCGGCATTCACGTCGTCTGGGACGAAACTGCGCCCCTGGCGCCGCAGCTTGCGGCCGTGCTGGCACAGCCTGCCGGACGGGACGAACGCAGCCGGCTCGGCGCGGAGCGGGGCGGACGCCGGAAGGCGGCCGAGATCGCCGATCGGGTCGTCGCACTCGCCGCGATATCGCAGCAAGGAGCGCAACATGGCTGAAGCGCTCGCGCGTCACACCATGGTGAAGGCCTCGGCCGCCGGATGGGCTGCCGTGATGAGCCGCCACCCCGAACTCGCCAGCGAGCCGATCATCGACGGCTGGGCGCGCGCCGACCGCCCCCTCATCGTTCGCCGGCCGGCTTGCAGCGATGCCGCCGGCATGATTCCGCTCGGCCTGCCGCTGCCGCCCAGCCACGGCAAACGGCGCATCGCGTTCGCGCTCGCGCCCGGCGACATCATCGCATGGGCTCCGCCGCCATCCTTGGCCGATGCGGCCGCCGCGGCACCTGCGCGCTGGCGGGAGACGATCGGCCTGCTGCTCCAGCTTCTGCCGGAGACCCGCACCTTCGGCAGCCTGGCCTGGCAGCACCTCACCGGCCTGCCCTATCTTTCCGACAGTTCGGACCTCGATCTGCTCTGGCCGCTGTCGTCGGCAAGGCAAGCCGACACGCTGCCGTCGGACATCGGCCGGATTGCGAACCGGGCGCCGATGCGGCTGGACGGTGAGATCGTTGGTCGCGCGGGAGGGGTCCAATGGCGCGAGCTCATCGGTGCTGACGACGATGAAGTCCTCGTGAAAGGCCCCGCCGGCGTCATCAGCACGACGCGCGCCGCGTTTCTGACGGGGAGTCTGTCGTGACCGTCGCGCTGAGATGGCAATCGACACCTGCCAACGCGCCCGATGCGGAGCAGCTCGGTGATCTGGCGTCGCGTTGCCTGAAGCTCGAAGTCGAAACTCATCCGAAGCCGGGGCTCGTCAGCCATGTCGACAATGGCGCGCACAGCGACATGGATGCCGGGCTCTTGTGCCGCAGCGCCGATACCTTGAGGCCATTCCTCCGTGATCTGGCGCTTGCCGGAGCCGAGGGCGCCGGCATGAGCCGCTTGCGCGCGATCGGGGTCGCCGCCGAGCGCGCCATGCTCGCGGAAACCGGAGGCGTCAACACGCATCGCGGCGCGATCTTCGGATTGGGTCTGCTCTGCGCCGCGGCCGGATATCGCGGTGCGCTCGGCATTCGCAAGTCGCTCGGCGATCTGGTGTCGCAGCGCTGGGGCGAAGATATCCTTTCGGGTCCCATATCCTTGCGCAGCCACGGCGCCATGGCCTCGCGGCGTTACGGTGCCGGCGGCGCCAGGGCGGAAGCGGCTTGCGGCTTCCCATCGGTCTACGAGATCGCCCTGCCCGCCCTGCATGCGGCACGACAGCTCGCGCCTTGCGATGAGGAAGCAGTTCGCGTCCAGACCTGCATGACGCTCATCGCCGACGTCACCGACACCAACCTCCTGCATCGCGGCGGAGCGGAGGGATTGCACTTCGCACAAGCCAGCGCATCCGCATTTCTTGCCGCCGGAGGCGTTGGACGTCACGGCTGGCGCGAGCGGGCCATCGAGATTCATCAGGCCTTCGTGGCGCGCAATCTCAGTCCCGGCGGCTCCGCGGACCTGCTGGCCATGGCCCTCTTCGTCGACCGGCTGGACCCCTGATGCTTGCTCTGCTCTGCGGTGGACAAGGCACCCTCTCGGACAAGATCTTCGATCTGGCCGCCGGTCAGCCTGCCGCGGAGCCTGTTTTCGTCGGGGCAACCGCGCATCTCGGCGAGGATCCGCGGCAGTTCGTCCGGACGCAGAGCGCAGACGAGCTGTCCGCAAACCATGTCAGCCAGATCCTGACCGTCACGTCGGCACTCGCGATCCATGCCTGCATGGCCGATCTCCTGACCGAACCTGCGGCCGTCACCGGCTACAGCGTCGGCGAGATGACCGCCTGGAGCATTGCAGGGATATGGACCGCCGATGAAGCCTTGCGATTGACGGCTGTTCGCGCGCGCCTGATGGATAGCGTCGCCGGCCCCGATGGCCGCCTCGGCTATGTCCGCGGGCTCGACCCGGCCGCGCTCGAACGCCTGCTCGGGAAGCATCGCTGCGAGATCGCGATCAGGAACCCCGATCGTCTCGTTGTCGTCGGAGGCGCCGAGCAGGACGTGATCGACCTCTGCGAGGAAGCGATACGACAAGGCGCCACACGCACAGGTCTTCTCGCCGTGAGAATCGCCTCGCACACGCGGCAGCTCGAACAGGCCTGTCGCCCCCTTCAACTGGCGCTCGACGCCAGCACACGCTCCGCTATCGCAAGCCAGCGCGTCCTGCTCGCCGGAGGCGACGGCGAGCGCATCTTCTCCGCGAGCAATGCAACAGCAAAGCTCGCCTGCCAGGTGGCGCGCCCGATCGACTGGTCGGCGACGCTGGAAGCCCTTGCGGAGCTGGGCGTCAGCAGGGTGCTGGATCTCGGTCCAGGACACGCGCTCGCCGAGATGATGCAGGCCTTCCTTCCCTCCATTCGCTGCTACGCGGCGGACGGATTCCGCACGGTCGATGGTCTGCGAAACTGGATTGCGGCCGAATAGCCATTCGGCAGCGCGAAGCCGTTGAAATTACAAAATTGCTTTGGATATCGGGCTGTTGGAAGAGCCGGATGGTGCCCAGGGGCGGATTGCGCTTTCCGACGAGCTTACTGTTGAAATATAAGGCGATTTTCTAGCAGAGCAGCGAGATGTTTACCAGCCGTGTTACTCAGTGGCTTTCCTTGGTAGGATCATCCGCCTTGAGAGACGCGGAACCGATGGCCAATCAGACTATCCCGCCTGATGCAGGGAAGATGAGCTTCACCCATGAGCAGCTCATTCAGCTGAAATCGGAAGTGCTGCTTGACGCGCCATACGCCTCGCGCGTCAGTTTCGGTCTATTTCTCCGTCTCGTCATGACGGGCGACACGATACCCGTGCTTCGTCAGATAGATGCGCTCGAAGGCCGCAAACCAAGGTCAACGGTTAAGGAACCCTCGCCGTTCAAGCATCCGCCGCTGGCCCCCTTCTGGCATGCGCACTACTTCACCTCACGCCACACACTCCGCAACATCGGCGAGAGATGGAACATCGCAAGGGGACCCGGCAACGACGACCTCGGAGCAGCCTTGAATGCGGTCGCCGAGCAACATGGTCATGATCCCGACGTCTGGCCGGGAGCTTTAGCGCACAGAGTATTCATAGAAGGCATGAACGAACGCACAAACGCCAACCGCCTTACGGGTGACTGGATCATCTTCGCCAAGCACGACGGACAAAACTACTATCTTGACCTCGCCCGTCACGAGGAGGCACAGGGGCCAATCAGGTCCGCTGCACTGATGCAGAAGCTCCGAGCCAGTAGCGCGGCCGAATTTCCGTTTCTATTCCCTGACTAACTCGGAGTCGGGTCGACTCCTACCTCTGGGCCCAAGTTTACGAGCTTGGCTAGGGGTGTCGAATTTCGAACACCTCGAAGCGGATGCCAATGCGGCGCTCAATCTCGTCAGCTAGCTGATCTCCAACGAAGCCGTCAAACATCTCGCACTGGTTCGCAAAGCCAAGGGGTTCTGCTTGATAGAATACAAACGCTCGCTTCGCGTCGGGAAACACGAAGGCGGACGACGCGCTTCCCTTTTTGCGGGGATACCATGTTGTGAATCGATGCCTCTTCTCGCCGGTTGAACTGAGTATTGCGCTTCCATCTGGAGCCATGAGCCTAGACTCAGCATCAAAGAACATCGTCGCGACGAATGGAAATCTGAAGGTGCCTCCATCACTAAGCGCGACCGTGAAGAAATCGCCAACGCTTAGAATGGTTCGGTCCTCAAGTACGGATTGAAGGCGAGCTAATTGGTCGATGACAAGCGCCTGATCTCGAACGTCAGGGCCGATTATTGTTGCTTGCGCCGCGCCATCTCCAGACGCAGCACGGGGACCGGACTGAAACCGCTCGAAGCCTGCCGAATCTCCTATGAATGCAGCCCGTCGCTCATTTGCCCTCCCCTCGCGAATGTGGAAGAGCCGCCTGGGCCCTGCGAATCCCACCAGATATTCGTTATCACTCTCGCGACTTGAATCTTGGAGGATTGAGATAACCGCTTGAAAGCCCGTGCTGTGACCACGAATGTCTGCGATAGCAGCCCTCGCGATGTCCGGATCACCCGTGAAGGCGATCGCAACGTTGCTGGCGACAAACGTGATCTTTAGGCTGCCGCTTTTTATATCCGGTAGCGCTCGCTCTTGGCGTGGACTTTGAATCCGCGTGTCGGCTAGCATGATGATCTGGTGAGGAGTTACCTTACCGACAACTAGGGTCATCTTCCATCCGAACCAATTTCAGGGCTCACAAATTTTAAGGATAAGCCGTGGGAGCTGATCGGTAACTTCCCCCGTATGCCCACGCGAAGCCCGGGCCTGGAGGGGTGCCAATAGCACGATGGCCACCGTGTTGCCCTTCCTGTCCGCTTCAGAGGCTTTGTACGACCTTTGACACTTTAGGCCCTGTGGAGGAGGCAACGTTGGCCTTCAAAGCAAAATCAATCAGGGAGCGGCAATGATGAAAAGCGCTTCGTCGAGATTTCATGGCGGACCAATGCATCGTTGAAGAAGCCCGCCATCCATTCCCATTTCGCCCTTGCGTCAGAACCGAGTTGTAGATTTCGCAATGATGCTTCTATGTGGACACGGAGCGGATCAAAAAATTCTTCAAACGGCAGTTGGGCAGCATTGGTTGGGAGATAACCCGCATGCAAGACATCAACCATCAGCTTCTTGTCCCCGACGCAAAGGGACGGAACTGAGCGCGACTGATTTTTCCAAAGCTCTGCCGCAGGTTCTGATAGCAAGATGCAAGGGTGCTTCGCAGATTGCTCTGTAAGATAGGCATCGATGTAACCGGAGCCAAAAATGTTGCTCCCATTGCTCCCCTGTTCGTGCCAAACCTTTCCGACGGAGATACCGCCCCTGATGAGATGGCCTGCTTCCATCACCTTTTGGGCAACTTGAATGCACTTGGTGACCACAATATCAAGGCCATCATATTTTCCGCTTTTCAACGGAGCGGAGAAAATAATGCTATCTGAAATGAAAATGTACTTCGGATGGACGGTCACCGGGACACTTGAGTCTAGCCCGGAATTGTCAAACTTCACGTGGCTTTCCAAAACGGTCTTAAGCACCAGCAATTTGTTAAGTCCGCTAGGCGCCTTCTCAGCTTCGACAATCAACTGCTTAAAGCCAAGAATATCAAGAAATGCTACGGCTCGATCTTCAAACATGTGGCTCCCCTTCGCGATGCGCAAACATCTTTTCTATCGCGCTAAGCAGTTTCAAATGCTCTTGCGTGTGCATCGCCGCGTTGGAAAAGTATCTTTTGCGAGCAAGTGGGACGCTGGCTCGCGCTTCTAAAATGAACCTTGGTCCCGCGCTGGTTGGAGCACTGGAGTCATTGAGAGCAAAATCAATCCGTGTGACTTCCACGCCATGACGTGTCCCCAGAGGAGCGTTGAGATATCCTCCAATGAGGCTCAGCAGGGCCGCATGGTCGGCAAACATTGCACTCACTGCTTGCTCGAACTCGACGGTCAAGAGACTGACGTAGACCTTCTTTACAGGCGAAATTGGGCGCCGGAATTGAAACTCCCGAATAAGGTAGTCCATCAAATCGTCCAAGAAGGCGCTTGAGTGCTCCGTCGTATTCGCGATCGCGACAACGCCATCGGTGTAGAGGGCAAACTCGGTAATAATGGCTCGCTTGCCGTCCGAGTTGAATATTCCAGTACCAAACTTCAGGCCGTTTTTATCGACCTCTTCCCGCGTTGGCTTCTCCGGAAAGTTCTTAAAATCATATCGCTCGGCAAGCTTTTGGATGATCGCAATTGGGTCCGTTCCTCCAAGTGGCAAAATCTCCTCGGTGGGGAAAAGCCAAGTAGTTCGTCCCGTTTCGATAGACACCACTTCCATTTCTCTAAACCCTCAGGCGTACGCTAACTGCGCCGCGCTCCTTTGCTCGTGATCGCCGTCTCTGTTCGTATTTCCACCCAATGCGCTGGCGCGTGCCCCTCGGTTCTCGTTAGCAGGCTGGCGAGGGGCTGTGGCCGTCGGTCGAATGATCTCATTGTTTCCTTCTGGAATAGGACGGGCCTCAAAATGAGGCTCCCATCCGATGGCCCAAAGCAGCTCTCCAATTCGACGCGCAGTGAGGTTTTCTAGGCCGCCAATTTGACGATTGACTACAGCCCGACTTGTACCAATCTTTTCAGCGATTGCCTGTTGCGTGAGTTTTCGACGCGTCTTCTCTGCCGCCACGGCTCGCCGAATTTCATCGATTACACGCGCCATGAACTCCGCTCCAGCTCGCGACTTTTCATCGAGTTCAAGTTCAAACGAGGTCATCGAAGGCTCCTACTGCAAATTTCTCGCCATCAAGCGGAAGGGTGTCCCGGGCGACAACTACTTCGCGCCGGTCGTCGGCATAATTTTTTGTCTTCGTCGGCTCCTTGTAGTCATCGGCGTATCCACCTTTCACGGCGATGAACTGGCGTGGTCGGTACATCCAACCAAATATGCGAAGGTCCGCAGTCTTCAGTTCCCAGACGTTGTCTTCGCGAGGGTCCATGTCATGAAACATGGGGCCATACGCCATTGGCTCGCCCGCAATCCATTGCCGTATCCGGAGGACAAGTTGTTCGTGCGGCGTGAAGTCGCTCGCCACTCTGCCCGTGGCCATTCTTGGGACTTCGCTTTTCATCCAATCAACGCATTCCGGAAACGCATAAATCTTTCGTTCCGGGAACTGTCCGGGGCGCAACTTCAAAACCACTGGAATGAGCTGCTTTTCAGCAAGCAGACTATCGAAAGTAGCCATCTAGGTCAACATTTTTGTTGACTTATAGGTCAACATTTCGTTAGAGGCAAGTTGTTACTCCGTAACTTACCCGGGCATTGTGATTCTTAACAACTTTTGGGATTTCAAGGAGTGGCGGGCTGCTGCACTGTCTCTACCGGACAGCGGGTCCGCTCCAAGGCGTAAACGGCGCTCAATCATAGCGGAGCAAGGCGAAAATCGGTTCGCGGCGCTACCCCATTCGAGCCGCCTCAGCGGCTTGTCATCGGACTAATCTCTGCACCCTATGGGGCCCGTGTTGAGGCAGAGCACAGCTTGACGACTCCTCCCCCGATAGCCTTCGCAACTGCACTCACACCCACACGGTCGCGCTCCGGACGTTTATGATTCCGAGGAATACACTCCGTATTACGACCTCTACGATGAAGACCCCATTCGCGACATGGAACTGGTAGTGGGCAGCTGCTTGCGAAGCATAGTCTTCGACGGCCATCTGAAAGAGCACGCTGATCCGAATGCTTCCACGATTGCGTTGTTACAGGCCAGCGGCCGGCTCCCAAAAGTACTTTCCAGTAAGTCAATATTGGACGATGCAGGTGCAACTGACCCACGCCCCGCTGGCGAAAACAGCAGCGCAATTTTGGTGGGCTATCAGAAGCTACAAGCCGCGCGTCTATCGAAAATCCATCTCTCCTAGATGGAGCTAAACCTGAAGGCAGATGAGAATGAACTTCCTTGAAGGACTGTTCAAATGCTTCGAGCCCGAGATATTGGCAGCTTACGCTCGGGCAGCGAACGACGCGGGTATAGACCCAACATCCGTACCGCTCGTCTTCGCGGATAAGTCCTGGCGCCTCGGCGTTCATGAAGCCGAATATGCGGCGCTTATGCCACCCGGATGCGTTCAGGTCACGTGGAACGGCATCACGAGCCTCTGGGCTTGCGCTCAAGGCATCTCCCGTCTTAGTCGGCGAATGTTCGACGCTCAGCGAGCCGGTACCTCGAAACTGTTTGTGGCACAAGACGAAGAGTTAGAGCGCGGCCTCTATTTCTACGAACTGAGCAGACGCCTCGCGAAGCACAAGTTCGATCACTGGGTTGATTGGGTCCCCTCACCAACATGCGAACCCACAAATGAGGATGACGAGGCGGGAAACTTTCTATTCCTGCAGGCGCTCGGATGGATATTAAGGCACGAACTAGCCCACTTGAATCTCGACCATCATGCACGACTCAAGGCAAAATCAATTTCCAGATATAATGCCGAGGTTGAGGCCGACGAGGCAGCGACACGTTGGGCCAAAGGTAACCACGTCGCGGATCGGTCACGACCTTCCGGGCAGGCGCTATCTACGGAGGAGCTTGAATTGGAGCGCCGGGCCGTATCGGCAGGCGTCGGACTTTTGTGGGTTGGCATGTTTGAAGAGTCCTTTCGTGCACCAAGTCCGGAGTATCCCGCTGTCGCAGAGCGACTACAAAAGTCCTTCGATCTATTTGAACTCCCGACCGACAGCTTTGCTGCTGAAATCTTCTCGTACAGCATCAAGGCGTGGATTGATCCGGAGGGAGCCTGGGACGTGCCGACTGATGAGACAACCGCCACTGCCCAATCGGCACTAGCAACCGCCGTAGTAAACCTCCATCGCCACATGAACAATCTGTAGCTCGGACCACTCCGACACGACGATAGACGCTAACGAGCCCGCGCCTGCACAGTCCCTTGCCGCGGTATTCTGGGCAGTCTTTGAAACTTATTTAGCTCCTGAATAGGAGACGAGTATCGGCTTCGCCGCGTTACCTCCCCGGCCGCAATTCTCTTGGCCCCCCTTATCTGAGGTGTCACCTCGGGAGGCGGCTGCGAGAATTCCCCCCGTACCCCCAACTGGATTGCTCATCATCATGATGAGAGGCGCCGAAATGCTTTGAATGCTTGACAGCGCCACGCTGCGCCCCTTCGATGTACCGAAGCCTTTTCTATAGGCACTTCCCTCCATCTCGATATCATCGACGTGTTACGTACAAGCGCCATAACGCAGGCAGACTTGGTGACCATCTACAACAATGTGTTTGCCGCAAACGTAACGATCAGCGACGCCAAACGCCCGATGATCGAATCAATAAGAGAACTTGCGGCCCAGTGCCTTAAAGCCAAGGAGGGCATGAATTTTGAAAACAAAGTTGTGCTCTCAATTGCTACGCGGTTAGAAGCGGAGCGATTTATGGCGGAGAAGATTAATGACGCCAAATTTCTAAGTGAGATCAAATCAACTCAGACACCGCGACTGCTGAAGGAGTACAAAAAGCGCTTTGGTGGAGAGTCTGCCAACATTGCCACGATAGAGCGGGTTATGCTTATGACCCCCGAGAATATCCACCTGAACTCATTCATGTACGAACCGATCATCGACATGTCGGACGAGCATTTGCGTAAGCTGTATAGCGATGTCTCGGCACTTGGTTGAATGCGAACAATGGATACCGAGCTTCGGTGCAGCCGGCCGCAAGCAATATTGCCACAACGCACAAGCGAGATGTTCGATCTAAAGAATATGAGGCCAACAGCCAGAACACCATTGCCATTGCTGGTTCGCGCCGGATATTTTGGTTTGCATGGGGAACGCGTCTACTGACAATGAAAAACTCGAAACTCTGATCACCGAAGCGAAAGCCTCGGGCGGGTCAGAACTTGCGAACTATCAACTCTTCATTGAACGGCTGTGCATAGCTTTAGGGCTGCCTCGCCCGGCAATGGCGCAGGAGCAAAATAGTCTGAATGATTATGTTTTCGAGAGACGAGTAGACTTCAAGCACCCAGACGGCTCACGCACGGCTGGACGCATCGACTGCTACCGACGCGGGCGCTTCATTCTCGAGGCCAAGCAGTCCGGGAAGCGACAGGCTGCTAGGCGCAATCGTGACCAGCTTGTTTTGATCCCGGAAGATGCGACGCAGAGAAAGCCTGGACAAGCTAAGCGTGGAACACGCGGATGGGACCAGGTAATGCTGGCCGCCCGCAAGCAGGCCGAGGACTACGCCCGCGCATTACCAGTCGAGCATGGTTACCCGCCGTTCCTACTTGTTGTCGATGTCGGGAATGTCATTGAGGTCTATGCCGACTTCTCCGGTCAAGGGAAGAACTACGCGCATTTCCCTGATCGTCAGTCCTACCGCATCGACATGGATGATCTTCGCAACGCCAACGTTCAGGCACGTCTGAGCGCGATTTGGAACGACCCTCATTCGCTCGATCCGACGCGCATATCGGCTGAAGTCACCCGCGACATAGCAGAACGCCTAGCCCGAATCGCCAAACGCCTGGAGGTTAAGCACGACCCAAAGGAGGTGGCAGAGTTCCTGATGAGATGCTTGTTTACGATGTTCGCGGAAGACGTAAAGCTTATCCCCGACAAAGGCTTTCACAAGCTCATCGGGCAGATGAAGGACACGCCCGAGCACTTCGTTGCGGCATTAGAGAGCCTTTGGGCCATTATGGACAGCGGTGGCTATGCGCCGCACCTGAACGCAACTTTGAAAAAATTCAACGGCTCCCTGTTTAAGAACGGCGAAGCTCTGCCGCTCGAAAAGGACGACATTAATGAACTCTATGTCGCGGCAGGCAAGAACTGGTCGGATGTCGAACCTGCGATCTTTGGTACGCTGCTTGAACGCGCCCTCGATCCACGCGAACGATCAAAGCTTGGCGCCCACTACACTCCACGCGCGTATGTCGAGCGTCTAGTCGTTCCGACTATCATCGAGCCTTTGCGCACGGATTGGGAGCTCGTTCAGGCTCAGGTGAAGGAGTTGCGCGACAAGGGCGACCACGCGAAAGCGCTTGCGGCAGTCAAGGCGTACCACCACAAGCTTTGCACGACGCGCGTACTCGACCCAGCCTGCGGAACTGGGAACTTTCTTTATGTTAGTTTAGAGCTGATGAAGCGCTTGGAAGGTGAAGTGCTGGAAGCGCTAGACGACCTCGGTGAAGATCAGGCCCGCTTCGCGATGGAAGGGGAAACGGTCAACCCACGCCAATTTTATGGGCTGGAGCTGAACCCACGCGCTGTGGCTATCGCAGACCTCGTTCTCTGGATCGGTTATCTGAAGTGGCAGCTGAAGACCGCTGGCCTGGCATCTATCACTGAGCCAATCCTTGACGCCTACGGCACCATCAAGCAGCAAGATGCCGTTATAGGCTATGACCGACAAGAACTCTTGCGGGACGATAGCGGAACACCGTTGTCGCGTTGGGACGGCTTAACGAAGAAGCCCCACCCGATTACAGGCGAGGAAATTCCAGACCCCGAAGCCCGGGTGCCACGCTACAATTATGTGAACCCGAAACGCGCGACTTGGCCAGAGGTTGAGTTTATTGTCGGCAATCCGCCCTTCATCGGCGGCAAAGATATGCGTGCTGAGCTTGGTGATGGCTACGCAGAAGCCTGCTGGGCGGTGCGCCCTCATATTTCAGGCGGAGCTGATTTTGTCATGCACTTCTGGGATGAGGCCGCCACACGATTACTCCGCAAGCCGCTGAAGGGACAGACAAACCCACTAAGACGCTTCGGCTTCATCACAACAAAATCGATCACGCAGACTTTCTCACGGCGTGTCATCGATCGCCACATGGCTGCGAAGGAGCCGCTGTCGTTGGTATTCGCTATCCCCAATCACCCGTGGCTCAAAGCATCCGATAAGGCCGCCGTGCGTATCGGCATGACCGTGGCGGAGAAGGGCGAGCGTGATGGTCGTCTGGCAGAGGTTGTCTCCGAAGCGGGATTGAATACCGATACTCCGCAGGTTGCGTTGGAGACGCGAGAAGGCAAGGTCCGCGCCAGTCTTACAATGGGCGCACACTTGGCGGCCGCGAAACCCTTGGTCGCAAACGCCTACATGGGCCACAAGGGAATGATGCCGTATGGCAAAGGATTTTGGATCAACGGAACCAAGGCCACCGAATTCCGTGCCGAAGGTACGCCGTCGTTTCCTCATCGCATCCGACCTTACCTGAACGGCTCCGATCTAACACGGCGGCCGCGTGGGATTTTTGCAATCGATTTCTTGGGTCTTTCTATGGAGGCGGCTCGGGAGCATTTTCCCAAGGCCTATTCGCATCTTTATGAGTACGTGAGGCCGGAACGCGAGGCAAACAATCGCAAATCTAGGCGCGATAAGTGGTGGGTCTTCGCGGAACCTGCACTCGACCTAAGAGAGGCTGTTAACGACTTAACGACCTACATTGCTACACCTGAAACTGCGAAGCATCGAACTTTCTCGCTCGTGTCTTCCGAATTTCTAGCCGATCAGAAAATTAGAGTAATCTCCAGCGACCGACCTGAACTTCTTGCGGTTCTGTCCAGCAGAGTCCACGTCTTGTTCGCTATCGCTAAAGGCGGATGGCAGGGCGTCGGAAATGATCCTGTATACCAGCACACGCAGACATTTGATCCTTTCCCGCTCCCGACCGCGGTCGAGCCAAAGCGATTGTCTAATGATGTCACCTCCGCCCAGCACGACAGGCTGCGCGATCTTGGCGAAAGGCTCGACACCTTCCGCAAGAAGCGAATAGCTGAGCATTCCTTCCTTACCGTGACCGGCCTCTATAACGCGCTGGAACGTCTACGCGAATTGGAGAATGGCTGCGACGTGCCGCCGTTGACGGATGCCGAGCGAGACGTGCATCGTGCGGGGTTGATCTCAGTGCTGAAAGAAATCCATGACGACATCGATCGCGCCGTGTTGGCCGCCTATGGCTGGGAAGATCTTATTCCGGCTCTAGTCGGCAGGCCTGGCTCGACGCTTCCCTCATCGCACAAGCTGCCAGAGCAGGAGCAGATTGAGGAAGAACTTCTCATTCGGCTTGTCGCACTTAATCACGACCGAGCAGTGGAAGAGAGGCGGGCCGTCGTCCGCTGGCTGCGCCCCGACTATCAGATGGCAAAGCTGGGAGCGAAGGCACCGATGCGGATAGAAGAACACGTTGGCACGCTCGACGTAGAATTGCCCGACATCACGGAACGCCCGAAATGGCCAGCTGATGGCCTGGAGCAGATCAGATTAGTGCTTGATCTTCTCTCCAAGGCTCCGGCTCCCGCTGCACCTGCTGCTATTGCTAGCGTACTTGACGGCAGAAACACCGTCGGACGCCGCGATCGCATCGCTGAGGTTCTTGAGACGCTGGTTGCAACCGGCATTGCCCGAAGAGGCGAGCACGAAGGACAGCGTCGGTACTTCCTGCCCAGATAATGCCGATCCGCCAGCGCCGGTGGCGAAACATCGCTCGGCCTGAACGTGGCGTGTCATGCGAGGTGACCTCGGGCAGAATCTAAAATGGGGTGCCATATCTCAGAGCTCACCTCGTGGCGGCGGCTTGCAGCTTTCCCCCTGTCCCCTTAGTCAATTTCTGAAAACTACTTCACTTACATCTCGGCAGGTCGTCCCGCGTTTCTCCAAGGCGCCGCTTCAGGCTGCAGGTCACGATGAGACTGCAGCTTCCTGAGTCGATTTGACTCACCTGCGATCGTTGGCGAGCGAATCCGACGCCGCTAAAAACATAAGCATCGGTCGTTGATTAAGTTTTTCGCGAGCCACCATCGAAGGGGAATTACCGTGAAGCGCCGATTTGTTGCCTACTATCGAGTGTCCACCCGCAAGCAGGGCCAGTCCGGCTTGGGCCTCGATGCACAGAGGGCCGCCGTTGCGAACCACCTTGGCGACGGACGAGCGAACATCATAGCGGAGTTCACGGAGGTCGAGAGCGGACGTCGCAACGATAGGCCAGCCCTTGACGAAGCACTGACTACAGCCCGCTTGCACCGGGCGACTCTCGTGGTCGCGAAGGTCGATCGCCTGACGCGCTCGGTGGGCTTCCTAGAGCGGCTGCTAGAGGCGGGGGTAGATGTTCGCTTCGCTGACCTTCCCGCCATCGAGGGTCCTACCGGGCGCTTCATGTTGCAACAGATGGCGGCTGTGGCGGAGTTGGAGGCCGGACTCATCTCTGCCCGCACCAAGGCAGCGCTGGCGGCGGCGAAGGCCAGAGGACAGCGGCTCGGAGGCGATCGAGGGGGAAATCTGTCCAGCACCGCGCGGGCACTCGGAAGGGATGCCCAAGCCAAGATTGCCGATAGACGCGCCGGGGACCTCGCTCCTTTGCTGGGTAAATTACGCGCCGAAGGAAAAACATCGCCTACCGAAATCGCGCGAGCGTTGACGGCAAGCGGTATCCCGACGGCACGGGGCAAGGCTAACTGGTCGGCCCCCCAAGTCACACTCATTCAAGCGCGGCTTGCGAAGCCGAAAGGGCGTGAAACCTAGAGGCAATTTGCCCCTTGACTGCGGGTTATATCTACATATCTACTAATCTCTAGATATTAGAGAGGAGTAGTTCATGAGAACAATTGGCGTTTCTACCGCTGTTTTCGCGGCCATATGGTCTCTTCGGCAGAAGGGGGAGGAAACGGAGGATGCGATACTTAGGCGCATTCTGAAGGTCGATCCATCCAAGGCAGAAGCCTATCAGACCGCCGTAATGGGGTTTCGCGATGAGCGTTCCGGCGTCGATTTCCCAGAGGGATTCGAAATCTTCCGAACCTACAAGGGCAAGGAATTCCGCGCCAAGGCAACGCATGGTCGCTGGCTGCTGGCTAACGACCACAGCACCTACGCATCTCTGCACAAGCTCAGTTCGGCGGTAGTGTCTGGGAACGAAAATTCCTGGCAGAACTGGAAGTACAGACGCCACGATGGCACTGACAGCTTGATCGATCGTCTCCGAGGTGACCCCACGGAAAGTCAGCCATGACCGCACCGAGCAACGCCGCGCCGCTCATGCTCAACGTAGTCAAGCTGAATGGGAACTACTCACCAAAGTCACCGGGCATGAACGAAATCAGCATCACCGACGCACTTCAGAACATTAAAAGCTGGGCCACTAAGGCCGAGCAGGTACAAGCCGCGAATTATCCTGACGTGCAGCCCCTTCGATACCTACTGCCGCAGGCGCGTCGATCTATCTTAGGGGTAGATGCCTCACTTAGCGAATATCAGGGGCAAGCAGTAATCGGTTTTGGAATCACCGGCGGCGCCAATGTCGGAACGAAAACTCGATATGTCCTTCCAATTCACTTTGCAATATTGCGAGCGTTTGAGCTAGTCCCCGGCGTAACGGTGAGATTGAACGATGACGCTCATATATCGCGAGATCGAAAGCGCGGCATTACGCGATCCGATGACGAACTGATCTTCAATTTGGGGATTCGCCTGAAGGCAACCGTCGCTAAGGTGTTGGGGCTACCCAAACGCTCCAAACTTGATCGGATACTTTTCAGTGCACCCCCTGACGCCATTCTGCACCCGCGCCGGACAGGGGATCACCACTACGTTGTACCTTCCGGGTATGTACCGATCAGAAATCGCCATGAGGGATTCCAAACGCAGGAAACATGGATTGCAGGGATCGAGCGAATAATTCGCAATCCGGCTTCAAGCGAGTTAGGTGAGCTACCGGACACGCTCAGGTCATTGTTTATGACTGCGGAGAGTTGGCATTGGTCTGAGCTTGTTGACAGGCTGCCATGCGACCCTCGGATTGATAGCCGCAATCTTCGCGGCAAAGGTTAAAAGCAATCTTGTCCAGTAAGCGGATGCACAGCGGACGCCAAACAAGGACGGCCAGCCTAAAGAGCCGGATCAGGTCGACGTCCCTTGATTTTCAAGGCAGGTGCTCCATTCCCGGCTGCCGTAATCCAACCATGCGGGCTGCGCGTCTTGGACTCGCGGCCTTCCATTGTCGCCGTCACGTCGAACACAAGGCTCGGCACGGATCGCACTGGCATGGGACGTACAGCGCGGCCGAACTGAAGCCGTACCTTGCTGCCGCGACCTCGTATGTTCGGCTCCGGGTCGAATCCGATCGCTTCATCAAGGCGGCCCTCAATGCCGTCGCGCTGTTGCTAGAAGAGGCCGGGCACACGGAGATCGCCACGAGGCTCAAGGGCATGTCGGCCAACAGACGGGCTCGCATCGCTCTAGCGCGGCTTCGTGTCGCAGGCGTCAAGCCCGAGCGATTCGTCATCATCGAACTGGCCGTTTCGGCGCTGATCGAGGAAGACCCGGGATCACACCGAACCAAAGAGTTTCGAACGGTGCAGATCGCAAAGGCCCTACATCGCCTTGCAAGCGGCACCCACAAGCGCTGGCCATTCGTAGATCATCAGGGCAGGCACCACCAAACCGAACTCCACGCCTTTCCTAGGTCGTCTGGGCCGGTCCTGCGGCTGATCGGGCGGGCCGTCGAGCAGCAGTGCGAATGGGTGGTGGAAAAGCACCTTTCCGCCGTCCTCGCCTTGAAGGTGAAGCGATATGGACGCCATCCCACGCTGAGAGCCGCAGGGGTCGGATAATTTGGAGTGAACGCTCTCGCACGTCAGATCAGGTGGCCGGATAACGGTACGCACATGTTGGGGCATCGGGCCGACCACTTTAAGCACGGAAGCCCCGCCATCGAATGGAGAGACAGCATGAGTAAGCGATCAAAACTAGAATTCGAGCGAACCGAAAGTGATTTCATTTTGAAGTTAGACGGCGTTGCTATCGCAAAACGCGGCCAGCCGGGCTCTGCTCACGCAAAGAGTTGGATACCGTTGGAGCCAGGATACCAAATTAACGACGCACTGGATGGAAGTATCTTGGTGCATCGTTCTGATGTTCGAGTTCACTAACGAGATAGGCAATAAGTTCAGCCGAATTCATGATAACGCAGATTAATGGCGCGCTTCATGCACGGTTCGACCCGCAGTTGCGGGCGAGAACCCCGGAGCTAAGGGAAGCCATCGGCCGCTTCACACAACATCTGATCGCACAGGAAGACAAGCTCGGCCTCCGCTCTCGTGCCCGCAAGGATGAAGACCGGCGCAAATTCGCCATCGCTGTTGAGGCCGTTGCCTGCAATCTGCTCATGCAAGGTCTCATTCGTGAAGATGCGGCACTCGCCATTCCGCTCGACAACAACATGATGTGGGGTTCGAATCGCTACCGGAACCCAGTCTACGGCCAACACTTCCTTGGGCTGCTTGAACTGTTGGAGCGACTGAAGCTCCTCAAACGCGTCGCGAAAGGCTATCGGTTCTCAAAAACGGCTAAGGCTCCGTCGCTGTTCAACGCGGTTGCTGATCTTGGCAAGCGCTTTCCGAAGGTCACACCGGCCTCGTTCCGTCGCGAGCAAGAGCCGGAAATTCTCATCCTCAAGACGGGCAGAGATGAAGACGGCAACGCGGCCTTGGTGAATTACTCCGACAGCCCAAAAACGAGGACGCTTCGCAGACGAGTTCAACGTATCAATGATTGGCTCCTCGATGCCGACATTGAATTGACCGGCACTCACGACTCAGCCCGGCTCGGCAAGGAGGGCGAGATCATCGCGTCCTACCGGCGAACAGTCCGCAGGACTTTCAATAACAAAAGCTGGCAACAGGGCGGCAGGCTTTCCGGCGGCTTCTGGATGACGATGCCCCGCAAGGATCGATTCCGGCAGATTCGCATGAATGGCAAGCCGGTGGCCGATGTCGATTACCAGCAACTCTTTCCGCGTCTCGCCTACGTCCGCGCCAGGGCGCCGCAACCTGCCGGAGACCTTTACGATGTGATGGGAGACGGCACCGGACGCGATGGCTGGAAGCTGCTCCTTAATGCTCTGCTGTTCACGCGAGGCCCCTTGAAGCGTTGGCCGCGCGATTGCAGTCCATTGCTTCCCGGATTGAACCTCAAGCAAGCGTTGGCACTACTCGATCAAAAGCACGAGCCGATTGCCCATCTATTCGGAACCGGCATCGGTTTTGAACTAATGTTCCTCGAAAGCGAACTGTTGATTGCTGTGGTCACGCACCTCTTCGAGAGCGGCATCCCGGCGCTGCCCCTTCATGACGCCGTACTTGTGCCGGAGCCGAATGCCGAAGCCGCCAAGGCTGCTATGAAGTATGCCTTTTGCGCTGGCTCGGCCCAATCCCGCGCGTTCATAAAAGTCGACGTTGGTCCCGGAAAATAGGCATTTTCGAGCTTACGCCTCTGCTAAAGACCTAGGAGGGGAGAACTAGGCAGGTTGCTTCAGAGGCGTAGCTTGAAGCTGTTCCTTAAAGCGGCGATGGCAGCCAGACCATCGTCACCTGAGCGTTCCCCCCGAAGGATGACCTACAGAGGGAGGGAGCACAGCAGGCACAGCACCTCCACCATCACTACCTTGAGGGCAAACCTTCATGGCCTCCATTCACGACACACTCCGGGGGGCTTCGGGTGATGAAGCCAACCTGGTCACACCACCACAAGATCTCCTTGAAGGAGCACTTTAAAGGGAAGGGTATGTGCCGCTGCCTACCGCCTTGCCCCCCCGAAAGGAATGACCTTTAAGCCCTCCGCCATGGGGCTTTGGTGGCAAGCCGGAATGGCTGACGGCCAATAGGCTCCCATCACCCTAACGGCTACTGCAAGGGTCCTCAGAGGAGCGCCCTTAGCGAGGAGAGAGGACATGGACTATCTACGAGCGCAGAGGCATTCCTTCGGGCAACTATCGGAGACACCTCAGCGCCCCCCCTTAAGTCGGTGCTCAAAGTGATCGGGCAGACACCGGACGGGTTTCAGCCAAATGGTCCCCCGCACGATCGGTCAGCGCGATTTCTTGGACTCATCGAAAAGGAAGCGGATCGGCGTCTCCAACGCTTGAGCAACGTGCCAAAGGCTAACAATGGTCGCGTTCCGGTTTCCTTGCTCCAAGCCGCTGATATAGGCCCGGTCGACGCCCACTAGATCGGCAAGCTCTGCCTGCGTAATTCCAGCCGCCATCCGCAGCCTCTTTACGTTGCCACCTACCAAGCGCCGCACGTCCTCTGACATGCGCACATAGCGACAACTTGTTGCAATCTAATGCGACGCAATATATTGCACATCCATCAAGAGGACATTCAAAGAATGCGCTGCCTAGTCCTGCTCGCCTTCCTTCTGCAGATTAGCTCCTCCTACGCTCAATCCCCTACAGTTGAGTATAGAGCCGCTCTCGAATATTGCGCTGGGCAGCACATGGTAGACCTCGATGATGGAGTCTCATCGGCGCCAATCATTGCGCGAGCACTCCTCGGCGTTTGCAGGAGGGAGAATCAAAAGCTCTTCGAGCGGGCGATGCTAGGGCAATCACGCGCCTACGTGACGGGATACGAAAATGCTGCGACTGAGCAGTTCACAACCTTTGTCTTGATGCACCGGGCAAGAAAGGGCCGATCCTGACACCGCCGCCTGAGGGCTCTCCCGGGCAGCTAGCTGGAGCCGAGGCACTCTCATTATGAGTACACGCCCTATCGGCCATAGAGTGGGAGGCAGACCGTGTGCTGCCAGCCGATGTAGTTTAGACATCGGAGTTTGGCCGACTCCGGACTTAATCTGATGTCAGCTTGGCCTTCAACAGCGGTACGAAAGCGGGCATCGTCGAAGGTCGGCTAAGGCCCATATGCAGAAGTCATGAGATGGAGAGAGCGAGGACGACCAAGAAGAAAAAGGAGCGCAAGCGCAAACCGCCGCCGGAGCCGGAGCACACGCTGCTCGCGACTGTGAAATCGGTGACGGTAAGTTACTACGTGGGAAACCACGGCGATGGCGTCTCCGACGAAGCCATCACCGATGTGCTTTGCGACATCGTTGCGCTGACGCCTGACATGCCCAAGCATCTTGGCAAGGAAGTGATCTGCTCGCTAATGTGCTCGCGCCAATATGGTCGCGTCGATGATCCTGATGAAAAGGGCTGGCCGCGCATTGGTAAGGGGCAGACCGTTCCGGAAAGGCCTTTCTTACTCAACATGCGGCTCGGCAACGATGGACGTTTGTTCTCCGCCTATCTGCCGGAGGCTGCATACTGGGCTTTGCAAGCCGACCTTAAGATCGGACGGTTGAAGTTCATCGAGGTGAAATTTATCAGCCCGCGGCATGGGTATGGTGATCTGACCAGTATCTACTTCTCGGAAACCCCGCCGGAGAAACCGTGAACAGCATCCGCAACCATGGCCCGTGCACCTTCTCCGCCGAGTGCCAGCTATGCGCGGTCCGCTGTGGGGTCACTAGCGGGAATGCTCTAACCGATCAGACCATTTCCGCTCAGCCATCAGAACCGACATCGCCCTTATAAGTACACGCCCTAGTTTCGTGGGCATGCCCTCCCGCCAGTGATCCGTTGATAATAACCGCCATCGTACTTACGCCAATCGCAAGCGTGTCCAGAACGAACCATCTCGGCGCCAATGTCCATCCTATCGACAAAACATTGAGCGACGATCCTATCGCGGTTCGTCGGCTTTGACCTTCCATCACAGACCGTTCCAGGCTGATGGTTTACTTGAATGCAGCGCACAGTCTTTTGGTAGACAAGTTTGGAGAGCTGCTCCCATGCCTCCCTTGAGCCGGGCTCACCCGCCTCTGGGGCGTCTATGCCACAAATTCGAATCTTGACCGAGTGAGATGGCAACGTGATCTCGAAAGTATCTCCATCGATGACGTTCCTGCCTTCTCCAACGATTTCGGCAGATGCAAGCCTCGGAAGAAGCATCGCTAGAATAGCAAGAGATGTGCGCAGAAGCAGCCCCACTGAATCCTCCCCATATCACCGATGATTAAACGTCATATCTTATAGCGAGGATATTTGGCGAGGGCAGCCGCTTGATCCTCAAGCTCGACACCATGATATCCATCCGCCACGGTGCGACCTTCAAGAGCGTGCCCGGAGATCACATCAAGCGTTCTGCGGTCAATGCCAACTCTTACGCCAACGGGCTTGAAGCGGTGCCTCCAGCCGTGGTTCGGCGCAACACCCTTATCCGGCACTACTGCACGGGCAAACTCCGCAAGCCTATTCTTGACGCCCTGCAATGGTCCAAGCACACGCCCCTGTTCGTCGCCATCCTGGGAAGGCCGCAGGAAAAGATGACCAGGACGTGCGGCTCTTACGAATTCCACAAAACCCATTTCAATCAGGTGAGCATGCAGAACCACGTCCCTTGCTTCGTTAGTCTTCACAGTACCTGCCTCGGGCGTGACCGTGAGATACCAGATGCTCCGGCCGTGCTTGTGTAGGTCCTCCTTTCGCAACTGGGCCATCTCACCGACACGCGCCCCTGTATACGCCATGAGCCACGGCACCCACCGCTTGGCTGCAAATGTCTCCAGCATCTCTCCACCACGCTTGGCCCGGAGACTTGCCGTAAGAATTACTCTCGCCTCAGCATCCGTGAAGGCCTTGCTTCGTAGCCTCCGTGGCTTTGCAGCCTTAAGCGTCACACCTTCAGCGGGATTGCTGTGCATCTTCCCATTTGATACCGCCCATCCAAACACAGCTTTGAGCCCGGAGAGGTCATTGTCCTTCACTGTCTTGGCAGAGATCGGCTTCCCTGTGCGCGGGTTGAGAGTGGCTAACCGATGATCCTTGAAGCCAATCACATCGCTTTTGGACACGCGGCTGCAATCATCGTGACCGAGAAACGCAACGAAGGCTGCCATTGAGTTACTATAGCTCTCGTGCGTGCTTGGCTTGAGGTTGCGGGCCCTTGCCTCAGCCCACCAGCCGTCGATCAGCGCAGTCAACGAGCCTCCCTTTAAGACCGGTTGCCTGATGGTAGCACTGTTCCCATTCGGCGAGACCCAAGCGGGGAAGCGTTCGGACCTCGGGTCGGGACTGTAGTCGCCTTGGGCATTCCGGTGGCGGACCTCAAACGCATCACGCAGCGCCAGCCAAAAAGCTCTCAGCAGCAGACCTCGCGACGCGGCGTCAACCCGTCGAATGCCTTCAGATAGGAGCAAGCGATCAACAAGGCGCCCCAGGTGAATCTCAAGGGCCGAGGTCTCCGGGCATTGATCCGCGGGTGGGAGATTGTCGAGGTCAAATGGGTCTCGCAGCAGTACCGGTTTGTTTGTCTCATGCTTGCCTATGGTCTCCAACCGCACGAGACGCATCAGGGCCGCCTTGAAGATTACAGCGTCTTCCGCGGGATCATGCGGCGCCGGATGCATCTTGCCATCATGGCCCTGCTCCACTGCATACGTGCGCTCGCGTCCCTCGCCCCCGGCCCATGCCCTGTAGAGACGTCCGGCTAAGGCCGTCGCCTGAGCGTTGGTGAGGGAGGCAGGACTATCATCCCGGAAGGCGCGGAGGATGCGCTCAAGGTATTGATCGGCCGCCGCGATCCTCGCTTTGACCTCTGCCGGCTCATCGGCTCTCAGGGAAAACCGGATGGCCTGAGCACGGGGCGAGATCGTCACCGCATGCGTGTCCTCACCCAGCGGAAAATACAGTGTGCGACCAACGAGCCGCTCCCGCACATCCACCGGAATCCGTCGCACATAGAGCTGAAACCGCGAGCCATCGCGCTTCATTGGACGTACCACCCGATACAGCATGTTGCTCACCGTTGTTACACAGTCGGGCGAGCGCAAGTCGCTGTAAGGGCTTAACTTATTGAAGGATAAGGAACCTTCAAGAGGATGGTGCCCAGGGGCGGAATCGAACCACCGACACTGCGATTTTCAGTCGCATGCTCTACCAACTGAGCTACCTGGGCATGCTGAGGGAAGGACCCAAAGAGAAGGTCAAGGCCCATCGAGCGGGCGGTTTATAGTGGGCTGAAGGCCGCCTGTCCACCCGGCTTCGCCTGAAGGCTACGCCGGGCGCGGCCCGGCTGTGCACAAGGTGGGGTGGCGTTGCCGCGGCTGGCGTGCGGCACGCTGGAAACTCAATTAAGTAATTGATATTGCTTTTCTATTCAACGTCATCCACCTCGTCGTCGCGGCCGGGAATGACGTAGGAGCCTTTCAGCCAGCGGTTCAGGTCGACATCGCGGCAGCGCGAGGAGCAGAACGGGTGGGTGGCCTGCACGGCGGGCTTGCCGCAGATCGGGCAGGTTTTGAGCGGGCCGGTGGGCATTTTGACCTGGTCGTCCATGATGTCGGCAGCTTACACGGGGTGAAAACGTTCAAGAGCCTGTCCGCAAACAGGTTCCTCGGGCGGACGCGCAGGCGTCGCGGCCCGGGTCCCGCGGGCCAATTCTACTGTGCATGGGGTTGTTTTCGAGATTTTTGTTAAGACCCGTCCGGCGCGGCATTCGCGCTCACACGGCGGTGGCGTTGAGCCAGCCGAAGCGGATCGGAAAGCCTTCGCCGCCGAGCAGCGTCGTGGTCTCGTAGAGCGGCAGGCCGACAACGTTGCTGTAGGACCCCACCATCTTCACCACGAAGGAGCCGGCGATGCCCTGCACGGCGTAGCCGCCGGCTTTGCCGCGCCATTCGCCGGAGCCGATATAGGCCTGGATGTCGTCCTCCGACAGGCGCTTGAAGCGGACGCGGGTCTCGACCAGGCGCTGGCGGAAGGCCTCGCGCGGCGTGACGAGGCAGATCGCGGTGTAGACGCGGTGATTGCGGCCCGAGAGCAGCCGCAGGCACTGCGCCGCCTCGTCCACGAGATTGGCCTTGGGCAGGATGCGGCGGCCGACCGCCACCACCGTGTCGGCGGAGAGGATGAAGGCGCCGCGCAGTTCGTCGTCGAGCTGCACCGATTTCAGCGCCGCATCGGCCTTGGCCCTTGCGAGGCGATTGGCGCAGGCGCGCGGCAGCTCGCCCCGCTTCGGCGTCTCGTCGACGTCGGCCGGCCGGAGCGCGTCCGGCTCGATGCCGGCCTGGTTGAGCAGCGACAGGCGCCGCGGCGAACCGGAGGCAAGTACGAATTTGGGGCGGCCAAGCATCAGGTGATTTTGGGGATGAGGCAGGGGTGAATTGCGCGCGGAACCTATCGGAAGGGGGCTGATTTCACAACCCGGGAACCCGGACTTTGCTGATTCGAGGTGTCCGACATGCCTGTGCCTGCAGTCTGTGACGCGGGTGTTACGCCCACCGGATGCTACCCGCTCGCCGCGCCCACCTTCGCAAAGCGCCGGCGGATGCGCAGCAGCAGCTGGTCGCAGACCTCGCGGTATGCGGCGAGCTTCTGGTCGCGGCTGCCTTCGATGGTGGTGGGATCCTGGGTCGGCCAGTATTCGACGTCGGCCGCGAGCGTGCGGGTCAGCTCCAGCGCCTTGTGATGCGCCTCCGGCGACAGCGTGATGATGAGGTCGAAGTTCAGCCCCTCCCAGTCCTCCAGCTCCTCGAAGGTCTGCGGCCTGTGGACGGAGATGTCCTGGCCGAGCTCGGCCATCACGGCAACGGCGAAAGGATCGAGCTCGCCCTTTCTGGCGCCGGCCGACTTCACGTAGAGGCCTTGCGGAAACATGTGCCGCAGCAGGCTCTCGGCCATCGGCGAGCGCACGCTGTTCATCGCGCAGGCGAACAGCACCGATTGCGGATCGCGTGCGCGTGGGGGCGCAGCCATCCGCGCTTACCCCTTCCAGTGCAGAACAGTAATGAGCGTGAACAGCCGGCGCGAGGTCTCGAAGTCGACCCGCACCTTGCCCTTCAGCCGCTCCTGGAGCGTGCGCGATCCCTCGTCATGGATGCCGCGGCGGCCCATGTCGATGGCCTCGATCTTGTCCGGGGTCGCGGTGCGGATCGCCTGGTAATAGCTGTCGCAGATCATGAAATAGTCCTTCACGATCCCGCGGAACGGCCCCAGCGACAACAGATGCACGACCACGGGCGCGCCGTCCTCGCGGCGGATGTCGAACATCAGGCGGTTGCCGGTGATGCCGATATGCAGCGTGAACGGCCCCTTCCCGTCGGCGCCCTCCGGCGCGAACAGGTTCTGCTCGATCAGGTCGTAGATCGCAATCGCGCGCTCATGCTCGATGTCGGGCCCGGAACGGCCGATCGATTCCTCGTCGAGGGTGACCGCGACGATGCGATTGTTGGAGTCGTCCTGTTCGGGCGGCTTTGTCATGACAGATTGAGGCGCAATCCGATCGAGCGCGAATGGGCGTCCAGCCCTTCCGCCTTGCCAAGCGTCATCGCAGCAGGTCCCAGCGCACGAAGCTGATCCGGGCCGCATTTCAGGATCGAGGTGCGCTTCATGAAGTCGTGCACCGAGAGGCCCGAGGAGAATCGCGCCGAGCGCGCCGTCGGCAGCACGTGGTTGGAGCCGCCGACATAATCGCCGATCGCCTCCGGCGTATGCGCGCCGAGGAATACCGCGCCGGCATTGCGGATCTGTGCGGCGAGCGCGTCGGGATCGATCGTCATGATCTCGAGATGCTCGGCGGCAATCGCATCCGCAAGTGGGATGGCGTCGTTGAGATTCTTCACCATGATGATGGCGCCGAAGTCGGCCCAGGAGGCGCTCGCGATCGCGGTGCGCGGCAGCGTCTTCAGCTGCGCCTCGACCGCCTTCTCGACATCGGCGGCAAGGCGTGCGGAATCGGTGATCAGGATCGATTGCGCACTCGTGTCGTGCTCGGCCTGCGCGAGCAGGTCGGCGGCGATCCAGTCGGCATTGCCGGTGTCGTCGGCAATGACCAGCACCTCGGAGGGGCCGGCGATCATGTCGATGCCGACCTTGCCGAACACCAGCCGCTTGGCGGCGGCGACATAGGCATTGCCGGGGCCGACGATTTTTGCGACCGGCGCGATGGTGGCGGTGCCGTGCGCGAGCGCGGCGACGGCCTGCGCGCCGCCGACGCGGTAGATCTCGGTGACGCCGCCGAGCTTTGCCGCCGCCAGCACCAGCGGATTGAGCTTGCCGTCCGGCGAGGGCACCACCATCACGAGGCGCGAGACGCCGGCGACCTTAGCGGGCACCGCGTTCATCAGCACCGAGGACGGATAGGCGGCAGTTCCCCCGGGCACGTAGAGGCCGGCGGACTCGATCGCGGTATAGCGCCAGCCGAGCTCGACGCCGAGCGGGTCGGTGAAGCGCTCGTCCTTCGGCAATTGGCGGCGATGATAGGTCTCGATGCGGTCGCGCGCGAGGCTCAAGGCATCCAGCGTCGCGGCATCGCAGGCCTTCACCGCAGCCTCGATCTCGGCGGCCGAAACGCGAAGGCCGGATGCGTCCAGTGTCAGCCGGTCGAACTTCGCCGTGGCCTCGAGCAGGGCCGCGTCGCCGCGCCTCGCCACGTCGTCGACGATCGCGCGCGCGGCGGCCTCCACGTCGGCCGAGACCTCGCGCTTGGCGGCGAGGAAGGCCGCGAATCGCTGGTCAAAATCGGCGCTGCTGCGGTCGAGACGAACGGGCATGTCTGGCTTGGCTTCTGGATGGTTTCTCGGGGCGATTGGCGCACCAGGTCCCCTGCTCAATGGCGCGACGGCCTCCCGCCGTCAACCCTTGCGAGACGTCGTCGTCGCCCATCGCCATCCTGCTTCGATGTCGTCCTGGCGAAAGCCAGGACCCATTACCCCAACTTGTTGTAATTGAAGCAGGATGTGGTTCCGGCCCACTCCATCACGACCACCGGTGGTAATGGGTCCTGGCTTTCGCCAGGACGACAGCAGGAGTGGGGTCATTCCCATTCCTCACCCCTCCGCTTCGATCCCCGTCCCCAGTTCGTCCGCCCCGAGATCGGTCAGCTCGCATTCGAGGCATTCGACATCGAGGCGGATGGCGCCGCCCTGGGCGAACAAGAGCAGTGCGCTGCCGCCGGGCTCCTCGTCGTGGCCGTCCTGGGGGTGAAACTCGATGCCGACGAGGTCCAGGACCTCGTCCGGGGCTCCAAGGTCGATGTTGCGCGATTTGCAGGCAAGCACGCGATCGAAGCGGAGCGCGGCGACCAGCCGGCGCGGCTCGGTCTCGCCGTCCAGCGTCTGCTCCCAGTCCAGCCGGCTCATGCCGACCACCAGCCGCTTCTCGCTCTGCCGCCAGATGATGTCCGAGGCCTGCACCCGGGCATCCTGCACATGGGTGGAGATCACGGCGAGATCGTCGGCATCGAGCGCGATCAGTTTGAGCTGGGGCGACATCGCCGGCATTTCTCCTGGGGGGGCGGATACGGCCCAACGCGCGCGGCCGCGGAAATTTCCTTAGAACTAACGACCCGGCGGACTAGAGGCTATTGATATCCTCCATCTCCAGCACCTTGCGCGGATACCCCTCCCGGGCGACGCGGATCATGGCGCGGCCCATCTGCTCGGTGGAGGTGACGAGCCGCGGCGAAATCCGGCGCAGCACCGACCAGAGTGGCCAGGTTGCGGCGTACACGGCCTGCACCCAGGCGGTCTTGGAGCGGGCACCATGCAGGGGCTGGATCGCGCCGGGCCGGAACATGTAGGCGCCCTTGAACGGCAGCTTGAGCAGATCGTTTTCGGTCTTGCCCTTGACCCGCGCCCACATCCGCGAGCCCTGCTCGGTGGAGTCGGTGCGGGCGCCGGTGACATAGGTGAAAATCATCTGCGGATTGAGCCGCGCCAGCGTCGTCGCCGCGGCGAGCGTGAGGTCATAGGTGAGATGACGATAGCGCTCCTCGCTCATGCCGATCGAGGAGACGCCGAGGCAGAAGAAGCAGGCGTCGAAGCCGGTCAGTTGAGACTCGATCGCCGAATAGTTCGTGAAATCGTCGTGGATGATCTCGGTGAGCTTGGCGTTGCGCACGCCGGTCGGACTGCGGCCGACCACGAGCACGCGGTCGATGCCGGCATCGACCAGGCACTCGCGCAAGACGCCCTGCCCGACCATGCCGGTCGCGCCAAAGATGATGACTTGCATCGGGACGTCCCCAACAGCGTCGCGGCTCATGCGGCGACCGCGATGTCGTCGAAGGATACACCGGTCAGCGTTGCCGAGACATCCCACAGCATGGCCGCCGCGGCGAAATCCTTGGCCCATGGCATGATCTTCGCCGGCGCTGGCGGCCCCTTCAATTCATAGAACCCGTTCGGACCGTAATAGCCGCCGGGCTCGGCCGCCGGCGAGGTCGCCGCGAACAGCGTGGGCAGCGCGCCCTCGGCGGCGGACTGGCTGATAAACGGCTGCAGCCAACGGCCGACGCGCCACTGGAGCGTGTTGGCGCCCGGCCCGTTCGCAATGAGATCGGTCCGCGCGTAGCCGGGATGGGCGGCAACGCTGGTCACGCCCCAGCCGGCGGCGAGGCTGCGACGCTGCAATTCCAAGGCAAACATCAGCATCGCCAGCTTCGACTGGCAATAGGCCCGCCACGGACGATAGGAACGCTTGCCTTGCAGATCATCGAAATTGATCGCGCCGGAGCGGTGCGCGAGGCTCGAGAGATTGACGATTCGAGACGCTTTCGCCCGGCGAAGCTGCGGCAACAGGCGCGCCGTCAGCGCGTAATGGCCGAGATAGTTGGTACCGAGCTGCATCTCGAAGCCATCCTCGGTCTGCTGCCGTTTCGGCAGCGCCATCACGCCGGCATTGTTGACGAGGAGGTCGAGCTGCTCGTTGCCGGCGGCAAAGCGCTTGGCGAAATCGGCCACGGAGGACAGGCTGGCGAGGTCGAGATGCTCGTAGGCGATCAGCGCATTGGGAAACCGCTCGCAAATGCCCTCGATCGCCCGCAGGCCCTTTGCGTCGTTGCGTCCGGTGAGTATGACAATGGCACCGGCGCCCGCCAGCGCCATCGCCGTCTCGTAGCCGAGCCCGCCCGTCGCGCCGGTCACGACGGCGGTCCTGCCGCTGAGGGAGGGGATGTCTGCCGTGGTCCAGTCGGTCATGCCATAGCTCCAGGCTAGCAGGGGTGGAATAAGGCCCGCGACCGGTCTAAATGTGCACTAAGTGCAAATTTGCAAGAGGTGAAATAATTTGAAGGCTTCGAAGCAGGCTAGCAGACGCGTCAAGCCCTTGTCCTCCGGAGAAAAATCCCCGGCGGCGCCCGGCCTGCGCGAGCGCAAGCAGCAGCAGACCCGCGAGCGGCTGAAGCGCGCGGCGATGGCGCTGTTCCTGGAGCGCGGCTTCGAGACCACGACTATCGACGACATCGCGGCCGCTGCCGATGTGTCGCGCCGCAGCTTCTTCCACTACTTCGCCTCGAAAGAGGACGTCGTCGCCGCCTGGCAGGAGGATGCCGCGGCCGCGCTGGTCTCCGAGATTCTCGCACGGCCTGCGGACGAATCCATGCTGACGGCGGCGGAGAATGCGATCGCCGCGGCGGTCAAGCGGATCGATCCGACCGAGGCGGCAGCGATGTCGCGGCTCAAACGCGACAATCCCGCGCTCCACGCGCGCGACCAGCTCAAATACGAAAAGCTCGAGCGCGCGCTCGCGGACGGGCTCACGCAACGCTCCGGCCGCAAGTCGGACCGGCTGAAGGCCCGGCTCGTCGCCATGATCGCCACCGGCGCGATGCGCGTCGGCGGCGAGAGCTGGATCGGCGAAGGTGCGCGGGAGAAGCCGGAGGCTTTCGTGAAGCGCACGTTCGATGCGATCAGGGCGATATTGAAGTGATCGCTTACCCTCCCCTGGAGGGGAGGGTAAGCGCGGACTTACTCTTTGAAGAACGCCAGCAGGTCCGCGTTGATGGTCTCGGCATGCGTCGTCGGCATGCCGTGCGGGAAGCCCTTGTAGGTCTTCAGGATGCCCTTCTTGAGCAGCTTCGCGGACAACGGCGCGGAATCGGCGTAAGGCACGATCTGGTCGTCGTCGCCGTGCATCACCAGCACGGGCACGCTGATCTTCTTCAGATCCTCCGTGAAGTCGGTCTGCGAGAACGCGACGATGCCGTCGTAATGCGCCTTGGCGCCGCCCATCATGCCCTGGCGCCACCAGTTCTGGATCACCGCTTCCGACGGTTTTGCGCCGGGACGGTTGTAGCCGTAGAACGGGCCGGCGGCGATGTCGCGGTAGAAGGCCGAGCGGCCGGCGGCGAGTTGCACCTGGAAGTCGTCGAACACGCTCTTCGGCAGGCCGCCGGGATTGGCTGCGGTCTGCACCATCAGCGGCGGCACCGCGGAGAGGATCGCGGCCTTCGCCACCCGGCTCTCGCCATGGCGCGCGATGTAATGCACGACCTCGCCGCCGCCGGTGGAATGGCCGACGTGGATGGCATTCTTCAGGTCGAGATGCGCGGTGACCGCCGCAAGATCGTCCGCATAGTGATCCATGTCGTGGCCGTCTGCGACCTGCGACGAGCGGCCGTGACCGCGGCGGTCATGGGCAATGACGCGGTAGCCGCGCGCGACGAAGAACATCATCTGCGCGTCCCAGTCGTCCGACGACAGCGGCCAGCCATGGCTGAACACGATCGGCTGGCCCGAGCCCCAGTCCTTGAAAAAGATCTCGACGCCGTCTTTGGTGGTGATGGTGGGCATGGTGGGGCTCCTTCAGTGAGAATCATTCCGGGGCCCGCGAACCGCGAGCCGGCGACATCAAGATGGTTGCGCGATGTTCCAAGGGCGATGCCCCGCACCGCCCGAGACCACGAGAATCGGGCGATCAGACAAACGCCATCGGCTTGAAGCGGCGCCAGGCGCCGATGGTCAGCACCACGAAGAACACCAGCACGATGCCCTGCACCACGGCGAACACCGGGCCGGACGGCGGCGCCGGCGGCACGGCGGGCGCGAGCGCGGCGAGCGCCGGCACTTTCAGGAACGACTGGATCACCAGCACGAAGACGTTGAAGTACAGCGAGATCATCGCGGTGACGATGTAGACCGGGCGCCAGACGCCCGCGAGCTTCATGCCGTAGAGCGCGATGCAGGCGATCGCGAGCAGCACCAGCGAAATGATGCCGATGATGTGCGAGGGCAACAGCTCCTTGAACGGAAACAGGAAGCCGGTCGCGCTGGTGAGGATCGTGAACAGCAGGAAGATCGCGGTGAGGCCCGGCATCGGCTTCGAGCCGAGCAGGCCGAACATCACGACGAGGCCGGCGACGATGGCGATCAGGCTTATGATGACATGGACCATCGTGAAGACGGGCAAGCTCAACCCAAGAACCATGACATCTCTCCTACTCTCTGCATTGAGATGGAGATTAGTATTACGCCCCTCATGAGATTGCCACATGCGTTGTCGTCACACGCATGGGCAAAGCCATGCGTCATCGTGCGAATCGACAAACGCATGGCTGATTTTTTTTTGCATCGCTGTCACAAACGACAGCAGGCTTCGACCAAAATTGAATCGATTGTTCACGCTTCCTTGGTGTCGAAGATCAAGAGGTCGGCACCGCCGCTGGCGAATTTCGGCACGTCGGCGCCTGTCGCCTTGCCTTCCGGACTGGCGAATGCCGCCTGAATGTCGGCCACGCTGTCGAAGGTGAGAATGGCGACGAGATGGATTCCGGAAGGACCTGCGGGAGATGCGACCGGCCCCTTGCTGACGGCGTATTTCTTCAGGCCGGGAAGCTTCTTGGCGAGCGGAATGTGGGTCTCGGCGTAGTACTTGTCGAAGGCCGCAGCATCCTTGGGTGTTTTGTAGAGCACGACGATTTCAGCCATTGAGTCCTCCCTTGGGAATCCTTGTTTTTCCACGCGCGATTGGCCTCGCGACCAGGCGATAGTCTGTGGGACGCAGCAAGATGGCAAGCCGGATTCGACTTGCCATTCCCTTGCCTTCTCCTTGACTAAAGCGCCGGTTTTGCGGCGTCGCCGAGATAGCCGTGCAGCGATGCGACGACTTGCGCGCCCTCGCCGATGGCGCCGCCGACGCGCTTGACCGAGCCGGAGCGGACGTCGCCGACGGCGTAGACGCCGGGCACGGAGGTCTCCAGCGGCGCCACGAGCCGGCCCTGGTTCTGCTCGGACTGCGCGCCCGTCACGACGAAGCCGCCGCGATCGAGCGTCACGCCGCAGCCGTCGAGCCAGCCGGTGGCGGGATCGGCGCCGACGAACAGAAAGAGATTGCGGATGTCGGCAGAATCCTCGTCGCTCGACAGCCGGCTCTTCCAGCGGATGCGCCGCAGCAGCGAGGCCTCGTCGCCCTCGAGCGCCGTGATCTCGGTGTTGAACATCAATTCGATGTTCGGCGTCGCTTCGATGCGCTCGATGAGATAGCGCGACATGCTGGCGCCCAGACCGCCGCCGCGGATGATCATCAGCACCTTCTTGGCGTGACCCGACAGGAACACGGCGGCCTGGCCCGCCGAATTGCCGGCGCCGACCAGGGCGACCTCCTCGCCGGCGCACAGCTTCGCCTCGACCGGAGAGGCCCAGTACCAGACGCCGCGGCCCTCGAACGTGTCGAGCTTTGCGATCTCCGGCCGGCGATAGCGCGCGCCGCTCGCGACCACCACCGCGCGCGAGCGCAATGTGTCGCCGCAATCCAGCGCGAGGGCGAAGGTGCCGCCACTGCGCGAACAGTCCAGCGACTTCACCGACATCGGGATCATGATCTCGGCGCCGAACTTCTGCGCCTGGGTGAAGGCGCGGCCGGCCAGGGCCTGACCCGAGATGCCGGTCGGAAAGCCGAGATAGTTCTCGATGCGCGCGCTGGCGCCGGCCTGGCCGCCGAAGGCGCGCGTATCGACGACCGCAACCGAGAGACCTTCGGAGGCCGCGTAGACCGCGGTCGCGAGCCCTGCCGGCCCGCAGCCGACGATCGCGACGTCGTAGATCCGATCATCCTTCGCCCCGCCGATCATGCCGATGGCGCGCCCGAGCTCGATCTCGCTGGGATTGCGCAGCACGCTGCCGTCGGCGGTGACGACCAGCGGCCAATCTTCCGGCTTCGGCGAATAACGCGCGATCACCTCGGCCGCGTCGTGCTCGCTGTCGGCATCGAGCAGATGATGCGGCTGGCCGTTGCGGGTGAGGAAGCCCTGCAAGCGCACCACGCCGGCGGAGTTCGACGGCCCGATCAGCACCGGGCCACCGACGCCGCCCTGGATCAGGCTGACCCGGCGCAGAATCAGCGCGCGCATGATGCGCTCGCCGAGCTCGGCTTCGGCGACCAGCAGGGCCCGCAGCCGGTCCGGCGGGATCAGGACCACCTCGACATCGCCCTCGGCGCGTCCGTCGACCAGCGCCGGCCTCCCCGAGAGCTGGCCGAGCTCGGCCAGGAACTGGCCGGGTCCCTGGTCGATCACCGGGCTGACATGACCGAGCCCGTCGCGCTGGGTGATGGCGACGTGGCCCTTCAGGATGACGAACATGCCGGGCCCCGGCTTGCCGGTCTCGAACAGCAGCTCGCGATCCGAATAGGTGCGGAGCTCGCCGAAATGCCTGATGCGCTCGATCTCGGCCGATGTCAGCGCGGGAAAGGTCTGCTCGGGGCGCGCGAACCGCGACATCAGCGCCTCACGGTCGTTTCGTTGCTGTCCGTCTTGCCCCATTGCCACGTCGCTCAACTCCAAAAATTCCAGCCGCCGGATTTTAACCGCCGGTCTTGCCGGCGGCCCCCTCATTTAGGGATGCATCGTCATTCTGCGAGGGCTCGGCGCTTGCGGCGCGTTCGCGCGCCTGCAGCTTCCTCCGCTTCAGGTTTTCGCGCAGCGCCGACTTCAGCCGGTCGTCCCGGGATGCCCGGCCCTGCCTCGAATCTTGCCTCGTGCTCTTGTCGCTCTCGTCAGCCATCACCGGTCCATTGCAGCGATCGGCGATAACATGCCCAATGAACGTGGCAGCTCAAGAGGCCCGCGCGATCCGATCGTGCGAAATTCCAAATGAGGCGAATCCGGCAGCTCGGCCAACTGGCCAGTTGGGTGGGGAAATCGGAACCCGAATCGACGGAAAGGCGGTCGTTTCGAGCCAAAACAGGCATTTTGGCCCCGATATCGGCCCGATTTTCTCGCTTTGGCAGGGCTTGCAAGCTTGCACAGGAGGGGGGCTTGTGGCAGATATCGGCCCGCTTGGTAGGCCCCTCGTGGCGGCCGATTCTAGATCCCAGCACATGCTGCCGTAGCTCAGTGGTAGAGCACTCCATTGGTAATGGAGAGGTCGACAGTTCAATCCTGTCTGGCAGCACCATTCTCTGGGTCAAATCACGCACAGATCGGCATTCTCGCGGCATGCAGTGCCCGAGTCTTGCTCTCTCCTTGACCCTCTTTAGGTGAAGAGGGCGCAGGGAAGGCCGGGTGCCGGCTGGCACCCACGATCCGCTGCGCGAAGAATTTGCACACGCAAATGCGCAGGCGGGACAACAGGTGGGCCGGAAAACACCCGGCCTTCCCTGCGCGATGGGTTGACGGCGTATGCGCGCTCTCCCCGGAGCCGAGTTCCTTCTGGCCTCCGTCACCTTGCGAATTGGCGATGCCCGAGACCCGGTCGAGCCCCGATTCATCTCCGCAAGGCTTGACCGTAGCAACGACGGTCAGGACCACGCGTTTTTGCCGTACGCAGCTCATCCGGCTTCGCTTTAACAGCTTCGCCGGACTTCGGCGCCGTCCGTCCGCACCGAGCAAGGACCTCACGAGGTTCATCTCGCCCTGGTCCCGCATTCGCGTGCCCGACGCAGCCGCGTCCACCGCACCCCGATCCACGTTCGTTACGACGTACGATCGCCCCTCTCCGAGGACCGGGATGGCGAGACAATGCCGTAATTCCGAATTTCGGTAAAGTGGAATATTTTTGCGGCGGGGGATTGACGGGGTTTTGGTGTGAGGCGGGTGTTTTGCCCGACAGGCAAATTGGCGTGCATGGAGACACAAGCCCGACGACGCGTCCCAAAGACCCGATGCCGAGGTTCCTACCTGTTGGTCCGCGCAAGTAAGGTTAATTCTTCCTTTCGATTGTCGGTAAAGTTTTATCTATTATCGTCTTTGTCATTCATAACGAACCCGAGGCTCCGATAGTGTTTGCGTGTTGCCTGATCGTGACTGGGACTGTGCTGCTTCTGTCCGGCTTGGTTGCCTTCGGCTTTCACAGAAACTCGCTGCACTCAATGGCGCTGCTCTAGCCGCACCAGCCTTGGTAGAGCGAAGCGAAACCCATCGGCGTCTTGCTCGGTGTCGAAACATGATGGGTTTCGCTTCGCTCTACCCATCCTACGCATGATCAGCTGTCTTCACCCACCTGATGCCCAGCAAAGCGATCATCCGCACGGCGCAGCCGGCGGCAAAGCTCGCGGTTGATGTTCTGCAGGACGATCACGTAGGCGTGGATATCGGCCTTGTAGCAGGCGTAGAGTTTTTGAGCCGTCAGCTCGTACAGCACCGTCGAGCTCTCCGCGACCACAGTGGCGGAGCGGTTTTGCATTTCGATCAGCGTCATCTCGCCGAAGAAATCCCCTCGCTCCAGAATGGAAATCGGGATGACGCTTCCCGAAGTCGCCCGTTTGCTCACCGCCAGCCGGCCGGATCTGACGATGAACATCGAGCGTCCCGGCTCGCCTTCCGCCACGACAGTCGCGCCGGCTTCGAAGCGGCACTCGACCAGCATCGACATCAGGAGGTCGAGACCTGTGTCCGAAAGACCGCCGAAGAACGGCGTCGCGAGCAGGAACGCTTTCAGATCGGGGGCATTGACAGCCATCGGGCGAGGATACGCCCCGTCGCTATCTCCGACAAGCAGAGCAGATATCGGCGGTGACGGCGCTCAGCGTGTTCGAACAATATGACCAGCAAAGTTTCGTAGGATGGGTGGAGCGAAGCGAAACCCATCGAGGGCTTGTTCGGTGTCGAAGCATGATGGGTTTCGCTTCGCTCTACCCATCCTACGCATTAAGCCGCTTTGGCTCACTGCCGCGGAGCGCCCTTCGCTTTCGCCACACCTGCAGGTCAACCATGGCTTTCACGGTTGCCGCGAGGACGAGCGCGCAAAGCGCCGCCTTCGAGATCGTCTCCATTGTTCCCTCGATCAGCAGGCAATGGACCGCGCTGCCTGCGACGATGACGATCGCGAGAGGCATATGAACGAAGCGCCACGTTCGCGGTCGCAGTCCCAACCGCCGGCGCAGTAGAGCCAGGAGCGCGACGATGAAGATGGCCCACATGGCGATCACGCCGAAAGGCGAGAACGGCGTCGGCGACGAGAAAGTCAGGGCGTCGATCATGTCGGGGGGACTGGTGATCCAGAGGCCGGCGACATGGATCACGATCGCCGCGGCCAGCGCGCCGCCGATCCAGTGATGCGCGCGACGTCCGCGATAGGCCGAGAACCCCGGCAAATATCCGCCGATCAGCAGAGGCTGAACCAGCACGAGACCGAGGGCAAAGATCCCGGCGAATCCGGCAAGGATATAGACCGGACCGCGCCATGCGAGCTGCTCGCTTCCTGCGGCAGCAGCGATCGGCACGCCAATGGCCGAAGCCAAGGCGCCCCAGATCAGGATCACCCGGGCCAGTTTCCACCCCGTCGTTCGCAATTCGCTCAGGCCGGCTGCAGAACGAAGTGCGCCTCGAGGCTGGTTTCCTTTGCGCTCCGCATCACCGGCCGCAGGAAGACGGTCATGAATTCACCGCTGTCATAGGCGAGGTGACCGTGCGGCTGGCCGAAGATCGGAATGATCTGAGGCATCTCGAGCCGGAACTTGCCGTCCTTGTCGGTGAGCGTGGCGCCATGGCTCTGCGGCTCGTGCTCCTGTCCTTCGACCGTGTGCGCCCAGATCTGGATGCGCTGCCCGGCCAGCGGAGCGCCGTCACCGGCGCGGCGGACGGTGCCGCTCATCCAGAAGCCGCCCTTGCCGATGCGGTCCACGATCGCCGCGCCCTTGCGGTAGTTGTTCGCCCCGCCCGACATCGTCTCGGTCGGCGCGAGTCCGTCCGCGCGGGCCGGCAGCAGGAGCCCGGGAACGCCGGCCGCCAAAACTCCGGTTGCGAGAACGGAGCCACCGGCGGCGAGGAGGTTGCGGCGGTTGAGTACGACCATGGTCATGTCGATTCCTCCTGGCGACCGTTCAGTCGCTCTGCCAAGCATACAACAACACGCACGAGACGCCCAGTTGCGACAAAGGGCGCCATAGGTCGCAATAACAGTGTTGTGAACGGAGGCGCAGGCCGCTCAGACAGCCTCGTGGGATGGGTTGAGCGAAGCGAAACCCATCGAGGCTTTGTTCGACGACGAAACATGATGGGGTTTCGCAAGTGCTCTACCCATCCTACGCGCTATTCAGCCACGCTTGCCCTTTTGTCGTTCAAGGCGGAGCCTTTGTGCTCTCATACGTTTTATCTCTTCATTGAGAGCGTCGGTTTTTTCATCAAGGCGTGAATTCTCTGATTTCGGCTCGTCGCGCTGACGTATCTTTTCGAGCGCTTTCTCAACCGAGAGCTTGGTCGGATTGGCCATCGTACCTCTCCAGGAAGGAAATCGAAGCAACCAATGTCGGAAGTGAAAATGAAGCCAGGTTTTGAATGTTGACGTAAATCAAACCTGCGCTGGGAGTCCGCTGGGTCAAAAACGCTATCTGGCAGTTCGCCGGTCACCCGCGACAATTCCGAATGGCATCGTTGCGCCGGTGTCCGATCGACACTGCAACGCTAACATTCGGGCTGGCAGGTACTACATATGGAGCCCCGGCGCATATCGCCCTCCACTCGGCCCCCCACGCATGATCCCCTTCTCCGTGCTCGACCTCGCTCCCATCCGCCAGGGTGGCGACGCCGCGCAGGCGTTTCGCAATTCGCTTGATCTTGCTCAGCACGCCGAGGCCTGGGGCTACAAGCGGTTCTGGCTGGCCGAGCATCACAACATGACGGGCATCGCCAGCGCGGCGACCTCTGTCGTGATCGGGCATGTCGCGGGCGGCACGAAGACGATCCGCGTCGGCTCCGGTGGGGTCATGCTGCCGAACCATTCGCCGCTGGTCATCGCCGAGCAGTTCGGCACGCTGGAGTCGCTCTATCCGGGGCGCATCGATCTCGGGCTCGGGCGCGCGCCGGGCACCGACCAGTTCACAGCAAGGGCGCTGCGGCGCGACCTCGCCACCAGTTCCGAGAACTTTCCGCATGACGTGCTGGAGTTGCAGGCGCTGCTTGGCGATGTGCAGCCAAACCAGACGATCCGCGCCGTGCCCGGCATGGGGACCAAGGTGCCGCTCTGGATCCTCGGCTCGAGCACGTTCGGCGCGCAGCTTGCGGCCATGCTCGGCCTGCCCTTCGCCTTCGCCTCGCATTTCGCGCCGCAGATGATGATGCCGGCGCTGCGCGAGTATCGCGCGCGCTTCGAGCCGTCGGCGCAGCTCGAAAGGCCCTATGCGATGGTCGGTGTCAACGTGTTCGCGGCGGAGAGCGACGCCGAGGCGCAGCGCATGTTCTCCTCGCTGCAGCAGCAGTTCATCAATCTGCGCCGCGGCACGCCCGGCCCGCTGCCGCCGCCGGTCGACGACATGGACGCGCTGTGGTCGCCGGCGGAGAAGGCCATGGTCGGCCAGTCGCTGTCCTGCTCCGCGGTCGGCTCGCCCACCGTGGTCGAAGATAAGCTGAAGGCGCTGATCGCCGAGACCGGCGCGGACGAATTGATGACCACCGGCCAGATCTACGACCACGCCGCCCGGCTGCGCTCGTTCGAGATCGCGGCCGAGGTGCGTGACCGGCTGGCGGCGCAACCGGCCCGGTGATCAAGGCATCACACGGCCGAGCCAGGTATGGCCGATCCTCACGCCTCGCGGATCGCGTTCATGAAGCTGGCGAGTTTCGCGCAGGTTGCAGTTACAGCATTGACGTCCTACACTCGGCGCCTGGAAGGGTAGCGTAGCGCCGATCCCTCAAGGACTGATCGTAGGCTGCCGATGGACGTGGTCCGCAGTCGAGCATTCGATTTCGTCGAGACAGTGCGGCAGCTTCCTGATGTCGCGAGCATTCTGGATGCGATGAGCCGCACGCTCGGCCAGCACGGCTTCGACTATTTCTGCAGCTCCTATGTCGCCCCGCTGTCGACCGAATCGCCGCGCGAGGCGGTTCTCGCCGAACGGTTGCCGGCCGGCTTTCTCGATATGTATTCCGAGGCGCAGTATGTGTGGCACGATCCCGCGCTGCGTTATTGCAGGACAACACTTCAGCCGTTCCGCTGGTTCAGGGAAGCGCCGTACGATCCGGAACGGGAGCCGCGCGCCGTCGAGCTCGTGCGACGCGCCCGCGACTTCGGCATGGTGGATGGCGTGGTGATCCCGGTCATCTCGCCGACGGGCCGCACCGGCCAGGTGTGGTTCGGCGGCGCCGAGATCGATCTGCCGGAGCGCGATCTCCCGGCGCTCCACCTCATGGCGCTTTACGCCTTCGACCGGGTGCTGAAGCTGCGCGGCCTGCCCGCGGCTCCGCAGCACGCACTGTCCTTGCGCGAGCGCGAGGTGCTGACGCTGGCGGCCGTCGGACGATCCAGCGATGAGATCGCCGACGCCCTGGCCATCACGAGACGCACAGTGAAGGCGCACATCAAGAGCTGCTGCAAGAAGCTCGGCGCAGCCACCCGCACGCAGGCCGTGATGATCGCCATGCGCGACCGGATCATCTCGCCCTGAGGTGCCAGGCCCGATCGCGACCGGAGTCGATCAGTCGGCAAAGCCGAACAGCTTTGCCGGATTGTGCACCAGGATCTTTTCCAACTCCGCCTGGTCCGCCGCGTAGCGGTACATCAGCTCGAGCAGGTCGGCATCGTTGGGCGGCTGCTTGACGGAGACCGGATGCGGCCAGTCGCTGGCCCAGACGCAGCGGTCGCTTGCTGCCTCGATATAGGCGCGCGCGATCGGGATCACGTCGTCGTAGGGCGGGCCGGCCTTCGAGGTCTTCTCGCCGAGCGACAGCATCACCCAGAAATTGCCCTTCTTGAGCAGCTCCAGCATCTTGCGCAGGTTCGGATCGTCCTTGCCGGCTTGCGGATCGGGGCGCGCCATGTGGTCGATCAGCACGGGAACGTCGAGATTCTCGTACTTCGCGACGCTGGAGACGATACCGTCCTTCTCCGGCTGGATCTTGACGTACCAGCCGAGCTCGCGGATGCGGGCGATGGCGCGGGCGAAATCGGCATCCGACAGCACGGCGCCGAGTTCCTGGCGGAAGCTGAAGCGCGCGCCGCGGACGCCGGCGTCATGCAGCTTTACGAGATAGGAATCGTTCGCCTCGGCAAACACCAGCGCGTTGGCACAGCCGCGGTAGTTCGGACCCATCGCCGCGAGGGCGTCGAGCACGACGGCATGATCTGCGCCATAGGTCGTGGTCTGCACGATGATGCCGCGCTCGATGCCGAGCGCCTTGTGCATACGCAGCGCCGCTTCCCAGGTCGCGGTCGGCATTCGATAGGCCGCGCCGGGGCGCTCCGGATATTTCTCGATGGGCCCCAGCACGTGGAACTGGCTGTCGATGGTCCTCAGTGGCGGCGCCTTGACCGGGCGGCGCGGGTTGGGGTCGAACGGCAGATAAGTCGGCATGCGCAAATCTCCTTCAGTCGATCACGGCGGTGAAGTCGCACTGCACCAGCGCGCCGCCGTCCATATTGTCCATCGGCAGCGCGTGGCGCGCCGGGCGCGAATGCTCGTCCGGAAACATCTTGAGCCACTCGACATTGACGGGCCCGCGCTGCGAGCGGTCCTTCAGCCACACCGTCATCTTGATGATGTCGTCGGTGGTGCCGCCGGCGGCCTCCACCGTCGCCTTCATGTGCGCGAACATGTTGGCGCATTGCGCGTCGAGACTCACGGGCATCGCGCCGGCCGCATCGCGGCCAAGGATGACGCCCGACATCACGAGATTGCCGATGCGGCAAGCGTTCGGAATCGGATTGGCGTGCTTGAAGCCGCCGATGTGGATGCTCTTGCGCCGTGTCATGGTGCGCTCCCTCTTGTGTGTTGGTTCAGACGAACTGGCACGACACCGAGCCGAACGCGCCGTAGTCGGCGTGGAACGTGTCGCCGCGGCGGATGTCCACCGGCCGCGTGAACGATCCCGCCAGCACCACCTCGCCGGCCCTGAGATATTCGTCATGCGGCGCGAGCCGGTTGGCGAGCCAGGCGATGCCGTTGGCGGGATGATTGAGCACGCCGGCGGCAAGCCCGGTCTCCTCGACCTCGCCGTTGCGGAACAGCAGCGCGCCGATCCAGCGCAGATCCGCATCCATCGGGCGGAACGGCCGGCCACCGAGCACCAGCGCGGCGTTCGCGGCGTTGTCCGAGATCGTGTCCATGACCTTTCGCGTCTTGCCCGTTTCAGGATCGACGCGGTGCATGCGCGTCTCCAAGATCTCCAGCGCCGGCGTCACGTAGTCGGTGGCGTTGAGCACGTCGAAGATGGTGCAGTCGGGCCCGCGCAGCGGCGCCTTCAGCACGAAGGCGAGCTCGACCTCGATCCGTGGCGCGTGAAAGCGATCGAACGGGATGGGCGTGGCGTCGGCATAGAACATGTCGGCGAACAGCACGCCGTAGTCGGGCTCGGAGATGCCGACCGCGTTCTGCATCGCCTTCGAGGTCAGGCCGATCTTGTGGCCCTTGATGACGCGGCCGCGCCCGAGCTGGAGTTTCGTCCAGGCGCGCTGGATGGCGTAGGCGTCCTCGATCGTGAGGCCGGGATATTCTTTCGAGAACATCGGGATCCGCGCCTTGGTGCGCTCGGCCTCGTCCAGGCGCGCGGCAAGGCGTTCGATCGTGGCGGCATCCAGCATGGTCTATTGCTCCGCAGCCACGGTGTTGCGCAGCACGCCGATGCGGCTCGACTCGACCTCGACGACGTCGCCGACTTTCAGCCAGCGCGGCGGATCGAAGCGCGCGCCCGCCCCGGTCGGCGTACCCGTCACGATCATGTCGCCGGGCTTCAGGGTGGCGAAGGTGGAGAGATAGGAGATCAGGAAGTCGAACGGGAACATCAGCCGCTCGGTGGTGTCCTGCTGCCGCACCTCGCCGTTGACGCGCGTGGTGATGTCATGAGGTCCGCGCGGGTCGAGCTCGTCCGCCGTGACGATCCACGGGCCGATGCTGCCGGAGCGGTCGAAATTCTTGCCTTGCGTGACGTTGAACTTGCCGTGGCGCAGCCAGTCGCGGATTGTGCCTTCGTTGCACAGCGTCATGCCGAAGATGTGCGACCACGCCTTCTCGCGTGGGATGTGGCGGCCTTCCTGCCCGATCACGATGACGAGCTCGCCTTCATAGTCGAGCTGATCCGAGACTTTGGGCTTCTCCAGCGGCTGGCCGGAGCCTGTCATCGACGACATGCTGCGCACGAACAGGCTCGGATATTTGGGCAGGTCCGAATTGTCTTTATATTCAGCGTTGCGCTCGGCGTAGTTGACGCCGATGCACCAGAGCTTTTCGGGCGCCAGCACCGGCGGCAGCAGGACCAGATCATCGAGCGCGTAGTCCGGTTGCTGATCGGCGATCACTTCCTGCGCGTCCGCCAGCGCATTGGCCGCGATCAGCGCCTTCACGTCGGAGAAGTCGCGGCCGATCCGCCGGGTCAGATCGACCACGCCGCCCGCGACGGCCGCGCCGTAGCGCGCCTCGCCGTCCGAGAGATAGCTCAGGAGTCGCATTGTGGTTTTCTCCAATGGTCTTGGGCACAAGGGCCGCGATGGGCCGCGCGCTCAGTCGGTCGATTTGGGAGTTTGAAAGACGGTGTTCAGCGTCACGATCTCGCCGAGGCGGGCGTAGCGCGGCCCGCCGATGCGCGCGATCGGATCGAGCGCCCGGGTCTCGACCTTGCCGTTTTCCACGAGGCCGTCGCGAATGTGGAACATCACGACCTCGCCGACGATCAGCCGGCTGCGCGCGTCGCCGAATTCGAGGCACTGCCGGAAGCGGCACTCCATCGCGACAGGTGCGGCCGCGAGCCGCGGCACCTTGATGCGCTCGCAGCTAAGCGTCTCCAGGCCGAGCTCCGCGACCTCGCTGACTTCAGGCGGGTGCTCGATCGAGCTGTCGTGCACCGCAGACATCAGCGGGGTATCGGCGATGTGGATGACGTATTCCTCGGTGTCGAGGATGTTGTGCGCGGTGTCCTTGTAGTCCGCGCCCTTGCGGCCGACGCTGATGGCGAGCATCGGCGGCTTCTGCGAGACGAAGGTGAAGGCGCTGAAGGGCGCGAGGTTGAGCACCCCGGAGCGTGACAGGCTCGTCACCCAGGCGATCGGGCGCGGCACCACGATGCCGGTCATCAGCCGGTAGATGCGCTCCGCGCCGAGCTCGGTGGGATCGATCCGCATTGCTCAGTCCGCCTTGATGTTGGCCTTGCGCACGACCGGAATCCACTTGGCGTCCTCGCGCTCGAGATAGGCCTTGAACTCGCCCGGCGTCATCGCGACGGCTTCCCCGCCCAGCTTTTCGAACTTGTCCACCACGCCCGGGTCTTTCAGGATCGCAACCAGCGTCTCGTGCAGCTTGTCGACAACAGGCGCCGGCGTGCCCGCGGGCGCGAACAGGCCGGTGAAAGTCTGGCCGTCGAAATCCTTGTAGCCGAGCTCGGTGAAGGTCGGGACATCAGGCAGCGACTTCAGCCGGTGCGGGCTGGTGACCGCGAGCGCGCGGAACAGGCCGGCCTTGATGTGCTGGAGGCTGACCGTGAGCTGGTCGAACGCGAACTGCACCTGGCCGCCGAGCAGATCGTTGATGGCCGGCGCGTTGCCGCGGTAGTGCGCGGTGACCCATTGCAGGTCGAGATTCGACTGCATCAATTCGCTGAGCAGATGATTGGTGGTGCCGGGGCCGGGCGAGGCCATCGTCAGCTTACCGGGCTCGCGCTTGGCGAGGTCGATGAATTCCTTGAAATTGTTGGCCTGGACGGAGGGATGCACCTCGAGCACCAGCGGCGTCATCGAGATGGTCGAGATCGGCAGGAAATCCTTCTTCCAGCTATAGGCATCGCGCTTGTTGATCTCGGTCGCGAACAACACCGGGCCGTTGGCGCCGACGAACAGCGTATAGCCGTCGGGCGCCGATTTCGCGAAAGCCTCGCCCGCGATCATGCCGCCGGCGCCGGCCTTGTTCTCGATGATGAAGGGCTGACCGAGCTTTTCCTGGAGCTTGTCGGCGACGATGCGCGCGGCGCTGTCGACATTGCCGCCGGCCGGATAGGGCACGATCAGCTTGACGCTGCGCGCCGGCCATTGCTGGGCCGATGCGGGCCCCGCCAGCATCGTCGTGACAGCGGCTATGGCAATCGCGATTAATCTCATGTTAACCTCCCGGCGGCGCTTCCAATTCACTTCGAACGCCTTGACGTTGCGCACGGCGCTCGATCGCCGCGCAATCTCCAGATGCGCGCTTTACCTGTCGAGTGAATTGTGGCGTTCTTGTCCATATTATGGACAAGAGACCTTTCTTGAAAGCCGCCCGCAGCGCGCTGGAACCGCGACAGGGCGCGCAGGCGATCCGGCGCGCGCTCGCGGTACTGCGCATTCTTGCCGCAGGCCGCGAGGACGGCGTGCCGCTGGCCGAGGTCGTGCGGGCGACCGGCCTTACCCGTCCGACCGTGCATCGCATCGTCCACGTGCTGATCGAGGAAGGCATCGTCGAGCGGCACGATCGCACCGGCCGCTACGCGATCGGCAACCAAGTGCCGGAATTGGCGCTGGCACGGGCGCGGCCGTCGCGGCTGCTGGTCGCCGCAAATCCGTCGCTGCGGCGCGCCTCCGCCGAGATCGGCGACACGCTGTTCCTGACGGTGCGGACCGGCAACGACACGCTGTGCGTCGATCGCAGGATCGGCGTCTATCCGATCCAGGTGCTGTCGATCGAGGTCGGCGCGCGCCGGCCGCTCGGCGTCTCCAGCGCCGGCGTCGCCATCCTCGCCGCGATGCCGGCGCAGGACGCGCGAAAAATCGTCGCAGCCAACGAGAAGCGGTTCGAGGCCTACCAGACCGACGTCGCAGCCGTGATGAGCCAGGTCATCGTCGCGCGGAAGCGAGGCTACAACATGAGAGAGATCGGCCTGGTGCAGGGCACCAAGTCGATCTCGACCTGGATCAAGACCCCGGACGGACAGCCCACTGCTGCGATGACCGTCTCCGCCGTTCGGACGAGGCTCGGCCCGCGCCGCGAGCAGGAGGTCGCGGAGATCCTGCTGCGGGAGGCGCGGATCATCGAGCAGGCGATCCGGGGCAATGTCGGCTAACTGAAGGCGGCGCCGTTCGCCTCTCCCCGCTTGCGGGGAGAAGCCGGATTGCATCGAAGATGCAATCCGGGTGAGGGGGACTCTCCGCGAGTCCGACTGTCACCATGATCTCGGATGGAGCCCCTCACCCCAACCCTCTCCCCGTAAGAACGGGGCGAGGGAGCCCACCGGCGATGCGGACAGAGTTCGCCTCAATCATGTCACCGCTGTGCGCCATCCCACGGCGCTGTCAATGGGCTGACTTGGCACGCCGTTTTGTGGCACAAGGGCCGCCATCGCCGACCGAGCAACGAGGCCACGCATGCCCGCGCCAAAACCGCCTGCCTTCGAGACCCTGAGCCTGCATGCGGGCCAGCATCCGGATCCCGCGACCGGCGCCCGCGCGGTGCCGATCTACCAGACCACGTCCTACGTGTTCCAGGATTCCGATCACGCCGCCGCGCTGTTCAACCTGGAGCGCGCCGGCCACATCTACACGCGCATCTCCAATCCGACCACCGGCGTGCTGGAGGAGCGGCTCGCCGCGCTCGAAGGCGGCGTCGGCGCGATCTGCACCGCGAGCGGCATGGCCGCGCTGCATCTGGCCATCGCGACGCTGCTCAACGCCGGCGACCACATCGTGGCGTCGAGCTCGCTCTATGGCGGCACCATCAACCTTTTGGCGCATACGCTGCCGCGCTTCGGCATCACCACGACATTTGTGAAGCCGCGCGATCTCGATGCGTTCCGCAGCGCCATCAAGCCGAACACCAAGCTCGTGATCGGCGAGACCATCGGCAATCCCGGGCTCGAGGTGCTCGACATCCCGAAGGTCGCGGCGATCGCGCATGAGGCAAAAATTCCGCTGCTGATCGACAACACCTTTGCGACGCCCTATCTCAGCCGGCCGATCGAGCTTGGCGCCGACATCGTGATGCACTCGGCGACCAAATGGATCGGCGGCCACGGCATCGCGATCGGCGGCGCCATCATCGACGGTGGCCGCTTTGACTGGCGCGGCTCCGGCAAGTTCGGCGTGCTGACCGAGCCCTATGGCGGCTATCACGGCATCGTCTTCGACGAGCAGTTCGGCACCGCGGCGTTCATCATGCGCGCGCGCACCGAGGGCCTGCGCGATTTCGGCGCCTGCCTGTCGCCGACCAACGCGTTCCAGCTCTTGCAGGGCGTGGAGACGCTGGGCGTCCGCATGGACCGGCATATGCAGAACACGCATTCGGTGCTGGAGGCGCTGAAGTCCAACAAGGCGGTGGACTGGGTCCTGCATCCCTCGCTTGAAGACCACACGGACTACCAGCTTGCAAAGCAGCTGCTGCCGCGCGGCGCCGGCTCGATCGTCTCCTTCGGCATCAAGGGCGGCCGCCCTGCCGGCCGCAAGTTCATCGAGTCATTGCGCATGATCAGCCATCTCGCCAATGTCGGCGACGCCAAGACGCTGGTGATTCACCCGGCCTCGACCACGCATCAGCAGATGGACGCCGAGCAGCTCAAGGCCGCCGGCATCGGCGAGGAGCTGGTGCGGCTGTCGGTCGGCATCGAGACCGCCTCCGACATCATCGACGACCTCAATCAAGCACTGCGCATCTCGCAAAAGGTCTGACACCATGAAGCTTTCCGTCAACGGGGCCGAGGTATTTGTCGCGACCGGCGGCCGCGAATTCGACAGGTCCCTGCCCGCGGTGGTCTTCATCCACGGCGCCGGCTTCGACCATTCGACCTGGGCCCTGCATACGCGCTGGTTCGCCCATCACGGGTTTTCCGTGCTGGCACCGGACCTTCCCGGTCACGGCCGCTCGGCCGGCCCCTCGCTCTCGAGCATCGCCGAGATGGCCGACTGGACGGCGGCGCTGCTCGATGCGGCAGGAGCTGCGAAGGCGCATCTGATCGGGCACTCCATGGGATCGCTGATCTCGCTGGAGACCGCGGCACGTCACCCCGACAAGGTTTCCGCATTGAGCCTGATCGGCACCGCCGCGACCATGACGGTCGGCCCGGATCTCTTGAAGGCGGCCGAAGCCAACTCGCAGGACGCCAACGACATGGTGTCGATCTGGGGCCTCGGCTTCAACGCCGAGCTCGGCGGCAGCCTCGCGCCGGGCCTGTGGATGCATGGCGGCGCGCAGGCGGTGCTGAAGGCTTGCGAGCCGGGCGTGCTGTTCAGGGATCTGTCGGCCTGCAATGCTTACGCGAATGCGCTCGCCGCCGCCGCGAGCGTCAAGGTGCCTGCGACGCTCATCCTCGGCGAGCGCGACATGATGACACCGGCGAAGGCGGGCAAGGCGCTCGCGGCCGCGATCCCGCATGCGAAGACCGTCGTGGTGCCGGGCGCCGGCCACATGATCATGGCCGAGCGCCCGGATGAGTTGCTGGCCGCGCTGAAAGGCTGAGCCCGGCTCAAGACCCCGGCGTCCATTTCCAGACGATGTCGGAGACATTGACCGGCTTCGGGATCAGGCCGAGCTTTGCGAAGCGGTCGGCAACCGCCTGCTGGCTCTTGACCACCTCGGCATCGATCGGCACCACGCGATAATTGGAGCGGGCGACGAAGCGGCGGATCGCCTCGATGTCGACGCCGGTCGCCTCGGCCTGCGCCTTCGCCACGTCTTCGTGGTGCGAATCCGCCCATACGCCTTCGGACGCGAAGGCCGTGTTGAGCTTCGCAACGAGCGAGGGATACTTCTCCACGAAATCGGCGCCGGCGATGTAGAAGGCGTTCGGCTTGTGCACGTCCTTGTCGAAGGCGATAACGCGCGCATTCTCCCTCAGCTCGGCGAGCGCGAGATAGGGATCCCAGATCGACCAGGCGTCGACCGAGCCCTTCACGAAGGCCGCCGTCGCATCGGCCGGCGCGAGCGGCGCAGGCGTGATGTCGGACCAGGACAGGCCGGCCTTCTCGAGCGCCGCGACTAGCAGATTATGCGCGCTCGATCCCTTGCCGAAGGCGACGCGCTTGCCCCTGAGATCGGCCAGTGCGTGAATCGGCGAGTCCTTCGGCACGACGATCGCCTGGGTGTTGCCGTCCGATTTCACCGCGGCGACGTAGCGGATCTTTGCGCCGCCGGCCTGCGCGAAGATCGGCGGGGAGTCGCCGACATAACCGAAATCGACGCTGCCGACATTGATCGCCTCCAGCAGCGGTGGACCGAACTGGAAGTCGATCCACTTGATCTCGATGCCGAGCGGCTTGAAGGCGTTTTCGAGCGTCTGGCGCTGGCGCACCGCCGGGAAGAAGCCGCCCTTCTGGGTGCCGATGCGGATTTCCGCAGGCTTGTCCTCCGCGTGCACGGGTGCAGCCAGGGCTGTCGCGAGCAGGAGTGTCGTTGCGAGAATGTGGCGTCGTGTGATCATATCGCGGTCCTTTCGGTGGGATCAGTTGGCGAAGAGTTGCGAACTCGCGCACCGGCTCCGCTCGGAGAACACCGCACGTGCGGCCCGCTCGGCTTCGCGCGCCGAGCGGAACTGGCGGCCTTCGAGGCTGTCGAACAGGCGTTCGGAGGAAAAGAAGCGGAAGCCGCGCGCGTCTCGGGTGACGATGCCGGCGGCGCGGTCGTGGATCTCGATGATGTAGGCGTTGGACTGGGCTTCGAATTGGGCTTGGGACATGCCTGCTCGCTCGCCGGATTTCTCGGCGTTCCTGGCTTAAGATTTGCGATGTGAGTGCTGAGAGGGTGGCGGTCAGCAACAACAACAGGCGCCGGTCGCCGCCGAAAAACAGCGCCGCGTCATGCACGGGTGCATGTCGTCCGGATTACGCTGGTGATCGGTTCTCATGTTGCGGCTTCGGCTCGAGGAGCAGTTTCGATGCTGTAAATATCGAGCGATCGGCGCGATTGGTCAATGAAATGGCTATCCATATTTACGAGCGACACGTTCGGCCGCTTCTCCCGCCGCAAGCGCCCGCAGGCAGATTCATCTCGCGATGAGTTCAGCACTGGCGCCCTCTTCACCTCTCCCCGCTTGCGGGGGAGAGGTCGGATCGCCCCCGGCGATGCGAAGCATCGTCCGGCGCGATCCGGGTGAGGGGGTACAGGTCCCACAGCGATCTCACGTGCGGAGAGAGGCCCCTCACCCCGCCCTCCCCCCGCAAGAGCGGGGCGAGGGAGACGAGAGCGCGGACGCTACCACATCGTCGCAGCGGCACGCGCGGCCCAGCCGCGATCATATTCCTCGCCGCCGACCTTGTTCTGGCTCATCTCGGCGAGGATCTGGCCGGGCGTCGGCAGCGTCTTCGGGTCGATGCGCTTGTCGGGGTTCCAGAGATCGGAGCGGACGATGGCGCGGGCGCACTGGAAGTAGATCTCGTCCACATTCATCACCATGACGCTGCGCGGCGCCTTGCCTTCGACCTTGAAGGACGCCAGCAACTCGGGATCGATCGACAGATGCGCGCGGCCATTGGCGCGGACCGCATTGCCGGAGCCGGGGACCAGGAACATCAGGGACACGCGCGGGTCGCGCACGATGTTGCGCAGGGAATCGACCCGGTTGTTGCCGCGGCGATCCGGCAGCATCAGCGTCTTGGGGTCGTGAATGCGGACGAAGCCGGGCAGATCGCCGCGCGGCGAGCAGTCGATACCCTCGGGCCCGATGGTGGCAAGCGCCGCGAACGGCGCCTTCTCGATGAAGACGCGATAGAGCGGCGTGACATGGTCGGCGACTTTCACGGTCGAGGCGTCGTTGGTGGCGCCGTAGATGGCCTCTAGCTGTTCGACCGTTTCGATCACCGACATTCTTCCACTCTCCTTTGCGCCGGCGGTTACTCGCGCCAGCCTTCGTTCCTGATCACGCGCACGAGCTGGCGGCTGTGATAATCCGCGCTGCCGGCGTTGAGGATGGTGACATCGGCCTGCGCCGATGCGTCCTCGACGCTGCGAGACAGCCGTTCCGCGATATTGCCGTCGCTGTGCCGGGCGCGGGCGGCAAGCCGCTGCGCCAGCACGTCCGGCGGCGCCGTGATGGCGACCACGACGACATTGGCATAGGCCTGACGCAGCGCGGCAATCACGGTGCGCGAGACGTTGACGACGACGGCGCGGCCGGCGCGGATGTCGTCGTTGATTTCGAGCGGTAGCGCGTAGGAATGCCCATGCGCTTCCCAGTGCACGGCGAAATCCCCGTGATCGATTCCGAGCCGGAATTCGTCCGGGCTCATGGCAATGTTGTCCTCGGCCGCGGAGGACTCACGCGTCACGACGCGGCGCGGAAAGACGACGTCGTGATCGTCGATGCAGGCCGCCTGCGCCAGCTGCAGCAAGGTGTCCTTGCCGGCGCCGCTGGGACCGACCACGAGCACGAGCCGGCCAGGGCCGATCGCACCCGCCTCGCCTTGCGCCATGGTCGCGGTCTCGCTCATGCGACCCGGCCTCCTTCGCGCCAGACGCTGCGGACGACGGGAACGCTGCCCGCGATGTGCACCCGGATCAGGTCGGCGCGCTTGCCGACCGCAATCTCGCCGCGGTCGAAGAGACCAACCGCCTCGGCCGGCGCTTTCGTTACGGTTCGAACCGCCGCCGGAAGGCTGATCGCGGGCACATGCTCAGGCAATTGCAGCGCGGCCATCAGAAGGCTCGACGGAATGTAGTCCGACGAGAGAATGTCGAGCAGGCCCTCGCGGGCAAGATCGACCGCGGCGATATTGCCGGAGTGCGAGCCGCCGCGCACGACGTTGGGCGCGCCCATCAGGATGTCGATGCCGGCCTGATGCAGGCCGCGCGCGGCCTCCAGCGTCGTCGGAAATTCCGCCACCGAAACGCGATCGCGCACGGCGTCCGCGACATTCTCCTCGGTGGTGTCGTCATGGCTCGCCAGCGGAATCCTGTGCTGATGCGCCAGCGCCACGATCTCGCGCATGTTGGTCGCCGCATAAGCCTTTTGATACTCGAAGCGCTTTGCGAACAGCTCGTCGAGCTGGGCATCGGTCTTGCCGCCGTTCTTGCCGCGGTAATAGTCGCGCAGCTTGCCCTCGTCGCGGAACTGGCGCTGGCCGGGCGTATGGTCCATCAGCGACATCAGCTTCACGTCGGGACGGTCGATCAGCTCCTTGGCCTCCTCGACCACGCTCGGCATCGGGATTTCGCAGCGCAGATGCAGGAAGTGGTCGGCGCGCAACAAATCAGCATCGCGCGCGGTCGTGATCGCGGCGGCGAGCACGCCGGCGCGGCCGTCGACTTCCTCAGCGCCGTCCTCACGCCAGACCCGGAGCGAGTCGAACACGGTCGTGATGCCCGAGGTCGCGAGCTGGCCGTCATAGGAGACGACGGCGGCGACCGGATTCCAGAACACTTTTGGGCGCGGCACATAATGCGCCTCGAGATGATCGGTGTGGAGCTCGATCAGCCCGGGCATGATGAGGTCGCCGCCGGCATCCTCCGCACCCGCGGGTGCCCTGCCCTCGCCGATCTCGGCGACGCGCCCATCCGCAAGAGCCAGCCAGCCCTGCTCGATCACCCGGTCTGCCAGCACGATCCTGGCGTTGGCGATCACGGTGTCCTTCGGCTTGGCGTTCATTTCAATTTCCTTCAGGCGGCGGCGGCAAAGCTGGTAACGTCAACAATACGGTCGGCAATCAGATGGCGGATTTCGTCGTCGTGGACAATGGCGACCATGGCGACGCCCTGGCGCTTTTTCTCGGCGATCAGCTCGACCACGACGGCGCGGTTGGCGGCATCGAGCGAGGCGGTCGGCTCGTCCAGCAGCAGGATCGGCAGGTCGGAGATGAAGCCGCGCGCGATGTTGACGCGCTGCTGTTCGCCCCCGGAGAAGGTCGCGGGCGGAAGCTGCCAGAGCCGCTCGGGGATGTTGAGGCGGTGCAGCAGGGCACCCGCGTGCTGCTGGGCCTCGGCTCGGGCCATGCCGTTCACGATCAGAGGCTCGGCGACGACGTCGATCGTGGCAACCCGCGGCACCGCGCGCAGGAACTGGCTGACATAGCCGATCGTGGCGCGGCGCACGTTGAGGACCTGCCGCGGCTCGGCGGTGGCCAGATCAATCAGCGCGCCGCGATGGCGGATGCCGATGCGGCCGGAATCGCAGCGGTAGTTGCCGAAGATCATCTTCAGGATCGACGACTTGCCGGCGCCGGACGGGCCCGACAGCACGACGCATTCGCCGGGGTTCGCCTGGAAGGTCACGCCGCTGACGACAGGCAGCTCGATGCCGCCCTGCAGGTGCATCGTAAAGGTCTTCTTGGCATCAGTGACGTCGATCATGGCGGTCATCAGTGGGCTCATGGCGGCAGAATCGAGGAAACGAGGAGCTGAGTATAAGGCTCACGGGGATCGTCGAGCACCTGGTCGGTGAGACCGGTCTCGATCACGCGGCCGCCCTTCATCACCATCACGCGGTGCGACAATAGCCGCGCGACCGCAAGGTCGTGGGTGACGATAACGACGGCGAGGTTCAGCTCGGCGACGAGGCTGCGGAGCAGATCGAGCAGGCGTGCCTGCACGGACACGTCAAGGCCGCCGGTGGGCTCGTCCATGAACACCAGCCGTGGCTCGGTGACGAGGTTGCGGGCGATCTGGAGACGCTGGCGCATGCCGCCGGAATAGGTCCGCGGCGCGTCGTCGATTCGAGCCGTGTCGATCTCGACGCGCGTGAGCCAGTCGGACGCGGTGTCGCGGATGCGACCGTAGTGATTCCAGCCCACCGCCATCAGCCGCTCGCCGACATTGGCGCCGGCCGAGACCGCCATGCGCAGGCCCTGCGCGGGATCCTGGTGCACGAAGCCCCAGTCGGTGCGGAACAGGAAGCGCCGCTCGGCTTCGCCGAGCGTGGCGAGATCGCGGGTGACGCCGTCGCGCATCCGGTAGGTGACGTGCCCGCCGCTGGCCGCGAGCTGGCCCGACAGCAGTTGCAGCAGCGTCGACTTGCCCGATCCGGATTCGCCGACGATCGCCAGCACCTCGCCGGAATAGAGCGAGAACGACACGTCGCGGCACGCGGCGATGCGGCCGTAGGACTTGCTGAGCGAATTCGCAACCAGCAGCGGCTCATCATTGTCCAGCATGTCGTGATCAGCCATTTGATGTCTCCTGCGCCTTCTCCTTGTACGGCGCAGCGCTCAGGCTGCCGTGATGGCCGGCGGCCTGGCGGCCCTCGCAATAATCGGTGTCGGAGCAGACAAACATCCGTCCGCCCTTGTCGTCGGTGACGATCTCGTCGAGATAGGAGTTATCCGCGCCGCACAGCGCACAGGGCGCATTGAAGCGATACGGCTCGAACGGGTGATCCTCGAAATCGAGCGACACAACCTGCGTATAGGGCGGGATCGCGTAGATGCGCTTCTCGCGGCCGGCACCGAACAATTGCAGCGCCGGGCAATTGTCCATCTTGGGATTGTCGAATTTCGGCGTCGGCGACGGGTCCATCACATAGCGCGCGTTGACCTTGACCGGATAGGCGTAGGCGGTCGCGATGTGGCCGAAGCGGGCGATGTCCTCATAGAGCTTCACATGCATCAGGCCGTATTCGGCGAGCGCATGCATGCGCCGCGTCTCGGTCTCGCGTGGCTCGAGGAACCGCAGCGGTTCCGGGATCGGCACCTGATAGACCAGCACCTGGTTCTCGTTCAGCGCGGCCTCGGGGATGCGGTGACGGGTCTGGATCACGGTCGCCGCGTCGGTCGCCGTCGTGGTGGCGACGCCGGCAGTCTTGGCGAAGAACTTGCGGATCGAAATCGCGTTGGTGGTGTCGTCGGAACCCTGGTCGATCACCTTCAGCACGTCCTCAGGACCGAGGATCGCGGCGGTGACCTGCACGCCGCCGGTGCCCCAGCCATAGGGCATCGGCATTTCGCGACTGGCGAACGGCACCTGATAGCCTGGGATCGCGATCGCCTTCAGGATGGCGCGGCGGATCATCCGCTTGGTCTGTTCGTCGAGATAGGCGAAATTGTAGGCGGGCGCGTTCATTCCGCGGCCTCCTTCATGGCATCGGGCGCATTGGCCTCGGCAAACTCCTGACGCAGCTTGCGCAGCAGGCCGAGCTCGGACTGGAAGTCGACATAATGCGGCAGCTTCAGATGCTCGACGAAACCGGTCGCCTGGACATTGTCCGAATGCGACATCACGAATTCTTCATCCTGCGCCGGCGCGAGCGCCTCTTCGCCGAGCTCGCGGGCACGCAGCGCGCGATCGACCAGCGCCATCGACATGGTCTTGCGCTCGCTCTGGCCGAAGGCGAGGCCATAGCCGCGGGTGAAGCAGGGTGCTTCCGTGGCAGAACCCTTGAACTGGTTGACCATCTGGCACTCGGTGAGCTCGATCGAGCCGAGCGGCACGGCGAAGCCGACATCCTCGGCGGAGAATTCGACCTCGACCTCGCCGAAGCGGATCTCGCCGGCGAAGGGATGGTTGCGGCCGTAGCCGCGCTGGGTGGAATAGCCCATCGCCAGCAGGAAGCCTTCGTCGCCGCGCGCGAGATTTTGCAGGCGCAGGTCGCGGTCGGCCGGGAAGTTCAGCGGCTCGCGCGTGAGATCGCCGACGCTGGCGCCGGCCTCGGCCTGCGGCGAGGATTCGATCAGCCCATCGCGGCCCAGGATATCGGTCACGCGCGGCGTCGTCGCGGTCGAGGCTTCGGCCGTCGCCGGCGCGTCCGGCACAAATCCCTCCGCGAGCGAGGGATCGAGCAGGCGGTGCGTATAGTCGAAGGTCGGCCCGAGGATCTGGCCGCCGGGAATGTCCTTGAAGGTCGAGGACACCCGCCGCTGCACGCGCATGGCGCCGGTGTCGACCGGCTCGCTCGCACCGAAGCGCGGCAGGGTGGCGCGGAAGGCGCGAACCAGGAAGATCGCCTCGATCAGATCGCCGCGCGCCTGCTTGATCGCGAGCGCTGCGAGCTCACGGTCATAAAGCGAGCCTTCGCTCATGACGCGGTCCACGGCCAGACCAAGCTGCTCCGAGATCTGGTCGAGCGTGACTTCCGGCACGCTTTGATCGCCGCGCCGCGCATTGGCGAGCAGGCGATGGGCGTTCTCGATGGCGCGTTCGCCGCCTTTGACTGCGACATACATGCTTCAGCTTTCCTTGCTCACGACCCGCGTGGTGCGGGGGATCGCGACCACGGCGTCATCGGCGACCAGCACCACGTCGATGCCGCGCGGAAACAGCGCCTCGTTGACACGCAGCCGCTCGAACAGGTCGGCGGGCTTGATCGAGGCCCGAAGCGTCGCGACGCCGTCGATGCCGGGGCCGCGCAGCTCGAAGCTCCGCCCCGCGTCAAGGCTATCGACCTGGAGGATCAACGTGGTCGATCGGTCCGGGTATTCGCTGGTGCCAAGCGCGAAGCGCTCGAGCGCCGGAAGCAAGGCGCCATCGCTGATCAGGGCAAAGCTCGCGATCGAGGAATCCTGAATGACCGGCGCGCCGGTGTGGAACTTGAGCCATTTCACGACGTCCGAGCTTTCCGACATCCGCGCATCGAGCCAGAGCGGCGTGTCGTGATCGAACAGCGTCAGCGCGATCGCGGCGGCGCCGCGCATCATCGGCCCGGGTGTGCCCGCCATCGGCACGATGCGCTGGACCGAACCCGGCCGCGCCATCGCGTCCATGACCGAGCGAAAGGTCGATTGCGCCGACAGCACCTTGTCGGCGAACCCCGGCGGCAGTTCCGCAATCGTGGTCATGATCTCACCCCTCACCGCGCACCATGGTGTAGAAATCAACCTTCGTCGCGGCGGTCTCGGCCGCCGCCTGCTTGCGCCGGATCGTAAGCTGCTCGCGCAACGGTGCGATAACGTCCCGCTCGACCGATGCGGAAAAATCCCGCGACTGCACCAGCGCATCGCACAGCGCGATCAGCCGCGCCTTCTCACCGTCGCGTCCGAGCGTGTAGCCGAAGCCGACCTCGCCGCTCGCGAGCCGCACCGCGGCACGCGACACCGTGGCTTCGCCGAGGTTGAACGGGGCGCCGTCGCCGCCGACCCGGCCGCGCAGCATGACGAGGCCGTTTTCCGGCGCGCGCAGATCCTGATGGGCCGGGAGGGCGAAAGCGCGGAGGCGAGCGGCGATCTCGCCCGCCTCCGCGTGCGCCAGCACGGCCATCGCGGCCTTGCGCTGGGCTTGCTGATTGTTGTGCTGCGTCACCCGACCCACCGAACTTGCCGAACTCAAGTTGTCTATGATAGTAGACAACTTCATACGGAAGCGCCATGACTGTTTCGTGACAAGCGTGTGATTTTCGGGCTAGGCTGACCGGCGATATGAGCATGCAGGACACCGCCTCCACGGGCGTCGCGCTATGGCGCCTCGTTGCCGACGGCATCGAGCGCGGCATCGCCGACGGCCGCTTCGCCGCCGGCGACAAGCTGCCGGGCGAGATGGAGATCGCCGAGACCTATCGCGTGAATCGCCACACCGTGCGGCGGGCGCTGGCAGCCCTTGCCGAGCGCGGCCTGGTGCGCGCCGAACGTGGCAGCGGCACCTATGTCGAGGCGCAGCGCATCGCCTATCCGCTGCGCTCGCGCACGCGCTTCTCGGAGATCGTCGGCGCCGGCGGCCGTGAGCCGCGCGGGCAGTTGATCGAGGCGTCCGACGACGTCGCGACGCGCGAGCTGGCGCGCGAACTGGGCCTGAAGGTCGGCGCCCCGCTGGTGCGGATCGAGGCGATACGCCTCGCCGACCGCACCCCGATCTGCGTCTCCACGACGTGGCTGTCGGCGGAGTTGTTTCCGGGCGCGGGCAGCGTGTTTGCGGCAACGCGCTCGATGACGAAACTGCTCGAACACTTCGGCGTCCGCGACTATCGCCGCGGCGCGACCCGGATCACCGCCGGCATCGTCGACGCGACCGACGCTGCACGGCTCGATCTGCCGCTGGGACGGCCGATCCTCGTGGTCGATGCCACCGACCACGGTCTCGACGGCAAGCCGCTGGTGACGAAGCATTCGCGCTTTGCCGCCGAGCGGGTGGAGTTTCTGGTGGAGAACGGCTGAGATGCAGCTCGCTCTTCCCCCCGCAAGAGGAGGAGGAAGAGCAGCGCCTGCTACTCCTGCATCATCTCGCCGCTGCCGCCGAACTCGGCGGGGAAGTCCTTCAGCTTGGGCAGGCCGTCGCGCATCGGCAGCACCGTCTCGGCGTAGTTGACGTGGACGCCGGGCGTGAACGCCAGGGTGGGGATGGTGGCGGTGAAGACGTCGGTCAAACCGAGCGGCGGGTGATTGGTCATGAGATGGCCGCCGCACTTCCTGCAATATTTGCGCTGGCTGAGCGGCGTCTTGGCGAAGGTCTCGACGTGCTGCGCGCCCTCGGTGATGCGCACCGCGTCAGGCTTCCACAGGCTGAAGGCGTTCACCGGCCCGCCGGACCAGGACCGGCAGGAGCCGCAATGGCAATAGCCCATCGCCTCCGGCGCACCCGTGACCTCGACCGTAACCGCGCCGCAGAAGCAGTGTCCGACATGTTTCATTGGGTCGTCTCCGTTGATGAAGGTTGGAAATCCTCTCCCCGCTCCGGTTCACCGAGATCTCGGCGAAGGCGGATGCGGGGTCGCGACGAGCTTCGCTCGCGTTGGTAGCCTCGGAGTGAGGGGGAATCACTCCGAGGGACGTTGAAGGCGAGAGTCCGGCAAGGTCCGATACGCGCCTCGGCGCCGCCGCGCGTCCTCCTTTCGGCGGACGCGCGCGCAGAGCGCGAAAACTAAACTGACCGGCGCCAGGGAATAAGCATCGACACGCGTTGTTTGTACTGCCGGTATTCGTCGCCGAAGAGATCAATGAGGTCGCGCTCCTCCAGCGCGATGCCGACGAAGATGTAGATCGTGGTCACGGCCGCAAACAGCAGATGTCCCGCGGTCATGACCGGAGCCGCCCAGAACGCGACGATGAAGCCGAGATAGATCGGATGACGGACAAACTTGTAGAGCAGCGGCGTCTTGAAACGCGGCGGCGTCGCTTCCTTGCCGACGAGATGGTTGGTCACCTGATGCAATCCGAACAATTCGAAATGGTTGATGATGAAGGTCGAGGTGAACACCAGCACCCAGCCTGCGAAGGACACCGTGACCAGCGTCACGGCGAGATCCGGGTCCTCGACCTCCCATATGACCGTCGGCAGCGGACGCCACTGCCAGAACAGGAGCAGCAATGACAGACTCGCGAACAACACATAGGTGCTGCGCTCGATCGGTTTGGAGACGAACTGCGTCCACCACGTCTTGAAGCGCTGGCGCGCCATCACGCTGTGCTGGACGGCGAACAGCGCCATCAGGAGCAGGTTGATGATGACGGCCTCAGCCGTCGACGTGTCGGTTCCGGTGTCGATGGTCTTCGGCACCACCAGCCCCATCACGAAGCCGATAGCGTAGAGAATGGTGACGAAAAACACGAGATACGCCGCAATTCCGTACAGAAAGGCGATGAACTTGAAAATGCGAGAGCCCGTAACCTCCGGGCCGATCGAATGAACCTGGTGATCAATTTGGGACATGGAAAGCTCCGTTGTGCCGAGGCATCGGCACTGTTTGGTCTTCGCACCATGCCGGATCGGACGTTCCATGGCTTTTGCGGACGGTTGATTTTCGCCTGAGACGACTTTGATTTTTGCTTGAGACGACAGAAACGTGCGATTTTGCTTTGAAAACAACGTGCTCGACGGCGACCTGCGCGAACTGACCTGCGCCGGGGTCGCCGTGCCGTTGCAGCCGCAGGTGTTCGATCTGCTGCTCTACCTCGTCGCGCAGCGGGCCCGAGTGGTCAGCAAGGATGACCTGATCAGCCAGATCTGGAGTGACCGGATCGTCTCGGATTCCGCCCTGAACAGCCGGATCAATGCCGCGCGCAAGGCGCTCGGCGACGACGGCGCGACTCAGCGGCTGATCAAGACGATCCCGCGCAAGGGCTTTCGGTTCGTCGGCGAGGTCCGGGAAGATGTGGCAGTCACACTCGCGCCTGCGGAACCCGCCGCGGCCCCGGCACGCACTGTTGCGGACCGCCCAGCGATCGCGGTGCTCGCCTTCGAGAACATGAGCGGCGATCCCGAACAGGACTATTTCGGTGACGGGATCAGCGAGGACATCCTCACCGCCCTGTCGAAGCAGCGCTGGTTCATGGTGATCGCCCGCAACTCGTCCTTCATCTACAAGGGACGCGCGGTCCACATCAGGCAGATCGCCGAGGAGCTCGGCGTCCGCTACATCGTCGAAGGCAGCGTGCGCAAGGCGCACAACCGGGTGCGCATCACCGCCCAGCTCAACGACGCGGCGTCAGGCAGCCATCTCTGGGCCGAACGCTATGACCGCGAGCTCGTCGACGTCTTCGCCGTGCAGGACGAGATCACCAACGCGATCGTCGCGGCGATCGAGCCGCAGATCCACGCAGCGGAGAATTTTCGCAGCCATCGCAAGCCGCCCGCGAGCCTCGACGCCTGGGATCTGTTGATGCGCGCGCTGTCGCACTACTGGCGCGTGACGCGGCAGGATCACGAGGCCGCACAGGCGCTGCTCGAGCGCGCGATCGGGATCGATCCGAATTACGGCCAGGCGCTGTCGGTGCTGGCGGCGAACCACATGTTCGGCGCGCATCTCGGCTGGGTCGAACTGGCCAGGGTGGCGCCAATAGCGGAAGCCGCCGCGCTGGCCGCGGTGCGCTGCGATCATGAGGACGCCTGGGCGCATACCGGGCTCGGCAGCGTCTACTTCTCGACGCGCAGGCTTGCGGACGCGCTGTCCGAGTTCGAGCAGGCGCTCGCGCTCAATCCGAACTTCTCGCTGGCGCAGGGCTATTACGCGCTGGCGCTGTCCTATGCCGGGCGATCGAAGGACTCGTTCGAGGCGGCGCAGAGGGCGATCCGGCTCTCACCGCGCGACCCGTCGCTGGCGATCTATCACGGTATCGCCGGCTATGCGCGCTTCACCGAGCGGCGCTATGACGAGGCCATCGCGCTCGCGCGCGAGGCGATCCGCCATCGCGGCGACCTCACCGGCGCCTATCGCGTGCTCGCCGTCTCCGCCGGCATGACCGGCGACGGGATGCTTGCCGAGATGGCGCTGGGCGAGCTCCGCCGCACCCAGCCGGGCATCTCGCTGCACTGGATCGCGACGCAACTGCCATGGGCCAGTGACGCCGATCGCGAGCACTATCTGGAAGGATTCCGCCGGGCGGGGTTGCGGTGACACCTCTTGCCTTCCCTTGAACGGCAGGGGAATAGCATTTGAGAGCGGTTCCTGCGGCCATCCTTCGAGACGCCCGCCTGGCGGGCTCCCCAGGATGAGGACGGAATTCGCGGCAGCAGTTCCAACGGGCACGGTGCTGCCTAGCCTCATCCTGAGGAGGCCGCTGGAAGCGGTCGTATCGAAGGACGAGGCGTGCGGTGAGGCCCCTCCAGGGGAAGGTAAGAGCGCGGCGGCGCTACACGCGCTTCCGGCGCAGATGGACGATGACGTCGAGCCGCGCGATCTCGTGGCCGGGAAGCGCCTCGGGAATCCTGGTGAAGGCGAGGCCATCGGCGACGTCGACCAGCACATCCTCGCCTTCGAGGTAGAAGTGCGGATGCACGGATGTGTCGGTATCGAAGAAAGACTTGATGCCGTCGGCCGCGATCCGGCGCAACAGGCCGGCTTCGGTGAACTGATTCAACGTATTGTAGACGGTCGCGAGCGACAGGTATGCGTTCGCCGCCAGCGCCTCTTCATAAAGCCCCTCGGCGGTCACATGACGATGGCTGCGCAGGAACAGCAACTGGCCGAGCGCCAGGCGCTGGCGCGTTGGCCGCAGGCCGGCATCAACAAGCAATTGCAGACAGCGCTGCACGCCCTGATCCGGCTCCGGTAGGGCGACATCAGGTCCGCTGTCGTCGCGCGCGGGGGTATTCGTGGCCTGCATGTCCATCGATCGTCTCACGGCTGAAAGAACCAGGGCACGCAACGCGGCGTCCGGCCAGTTGCCATTCGATCGCAGAAGCGGCGGCTTGGCTTTGATCCGGATCAAACCCGGAAGCGGTCGCCTCTGACCTATCGCAAGGCGGCCCGGTCTATTCCCGGTCACAATGCAGCGATATCGATGAGGCTCACATGTCCAGGCCGGTTCCCGACAAGGCAGAGATCGCGCTCGAATATCCCGACAAGTTCTATGTCGGCACCTTCGAGCATTCATCGCGCTTCGAGGCGCGGCTCGACGGCAGCGGCGTTGCGCTCGTGCTGCAACATCCGGGCGCGGCCGATGAGCGCAAATCGGTGCACCTGCACATCAATTTCGGGCTGCTCGCCGGCATCCTGCGGGAGCTCGCCGGCAACGTCGCCGCACTCCCCAAGGACGACATCGCGCACCGCGAACAGCTCGCAGACGCGCTCGACGAGTTGCGACGGGCGCTGCGGACGCCCTGAAGGCTATTTCGTTTTCACCTGGATCGGCTTCGGTGCCGGCACCGCCGCCCATTCCTTGTCGGCGCGCGGGCCGTTGAGATCGCCGGTCAGGCCGACGAGCTGACCGGGCAGCACGTCGAGGGTCTGCTGCCAGGTCTGGGTCTGGCACAGGAACTTGATCAGGCAGCCCTTGAGCTTGAGACGATCAGGAGATTCGCGCCACAGCGAGACCGAATAGAACTTGCCGTCCTCCGCATTGTAGATGTCGCCGGCAAACCGTCCCTCGGGCGTCGCCTGCAAGCCCATGATGAGCTGGTGGCCGAGCAGCGCGCGGGCGCGCTTGTCCGCATCGGGGTTTTCCTTGTCGCGATAGGGCTGGCCGCGCTTGTCGGCCGGCTCCTTCATCCAGACGATGAAGCCGCAGATGCGCTCGCGCGACGGACCGCAGCGTTCGAGCCGGATGCGGGCGCGGCCGTCCTCGACCAGCCAGGTGCCGCTGGGATCGGTGGGCGCGGCAGCGCCGGCGCGGCCGCCGACGATCATCATCATGACCGTGATCGCGACGCGCAGCACGAAGCGAAGAAGAATGTCCATCTGCGATGCCTTTCGTTGCGCGGGTTGCCGCGTCAGTTCAGTTGCGCCATCAGCGCGTCGGCGTTCTTCTCGAGGCCGGCGGTGGCGGCTGCGAGCGCGCCGACGCTGGCCTTGATGTCGTAGGCGCCCGGGTATTGCTTGGTGACGTAGGCAGAGAGCAGGCGCGAGGTGGCGGCGTCGAAGATCTCGACGCCATAGACGACCGAGCCGGTCATCGTCCCCTCGCCGTCGCGCGCGGCCTGCACGCCGTTGTAGACGGCACCGGCGAGGTCGAAGCGCGAGAGCGTGCCGAGCACCGGCGTGTTGGTGACGGCGCCGGTGAGCGTCAGCCTGATCCGCAACGTGTTCGGTCCGCGCTCGCGCACCAGCGCGAAACGGCCGCGCAGCCGCTCGGCGAAGGAGTTCTGCATGTAGGCGGCGAGCGTTGCCTTGTCCTTGTCGGACATGTCGCCGAACTGATGATCCTTGCCGCGGTAGAGCACGACGGGATCCAGGATCACTTTATTATATGCGCGCCAGTCGACCGGCGTGGAATAGCGGTAGGGCACGCGGCCGGAGGCGTCCGACTTGTCCGGGGCCATGTAGGCCGACGACGCCATCTCCGAATAGGGCACGGGCGCGACCGAGGCGCAGCCGGCCGCGGCCGCGCAAAGCACCAGCGTTCCCAGACCGCGCAGGGCGATCGAGCGATCCATTCCAGACTCCTCTAGCGGCTTTCAGCAAAGGCGATGGGGACCGCAGCCGCGTTTTGGGACCAGACGCGGCTGCGGCGCTCACCATTGCCGGCCCAAGGCATCGTCCGCGGCCATTTCAGACGCCTTGGGCCGTCTCAGTGTTTCCGTTTATAAAACCGACCAGTTGGTTTGTAAAATACGGAAATGACGCGTTGGCACATTTGGCCGCAGGCGCGGATTTGGGCAGGCGCCGGTCGGAATTCGTTAACGGTGAATCAGGCGCGCTTGCGCGGGGTCGGGGCCTTTGCCGCCGATGGCGTTCCGGACTTGGCCGCGGACTTGGTGCGTGTCGTGGCGGGCTGTCCGAGGCCGGTCCACTGTGCGTCGTCGAGCAGGCGCGCGAACAGTCGCTGGTGCTCGTCCTTGCTGAGCGGAGACATGCCGAATAGCGAGCTCAGCAGCAGCCCGAGCGCCCCGGCCCAGCGCAGCATCGCGAGGTCGGGGTCGGCGGCTTCTTCCTTGATCGCCGCCATCCTCTTCATTTCGAGTTCGCGCGGCAGCGCCATCAGGTCAGGATTTTCGACCATGGCCGCAACCAGGGCCAGCGCGGCAGAATTCGGCGAGGTCGCCGCTTCCCGGATCGTGGCGAGCTGGGTCGCCAGATTGGGATTTGCCGAGGTCCCGCTCACCTTTGCCATATAGCGGATCGAGAACTCCTCGAAATGCGCCATCTGCCGCTCGAGCAACGCCTTCAGCACCGCCTCCTTGGTGCGGAACTGATGCATCACGCCGCCCTTGCTGAGGCCGCTCTCGCGGGCGATGGCATCGAGCGTCAACCGGCCCGGCCCGTCGCGCGCGATGATGGCGATGGCCGCTTCGAGCGCAGCGTTGCGGGACCGTTCGGAGCGCGTGGCATTGTCCATGGCCGACTTGTCTCCACGACAGGATAATGAATCAAGTGAAAACAGGACGCGCTGTACATTTTTTGTGCGAACACTGTCGAGACTTTCATCTTGCGGCGCCGAATGGGACTATGTGAGCCTCGATACCGGATGGGGACTGGGATGGGCCGGCCGTAGCTTTGCGCGCCATGACGTGCGAAGCGTCTACGGCTGGCCTCGCTTGAGAAAGATACGACATGCCAAAACGAGTGTTGCTTGGTCTCCTCCTGGCTTGCGGCCTCACGGCCTCGGCACTGGCGCAAGAGCCGAAAACGGGGGGTGTGATCAATGCCGTGATCCAGCCCGAGCCGCCCGCCCTGATGCTTGCGATGGTCCAGAACGGCCCGGTCCAGATGGTGTCCGGCAACATCTTCGAGGGCCTGCTGCGCTACAGCCCCAAGCTCGAGCCGCAGCCGGAACTCGCCGAGAGCTGGACCGTGAGCGAGGACGCCAAGACCTACACCTTCAAGCTCAAGAAGGGCGTCACCTGGCATGACGGCAAGCCCTTCACCGCCGCCGACGTGCTGTTCTCGATCGAGATGCTGAAGCAGACCCACGCGCGCGCCCGCAACAACCTCGGGCAGGTCGACAAGGTCGAGGCGCCCGACGATTACACGGTGGTGTTCACGCTGAAGCAGCCGTTCGGCCCGTTCCTCGGTATCTTCGAGGTCGGCTCGATGCCGATGGTGCCGAAGCATCTCTATGACGGCACCGACTGGAAGACCAACCCCTACAACAACGCCCCGGTCGGCACCGGCCCCTTCATGTTCAAGGAGTGGCAGAAGGGCTCGTTCATCCGCCTGGTCAAGAACCCGAACTACCACGAAAAGGGCAAACCCTATCTCGACGAGATCTACTGGCAGGTCATTCCCGACGCCGCCGCGCGCTCGGTGGCGTACGAGACCGGCAAGGTCGACGTGCTGCCCGGCGGCTCGGTCGAGAATTTCGACGTGCCGCGGCTGTCCAAGCTGAAGGACACCTGCGTCACCGGCGCCGGCTGGGAGTTCTTCTCGCCGCTGGCCTGGCTATGGCTGAACAACCGCCAGGGCCCGCTCGCGGACAAGCGGGTGCGGCAGGCGATCATGTTTGCGATCGACCGCGATTTCGCCAAGGACGTGATCTGGAACGGGCTCGGCAAGGTCGCGACCGGCCCGTCCGCCTCGACCATCAAATACTACACCGACGACGTGCCGAAATATCCGTACGATCCGGCCAAGGCCAAGGCGCTGCTGAAGGAAGCCGGCTACAAGGGCGAGAAGATCCGCCTGTTGCCGCTCGCCTATGGCGAGACCTGGCAACGCTGGGGTGAAGCCGTGAAGCAGAACCTCCAGGACGTCGGCATGAACATCGAGACGATCGCCACCGACGTTGCCGGCGGCAACCAGAAGATCGGCGACTGGGACTACGACATCGCCTTCACCTATCTCTACCAGTACGGCGATCCGGCCCTCGGCGTCGGGCGCAACTACGTCTCCAGCGCCATCGCCAAGGGCCAGGTGTTCAACAATGTCGAGGGCTACTCCAACCCGGAGATCGACAAGCTGTTCGCCGATGGCGCCGTCGCGACCCCGGATTCCAAGCGCAAGGAGATCTACGAGAAGGCGCAGAAGATCCTGGTCGAGGACGTGCCGGTGGCCTGGATGCTCGAGCTGCAATTCCCGACCATCATGCGCTGCAAGGTCAAGAACCTGATCACCACCGGCATCGGCGTCAATGACGGCTTCAAGGACGCATGGCTCGACAAGTGATGGCAGGCGCTCCGAACTCCCCTTACCTCTCCCGCTTGCGGGAGAGGTCGCTACGCTCGAAGAGCGTAGCGGGTGAGGGTTCTCTCCTCTTGGCAATCCCTCCGCGGAAGCACCCCCTCCCCTGCCCTCCCCCGCAAGCGGGAGAGGGAGTGCACCGTGATCGCGGTGACACGCACCTCAATCTCACTGCGTTATAGATATGCTCTCCTTCGTCGCTCAGCGTGTCGTGAAGGGCGTGATCGTCCTGCTCGCGATCGTCGTCCTCAATTTCTTCCTGATCCGGCTTGCGCCCGGCGATCCCGCGGTCGTGATGGCGGGCGAGGCCGGCGCCAGCGACCAGATCTTCGTCAAGCAGCTCCGGGAAAAGTTCGGCCTCGACAAGCCGCTGCCCGAGCAGCTCTTCATCTACGTCAAGGGCGTCGTCACCCTCGACCTCGGCTTCTCCTTCCGCCAGCAGGCGCCGGTGTCGAAGCTGATCCTCGAACGGCTGCCGGCGACCCTGTTGCTGACGCTGACCGCCTTCGCGATCTCGCTGATGCTCGGCGTCCTGTTCGGCAGCTTTGCGGCGCGCTTTGCCGGAACCTTTCTCGACACCGGCATCACCGTGTTCGCCCTGATCTTCTACGCCATGCCGATCTTCTGGGTGGCGCTGATGGGTATCCTCCTGTTCTCGGTCACCTTCGATTGGCTGCCGAGCTTCGGCTACGAGACGGTCGGCGCCAACCTCACCGGCCTTGCCCACGCGGTCGACGTCGCAAAACACCTGATCATGCCGGCGATGACGCTCGGCCTGTTCTTCATGGCGACTTATACCCGCATGACACGCGCCTCGATGCTGGAGGTGAAGCGGCTCGACTTCGTCAAGACCGCGCGCGCCAAGGGCCTCTCCGACGCCGTGATCCAGCGCCGCCACGTGCTGCGCAACGCGCTGCTGCCCGTCGTGACGCTCGCCGGCGTGCATTCCGGCACGCTGATCGGCGGCGCCGTCATCACCGAGACCGTGTTCGCCTGGCCCGGCATCGGGCGCCTGATGTACGACGCGCTGCTGCAGCGGGACTACAACCTCCTGCTCGGCGTGTTCGTGATCTGCTCCGCCATGGTCCTGATCTTCAACCTCATCACCGACCTGGTCTATCGGCTGGTCGATCCGCGCATCGAATTCGCCTCATGAAACAGTTCTGGAAATCGATGCTGAAGAGCCCGAGCGGCGTCATCGGCCTCATCATCCTGTTGCTTGCGATCGGAATCGCGGTGTTCGGACCGATGCTGTTCCCGAACTCGCCCTGGCGCATGGTACAGCGGCCGTTCCTGCCGCCGTTCACGCTCGGGGCCGTGCCGCTCGGCACCGACGCGCTCGGCCGCGACGTGTTCGCCGGCATGATCTTTGGCGCACGCGTGTCGCTGCTGGTCGGCCTCGTCTCGACGCTGGTGGCGCTGGTCGTCGGCGTGCCGATCGGCGCCATGGCCGGCTATTTCGGCGGCAAGGTCGACGACGCCCTGATGCGCTTCACCGAATTCTTCCAGACCATTCCGAGCTTCGCGCTGGCGATCGTGCTGGTCGCGATCCTGCAGCCCTCGATCTATTCGATCGTGGCCTCGATCGCGGTGGTGAGCTGGCCGCCGGTCGCCCGCCTCGTGCGTGGCGAGGTGCTTTCGCTGCGCACGCGCGAATATGTCCAGGCCGCCGTGGTCACCGGCCAGAGCAACACCTGGATCATCCTGCGCGAGATCCTGCCCAATGCGCTGTCGCCGGTGATCGTGCTGGCCTCGCTGATGGTGGCGACCGCGATCCTGCTGGAGTCCTCGCTGGCCTTCCTCGGCCTCGGCGATCCCAATCTGATCTCCTGGGGCTACATGGTCGGCGCCGGCCGCACCGTGATCCGCCAGGCCTGGTGGATCACGGTGTTTCCCGGCGTCGCCATCCTGATCTCGGTGCTTGGGCTGAACCTGATCGGCGAAGGTCTCAACGACGCGCTCAATCCGCGCCTGTCGCGGGAGGGACGCTGACGATGACCGCCCCGCCCGCCGTCTCCATCAAGAACCTGCAGATCGCATTGCCCAAGGGCGCCGAACGTGCCTTCGCCGTCGACGGCGTCTCGCTCGACTTGCGGCCCGGCAAGATCGTCTGCGTCGTCGGCGAATCCGGCTCCGGCAAGTCGATGTGCGCGCATGCGCTGATGGGACTTCTGCCCGACACGGTCTCGGTCACATCAGGCGAGATCCAGTTCGAGGGCCGCGACCTGCTCAAGCTGGATGACGACGGCTGGCGCGACCTGCGCGGCCGCCGGCTGGCGATGATCTTCCAGGAGCCGATGACCGCGCTCAATCCCTTGATGCGGATCGGCGACCAGATGGCCGAGATGTTCGAGGCCCACGGCCTGCTCTCGCCGAAGGAGCGGCGCGCAAGAGCGCTGGCGCTGGCACGCGAGGTCGGCCTGCCCGACCCCGAGCGCATCGTCCGCGCCTATCCGCACCAGCTCTCCGGCGGTCAACGTCAGCGCGCCATGATCGCGATGGCGCTCGCGCTCGAGCCGGCGGTGCTGGTGGCGGACGAGCCGACCACCGCGCTCGACGTCACCACGCAGGCGCAGATCCTGAAGCTGATCCGCAACCTCCAGCGCAACCGCAACATGGCGGTGATGTTCATCACCCACGATTTCGGCGTGGTCGCCGACATCGCCGACCAGGTCGTGGTGCTCCGGCATGGCAAGGTGATCGAGGAAGGCCCGGCGGCGACCGTCTTCAACGAGCCGCAGCACGACTACACCAAGGCGCTGCTCGCGGCCGTGCCGTCGATGGATCCGCCGGCGCGCGAGCCCCTCGACGACCAGGCCAGGGCCGTCGAGGTGATCGGGCTGGACAAGACCTACGTCACATCAGGGGGCTGGTTTCGCGAGGACCGCCGCGTCGATGCGGCGCGCGCGGTCAACTTCAACATCCTCAAGGGCGAGACGCTCGGCCTCGTCGGCGAATCCGGCTCGGGCAAGTCGTCGGTGGCGCGCCTCGTGATGCGGCTGATCGAAGCCGACCGCGGCACGGTGCGGATCGGCGAGACCGATCTCACCTCACTCTCGGGCAAGGCACTGCGCACCGAGCGCCATCGTATCCAGATGATCTTCCAGGATCCGTTCGCCTCGCTCAATCCGCGCCGCAAGATCGGCCACATCATCGCCGACGGCCCGATCGCGGCCGGCATCGATCCGAAGGTCGCCTTCGAGCGCGCCCGCGATCTGCTAAAGATGGTGGGCCTCGACGCCGGGGCACTCGAACGCTATCCGCATGAATTCTCCGGCGGCCAGCGCCAGCGCATCGGCATCGCGCGCGCGCTCGCGCTCGAGCCCGAGATCATCGTCGCCGACGAGGCCGTCTCCGCGCTCGACGTCTCGGTGCAGGCGCAAGTCTTGCGGCTGCTCGAAGACCTCAAGGCGCGCCTCGGCCTCTCCATGCTGTTCATCACCCACGATCTGCGCGTCGCCGCCCAGATCTGCGACCGCATCGCGGTGATGCAGCGCGGCGCCATCGTCGAGCTGAAGCCGACCGCGCAGCTGTTCGCCGCGCCCGAGCACGCCTATACGCGCGAGCTGCTCGCGGCAGTGCCGGGGCGGAAGGAGTGCGCGCCGGCGGCGTGACGCAAACGGTATCCGGTTCGCCCCCAAAGACGATTGGACCGAATCGAACCGCATCTGCCGCAACGGCGCGGTCACGCGCTTTTTATTCCTCGTGACCGCCCGCACAGCTGCAAAGCGCCGGGCCGCACCCCACATCGGTTTGGAATGATTCCCATCATCTGATGATGGTCGCCAAACTCTTCGGAGCCAAACATGGGCCAGGTTATTCAATTTGTCTCGAGATCCGAGCGCGAACGATTGCGCCTCATCCAGGAGGCACGCGCGATCTATGACAGCATCTTCCCGCCCGCTGATCCGGTCAGCGAGCGGCACGACACGACCACGATCGGGCGCGCCGTCGGCGGCGGCAACGTGGAAAATCTGTCGTGATCAAGATCATTGCCGTGCTTTGCAGCCTCTCCTCTCCCGCCAATTGTCACGAGCAGATCGTCACCACGTCGGACTTCGCCGACGTTTCGATGCAGTCCTGCATGATGGGCGCGCCGCAGCTTGCCGAATGGATGAACCAGCATCCGGCCGAGCGCCTCGCGGGATGGCGTTGCGTGATCGGGCAACAGGGTGGCCGTGGCGCCTGAGGTGCGCCTTCTGGCTCTTTTCCATCCCTTATTATATGATATAGATCATTCCATGAGGTTTGGAGGCGCTCGGTGGAGGACGACAAAGCCGGCAAACCGGCCATCGAATACGGTGTCGTGCCCATCGACGTGATGGCATCGATGTCTGGGCTTGATTTTGTCCGCGCGATCTTCTCCGGGGAATTGCCCGAACCGCCGATCATGCAGACGGTCGAGCCGTTCGACTGCAGGGCCGAACCTGGAATTGTCGTGATCCACAGCGTGCCGGGCCTGCGTCACTACAACCCGATCGGCTCGGTCCATGGCGGCTACGCCGCGATATTGCTGGATTCCGCAATGGGGCTGGCGGTGCAGACCACCCTGCCCGGCGGGACCGGCTACACGACGCTGGAATTCAAGATTTCGTTCGTGCGCGGCATGAGCGAGGCCAGCGGCGTGATCCGCACCGAAGGCCGCGTACTGAACGCCGGCCGCCGCGTCGCGACCGCCGAAGCGCGCATCACCGATACGAAGGGCCGGCTGCTAGCGCACGCGACGACGACCTGCCTTGTGTTCGGCATTGAGAAGGGCGGCGCGGAGAGCTGACGGGCGATGCAATCGCTCATCACCGCGGGTTGGTATTGCTCCAGGTCGGGACCGAATTGGTCACGCCGACCGACGGCCAGTTGTACGTTCCGATCGACGGCGCCGTGACCGTGCCGACCGTCTGTCCGGACGATCCGTAAGCGGGCCTGCCCTGCGTCGCCGGCAATCCGGCGCTGCCATAGGCCGGGGCCACCACACTGGTGCTGTAATATCGGCTCGAGCGGTGCTTCTTCGCCTCAGCCGCGAACGGCGCGGCAAGCAGTCCGGTCGTGATGAGCGCGGCAATGGCGAGTTTGACGGTTGTCATGGCTGATCCCTTCATCGCTAGGGCCCCGCTGTGTCATCTGTTCATTCGCCGGAAGATTTCCATGGGCACTCCGTTCATAACTCCGTGCGCACACAAAGGTACCGGAGCCCGGGGGCTGCGCTCGCTGCCTTCGGATGGACCCGAATCAGCGCTAGTGCATTGCCATAAGCAGCTCCCCTGAACGCGATTGACATGACCGGCCCCGAACTGAAGCAACTCCGCGCCGACCTTTCCGATGCCCTCGAGCGCAAGCTCACTGCGGCCGACATGGCCAGGCTATGCGGATTGCCGGAGAACGGCGGCGCCGACACCATCCGGCGCTGGGAGGTCAGCGGCCCGACGCCGTCGGCGACCAAGGTGCTGCGCGTGCTCGCGATGGCGAGCGAGCGCTATCCGATCCTGGAGAAGTTCGACATCTTCGATCGCCACGACGTGCGCGAGGAAGACCGGCCGGCAAAGCGCGCGGCATTCCGCGCGCAGATGCGCGATGAAGCACGGCGGCGTCTTGGTTAACAAGAACCGCACGCAAGTTACCGGGAAGAGGCGACGTTAAACCTTCCTTCAGCATTTCTTTAGTCGCCATTAAGCACGAAAATCATTTGCAGCCCAATACGTTAGGTTGGCTGCCGCTGTGCCACGGATGTGACAGCATTTTCGTCAAAAGCGAGCTATCTGCAAAACCAACGACGGCGCGGAAAGCGCGCCTGCCGGGGACCTAAGTGTTGGAGTTTGGACTATGAAAAAGATTCTGTTTGCGACCGTCGCGCTGCTCGTGGTGGGCGCCGCTGCGCCGGCCGTCGGCGCCGATCTCGGCAACCGCAACTACTACAAGGCGCCCGCGCCGGCCTATGTCGCGCCGATCTACAACTGGACGGGATTCTATCTCGGCGCCCATGTCGGCGGCGCGTTCTCCAGCGACAACAATTTCAACGGCCTCTCCACCGGCAACAACGGCAACGGCCGTTTCCTCGGCGGCGTGCAGGTCGGTGCCGACTGGCAGTTCAACCCGAACTTCGTGGTCGGCGTCGAAGGCCAGTATTCCTGGCTCTCCGGCAGCGTCGGCGCGGTGTTTCCGGGCGGCGTCGCCTACACCAACGACCAGCGCGGCCTCGGCTCGATCACCGGCCGCGTCGGCTACACCTGGGGTCCGGGCCTCCTCTACGTGAAGGGCGGCTACGCCTATTCGGACAACAACGAGAAGGTCACCGTCGGCGGCGTGCCGACCGGCTTCATCATCGATGGCGATCATCGCAACGGCTACACCGTCGGCGCCGGACTCGAATACATGTTCGCGCCGAACTGGTCGGCCAAGGCCGAGTACCAGTACTACAATTTCGGCGACGCGCACTTCACCGCGGGCCCGCTGGCGGGCACCGGCAACTTCACCACCGACGACCACACCTTCAAGGCGGGCGTCAACTATCGCTTCAACTGGGCCAATTCGACGGTCGCGCGCTACTGATCGGTTAGCAAAACCTTATCCTGACGAAGGGCCGGCCCCGTTGCCGGCCCTTCTTTTTTCGCCCTGCGGAACCAGCGCAAGCAATTGCACCAATTGCGATTTTTTTAACCGGCCCCGCCGATACTGCCCGCCACAAAACAGAAGCAAGAGCGTGGGGGAAGTTCGATGGCGATCCGTCTGGGCGTTGGCCGTTTGCTTGGCCGTTTGAGACCTCGTTTCAAGATGCCGACATGGGGCGTGCGCGGCAGCCTGTTCACGGCCTTCGCGGTGATCGCGGGCATGGGCCTCGTGATCGCGGCCGGCGCCGGCCTGGCGCTGCAGAATCTCGGCGGGCGCATGACTGAACTGAGCGGGCGGGACATTCCGCGCCTCGCCGCCAGCCTGCAATTGTCGGCCCTGAGCGCGAGCCTTGCGGCACAGGGACCGGCCCTGCTTGCGGCTCAAAGCGAGGACGCCCTGAACGAGCGCACCAAGAAGCTCAGGGAATTGCAGGAGCAGACGCAGCAGAAACTCAACGAGATCATCGAGCTCGGCGGCGACAAGGCCGTCGTCTCCGGACTCAGCGAGACGATGAAGAGCATCAACGAGGCGGCCCAGAGCCTGGCCAAGGCCGCCCGCGAACGGCTGGACATTGCCGCCCTCCATGACAAGCAATATGACGCGCTGCGCAGCGCCCAGGGCGCCTTCGTGGGCGCGGCCAGTCCGGCGATGCTGGACGCGCAGACCCGGGTCAACGCCATTCTCGGCTCGGCCAACCTGTCGGCCGAAGATGCCACCGAAGCCGCGCAAACCGTCGGCCAGCTCGGCAACGTCGTCGCCAGCGGCAATCTCGCAGCCGCCGACATGAGCGCGGCGCTGTCGGCGAACACGAGCGACAAGCTCGATGACATCCAGAAGGAATTCAAGACGGCACAAGGACGCCTGCGGTCGAACCTCGATCTGCTGTCGGACAATGAGGGCAACAAGATGCTGCGCGCGACGGCGGAAAAGCTGCTCGCGCTCGGCACCGGCAAGACCGGCGTGTTCAATCTGCGCGAGAAGGAGCTCGACTCCATCGACTACGGCCAGACCATCCTGGACGAGACGCGTAAGCTCAATGTCGGCCTCGGCATCAGCGTGCAGCAGCTCGTCGACGGCGTGCAGAAGGAGACCAACGCGTCGACCTTCCAGGCGCGGCAGGAGATCTCGCTCGCGACGTCGGTCATGCTGGCGCTGGGCGCGCTGATGCTGGTCGGCTCGGCGCTGTTCGTCTGGCTCTATGTCGGCCGCAACATCCTGCGCCGGATCACTGGCCTCCAGCGCGCCATGCAGTCGCTCTCGGCCGGCGATCTCGACACCGAGATCGCGCGTGCCAAGCACAATGACGAGATCGGCACGATGACCGACACGCTGACCGTGTTCCGCGATAGCATGGTCGAGGCCCGCGCGCTCGCGAGCGAACAGGACAAGGACCGCGTCGCCAAGGCCGAGCGTGCCGCTCGCATGGAGGCGAAGATCGCCGAATTCGAGAGCACGGTGCGCTCCGCGCTCGACAATCTGGCGCAGTCCGCCAATTCGATGCAATCGACCGCGCAGAGCATGTCGACCACCGCCGACCAATCCAACGCGCTGGTCAACGCGGTCGCCTCCGCGGCCGAAGAGACCTCGGTCAACGTGCAGACCGTGTCGTCAGGCACCGAGCAGCTGTCGTCCTCGATCGCCGAAATCAGCCGCCAGGTGGTCACCTCGGCCGGGATCGCCAAGAAGGCCGTGGACGAAGCCGGCGCGACCGACGCCACGGTGCAGAGCCTCGCCGACAGCGCGAGCCGCATCAGCGTCGTGGTCGATTTGATCCAGACCATCGCCTCGCAGACCAATCTGCTCGCGCTCAACGCCACCATCGAGGCGGCACGCGCGGGCGAGGCCGGCCGCGGCTTCGCGGTGGTCGCCTCCGAGGTGAAGAGCCTCGCGAGCCAGACCGCGAAGGCGACCGAGGAGATCCGCACCCAGATCGCCAGCATGCAGGACGTGACGACCTCGGCGGTCGGCGCCATCCAGGGCATCGGCCGGATCATCGGCGAGATCAACGACGTCACCACGACGATCGCTGCGGCTGTCGAAGAACAGGGCGCGGCGACCCGCGAGATCGCGCGCAACATCCAGCATGCCGCTGGCGGCACCAGCGAGGTTTCCAGCAACATCGTCGGCGTCTCCACCGCCTCCGCCGAAGCCGGCGCTGCGGCGAGCGAAGTGCTGGGCGCCTCCGACGCACTGCGCCGCGAGGCCGACCTGCTGCGCGGGGAGATCGACGCGTTCCTCAACAGCATGCGAGCGGCCTGATTGTCATTCCGGGGCGGCGCAAAGCGCCAAACCCGGAATCTCGCGCGACGACCTCCAGATTCCGGGTTCGCGCTCACGCGCACCCCGGAATGACCGGCATTTTTGGGCTGCGCTCCATCCGGGTCACGGAAAAATCCGGCCCGGAATGACCGCTATGCGAGCCACCCCCGCGTCCTTTTTCGGCTGGCGCGGCGCGCCCGGCGGGTTTAAGTCGGTAGCATGAACGCGAAGACCGACACCGTGCAGTCCTCCGCGGAGGCCCTGCGTTATCCCTGGGACCAGCATCCCGGCCCCGACGAGGTCGTGGAGGTGAAGCCCGGCGTATTGTGGGCGCGGCTGAAGCTGCCGTTCCGCCTCAACCATGTGAACATCTACCTGCTCGCCGACGGCGACGGTTACGCCATGGTCGACGCCGGCTTCGGCAACGAGGAGACGATCGAGGCCTGGACGAAGCTGTTCGACGGCCCGCTCAAGGGCGTCAACATCACGCGCCTGATCGTCACTCACTCCCACCCCGATCATGTCGGGCTTGCGGGGTGGATCGTCGAGCGGTTCAACTGCCCGCTGGTGATGTCGCAGGTCGAATATCTGCAATCGGTCTATCACCAGAATCGCGGCACCGAGGAGCGACGCGAAGCGCAGCGGCTGTTCTTCCGCCGCCACGGCATGGACGAGTCGCTCACCGAAAAGCTGCTCGGCCGCGGCCAGGACTATCTCAAGCGCGTCTCGGTGCTGCCTCCGTCCTACCGCCGCATCTCGCATGGCGACGACGTCGTGATCGGCACGCGCCGCTTCAAGGTGATCACCGGCGGCGGCCACGCGCTCGACCAGGTGATGCTGTATTGCGCCGACGACAAGCTGTTCCTTTCCGCCGACCAGGTGCTGAGCAAGATCTCGCCGAATGTGAGCGTGTGGGCTGTCGAGCCCGACCAGAACTCGCTCGGCGAATATCTGGCTTCGCTCGCCAGCCTCACCACGACGCTACCCTATGATTTGCTGGTGCTGCCCGGCCACGGCGTGCCGTTCTACGGATTGAAGACCCGCATCAAGCAGCTCGCCGACCACCACGAGGAGCGCTGCCGCCTGATCGCGGAAGCCTGCCGCGAGGTGCCGCAGACCTCGCGCGCCTTGGTGCCCGTGGTGTTCAACAAGCACGTGCTGGACGAACACCAGATGGGTTTTGCCGCCGGCGAACTGGTCGCCCACGTCAACTACATGATCGTCGAGGGCCGGCTGACGGCGGAGACCAAGGACGGCGTGCTGCAGTTTCGGACGACGTGATTTTTTTCGCCTCTCCCCGCCTGCGGGGAGAGGCCGGAATTCGCGAGTAGCGCGGATCCCGGGTGAGGGGGACTCTCCACGAGTCCGACTGTCACCGTCCGTGCGGAGACTCCCCCTCACCCCAACCCTCTCCCCGCAAGCGGAGCGAGGGAGCAGACCGTCGCTGCGGCAGCATTTCACTTCATATTCATATTCGCAATCGCGTGCAGCGCCGCGATGTAGCCGAACGGCCCCAGCCCGCAGATCACGCCGGTCGCCACGAACGAGATCTTGGAGTGCCGGTGATATTCGTCACGGGCGTGGATGTTGGAGATGTGGACTTCCAGCACCGGGCCTTCGAATGTCTTGATCGCGTCCATGATCGAGACCGAGGTGAAGGACAGGCCGGCCGGGTTGATGACGATCGCATCGGCGTCCTGCCGCGCCGACTGGATCAGGTCGACCAGCACGCCTTCATGGTTCGACTGGTGGAAGGCGAGCTTGAGCCCGAGCTTCGCGGCGGCTTCCTCGCAGCTCGCATTGACCTCTGCGAGCATCGTGGTGCCGTAGATGTGCGGCTCGCGGATGCCGAGCATGTTGAGGTTGGGACCGTTGAGGATCATCACGCGCTTCATGGGAGGGTCCTTTCGAATGATAATCTGCTGAATTGTGTTGCCGAGCCCAGGCAGCCCCAGGCTGCCATGTCGGCCCCTCCCGGTACTTACCGCAAAGCAGCATTACACAAGCCGGTGAGTTCTTTGATCGGGATCAAGTTTCAAATCGCACGATAGGGCATTTTGCCCAAATGCCCTCCAGGGCCAAATGTGGGATAGCGCATAGACATTGGAGCTGGAAAAGCTCTAAGAAGATGCGCCCCTTGGTCAGGTTCCGTTGCAGGTTTGCCGATGGATTACAGCCAGTTCTTCAATTCCGCCCTCGATCGCCTCCACACTGAGCGGCGCTATCGCGTGTTCGCCGATCTGGAACGCATGGCGGGCCGGTTTCCGCATGCGATCTGGCACTCGCCCAAGGGCAAGCGCGACGTCGTGATCTGGTGCTCCAACGACTATCTCGGCATGGGTCAGCATCCGAAGGTCGTCGGCGCCATGGTCGAGACCGCAACGCGCGTCGGCACCGGCGCGGGCGGCACCCGCAACATCGCCGGCACGCATCATCCGCTGGTGCAGCTCGAGGCCGAGCTCGCCGATCTCCACGGCAAGGAAGCCGCGCTGCTGTTCACCTCGGGCTACGTCTCGAACCAGACCGGCATCGCGACGATCGCAAAGCTCATTCCGAACTGCCTGATCCTGTCGGACGAGCTCAACCACAATTCGATGATCGAGGGCATCCGCCAGTCCGGTTGCGAGCGGCAAGTGTTCCGCCACAACGATCTCGCCGACCTCGAAGCGCTGTTGAAGGCGGCGGGTCCGAACCGGCCGAAGCTGATCGCCTGCGAGAGCCTCTATTCCATGGACGGCGACGTCGCTCCGCTCGCCAAGATCTGCGATCTCGCCGAGAAATATAACGCGATGACCTATGTCGACGAAGTCCACGCGGTCGGCATGTACGGCCCGCGCGGCGGCGGCATCGCCGAGCGTGACGGCGTCATGCATCGCATCGACATTCTCGAAGGCACGCTGGCCAAGGCGTTCGGCTGCCTCGGCGGCTACATCGCCGCCAACGGCCAGATCATCGACGCCGTGCGCTCCTATGCGCCGGGCTTCATCTTCACCACCGCGCTGCCGCCGGCGATCTGCTCGGCCGCGACCGCCGCGATCAAGCACCTGAAGACCTCGAGCTGGGAGCGCGAGCGCCACCAGGACCGCGCCGCCCGGGTCAAGGCGATCCTCAACGCCGCCGGTCTCCCGGTGATGTCGAGCGACACCCACATCGTGCCGCTGTTCATCGGCGATGCCGAGAAGTGCAAGCAGGCCTCCGACCTCCTGCTCGAAGAGCACGGCATCTACATCCAGCCGATCAACTATCCGACCGTCGCCAAGGGCTCCGAGCGCCTGCGCATCACGCCCTCGCCCTATCACGACGACGGCCTGATCGATCAACTCGCCGAAGCCCTGTTGCAAGTGTGGGACCGCCTCGGCCTGCCGCTCAAGCAAAAGTCGCTGGCGGCGGAGTAGGTTTTTCTTCGCCTCTCCCCGCTTGCGGGGAGAGGCCGGATCGCATCGCCAGATGCGATCCGGGTGAGGGGGAGTCTCCGCGAGTCCAGCTGCCACCGTCCCCGCGGAGAGCCCCCCTTACCCCACCCTCTCCCCGCAAGCGGGGCGAGGGAGAGCAGGCAGCTCGCCCTACGGCTTAACGACGACGCCAGTTCCCGCCCCTTCCGGGCATTTCGCTGTCGCTTGCGCCCACCCAACGCGCTAGATTTGCAGGGAAAATGAGACCGGGCGCCGTCGCGCCCAGGGAGAAGCACGCTCGCCATGCTGCACGACTGGGGCGTGATTGCCGCCGCCTTTGGCTATATCGGCTTCCTGTTCCTGGTGGCGAGCCACGGCGACCGCCGCTCGCCGGCCGGGCCAGGCCGCGCCTCCGGCCTGATCTATCCGCTGTCGCTGGCGATCTACTGCACCTCCTGGACCTTCTTCGGCTCGGTTGGCTTCGCCACCCGCACCTCGACCGACTTCCTCGCCATCTATGTCGGCCCGATCCTGATGATCGGCCTCGGCGCCGGCGTGCTGCGCCGCGTGATCCAGCTCGCCAAGGCCCACAACATCACCTCGATCGCCGACTTCATCGGCGCCCGCTACGGCAAGAGCCAGGCGGTGGCGGCGACCGTGGCGCTGATCGCCATCATCGGCTCGGTGCCCTACATCGCGCTCCAGCTCAAGGCGGTCGCCTCCTCGCTGGAGACGATCCTGAGCGAGGATCAGGCCTTCTCCCACATCCCGATCCTTGGCGACATGGCGTTGATGGTGACGCTGGCGATGGCGGCCTTCGCCGTGCTGTTCGGCACGCGGCAGACCGACGCCACCGAGCACCAGCACGGCCTGATGCTGGCGGTCGCGACCGAATCCATCGTCAAGCTGGTCGCCTTTCTCGCCGCCGGCATCTTCGTCACATTCTGGATGTTCTCGCCGCATGAATTGATCGAGCGCGCGATGAAGACGCCGGAGGCGGTGCGCGCCATCAACTACTCGCCGTCGATCGGCAACTTCCTGACCATGACGCTGCTGTCGCTGTGCGCGGTCATGCTGCTGCCGCGCCAGTTCCATGTCAGCGTGGTGGAGAATTCCTCCGATGCCGAGGTCGGCCGCGCGCGCTGGCTGTTCCCGCTCTATCTCGTCGCCATCAATCTGTTCGTGATCCCGATCGCGATCGCCGGCCTCGTCAGCTTTCCGTTCGGCACGGCCGATCCTGATATGTACGTGCTGGCGCTGCCGATGGCGGGCGGCGCGGATCTGCTCAGCGTCGCCATCTTCGTCGGCGGCCTGTCAGCGGCGACCGCGATGGTGATCGTCGAATGCGTCGCGCTTTCCATCATGGTCTCCAACGACCTCGTGGTGCCGCTGGTGCTGCAACGGCGGCCGGAGGGGCGCACCGGCGGCGCCGATTTCAGCGACTTCCTGCTGCGCTCGCGGCGGCTCGCGATCTTCGCCATCATGGTGATGGCCTATTTCTACTACCGCGCGCTCGGCAATACCCAGCTCGCAGCGATCGGCCTCTTGTCCTTTGCCGCCATCGCCCAGCTCGCGCCGAGCTTCTTCGGTGGGCTGCTGTGGCGGCGGGCGACCGCGCGCGGCGCGATCGGCGGCATGCTGGTCGGCTTCGCGGTGTGGCTCTACACGCTGTTCATTCCGAGCTTCATGGATTCCTCGACCGCAGGCATCCTGCTGCTCCAGCACGGCCCGTTCGGGATCGAGGTGCTGCGGCCGCAGGCGTTGTTCGGCGCCGACCTGCCGCCGCTGATGCATGGCGTCATCTGGTCGCTGTCGCTCAACATCCTCACCTATGTGCTGCTGTCGTTGGCACGGCGGCCTTCGTCCATCGAGCTGGTGCAGGCCGATCTGTTCGTGCCCAACACGCTCGCGCCGATCTCCCCGAATTTCCGCCGCTGGCGCACCACCGTCACCGTGCAGGACATCCAGACCACGGTCGCGCAATATCTCGGGCCCGACCGCACCCGGCATTCGTTCGAGGCCTTCTCGGCCCGTCGCAATGTGCGGCTCGAGCCGGCAGCGCCCGCCGATTTCGAGCTGCTCCAGCACGCCGAGCACCTGATCGCCTCATCGATCGGAGCTGCGTCCTCGCGCCTCGTGATGTCGCTGCTGCTGCGCAAGCGGACGGTCTCCGCCAAAGCCGCGCTGAAGCTGCTCGACGATTCCCATGCGGCGCTGCATTTCAACCGCGAGATCCTGCAGACCGCGCTCAACCATGTGCGCCAGGGCATCGCGGTGTTCGACGCCGACCTGCAGCTGATCTGCTCCAACCGGCAGTTCGGCGATCTCCTCAACGTTCCCCCGCATTTCATCCAGTTCGGCACGCCGCTTCGCGAAATCCTGGAATTCATGGACGTGAGCAATCCGGCCGACCCGATCGAGCGCGAGGCCATGCTGGAGCGGCGGCTTGCCGCCTATACCATCGACAGCGAGCCCTATCTCGAGCGCCTGCCGGACCGCCATATGGTGATCGAGGTGCTCACCAACCGCATGCCCGGCAGCGGCTTCGTCATCACCTTCACCGACGTCACGCCCACCTTCGAGGCCGCGGAAGCGCTGGAGCGCGCCAACGCGACGCTGGAAAAGCGCGTGCGCGACCGCACCGAGGAGCTGACCCGGCTGAACTCGGAGCTGGCGCTGGCCAAGAGCACGGCGGAAGACGCCAGCATCTCCAAGACACGCTTCCTCGCCGCCGCCAGTCACGACATTCTCCAGCCGCTCAACGCGGCGCGGCTCTATGTCACCAGCCTGGTCGAACGCCAGCACAGCGGCGAGGAGACCCGGCTGGTCGAGAACATCGACGAATCGCTCCAGGCCATCGAGGAGATCCTCGGCGCGCTGCTCGACATCTCCAGGCTCGACGCCGGCGCGATGGCGACCTCGATCTCGAGCTTCAAGATGGCCGATCTGATGCGCTCGCTGGAGATCGAGTTCGCACCGATCGCGCGCGCCAAGGGCCTCGATCTCACCTTCGTGCCCTGCTCGCTGCCGGTCGAGTCGGACCGGCTCCTGCTGCGGCGCCTGCTCCAGAACCTGATCTCCAACGCGATCAAATACACCCCGCGCGGCCGCGTGCTGGTCGGCTGCCGCCGCCGCGGCGCCTCGCTCAAGATCTGCGTCTACGACACCGGCGTCGGCATCCCCACGGTCAAGCGCGGCGAGATCTTCAAGGAGTTCCACCGCCTCGAGCAGGGCGCGCGGATCGCGCGCGGCCTCGGCCTTGGCCTGTCGATCGTCGAACGGCTGGCGCGCGTGCTCAACCACGGCATCGCCATCGACGCCAATGTGGGCGGTGGCTCGGTATTCTCGGTGACGGTGCCGACGGCGAAGGCGATCACCCTCACCGCCGCGGTGACCAGCGCGACGCCGCTGGCGCGTACGCCGATCGCGGGCGCGCTGATCGTCTGCATCGAGAACGATGCGGCGATCCTCGACGGCATGCGCACGCTGTTGAAGGCCTGGGACGCGGAGGTGATCGCGGTCGCCGATCCCGAAGGCGCGATCGCGGCGATCGAAGTTGCGGGCAAGCGCGTCACCGGGCTGCTGGTCGACTATCACCTCGACCGCGGCAACGGCATCGCCGCGATCCGCGACATCCGCCGCCGCTTCGGCGACGCCATCCCTGCGATCCTGATCACCGCCGATCGCAGCCCCGCCGTGCAGCTGGCGGCGCGCGACGAGAAGATCGCGGTGCTGAACAAGCCGGTGAAGCCGGCCTCGCTGCGCGCCCTGCTCGGCCAGTGGCGCACGCAGCAGATGGTGGCGGCGGAGTGAGAGAAGCCCGTTGGCGAATGCCAGGCACGCCGTCGCAACTTACGGCGCAAGCCGCGTGAAGACGTAATCGCGGCTCTTGGCGCGAGCCTCGTGGCAGGCGAAGCAGGTGCGGTGCTGGGCCTCGTCGACCGGCTTGCCGTTGACGAAGCGGCCAAAGCCCCAGCCGCCGGTTGAGGCATATTTCCTGGAATCCTTGACCATCACCTGGATCGTGGTGGCAGCGCCGGGAATCGTCGCGGACGCGAATTCCGGTGACCGTTTCCGCTTCCAGGCGCGCTTGACCAGAATGGTGCCATCCGGGAACGGAAGCTTTCCGGCTTGATAGGCGTCGACTGCCACCTGGTTGCCGACGACCGCGCGAAGCTCGTCGAGCGGCGCGGCCTCTTCGGCCGGCGCGACCAGCTCCCATTGCCTGTAGCCCGCGGGAATCGTGACCCCGAAGATCGGCGAGGCATCTGCTGTCGCGGGGCCCTCCGCGAGCGCGATCGAGACGAGGTACGGCACGCAGGTCAGGAGAACGACCAGAAGAAGCGCGGCAAGCACGACCACCGTGCTGAAGGACAGTCTTTTCTTTGCAGGTTCAGTTGGCGTCATGACGCTTCATCAAGCTGGGATCTACGGATGAGCCTCGGTCCAGCCCGGCTGGACCGAGGTGCTGCCGGATCCTCAGGCGCCATCGGCGTCGATGACGGCCTTGGCAAAGGCCTGCGGTGCCTCCTGCGGCAGATTGTGGCCGATGCCGCCGGTGATCAGGCGATAGTCGTACCGGCCGGAGAATTTCTTGGCATAGACGCTGGGGTCGGGGTGCGGCGCACCGTTGGCGTCGCCTTCCATCGTGATCGTCGGCACGCTGATCAGCGGGGCCGCCGCGAGCTTCTTTTCGAGCTCCTCGTATTTCGCTTCGCCCTTGGCGAGCCCGAGCCGCCAGCGGTAATTGTGGATCGTGATCGCGACGTGATCCTTGTTGTCGAGCGCCGCGGCGCTGCGGTCGAAGGTGGCGTCGTCGAACTTCCACTGCGGCGAGGCGAGCTTCCAGATCAGTTTTGCGAAATCGTGCGTGTACTTCTCGTATCCGGCGCGGCCGCGCTCGGTCGCGAAATAGAACTGATACCACCATTGCAGCTCGGCCGACGGCGGCAGCGGCGCGCTGCCGGCAGCCTGGCTGGAGATCAGATAGCCGCTGACCGACACCAGCGCGCGGCAGCGCTCCGGCCACAGCGCGGCGATGATGTCGGCGGTGCGCGCACCCCAGTCGAAGCCGGCGACGACCGCCTTCTTGATGTCGAGCTTGTCCATCAGCGCGATGATGTCGACGGCCATTGCGGCCGGCTCGCCATTGCGCGGCGTCTCGCTGGAGAGGAAGTGCGTCGTGCCGTAGCCGCGCAGATAAGGAATGATCACGCGATAGCCGGCCTTTGCCAGGATCGGCGCGACATCGACGAAGGCATGAATGTCGTAGGGCCAGCCGTGCAGCAGGATCGCGACGGGACCGTTCGACGGGCCAGCCTCGGCATAGCCGGCATTGAGGACGCCGGCATCGATCTGCTTGATCGTACCGAACGACGCATTCGATGCGAGGGATCGCGGCGCTTCCGTTTCAGCGCGGGCAAGATCGATCACGCCAAGACCGGCGGCAACGGTTCCCGCGGCGACGCCAAAAAACTTGCGGCGATGCTGGTCGATGAGCTGCTTCATGATGGTGCTACCTTGTTTATGGTCGGAGATGGTTCGTCAGGTCAGCGCGACCGCGACATCGATGTTGCCGCGGACGGCCTTGGAATAGGGGCAGGTCTGGTGTGCCTCATCGACGATGTCGCGTGCGACCTCGCGATCGAGGCCCGGCAGGCTGACATTGAGGCGCGCCCGGAGGGAGTAAGCGCCCTCATCGAGAAGGAGGTCGATCTCCGCATCGATTGCGCATTTCCTGGGAAGCGTGATCTTCCGCTTGCGCGCCGCGATCTCCATGGCGCCTTCGAAGCAGGCCGACCAGCCGGCCGCGAACAACTGTTCGGGGTTGGTGCCGATGCCGGCGCCGCCCGGCGGAGAGAGCCGCACATCGAGGCGGCCGTCCGAACTGCGGGACATGCCGTCCTGCCGCCCACCGCCGGTGTGGGTTCGGGCCGTGTAGAGCAGTTTCGCCGCTTGCGTCATGAAAGGTCTCCTTGCCGTCGCGCAACTGACTAGCAGCGGCTGTCGCAGGACACCCGTTTGGACTTGTGAGAAATTGTGAGATCTCCGCCTGCGTGCCTCATGAGGCCTGCATGCGCGGTCTGACGCCGATGCGTGAGCGGCCTTGCCGGATCGCAATCATCTGGCTATCCGGTCCATTCGCAAGGACCTAGATCTCGCCATGACTGAGCCGGCTGCGCCTACGGCAGGACCCCTGTCGTTCGGGCCATTCACCGTGACACCGCATGAAAGGCTCGTGACGCGCGACGGCGTCGCGCTGCCGCTCGGCACGAAAGCCTTCGACACGCTGATCGCGCTGATATCGCGGCCGAACGAGGTCGTCAGCAAATGGGACCTGATGGCGCTGGTGTGGCCCGGCATGGCCGTCGAGGAGGCCAATCTGCGCTTTCATGTCGCAGCGCTTCGCAAGGTCCTCCGCGACGGCAAGGACGGCGCCCGCTACATCACCACGCTCTCCGGCCGCGGCTATTGCTTCGTGGCGCCGATCTCGCAAACGGATGTTCCGGCAGAGCGGCGCCCCGCGCCGCGGATGGAACCGCCGCCCGTGAAGCTGCCGAACCGGCTGCAGCGGATGGTCGGACGCGACGAAGTGGTCGCGGCCATCTCGGACAAGCTCATCACCTCGCGTTTCGTCACGATCGTCGGCCCGGGCGGCGTCGGCAAGACCGCCGTTGCGGTGGCGGTCGCTCACGACCTGCTCGCGACCTTCGCCGACGCCGCGCACTTTGTTGATCTTGCTGCGCTCAGCGATCCCGATCTCGTGATCACCTCGATCCTGCTGATGCTGGGTCTGCCAGCCCAGACTGACGACCCGATGCCCGCGCTGCTCACGCATCTCCGGGACAAGAGGATGCTGCTGATCCTCGACAATTGCGAGCACGTCATCGCCGCCGCAGCGCCGCTGGCGGCGGAGATCTTCCACGCCGCGCCGCATGTCCATATCCTGGCCACGAGCCGCGAAGCCCTGCGCGTCGAGGGCGAGCAGGTCTATCGATTGGCGCCGCTTGCCGTTCCGCCTGACGATGCCGGACTGACGGCGGCCGTCGCGCAGACCTATCCCGCGCTTCAGCTGTTCCTCGAACGGGCGACCGCCGGCGGCGCGCAGATCGCGCTCGACGATGGCAATGCGGCGATCGTCGCTGGCATCTGCCGCAGGCTCGACGGCATGGCCCTGGCGATCGAGCTCGCTGCCGGCCGGGTCGAAGCCTACGGCCTGGAGCAAACGGCGGCGCTGCTCGACGAACGCCTCAATCTGCTGTGGCAGGGGCAGCGCACCGCGCCGCCGCGGCAGAAGACATTGCAGGCGACGCTGGACTGGAGCTACGGGCTGCTGTCCGGCAGCGAGCGCCTCGTGCTGCGCAGGCTCGCGGTCTTCGCCGGCCATTTCACCATCGACGCGGCGCTCGAGGTCGTGCCGGACGACCGTGTCGACCGCGCCCGCCTGTTCGACGCCATCGACAGCCTCGTCGCCAAGTCGATGGTCGCTCCGCGACCGATCGGCGCCATGATGCGCTACCGGCTGCTCGACACGACGCGCGCCTATCTGCTCGAAATCGAGCCTGACGACGCGGCGCTCGCCGCCCGCCACGCGACCTACTACCGGCGATGGCTGGAACAGGCCGGCACGACATGGGCGACGGTGCCGAGCGCCGACGAACGCGCGGTCCACTTCTCCGCGCTGCACAACGTGCGCGCCGCGCTGGACTGGTGTTTTGGCGCGAACGGCGATGCATGCATCGGCATTGCGCTCGCCGCTGCGGCAGCTCCCATCTTTCTCGCAATGTCACTGCTGATCGAATGCCGGCGCTGGTCGGAACGGGCGCTGCTTGCGATCGATCCGTCCACGCGCGGCGGCGCCGAGGAAATGCACATCCAGGCCGCCCTGGGACTGACCCTGATGTTCACGCGCGGCGGCAGCGAAGCGGCGCGCGGCGCATTGAGCAGAAGCCTCGCGATCGCGGAGGCGCGCGGCGACGCGCCGAACCAGCTTCAGCTGCTCGGCCGCATGCATATCTTCCACGAGCGGATGGGGCAGTTCGATGCCGCGCTTGGTTACGCACGGCAGAGCCTCACAGTCGCCGAAACGCTGGGCGATGCCGCGTCCCTCGGACTGGCCCATTCGCTCCTGGGTGTCTCGCTGCATCTGGCCGGCGAGCATCGCGACGCGCTGAACATGCTGGAGGCTGCCTGGCAGGGTCCGGGTACCGAACGGATCAGCACGGTCCATGGCTTCGATCACCGCAACCGGGCCGGCATCTCGCTCGCGCGAGAGCTTTGGCTGCAGGGCCGGCCCGGGGATGCGCGGCAGCTGGCGCGACAGACGGTCACCGAAGCCGCCCAGATGGACCATCCGATCACGCTCTGCATCGCGCTGATATGGCTGGTCTCGATCGAGCTCTGGAGCGGCGAGCTCGACGATGCGGAAGAGAGCATCGACCACTTCATCGCGCATGCCACCTCGCGTTCGATGGGCCCTTATCTCTCGGTCGGCCGCGGCGTCAAAGGCGAGCTGGCGATCCGGCGCGGCGACGCCGCAGGCGGCGTCGAGACGATAAGGGCCTGCCTGCTCGAGCTTCACGATGCCGGTTACGAGCTGCTTACCACGACATTCAACATCGCGCTGGTCCAGGGCTTGTTGGCACTGGGGCAGGTCGAGCAGAGCGCGCACCTGGTCGACGATGCGATCCGCCTCGTCGAACAAGGCGGCGATCATCTCTATATGCCCGAATTGCTGCGCATGAGGGCCAAGGTGTTGCTGTCGCTCCCGGAGCCGAAAACCGGGGAAGCGGAGACCTGCCTCATGCAGTCGCTGGAGCTCAGCCGGGGCAAGGCTGCGAAAGCCTGGGAGCTGCGAGCGGCGATTGATCTTGTGCAGCTGCTTGCCGAACGGCACGGCCGCGAGGACGCAAAGCGATTGCTCCAGGCGGCGCTCGAAGGCTTCGTCGAAGGTTCCGAGACGGTGGATATCAGGGCGGCCAGCGCGCTCCTGGCCACACTGTAGCGGGCTCACCCCGTCGACGTGCCCTGCTTCCACTGGCCGCCGGCGATCCTCGCCGCCGCAATCACGGCCTGGGTCCGGCTCTCGACCCCGAGCTTTTGCAGGATCGCCGAGACATGCGCCTTGATGGTCGCCTCGGAGACGCCGAGCTCGTAGGCGATCTGCTTGTTGAGCAGTCCCTCCGACAGCATCATCAGGACCCGGACCTGCTGCGGCGTCAGCGTCACCAGGCGGTCGCGCAGGCGCGTCATGTCGGGGTCCGTGGCGGCCGACAGGTCGGTGTCGGCGGGAACCCAGACGTCCCCCTCCATCACCTTGAGGATGGCGTCGCGCAGCGTCTCGACGCCGAAACGCTTGGGGATGAAACCGGAAGCGCCGAAATCGAGCGAGCGGCGGATCGTGGCGCTGTCGTCGGAGGCCGAGACGATCACCACCGGGATCGCCGGATATTGCGCGCGCAGATAGATCAGGCCGGAAAAGCCGGAGATCCCGGGCATCGAGAGATCGAGCAGGATCAGGTCGACGTCGGAGGTCTGCTCCAGCAGCTTGGTCAGATCCTCGAACGATCCGGCCTCGTCGATCCTGGCCGAGGTCAGGACGCTCGCCACCGCCTGCCGCAGCGCATCGCGGAACAGGGGATGATCATCGGCAATGACGAGATGGGTCGAGGGAGCGTTCATCGTTCTCTTGCTGTCATTCGCTACCGGCTGGCGAGTCGATGCCACGGCTGGCCAATTCTTCCCTGACCGGCCGTGGCATGCAAGTGCACATTATCCCTTTGCTGCAAAGGGGTTAATCCGGAAGTCTTCGCGGCTGCGCAGCGGCGCCCGATACCGCGCCGTCAGGCGCGCGTCAGCGCGCAAGGCCGAAAGTCGTATTGGGGCGGGTTTCACGCCGATGTTACCTTGGAGCCAAGACCTGGGTTGATCCGGCATGACCGGGCGTCTGGGGCGCGAGGAAACGCATTTTTCGGGGAGCGACTCAACATGTCGACAATGGCTGTGTCTCAAGCTGGCGTGGGAGGGATGACGAAGGACGAACGGTTCGTCATTCTCGCCTCCTCGCTGGGTACCGTCTTCGAGTGGTACGATTTTTACCTTTACGGCTCGCTGGCCAGCATTATCGGCGCGCAGTTCTTCTCGGCCTACCCGCCGGCAACCCGCGATATCTTCGCGCTGCTGGCATTCGCCGCGGGCTTCCTGGTGCGCCCGTTCGGCGCGATCGTGTTCGGCCGCATCGGCGACATCGTCGGCCGGAAATACACCTTCCTCGTCACCATCCTGATCATGGGTCTGTCGACCTTCATCGTCGGCCTGCTGCCGAATGCGGCGACGATCGGCATCGCGGCCCCGATCATCCTGATCGCGCTGCGCCTTGCCCAGGGTCTCGCGCTCGGCGGTGAATATGGCGGTGCGGCGACCTATGTCGCCGAGCATGCCCCCAACGGCAAGCGCGGCTACTACACCTCCTTCATCCAGACCACGGCAACGCTCGGCCTGTTCCTGTCGCTGCTGGTGATCCTGTTCACCCGCTCCGCGATCGGCGAAGCCGACTTCGCGGCCTGGGGCTGGCGCATCCCGTTCCTGGTCTCGGTGCTGCTGCTCGGCATCTCGGTCTGGATCCGGCTCCGCCTCAACGAATCGCCGATCTTCCAGAAGATGAAGGACGAGGGGAAGAGTTCGAAGGCGCCGCTGACGGAAGCCTTCGGCAACTGGCAGAACGGCAAGCTGGTGCTGCTCGCGCTGCTCGGCGGCGTGATGGGCCAGGGCGTGGTCTGGTACACCGGCCAGTTCTACGCGCTGTTCTTCCTGCAATCGATCCTGAAGGTCGACGGCTACACCGCCAACCTCCTGATCGCCTGGTCGCTGCTGCTCGGCACCGGCTTCTTCATCGTGTTCGGCATGCTCTCCGACAAGATCGGCCGCAAGCCGATCATCCTCGGCGGCTGCCTGATCGCGGCACTGACCTTCTTCCCGATCTTCAAGATGATCACCTCCAACGCCAACCCGGCGCTGGAAAAGGCCATCGAGCAGGCCAAGGTCGAGGTGGTGGCCGATCCCGCGGGTTGCGGCGACCTGTTCAACCCGGTCGGTACCCGCGTCTTCACCGCGCCTTGCGACACCGCACGCGCCTTCCTCGCCCAGTCGTCGGTCAAGTATTCGACGACATCGGGTGCGGCCGGTTCCGGCGTGAAGGTGATGGTCAACGGCAAGGAAGTTGCCTACGCGAACGCCAAGGACAGCAATCCTGCGGTTCTCGCCGCCGTGCAGGCCGCCGGCTATCCGAAGACCGGCGACGCCGGCATCGTGAAGATGGCGCATCCGTTCGACATCTTCCGTCCGCAGGTGGCCGCGACCATCGGACTGCTGTTCATCCTCGTGATCTTCGTCACCATGGTGTACGGCCCGATCGCCGCGATGCTGGTCGAATTGTTCCCGACCCGCATCCGCTACACCTCGATGTCACTGCCCTACCACATCGGCAACGGCTGGTTCGGCGGCCTGCTGCCGGCGACCGCCTTCGCCATCGTGGCCTCGACCGGCGATATCTACGCGGGTCTCTGGTATCCGGTCATCTTCGCGTCCATCACCGTCGTGATCGGCTTCCTGTTCCTGCCCGAGACCAAGGACGTGGACATCAAGGCGACCTGATCGCAAGCAACGATCAACCAACACCAACCGGCCGCGGTCTCCGCGGCCGGTTTTGCTTTGGGCCGAGAGCTTCGGTTCTGATTGGAAACAGAACCGAAGTTCTCGATTCTTGTTTTGACGCGTTTTCTTTACGCGAACCGGGATCCACTTCGCTCGAAAACGCTCTACTGATTGGCGCCGATGAATTGCAGCACCACCTCGCGCCGGTGCGGGCGGGCGCGATGCTCGATCAGATAGATCGCCTGCCAGGTGCCAAGCGCGAGCCTGCCGTTCAGGACCGGGACCTGAAGCGAGGTCTGCGTCAGCATGGTCTTGATATGTCCGGGCATGTCGTCCGGCCCCTCGGTGTCGTGGGTCCAGCCGGCGTTCTCCGGCGCGAGCCTGGACAGCGCGGTGGTGAGATCAACCAGCACGGAGGGATCGGCGTTTTCCTGGATCGTCAGCGAGGCCGAGGTGTGACGGATGAACAGCGTCAGCGCGCCCTCGCGCGCGCGGGCCTCGGCAATGAACGCCGCTGCTTCGCGGGTCAGGTCCGTGAAGCCGCGCCCCTGCGTCTCCACGGTGAGCAGCGACGATGAGATAATGGTGGCTTGCACCGAGGATGGCGCCGAGCGGGTTACGGATCTGGCTGATGTCATGGAGGTTCTCTCGTAACGTCGTCCTGGCGAAAGCCAGGACTCATTACCCCGAATGCGCGTGACGGCAAAAGGTGGCAACGCGCTTCGAGAATGAACCGAGAGGCCGCGCCGTATGTGTCCTGGCTTTCGCCAGGACGACAAACTCAGATCCTCCCCGACACGTCCTTCTGCACGCGGTTGGCCATGTCGATCAGCCGACGCCAGGCCTTTTCCAGGAACGACATCACACGATCGACGTCCTGGTCGCTCGGCAGCGGGATCTCGATCTTGCGGTCGCCCTCGGCGACCTTCGGATCGGCTTTCTTGAGCGGGTCGGATTTCGGCAGCGCCTCGTCGATCTTGCCCGACACGGTCGGTCCCGCCGCGAGCTGTCCCTTCAGCTTCTCGACTTCGGTCTGGAGCCGGCCGATCTCGGCGTCGAGCGCGGCACGCTCGTCGGGCACCGCGTAGCAGGCCCAGCCGGCGCCGTTCTTGGTGCAGGTCGACACCGTGCCGGTGCGGGTGTCGAGCCGCAGCACGCCCTCGGGGATCGGCGTCATGCTGTAGCGGCCGTTTTCGCCGTCGGGCGCGGATTGCGCGGCAACGAGACCGCCGCTGCTGGCCATCACCGCGGCCAGCGCCGCTGCCGAAAGCCATGATGTTGTGGACGACGTCGCTGGTCTCATCGCACTCTCCGCCACGCCGCGCAGGTGGCACATCTGCAATTCTACACCCCGGCAAGGCCATCCGCCGCCAAAAACACTCGCCCGGAATCAACGATTACGGCCGCCCGTTTGATCCCGGCAGCACGGCGAAATGGCGACCGCATCCACCGATCATGAGAGGAGCTGCTGCGGTGCGGCGTCACGCTGTGTGCAGCGCTGCCGCGTGCGTCGATATCGTCAAATAAATCAGACACATAACAGAAAGCGACGCAATCGTGACTTGGCTTGACTTGATTATGGGCCATCAGTATGGTCCGCGCGGCTTTTGAGGGTGGCGGGCGTAATTTCCATTCAGCCGCGGCGTTTCGGGTCTTCGTTGCATGACACAGGGCACGGGACACGGCGAGAATGGAGATCGCGATAGATCGCCCGAGGAAGCTGCGCTTTCCGAACGGCTCGGAAATCTTGATCAGCGGTTGTCCGAACTTCGCGGCCGCCACGTCAAGACCGAGCAACCCGCAGGTGACGATGGAGACAGAGCGGCCAGAGCCTCGGCGATGGCGCTTGGTTTCCGGTTATCTTCGGAGTTGGTCGCCGGGGTCGTCGTCGGAGCGGGGATTGGCTGGGGTTTCGACCGCTTGCTGTCGACGTCGCCTTTCGGATTTATCGTGTTCCTGCTGCTGGGCTTCGTCGCCGGCGTGGTGAATGTGGTGAGAACGGCAGGGGCAGGTCAAAACAGGCGCGGTGGTTCTTAAGCGATCCGCTCAGGAGAGGAATGATCGTGCCGGCTTTGCCGGTACGGGCCGGCCCGGCCGGCAGACCGAGACCCGCCGGCATTGCCCGGCAGACCAAGAGATGCCGCGCTGATGAAAATCGACCCGATCCACCAGTTCAACATCGAGCCTCTCTTCACGATCGGCCATATCGGCCATCAGACGATCGCCTTCACCAATTCATCGCTCTACATGCTGATCGCCGTGGCGATCATCTCGCTGCTGATGCTTGCCAGCGGTGCGCAGCTGGTTCCCGGGCGCCTTCAGTCGGTCGCCGAGATCTCCTACGAGTTCGTCGCGTCGACCATCCGTTCGACCGCCGGCTCGGAAGGCATGAAGTTCTTTCCGCTGATCTTCTCGCTGTTCATGTTCATCTGCGTCTCGAACCTGATCGGCATCATTCCCTATACCTTCACGATCTCGAGCCATCTGATTGTGACGGCAGCCCTGGCGCTGCTGGTCTTCTTCACGGTCCTGATCTACGGCGTTGCCAAGAACGGCCTGAAATTCTTCTCGATCTTCGTGCCCCACGGCGTCCCCGGTTACATCCTGCCGCTGGTGATGTTCATCGAGATCCTGTCGTTCTTCCTGCGGCCGGTCTCCCACAGCGTCCGTCTCTTCGCCAACATGCTTGCCGGCCACATCGCGCTGAAGGTGTTCGCGGGCTTCGTCGCCATGCTCGGCTTCTCGCTCGGCGCCCTCGGCTGGGTCGGCGGCGTGCTGCCGCTGGCGCTCACGGTCGCGCTGTACGCCCTCGAGATTCTGGTCGCGTTCCTGCAAGCCTATGTGTTTGCGATCCTGACCTGCATCTACCTCAACGACGCCATTCATCCGGGACACTGAGCGGTCCGGGGAATTTCCACCCACAACCCAATCTTTCTTCCAAGGAGTCTAAAATGGATCCGGCAGCAGCAAAACTTATCGGCGCGGGCATCGCATGCATCGGCATGGGCGGTGCGGGCGTCGGCGTGGGCGTGATCTTCGGCAACTACCTCGCCGCGGCCGTTCGCAACCCCTCGGCCGCTCAGGGCCAGTTCGGCAACCTGATCTTCGGCTTCGCCGTGACCGAAGCGCTCGGCATTTTCTCGCTGCTGATCGCGCTGCTGCTGCTGTTCGTTCCGCTCTGAGGACGACGTTCTTCGCGCCGCTTCGACCGAAGCGGCGCGCATGACAGCAACAGGAGTACTCCATGGCTGAGAGTCATGGCGGGGCGAAGGGTCCAGCGGCGGGCGCCCACACCGGGGCCGAAGGCGGTCACGGTGGCGGCTTTCCGCCGTTCGAGAGCAGCACTTATGCTTCGCAGCTGGTGTCGCTCGCGATCTTCTTCGTCGTGCTTTACGTGATCGTGTCCAAGCTCGCTCTGCCGAAGGTCGGCGGGGCGATCGAAGCGCGTCAGAACAAGATCGAGGGTGACCTCGCCGAGGCGCAGACGCTGAGGGACCAGTCCGACGCGGCGCTGAAGGCCTATGAAAGCGAACTCGCTTCGGCGCGTTCGCGGGCGCAGGCGATCGGCAATGAATCCCGCGACAAGGCGAATGCGCAGGCGGAAGCCGAGCGCAAGGCCCTGGAAGAGCAGCTGGCGGCCAAGCTCGCCGGGGCGGAGAAGACCATCGCCTCGACCCGCACAGCCGCCATGAGCAACGTCCGCGGCATCGCGGCCGATGCGGCAGGCCAGATCGTGCAGCAGCTCACCGGCGTCGTTCCCGATGCCGCGTCAGTGAATGCCGCGGTCGATGCGTCCCTGAAAGGTTAATCGAGATGTTCTTCGATCCTGAAACCTGGGTCGCCATCGCCTTCGTGATCCTGATGGTCGTGTTCGGCTATCTCGGGGTCTTCAAGTCTGCGATGACCGCGCTCGACCATCGCGCCGCGCGCATCAAGGCCGAGCTCGACGACGCGACGCGCCTCAAGCAGGAGGCGGCCAAGGTGCTCGCCGACTACAAGGCGCGCAGTGCCACGGCCGAGCGCGAGGCTGCCGACATCATCGCCAACGCCAAGGTCGAAGCCGAGCGCATCGCGACCGAGGCCAAGGCGAAGATGGAAGACTTCGTGGCCCGCAGAACCAAGACCGCGGAGAGCAAGATCGCGCTCGCCGAGGCCCAGGCGGTGGCCGATGTCCGTGCCGCAGCCGCGGAAGCCGCCGTCCAGGCCGCCTCCACGATCCTGTCGCAGTCGGTCAAGGGCCAGGTCGCCGACGACCTGCTCGCCAAGAGCATCAGCGAAGTTCGGCAGAAGCTGAACTGAGCGCGAACGCCTCATCAATCAAAAAGCCGGCGCGATGAGCGCCGGCTTTTTTGTTTGTCGGGCGCCGTGGCCGCAAATTGGATGTCATGCCCCGCGAAGGCGGGGCATCCAGTACGCCGCGGCCCTTCCGTAGACCGCTGACGTCTCTGGAATACTGGATCACCCGCTTTCGCGGGTGATGACAGCTGAAATTGCGGTGCCAGCCGAGATCGAGACCCTACTTCTTCTTCGGCTTTGCCTTCGGCTCGGGCGACAGCGCCTGCGGGTCGAAGCCGACGTAGAAGACGTAGGAATCGGCGGTCGCGGCCGACGGGATCGGATAGGACAGATCTTCGGCGACGAAGGTGAAGGGCACGCTGCCGCCTTCCGACATCCCGACCGTGGTCCGATAGGCCTTCGAGGCGATTACCTTCTCGCCGACGCCGCCCTGCACCACCGCGACGCGCAGCGGAACCTCGACGCTAGCAGGCGCGCCGGCGGGACCGGCGATGACGCGGCCCTGGACGCCGATCCGGGCTGTGATGTCGCCGCCGTTGCGCACGCATTCACGCGCCATCTTGGTGATGGTGGCCTGGAAGCGGACCTCATTGCCGACGGCCGGCTTGCCGGTGGCTCCGACCGCATAGGTAGAGGCGCCGGCGCGCACCGTGACCTGCGGGCAATCGACATCGTCGTCGGCCGGCTGTCCGGGCGCAGGCGCCGGCTTGGGCTGGGCCGGCTCGTCGGACTTGCCGCCGAACAGGCTCTTGAAGCGGTCGCTCAACGACTGGGCCGCCACCGGCGAGACGGACGCGAACGCAACCGACAACGCCAGCGCGACCGCTGTCCCCCGCCGCAACGCATTCCGCGATGACCGAAGCTCGTGCACCATCAACGCCCATACTCCATGACAACAATCCGGCCGATCGCCAGCCTTCCCGCCGCGTTATATCGCCAAAATCGGCGAACCCAAGGCAGCAAAAGGCAGGACGCCGGAGACTTTGGCCGTACGAACCGACCGGCTCAGCCGCGGAAATCCTCGTGCAGCAGACCGAACAGCAAATGGTCCTGCCAGACCCCGTTGATGCAGAGATAGCGGCGCGCCAGCCCTTCCCGGGAGAAGCCGCACTTCTCCAGCACCCGGATCGACGGTGCATTGGTGGGGATGCAGGCAGCCTCGACCCGGTGCAGGTTGAGTTCGCCGAACAGCGTCGGCAGCAGCACCCGCAGCGCAGCCGTCATGTAGCCGCGATGGGCGTGGGGCTGGCCGACCCAATAGCCGATGGTGCCGGCCTGGACGATGCCGCGCCGGACATTGGCGAGCGTTATGCCGCCGACCATGGCGCCGTCGAGCTCACGGAAGATCAGAAAGGGGTAGGAGCGGTCCGCGGCGATATCCTCGGAATAGCGGCGCAGGCGGCGGCGAAAGCCGGAGCGCGTCAGATCGTCCGACGGCCAGATCGGCTCCCAGGGCGTCAGGTAATCGCGGCTGGACTCGCGCAAGTGAGCCCATTGCAGGAAGTCCGACATCTGCGGTGCACGCAGCAAAAGCCCGTTGCCGCGCGGCGCGAGGGCGGCGGGTCCACTGGATGGCAGGCGAAAGAGGGCCATGGTGATGCTTCCCGGGGCGGATCAGCCCACGCGCGGCTCCTAATGCAGTCGCGCCTTGGCACGTGCCCGGGTCAATCCTTCCGCAAAAGACACCGCCGTGTCCAGACCCCTGCCACTGCCTAATGCGACAACCGCAGGGCGGCTGCGCGAAAGCAGTGCACGCGCCGCGTCCCGGGTCGATTCGACGCTGACGGCGTCGATCCGGGCCACCAGCTCCTGCACCGTCTGCGGCCGGCCATAGGCCAGGACGTGGCGGGCGAGCTGCTCGGCACGGGAGGAGCAGCTCTCCAGCGCCATCAGGAGGCCCGCCTTCATCTGCGCCTTGGCCCGTGCAATCTCGGCCTCGGTCAGGGTCTCCACCGAATCATTCATGACGTCGACCACGACTTCCATCATCTCCGGCGCATCGGCCGGATCGGTACCGGTGTAGAGGCCGAAGAAGCCGGTATCGGTATAGGGCGCGTGGAAGCTGTAGATCGAGTAGCAGAGGCCGCGCTTCTCGCGCACCTCCTGGAACAGCCGCGACGACATTCCGCCGCCGAGGATGTTGGTGAAGACCTGGAGCGAGAACAGCGACAGATCGTTCTGCGGCACACCTTCCAGCGCCAGCGTCAGATGCGCCTGCTCGAGCTCGCGATGCACGACCTTGGCGCCGCCCTTGCCGAACTGGGCGGCCTGCGGCTTCGGGCCCGGCGTTCCTTCAAAGCTCGCAAAGCGCTTCTCGGCCTCGGCGACCACCTGGCTGTGATCGACCGCGCCGGCGGCCGCCACCACCATGTCGGGCCCGCGATAATGCGTCGACAGATAGCCGCGCAGCATGTCGCGGTTGAAGGCGCGCAGCGTCTTGGCGGTGCCGAGCAGCGAGCGGCCCATCGGCTGGTCGGGATAGCAGAGCTCGTTGAGATGCTCGAACACGACGTCGTCGGGCGTGTCCTGCGCGGCACCGATCTCCTGCACGATGACGTTCTTCTCGCGCTCCAGCTCGTCGGGCTCGAAGGCGGGATTGGCCAGGATGTCGGCGAGCACGTCGAGCGCCAGCGGCACGTCGGCCTTCAGCACCCGCGCATAATAGGACGTGGTCTCGGTCGAGGTGCCGGCATTGAGGTCGCCGCCGACAGCCTCGATCTCCTCGACGATCTCGCGCGAGGAGCGCTTGGTCGTGCCCTTGAACGCCATGTGCTCGAGGAGATGCGAGATGCCGTGCTCGTTGGGCTTCTCGTCGCGTCCGCCGACGCCGGCCCAGACCCCGAGCGCCGCAGTCTCGAGATGGGGCATCTTGTCGGTGACGACGGTGAGGCCGGACGCAAGCTTGGAGATCTCGACGCTCATCCGGCAACTCCCTGTTTTGCGGCACGGCTGACCGACAGCACGAACCGCTCGACCTCGGCCTGATCGTTGTTCATCACCTTCATGTGTTCGGATTTGGTCATGAGGCCGTCGAGCCAGGCCGGCAGTTGCGGCCGCTGGCCGCAGGCCGCTTCGACCGCGTCGGGGAATTTGGCCGGATGCGCGGTGGAGAGCACGATGCTGGGCACCGTGGTGTCGGTGGTGTCGCGATCGGCGACCGCGAGCGCGACCGCAGTATGGGGATCGACCAGCTCGCCCGCCTCACGCCAGGCGGCGCGGATCGCGGCCGCGGTTTCGGTCTCGTCGGCGCGCCCGGCGTCAAACTCCTCGCGGATCGCGGCGAGCGTCGCATCGGGCAGCACGAAGCGCCCGGACTGCTTCAGCGAATCCATGAGACGGCGCACACCGGCCGCATCGCGCCGGCCGGCTTCGAACAGCAGCCGCTCGAAGTTCGAGGAGATTTGGATGTCCATCGACGGCGACGCCGTGGCGTGCACCTCGCGCACCTCGTAGATGCCGGTCTTCAGCGTCCGCGCCAGGATGTCGTTGACGTTGGCGGCGATGCGCAGGGTCCGCACCGGCAGACCCATGCGCTTGGCGACGTAGCCGGCAAAGATGTCGCCGAAATTGCCGGTCGGCACGACGAAGTCCACCGCGCGCGCCGGCGCGCCGGCGGCAACGGCGGAGGTGAAGTAATAGACCACCTGGGCAACGATACGCGCCCAGTTGATGGAATTGACGCCGGACAGCGAGGTCGCATCGCGGAAGCGATGGTTGTTGAACATTCCCTTCACGAGGGCCTGGCAGTCGTCGAACGTGCCTTCGATGGCGAGCGCATGCACGTTGGCCGCGCCCGTCGTCGTCATCATCCGCCGCTGCACCTCGGAGATGCGGCCGTGCGGGAACAGTACGATGAGATCGACGTTCTCCAGCCCCGCGAAGGCTTCGACCGCAGCGCCGCCGGTGTCGCCGGAGGTTGCGACCACGATGGTGGTGCGCTGGCCGCGCTTGGCGAGCACATGGTCCATCAGCCGCGAGATGAGCTGCATCGCCACGTCCTTGAAGGCGAGCGTCGGGCCGTGGAACAGCTCCAGCACGAACTGGTGCGGCGACATCTGGCGCAGCGGCACCACCGCGGGATGGCGGAAGGTGGCGTAGGCCTCGTTCGCCATCCGGCCGAGCTCGGCGTCCGTGATCTCGCCTCCGGCGAAGGGACGGATCACGTCGACGGCGACCTCCCAATACGGGCGGCCGAAGAAGCCGGCGATCGTGTCAGCCGAGAGCTGCGGCCATGTCGCCGGCACATACAGGCCACCGTCGCGGGCAAGCCCGGTCAGCATCACGTCGCAGAAGCCGAGTTCGGGGGCCTCGCCCCGGGTCGAGATATAACGAGTCAAACTGCCCTCCAAAGGCCGGCCAAGCCGAAGCTTGATCCGTAAGCCTTTGATTTCACGATATTCCTGATTAACAGCCAGAGGCTTTGGGCCACCATAAAGTGTTTTGCGGCATCGGGAAACCGCTTCCCGCCCGCACCCTTTGCAACGAAAAGGGCTGCGGCAATGCCGCAGCCCTCTCTTGGAAGGTCTGTCGTTGATATGTGCAGACCAGTTTGGCTCGTCCGGGGCGCCTGCCCGCTAAAACTGCTCGCGCAAGCTTTCGTCGCCTGTCCTCAGACCGTCAAGGGCGAAAACCGGGCGCGACGACAAATGTTCCTGTTTTTCCCGACGCGTATGAACGCCGCATACCCGTCCGCATACTGGCCACAAGGCCGGCTTTGCCATTTCTTCCTGAACCCTTGATCGCGGCAGGAACGAACGCAGCCGCAGTCCATTGTGTCGGCGGATAGCGTCCGCCGTCGGCCACGCATTGCCCGGCCGGCGGAGTCGCCGATCCGTCGGCCGAACCGCTGCATCCTGGAGCAGCCGGTTCGGTCGCTGGCGGGACGTCAGTTCATGCCGATTTCCACCGCAATCCGGATCAGGTCGGAATGGTTCTTGGCCCCCAACTTCTGCTTGAGCAGGGAGGTGGTGTTGGCGACCGTCTTGTAGGAGATCCCAAGCGCCTCGGCGACCTCGACGATCTTATCGCCGCGCCCGAGCAGGCGGAGGATCTCGAGCTCCCGCGGCGTCATCTGCGAGGCCGGATTGGCCTTGATCGCGGCACCGGAGAACGTCACGGCCTCCGCCAGCTGCGGCGAGATGAAATTGTCGCCCGCGACCACCTTGCGCACCGCTTTCAGCAGGATCCGGGGATCATCGCCCTTGGAGACATAGCCCTGCGCCCCCAGCTCGACCGCCCGCACCACGAAGGCCGGATCGTCGTTCATGCTGAACATGATGATCTTGGCATCAGGATCGTCCTTGCGGATCCGCCGCATCAGCTCGAACCCGGAGACATCCGGCAGGCTGATGTCGATCACGGTGACGTCGGGCCGCTTGCTGATATAGGCGCGATGGCCGGATTTGGCGTCCATCGCCTCGTCGATGCGGATCGAATGGTCGGATGCGAACAGGGTTCGGCAACCCGACAGCACCACAGGATGGTCGTCGACGATCAGGACCCTGGTCGCCGGCTTGGCGGTATCTTGCATCGCGCGCTCTCTGGTTTTTCAACTCATAGACCGGCGGGAACAAATGGAAAGAGAGAAATCCGCCGGGACGCGTTAGAATTGAACTAATGTGGCAACACCTGTCGTTCAGAACCCAACTGTTTCTTCCGCTCGGCGTGAGCTTCCTCGCCGCGCTGGTCATGGGCGGCGTGCTGCTCCAGAGCTTTGCGACCGGCCAGCTGGCCGACGAGAACGAATTGGGGCGACATTCGGCCCGAGCGGTCGCCGCGGCGCTCAACAACACCCTGCGCGCCTCGGACAATCCGCGGCAGACGCTCGACGCCTTTGTCCATTCTTTGGGCACCTCCTCCGATATCCAATTCCGTCCTGTCGAAGCGGGTCCCGAGCCCTCGCCAACGGCCGGTCCGCGCAAGCCGCATAGCGTGCCGCAATGGTTCATCGACCTGCTCACCATCCCGGACATGGACGCGGCGTCCCCGCTGATCATCGACGGCAAGCGGGTCGGCGATCTCGTGTTCCTGCCCGACCTGTCGGCCGACCTGTTCGAGAAATGGATCGGTTTTCTGGCGCTGACGAGCCTCATCGCCGTGCTGACGGTGCTGACCGGAACGATCGCCTATCTCTTCGCGGAATCGGCACTGCGCCCCCTGCAAAATCTGGGCGCAGGCCTCACGCGAATACGGCGCGGCGATTATGCGACGCCGATCCCGGTGGCAGGGCCGCCGGAGATCCGGCAGAGCTGCGAGGAGGCCAATGCGCTGGCGGCGACGCTCGCGCGACTAAGCCAGGACAATCGCGACCTGCTGCACCGCCTGGTGTCGCTCCAGGACGACGAGCGGCGCGATCTCGCTCGCGAGCTGCACGACGAGCTCGGCCCCCTGCTGTTCAGCATCCGCGCCGGCACGATCGCCCTGATCGAGGCTTCGCCGCCGGTGGGACATCTCGGCAATACGGCGCAGGAGGTGCTGCAATCGGTCGAAGCGCTCCAGCAGACCAACCGCCGCATCCTCGACCGGCTGCGGCCGCTCTATATCGAGGAATTGGGGCTGGAAACCAGCGTGCAGACGCTGCTCCGGAACTTTCGCAAGCAGGCCCCGCATATCGGGCTGACCGCCACGGTCGATCCTGGTCTCAACGGGCTCGACGGGCCGCTGGCCCAGACCGTCTATCGCGTGATCCAGGAGGCGCTGACCAACGTGCTGCGCCATGCCGCAGCACGCAATGCCCATGTGCAGGCGGCCATATCAGGCGACGCGCTCGCCATCGAGATCTCCGACGACGGCGGGGGATTTCTCGAGGGCAACGTGTTCGGCCGGGGTCTGACCGGCATGCACGAGCGCGTGCGCGCGCTCAGCGGATCGCTGTCATTGCTGCGCGCGGATGAACGAACCTATGTGCGCTGCCGTCTGCCCGTGCAGGGGACGCGCGACGAGCCGGCGCAAAGCTAGCACGGGCAGCCGTGATGCGCGTTCTGTCGCGCCGGCGCGCACAGCGTGCTGTCGATTTTGCCTTCCGCACTGAAGCGAAACGAGGCGTGAATGCGCAGCGCGCCTGCGACGGAATATTCGAGATCGACGCCATCAGGCACGGGATGGATCTCCTCGAGACCGAAGCCGGCCGACGAGAATGCGCTGAGCCGCGGCCCCCAGTAGGTTTCGAGCTCGTCTCGGCCGCGATAACGCTGCGTGCCGTTGCACGTGCATTCGATCTGCGCGTCGTCCGCATAGAGGTCGAGCAGCGTCGCGAGGTCGCCCTTCCGGCAGGCATCCACCCAATCGACGACAATTCCCATCTGATCGAAATCGCTCACGCCGTAATCCTGTCTGCCGCGAAATTTTGCATGCGGCTTAGGACCACACTCGTGAATGCGCGCTGAATGGTAAACCCCGGGTGATAACGGGTTCCTCCCGGGAACCTACGGAAGATTCAGCTCGAGCGACGTCCCCTCACCCAGACGCCGAACGCGATCAGCACCGCGCCTGCAAGCGCGAACCAGGTGACGGCGTATTGCAGGTGATCGTCCTTCAGATGCACGTCGAGCGGACCCGGACGCGGGATGCCATTTTCGGGCGCGGGCTGCTCCAGATCGATGTAGAACGGCGCAACCGTGCCCCAGCCGAGCGCGCTCGCGATCGCCACATGATCGCGCACGAACCAGAGCCGCTTGTCGCGGCTCTCCGCCGGCGTCAGCCAGCCCGGCGGTTCGGGAAAGCGCAGATAGCCGGTGAGCGCGACCGGCTGCCCGGTCACGAGCTTCTTCACCGCGCGATCCTCGACACTGCGATCCTGCATCGTGTTCTCGACGAAGCCGGCATCGATCACGACCATCTCGCCGCTCGGAAGCCGCGCCGGCAGGAAGGCCCAGGTGCCGGGACCGGAAGCGTCCTTGCGTACGGCCGAGCCGGACGAATAGACCATCGCATCGGGCGAGGCGGCGTAGGTCGCAGTGAAGCTGACACGGCGGAATTCATCGCGCGCGGGATTGAGCGCAGCCCATTGTGCGGGCGGCGGCAGCGCAATGGGTGCCGCCGCCAGACGCTCGGTGAGTGCTGCGATCAGCGCGTGCTTGGCGGTCCGGCGCTGCAATTGCCAGACGCCGAGGGCAACGAAGGCGGCCGCCAGGAGAAGCGTGAACAGCGCAAAGCCGGCCACGCGAGGCTTGCGCGCAGTCTCGTTCATTTCGCGCGGTCGACCAGCCGGCCCGGCGCAGCCTTGTGGTGGAATTGCAGCGCGATCAGCAGCGACTTCATCGCGCGCAGTGGCAAGAGCGTGGTGGCGAGAATCAGCGGCAGCCATAGCACGGCATGCAGCCAGTACGGCGGCTGGTACTTGACCTCGACGATCAGCGCGCACGCAACGACGATCCCACCGGCGAGCATGATGATGAAGATTGCCGGGCCATCGCCGGTGTCGATGAAGGCATAGTCGAGGCCGCAGCGGTCGCAGGAGGGTGCGAGCGTCAGGAAGCCCGCATAGAGCTTGCCCTGGCCGCAGCGCGGACATTTGCAGGCCAGCCCGCGCATCGCGCTTTGCAGGACGGTGGTTTCGGACTTGGGTGGACCGGCGGTGTCATTCATGATGGCGGACTCTATCACAGTTTCCGCCGAAACTTCCGGCGGCGCAAAAGCGAAAGGGCGGCCCTGCGGCCGCCCTTTCTGATCGATCCAAAGCTGCTCAGTGCGCGCCGTGGGCCATGGTCTCGGCGCCGTGTCCCCACACATAGATGCAGAGGAACAGGAACAGCCAGACCACGTCGACGAAGTGCCAGTACCAGGCGGCGAACTCGAAGCCGAGATGCTGCTTCGGCGTGAAGTGGCCGGCATAGGCACGGAACAGGCAGACCAGCAGGAAGATGGTGCCGACCAGCACGTGGAAGCCGTGGAAACCGGTCGCCATGAAGAAGGTCGCGCCATAGACGTTGCCGGCGAACGAGAACGCCGCATGGCTGTACTCATAGGCCTGCACGCAGGTGAAGAGCGCGCCGAGCACGACGGTGAGGATCAGGCCGTATTTCAGACCCTGGCGATCGTTCTCGAGCAGCGCATGGTGCGCCCAGGTCACCGTGGTGCCCGAGGTGAGCAGGATCAGCGTGTTCAGGAGCGGCAGATGCCAGGGATCGAAGGTCTCGATGCCGTGGGGCGGCCAGGTGCCGGGGACCGCGCAGGCTCCGGCCGCGGTGCCGAGGCCGCAGCCGAACACGGCATCGCGGGTGGCGTGGACAGCGTCGGCCGGAAACAGCGCCGCGTTGAAATAGGCCCAGAACCAGGCGACGAAGAACATCACCTCGGAGGCGATGAACAGGATCATGCCGTAGCGGTGATGGAGCTGCACGACGCGGGTATGGTCGCCCTTGTACTGGGCTTCCTTGATCACGTCGCCCCACCAGCTCGCCATGGTGTAGAGCACGCCGACGGTGCCGACGCCGAACACGATCGGCGCGGCCGAGAACATGTGGTGCATCCAGGCGATCGCGCCGACCGCCATGATGAAGGCCGAGAGCGAACCGACCGCCGGCCAGGGAGAGGGATCGACCAGATGATAGTCGTGATGCTTGCCTTGCGCGGTAGCCATTTGCGGTCTCTCTCCTCAATCCCGTGCCTGTCCGGCACTTATCCCCTTGTGTCCAACCCCCAGAGCGTGAGCCCGGCGGTCAGAGATTTCCCTTGCGTTTGTCGCCTTCCCCGGACGCGAGCGGCTTCACCGCCGGATCTTTCACCGGGTAGAACGTGTAGGACAGCGTGATCGTGCTGAGCCCGTCGTTCTCGTGGTCGTCGGCGATCGACGGATCGACGTAGAACACGACCGGCATCTCGCGCTTCTCACCGGGCGCCATGGTCTGCTCGGTGAAGCAGAAGCAGTTGATCTTCTGGAAGTAGGACCCGACCGTCAGCGGCGCGACGTTGTAGGCGGCCTGGCCGGCAGTGGTGCGCGCGGCCTGGTTGGTCACGGTGTAGAAGACGGTCGTGACCTGGCCGATATTGACCTCGATCTCGCTCTGCTCCGGCTCGAACTTCCAGGGCAGACCGGGCGCGACGTTGGAATCGAAGCGCACCGCGATCTTCCGCGCGATCGGACCGGTGGCCGGCGCGGCGGTGGCGACCTGGGTCGTGCCGTTGAAGCCGGTGGCGCGGCAGAACCAGTTGTAGAACGGCACCGCCGCGTAGGAGGCGCCGACCATCAGCGCCACCACGCCGCCGCAGATCGAGGCGACCAGCACGTCACGACCGAGGCCCTTACCGACGCCTTTCCTGGCCGTCCGGCTCTGATCCCGCGATATGGTCGGCTCGTGATCCATTTTCCCTACATCGGCCGGACTAGAACTGCCGGTCCCTTGACCATGGTGACGGCGAAGAACAGCACCACGAGCACGCCGAGCGCGAGCGCGATCGCGATCGAGCGCTGACGGCGGCTCTTCTTCTGCGCCTCGGTGAGGACGATTCCATCTGGCTCGGGTTTGTCCGCCACCGCGATCATGCGCCCCCTGCCATCGGAGCAAGCGCCCGGAACACGACCTCGGCCAGCAGGGTCGCAAACAGCGCGAACAGGTAAAGGATGGAGAAGGCGAACAGTTTTCGCGTGGCGCGCAACGACTGGCTGCGCTCGCGGCGCATATAGACGTTGATCGCGAGCACCAGCATGCCGGCGCCGAGGATCAGCGAGACGACACCGTAGACGGCGTCGAAATAGCCGAGCGCCCAGGGCGCGGCGGCCACCGCGATCAGCACGATCGTGTAGAGCAGGATCTGGAGGCGGGTCGCATCGGGACCGGCGACATTGGGCAGCATCGGAATGCCGGCGCGCGCGTAATCGTCCGAGCGGAACAGCGCCAGCGCCCAGAAATGCGGCGGGGTCCAGAAGAAGATGATGGCGAAGAGAAGCAGCGGCTCGACGTCGACCGTGCCGGTTACCGCGGCCCAGGCCACCACCGGCGGCAACGCACCGGCGGCGCCGCCGATCACGATGTTCTGCGCGGTCCAGCGCTTCAGCCACATCGTGTAGATCACGACGTAGAAGAAGATGGTGAAGGCGAGCAGCGCGCCCGCGATCCAGTTGACGAGGATGCCGAGCGTCATCACCGAGAAGAAGGCGAGCGTCATGCCGAACGTCATCGCCTCGGGACGGGTGATGCGGCCACGCGGAATCGGCCGGTTCGCCGTGCGCGACATCTTGGCGTCGATATCGCCTTCGAGCGCCATGTTGAGCGCCCCGGAGGCGCCGGCGCCGACGGCGATGCAGAGCAGCGAGGTGATCGCCAGCACCGGGTGGAAATGCCCGGGCGCCATCGCCATTCCGACCAGCGCGGTGAAGATCACCAGCGACATCACCCGCGGCTTGAGCAGCGCAATGTAGTCGCCCACCTCCGCTTCGGAGATGCGGGGATTGATGTCGACGGCGTTGTGGTCGAGGACGGACACTAAATCAACTCGCTTCGTTATGGAGCCGCGGCGCCCGTGATGGGCGCCGCGGGTGATCGCTTACTGCACGCGGGGCAGCACTTCGAACTGATGGAAGGGCGGCGGCGAGGGCAGCGTCCACTCCAGCGTGGTCGCGCCGGCACCCCACGGATTGTCGCCGGCCGGCACCTTTTTCGCAAAGGCATCGATCACGCAATAGAGGAAGATCAGGACGCCGAAGCCGGAAATGTAGGAGCCGACCGACGAGACCAGATTCCAGCCGGCGAACGCGTCGGGATAGTCGACGTAGCGGCGCGGCATGCCCGACAGGCCGAGGAAGTGCTGCGGGAAGAACACCAGATTCACGCCGATGAAGGTGACCCAGAAGTGCGCCTTCGCCAGCGTCTCGTTGTACATGTAGCCCGTCATCTTCGGGAACCAGTAGTACCAGCCGGCGAAGATCGCGAACACCGCACCGAGCGACAGCACGTAGTGGAAGTGCGCGACGACGTAGTAGGTCTCCTGGAGCACGCGGTCGACGCCGGCATTCGCCAGCACGACGCCGGTGACGCCACCGACCGTGAACAGGAAGATGAAACCCACGGCCCAGATCATCGGCGCGCGGAATTCGATCGAGCCGCCCCACATCGTGGCGATCCACGAGAAGATCTTCACGCCGGTCGGAACCGCGATCACCATCGTCGCCGCGACGAAATAGGCCTGCGTCGCCGACGACATGCCGACCGTGTACATGTGGTGCGCCCACACCACGAAGCCGATGCCGCCGATCGCGACCATGGCGTAGGCCATGCCGAGATAGCCGAACACGGGCTTGCGCGAGAAGGTGGAGACGATCTGGCTGATCATGCCGAAGCCGGGCAGGATCAGGATGTACACCTCGGGATGGCCGAAGAACCAGAACAGGTGCTGGAACAGCACGGGGTCGCCGCCGCCGTCGGGCGCGAAGAAGGTCGTGCCGAAATTGCGGTCGGTGAGCAGCATGGTGATCGCACCGGCAAGCACCGGCAGCGACAACAGCAGCAGGAACACCGTCACCAGGATCGACCACACGAACAGCGGCATCTTGTGCAGGGTCATGCCCGGCGCGCGCATGTTGAAGATCGTGGTGATGAAGTTGATGGCGCCGAGGATCGACGAGGCGCCCGCCAGATGGAGCGACAGGATCGCGAAGTCGACGGCCGGGCCGGGATGACCCGAGCTCGACAGCGGCACATACATGGTCCAGCCGGCGCCGACGCCGTTGGCGCCCGGCTCACCCTCGACGAAGGTCGACATCAGCAGCAGCCCGAACGAGGCCGGCAGCAGCCAGAACGAGATGTTGTTCATGCGCGGGAACGCCATGTCGGGCGCGCCGATCATCAGCGGCACGAACCAGTTGCCGAAGCCGCCGATCATCGCCGGCATGACCATGAAGAAGATCATGATCAGGCCGTGGGAGGTCACGAAGACGTTGTAAGTGTGCGTCTCGTGGAAGATCTGCACGCCCGGATACATCAGCTCGGCACGGATCGCGATCGACATCGCGGCACCGATGACGCCGGCGATGACCGCGAAGATCAGGTACATCGTGCCGATGTCCTTGTGGTTGGTCGAATAGACGTAGCGTCTCCATCCGGTCGGATGGGCGTGCTCGTCATGTCCGTGGTCTTGCGCGTGATCGCCGTGTGCCGCTGCGCTGGTTGCCATTTTCAAATCCTGCCTTGCGTCCCAATCGGACCTTTGGAGGTCCCGCCCTTTATGTCGCTTTCAGTCCCCTCGAGCCTTTACCCGACGCCTACTGCGTCGGGCCGGCCGCGGAGGCGTAGGTGCCGGTGCCACCGCTCGCAAACTTCTTCTTCGCCGTTTCGACCCAGGAGGCGAATTCCTTGTCTTCCACGACGCGAATCGCGATCGGCATGAAGGCGTGATCCTTGCCGCAGAGCTCCGAGCATTGGCCGTAGAACATGCCGGTCTTGGCGGCCTTGAACCAGGTTTCGTTCAGTCGCCCCGGAATGGCGTCGATCTTGACGCCGAACGCCGGCAGCGCGAAGGCGTGGATGACGTCCGCACCGGTCACCTGAACACGAATCACCTTGTTGACCGGCACCACCATCTCGTTGTCGACGCCGAGCAGGCGGGGCTGCTTGTCCTGGGCCATCAGCGAGTCGAACTCGAACTTGCCGTTGTCGGGATAGGCGTAGGACCAGTACCACTGCTTGCCGGTCGCCTTGATGGTCAGGTCCGCCTTCGGCACGTCGAGCTCCAGGAACAGCAGGCGGAACGACGGCACCGAGATGCCGACCAGGATCAGCACCGGAACCAGCGTCCAGGCCACCTCGATCAGCGTGTTGTGGGTGGTCCGCGACGGCACCGGATTGGCCCTCGCGTTGAACTTGATGACCACGACCACCAGCAGCGCCAGAACGAACAGCGTAATCAGCGCGATGAGCACGAACAGGAAGTTGTGGAACCAGACGATATTGTCCATCACCGGCGAGCCGGACTGCTGGAGCGTCCACTCCCATGGCGCCGGCTGCCCAAGCTCGGCAAATGCCGCGCTGCCCGTCGCCAGTGTCAGACCAGCTACGGCCAATCCCAGCAAATGCCGGCCTACCCGGCCCTTCGACATCCTCATGCCGTTCGCGCTCCCCTTACGAAATCACCCCAGGTGCGTCCCCCTATTTCCGGGAAACGCTTATTCGATCCGTCCGTCTGACAAACCGCCACTCAAGAATACCTCTAAGAGGAATTGGGGCCAGATCGCTAGAACGCCGAAATCAAGCTTCTCAAACCATAATTCTTGATCTATCGCAATGCAGTCTTGAACCCCATCTGCCAGCGATCACCCGCAAGATATTTCCTAGTAACATCAGACAAAAATACCGTTTCCCGGGATGCTGCGGCTTGACAGCGGAATTGCCCGTTGTAGGCACTGGCGAACGGCCGCACAGGAACCTGATTCGTGCCGGCGGCGGCGGCCTCGGCGGCGCGGAATTTGCTTGGGAATTGCCTTCAAGACGCCGTCATTTCCGTATCAGTCCACCCGCGCAAGCGACCCAAGCGAGCAGAGGGACCGACCCCGATGGGGCTTTCGAGATGCATGGCAAGGCCGGATAGCAGCCTCAACGCGCTGATCGGCCTTCTGGCCGCCGCCCTTCTCCTTGCTTTACCCAGCCTCGCCCATGCGCAGGGCGCGGTGCGCTCCGTCCATGGCGACTGGCAGATCCGCTGCGACACCCCGCCGGGCGCCCAGGCCGAGCAATGCGCCCTGATCCAGAGCGTCGTGGCCGAAGACCGCTCCAATGCCGGCCTGACCGTGATCGTGCTCAAGACCGCCGACCAGAAGAGCCGCCTGATGCGCGTGGTCGCCCCCCTCGGCGTCCTGCTGCCCTCCGGCCTCGGGCTGAAGCTCGACAATCAGGACGTCGGCCGCGCCGGCTTCGTGCGCTGCCTGCCCAATGGCTGCGTCGCCGAGGTCGTCATGGACGACAAGCTGCTCGGCCAGCTCCGCACCGCCAAGACCGCGACCTTCATCATCTTCGAGACGCCGGAAGAAGGCATCGGCTTCCCGCTCAGCCTGAACGGACTGGGCGAGGGGTACGACAAGCTGCCGTAGGCAGCTGGACCTATTGTTTCCGTAATGTGAGGCTTCGCGCCCTCGCGGAACTGGTCTGAAACCATTATCTTGCCCCAGATCTCCAGATAATGGACGGACACATGACCAATCCCGCCACAACCTCCCTGCTCGACCGCGCCAATCTCGACCGCGACCAGGTTCGCCACGAGGTCGCGCGCGGGCTTGCCGGCGCCGACGACGGCGAGCTGTTCCTGGAGTACAGCCAGACCGAAGCGCTGATGTTCGACAATGGGCGGCTGAAGCAGGCGACCTACGACACATCGCAGGGTTTCGGCCTGCGCGCCGTCAAGGACGATGCCGTCGGCTACGCCCACTCCTCCGACGTCTCGCTGCCGGCGCTGATGCGCGCCGCCGATGCGGTTGCGGCCGTGCGCGGCGGCTACTCCGGCAGCTTTGCGGCCCCGCCGGCGCATACCAATGTGCGGCTCTATAGTGACGACAATCCGCTGGATGCGCCCGGCTTCGAGACAAAAGTAAAACTGCTCGCCGAGATCGACGCCTATCTGCGCGACAAGGATCCGCGGGTGCGGCAGGTCAGCGTCAGCCTGGGCGCGACCTGGCAGGTGGTCGAGATCCTGCGGCCCGACGGCGAGAGCTATCGCGACATCCGCCCGCTGGTGCGCGTCAACATCTCCGTCGTCGCCGGCCAGGGCGACCGCCAGGAGAGCGGCAGCAAGGGCTATGGCGGCCGCGCCGGCTATGCCGAATTCATCGAGAGCAAGAACTGGCGCGACGCCGCCGACGGCGCGCTGCGCGAGGCGCTGGTCAATCTGGAGTCCGTTCCCGCCCCTGCCGGTGAGATGGACGTCGTGCTCGGCGCAGGCTGGCCCGGCGTGATGCTGCATGAAGCAGTCGGCCACGGTCTCGAAGGCGACTTCAATCGCAAGAAGACCTCGGCCTTTGCCGGCCTGATGGGCCGGCAGGTCGCGGCCAAGGGCGTCACCGTGGTCGACGACGGCACCATTGCCTCGCGCCGCGGCTCGCTGTCGATCGACGACGAAGGCACGCCGACCAACCGCACCGTGCTGATCGAGGACGGCATCCTGGTCGGCTACATGCAGGACCGCCAGAACGCGCGCCTGATGAACATGAAGCCAACCGGCAACGGCCGCCGCCAGGGCTATGCCCATGTGCCGATGCCGCGCATGACCAACACCTACATGCTCGCGGGCGACCGCGATCCGGCCGAGATCCTGGCGTCGGTGAAGAACGGCGTCTTCGCCGCGAATTTCGGCGGCGGCCAGGTCGACATCACCTCGGGCAAATACGTGTTCCAGTGCACCGAGGCCTACAAGATCGAGAACGGCAAGATCGGCGCCCCGCTCAAGGGCGCCATGCTGATCGGCAACGGGCCGACCGACCTGCATCGCATCCGCATGATCGGCAACGATCTCGCGCTCGATACCGGCATCGGCACCTGCGGCAAGAACGGCCAGGGCGTGCCGGTTGGCGTCGGCCAGCCGTCGCTTCTGATGGAACGCATTACGGTGGGTGGAACAGGCGCATGAGTGTTGAGAAGATGACTGCGACCACCACCAAGCGGAAGAGCAGCGGTTGGGGCGGGCAACTGGTGCAACTCGCCGGCATCGTCGCCGCGGTGTTCATCGCCAAGGGCGCGCTCGCCGAGCCGTTCTACGTGCCGTCGGGCTCGATGGAGCCGACGCTGCTGATCGGCGACGCCCTGCTCGCCTCGAAATTCCCCTACGGCTACGGCACCTCGTCGCTGCCGATCCAGATCAACCTGCCCGAGAGCGGCCGCGTGTTCGCGGAGACGCCGAAGCAGGGCGACGTCGTGGTGTTCCGCTGGCCCGGCGATCGCTCGCAGGCCTGGGTCAAGCGCGTGGTGGGTCTGCCCGGCGACCGCATCCAGATGCGGCAGGGCCAGCTCTTCATCAATGACCGGCCCGCCGAGCTCAAGCCCGACGGCATCGGCGCCGCCGAGGACGACAATGGCGGCAGCGAGCCTGCCTACCGCTATGTCGAGACGCTGCCGAACGGCGTCTCGCACCTGATCTTCAAGATGCGCGACAATGGCCCGCTCGACAACACGCCGGAGGTGACGGTGCCGGCCGGACATCTCTTCGTGCTCGGCGATAACAGAGACAACTCCGCCGACAGCCGCGTGCCGCTGCGCTCCGGCGGCGTCGGTCTGCTGCCGATCGACAATCTGGTCGGACGCGCGGATGCCGTGCTCGGCTCCTGGGACCTCGGCATGCGCGGCCAGCCGGTGTGGACCTGGCTGTCCGGTTTCCGCCTCGCGCGGTTCTTCACCGCCGTGCATTGACCGGAAGTCTCCTCACCTCACGATGAACCGCGACGAATTCCTCGCGCTCGCGCTGAGAAATCCCGTCAACGTTACGATCATCGACGAACTCGCGCGGCTCGCCCTTCCGGATGCGTGGCTGGTCGCAGGTTGCCTGGTGCAGACGGTGTGGAACGTGCTCACGGGCCGCGCCGTCGATCACGGCATCGCCGACTACGACGTGTTCTATTTCGATCCCGATACGTCGTGGGAGGCGGAAGACGCGGTGATCCGCAAGCTGCAGGCACGGCTGGCGCATCTCGGCGTCAAGGTCGAGATCCGCAATCAGGCGCGCGTGCATCTGTGGTACCCCGACAAGCACGGCCTGCCCTATCCGCCGTTGACGCGTTCAACCGACGGCATCGACCGCTTCCTGACGGAGAATACCCAGCTCGGTATCCAACCTGCGGGCGGGAGCTTCGACGTCTATGCGCCGCACGGGTTCGACGACGTCGCGCGATTGATCGTGCGGCCCAATCGGGCACAGAATTTTTCCATTGCCAATTACGCGGCGAAGGCCGCGCGATGGAAGGCGCTGTGGCCGGAGCTCACGGTCATTGCGGCGGAGTGAGATGCCTCGCCACGTCATGGCCGGGCTTGACCCGGCCATCCACGCGCAGCCGCGATGGAGAAACGACGTGGATGCCCGGGACAAGCCCGGGCATGACGACCGTGTATTCGACGCTAGCTAAATCCTACCGCACCACGCCCGACGTGAACCCCGCCTTGCGGCGCGGCGGCTTGATTTCCTTTTTCAGGAAGCACCGCGCTTCGCGGCCGGTGTAGCCGGGACGGGCATAGGTGAAGGCGCGGCATTTGTTGTCGGCGGTGCAGGCGGCCTTGCACGCCTCCTCGCCTTCGCCGTCCTTGAGTTCAAAATTGCGCAGGTCGCCACCGGGGCGGTCGATCGAGGTCTCCACGCCTTCGACGCGCGGCTCGATCACGCCGGCGCCGCGCACACCGGAGATGCAGCAATTGCCCGGCACGCGCGGCGGCACCGTGTTCTTGAGCCAGCACACCGCCGCGGCGCCGTCGATGTCGGGATAGCTGAAGCTCCACGAGCGGCAACGGCGGTCGCGCTCGCACAGCAGCGCGCAATCCTCGGGGTCGCCCGATGTGACCGGCGTGCTGAAATAGTCACCGCCGGGCCGGTCGAATGCCGTCTGGGCGCGCGCAGGCCAGCTCGCAAGCACGAGCGAGAGCAGCGCGGCGCATGCCACGACGCTTGCCAAGACCCTTGCCATGACGGACAGGCGGCCCTTCCCCATCAGAACAGCTTTCGAGTTATTGACGACGCTCAGGTTTTTTCAGCCGGTCATTTGATCGCCGCAAACCTGTATGGGCGATGAACGGCTTAAGTCCCGGTCGTTGGCCTGTTGGTCTAGAACGCGTACTCCGCGTAGGCCGGTTCCACGGAGCCCTTCCAGGGGCCGTTGAACTTCTCGAGCATTTCCTCGGCCGGCGTGCGGCCGGAATCGATAATGCGGTCGAGCGGCTCCAAATGCCGCGTTTCGTCGCGGCCGAGCTGGTCGATCCGGCCGCGCCGGCGCAGGCCGGCATGTGCCAGAACGAGGCATTCCTTGGCGATCTCGAACAGATAGCGGTCCTTGATCCGCGCCTTGAAGCCGAAGCGCGGCACGTCGTCGCGCAGGGCCTGACGCTCATGCGCGCTCCAGTGCTTCACCATGTCCCAGGCGGCATCGAGCGACACATCGTCATAGAGCAGCCCGACCCAGAACGCCGGCAGCGCCGGCAGACGGCCCCACGGTCCGCCGTCGGAGCCGCGCATCTCGAGATAGCGCTTCAGCCGCACTTCCGGGAAGATCGTCGAGAGATGGTTGGCCCAGTCCGACAATGTCGGCCGCTCGCCGGGAAGATTGTTGTTGCGGCCGTCGAAGAAGGCGCGGAACGAGGAGCCCGAGACGTCGATGTAGTCTTCGCCGCGCTTGACGAAATACATGGGCACGTCGAGCGCGTAGTCGACATAGCGCTCGAAGCCCATGCCGTCCTCGAACGCCCAGGGCATCATGCCCGCGCGCGCATTGTCCGTGTCGCGCCAGATCTCGGAGCGGAAGGAGAGGAAGCCGTTCGGCTTGCCTTCGGTGAACGGCGAATTTGCGAACAGCGCGGTTGCGACCGGCTGGAGCGCGAGCGACACACGCAGCTTCTTGACCATGTCGGCTTCGGAGGAGAAGTCGAGATTGGTCTGCACCGTACAGGTCCGGTACATCATGTCGAGGCCGTACTGGCCGACCTTCGGCATGTAGTTGGTCATGATCTTGTAGCGGCCCTTGGGCATCACCGGGATGTCGGTGCGCGACCAGGACGGCGTCATGCCGAGCCCGAGGAAGCCGATGCCGAGCGGCGCTGCGATCTCGCGCACCTGCGCCAGATGCGCCATCAGCTCGCTCTGGGTCTGGTGCACGTTTTCGACCGGCGCACCGGAAAGCTCGAACTGTCCGCCCGGCTCGAGCGAGATCGCGCCGCCGCCGGTGACGTCGTAGAGGCCGATGATGTTGCCCTTCTCCATGATCGGCTCCCAGCCGAGCAGGAGCTTCATGCCCTCGAGCAGCGCGCCGATGCCGCGTGCGCCTTCGTAAGGCACCGGGCGGTGCCCCTCGAGCGTGAAAGGCGTCTTCTCGTGCTCGGTGCCCATGCGGAATTCGGACGGGTCCTTGCAGCCTTCCTCGAACCACGCAACGAGCTCGTCGCGCGATTGCAACGGCGTCATATCGATCTGGTCTCGCGCCATATCAAACTCTAATCAAAAGCGCTTCGACCGAATGCGCGGGTGACAGGGATGGTCCGCGAACCGACGGGCGCGCGGACGTGCTGGTTTGCCGCGCGATCATCGCGGCGGCGTGCTTTCGTTGACGTTGGCGACGGGCGGAAGCTTCATCTCGCCGCACGAGCAGCCCAGCCGGTCGAGCAGGCCGCTGAGCTTGACGGCATCGGCATCGGACAGCTTCGAGCCGACATATTTCTCGATCGCAGCGGAATAGGCACTCCACATCCGCTTCTGCAACTCGCGGCCGGCTTCCGTGATCTCGACGAACTGTCCGCGCTTGTCGATCTTGCATTCGCGCCGCGAGGCAAGGCCCTCATCGACCAGGCGGTCGATCAGGCGCGAGGTGGAGTATTGCGGGATCAGCATCTGCCGTTCGAGTTCCACCGGCCGCAACTCGCCGGAGGGCGCGCGGGACAGTTCGAGCAGCGCGTCATACCAGGCCAGCGGCGGGAACCCCGCCTTCTTCAGGTCCTGCTCGACGCAGTCGAGCACGCGGCTCTGCACCCGCATCAGGCGGATCCAGGCGGCGGTTGCCTCGGTCGATGGCTTGCGTTTCATGGTCCCGCTCAAACTCGTCGCCCGTCTCTTACCCTACTCGATGCACCTGCATCAATCTTGACTATTGCATGCAGCTGCATGTAGGCGTTCATTCGCCCAAGCCAAGCAACAAGAGGAGGAAATTCCATGAAACTCTATTACTCGCCCGGCGCCTGCTCCCTGTCCCCCCACATCGCACTCCTCGAAGCCGGCCTGCCCTACGAGCTGGTCAAGGTCGATATCCGGGCCAAGAAGCTCGAAAATGGTGAGGATTATCTGAAGCTGAACCCCAAGGGGCAGGTCCCTGCGCTGGGGCTCGACAGCGGTGAGATCGTGACCGAAGGCCCGGTGATTGTCCAGATGATCGCCGACCAGGCTTCTGCCAAGGCGCTGGCGCCGGCCCACGGCAGCGCCGAGCGCTACAAGCTGCTCGAATGGCTGAACTTCCTCACCTCGGAGGTGCACAAGAGCTTCGGCCCGATGTTCGCGCCGGCGCTGAACGACGAGGCCAAGGCGTTCTTCAAGGACCGCGTCATGGGCAAGCTGAAATACATCGACAGCCAGCTCGCCGGCCGGGACTACCTGATGGGCAAGCAGTTCGCGGTTGCCGACGGCTATCTCTTCACGATGCTGACCTGGGCCGACCGGATGAAGTTTGATCTTTCGGCGATGCCCAACCTCACCGCCTACAAGACCCGCGTCGCGGCACGGCCGCAGGTGCAGGAGGCGCTGAGGAAGGAAGGCCTCGCGCAGGCAAAGTAAGCGCTCGCAAGACGCAAGCAGCGAAAGGCCGGACCGACGATTCGGCCTTTCTTTTTATGCTGCCGGGCGGCGCGGGAGCGACCCCATTGCGCCGGATCATCGTACCTTAGTTTGACTTATGAACTACTGTTCGCCAAACGTAAGTAGTGCTGTCTTGTCAGCACTCGCAAAGCGGGCGAGCTTGGCTGAATTGTTTGAAGATTTTTTGGGCTCTCATCGGAGTTGAACTTGACGATTGCCTTCGTCCTGATCGTCGCAAGTGCGTTGGTGGGAATCGCGACAGGTTGCGTTTTCAAGATCTGGGCGCTGGTTGTGATCTCACCGTTGATCGCAGTGTTCTCGGCGATAATTCTGCGCGCTTACGAATTCGGGATGATGGCGGGCGTGATCGTCATTGCCATCTGTCTTGCCGTCTGCCAGCTCGCCTATTTCGCGGCAGCCTATGTGCTGCACGCGCGCCAAGCCTCATCCCATCACGTCTCATCCCATGACGAAATCGACGGCGAGCCAGGCGAGACAGGCGAGCAGAAAATCCACCGCGAGCACAAGTAACGCCAAGGCTGCCCAAAGCACCGGGCCCTTGCGGCGCAGGCGCACCGGCTTTTGTTGCGGCGACAGGCGGCCATTCGCGGGCGCAACAGTGTATTTCGCGGTGAGATCGCGGCCAAGCGCGGCCTTCCGCAGCACCAAGGAGTTCATCAAGGACACTTTCTTATTTTCTCTTCAACTCGCCGATGGATCGGCAAGCGTCCCAACCGGGTTCGTGACCCTGACCCGCAGCAAGACTAGTGCCAGGGCCGAGCAAAAGAACGGCGCCGCTTTGGCGCGCCTATGACAATTGCGCGACACCGCGGCAGCGGGGACTCTGGCAGGGTTCCTACGCGAATTCTGTGACCGGTTCCACAGATCGGGAACCTCCTGACGCAACCGTGATGACGTCTCCCCAATCGGGATAGGGGGAAGCCTCGCGGCTCCGCCCCTCCCACACCACCGGACATACGGGTCCGTATCCGGCGGTTCAGCGGATTATGCGGGTCGCCGTGCCGCGACGGAAGCCAAGCCGAGTGAGGCAAAGAAGCCGTTTGGCAGAGCAATGGTGAGCGCGGGGCTGTTCGCGAGCCGCCAAGGGCCACGTGGGCTGCCGGCGGTTTGCGCCGCCAGATCCCGGCCGACGCCGCGGCGTCGCAACTCGGCAAAGCGAGCGGGTCCATACTTCCATTGCTTCCAGGCAACGGCGCGCAACCGTCGCCTGATCCACTGGTCAAGCACGCGCAACACCGACGGGGTTTGACAGAAGCCGAAGTAGCCGTGCCACCCAATCAGGTAGGTCGACAGTTCTTTGGCGATCTGCACGAGGCATCGACCACGCGTGCGTCGCGTGAGCTCCCGAACCTTCGCCTTGAAGCGGGCGAGTGCCTGCGGCGCGATGCGCCGCCGCGGTTCTTGCCCGCCGGTGAAGCTGAAGCCCAGGAACTTGCGAACACTCGGTTTGGCAACCGCGCTCTTCGCTTTGTTGATCTTGAGCTTGAGGCGCTTTTCGAGGAACCTCTCGACGCCAGCCAGCACCCGTTCGCCCGCCCGCTGACTGCGCACGTAGATGTTGCAGTCGTCGGCGTAACGCACGAAGCGGTGGCCGCGCTTCTCCAGTTCCTTGTCCAGCACATCCAGCATCAGGTTCGACAACAGCGGCGAGAGCGGACCGCCCTGCGGCGTGCCCTCTTCCGTCGGACTGACCAGCCCTCCTTCCAACACACCCGCATTCAGGAAGGCGCGGATGAGCTTCAGGATGCGCTTGTCAGCAACCCGCTTGGCAACCAGTCCCATCAGGATGTCGTGGTTGACCCGGTCAAAGAACTTCTCCAGGTCGATGTCCACCACGATGCTGTGGCCGGCCGCAATGTACGCCTGCGCCCGTTCCACCGCCCGATGTGCCGAGCGCCCCGGCCGAAAGCCGAAGCTCGTCTCGGCGAACGTCCTATCCCAATCCGCCTGCAGCACCTGCATCACCGCCTGCTGGATCAAGCGGTCGAGCACCGTCGGAATGCCGAGCGGCCGCAGGCCGCCCGACGCCTTCGGTATCTCCACCCGCCGCACCGGCTGTGGCTTGTAGGTGCCGTCAAGCAACTGGGCTCGGATCGCAGGCCAGTGCTCCTTCAGGTGGGCTGACAGCTCGCCGACGGTCATCCCGTCGACGCCCGCCGCGCCCTTGTTGCGCTTTACTTGCGCCAACGCTGCCTTCAGATTCTCACTCTCGACAACGTCTTCCATCGACGGTCCTGCGACCGCCGGGCGTTCGAGACAGACTTCCGCCGCACGCGCTTCAGGCTCTCGGGCGCCGGCGCTTCGGGCTTCACCCTCCGCTCCGGGGCTCAAGTTCAGCTCGACCTGATTCTTCTGCCGCATGGCTCGCACGAGATCGCCGCTCTACTGACCACTTCCACCGTTCAGGCCTTCAGCGGCGCGCTGCCGCCTACTACGCCCTCGGCTGACTTCTGCGCTGCGGTCAGGCCGTCTTGCGACGGTCTCAGTCTCGTTGCCGAGACACAGCGCAGACCTCCCGAGGTAAGACCGACCGCCTTCACCGCACGCCCGCCGAATTTACCACCCCGACCTTTGATGACCTTGGACTTCGCGATCAATTGCTCGCTCGTCCGGCCGGGTAGGCCTCGTTATCCGGTGTTTGTCCATCGGGCCGCGGCTTTGCTCCACGCTTTCTTCAGACCCCACCTCACGATGACGCCCTTGCGCTTCGCTAATCCTTCGCCGCCATCAGGCTGGATAGAGGACTTCCACCTCCAAGCTGTCGCTCATACTCGGCACACAACAAAAGGCCGGATCGACGATCCGGCCTTTGTTCTCAAATGGCCTTGGGTGATCAGGCCGCCGCCTTCTTCGGCGCGAAGCGGCCGTAGAAGGTTTCGCCCTTCGCCGCCATCTCCTCAAGAAGCTTCGGCGGCGTGAAGCGCGAGCCGTATTTCGCTTCCAGCTTGTGGCAGAGCTCGACGAACTTCTTCGTGCCCATGAAGTCGATGTAGGACAGCGTGCCGCCGGTGAACGGCGCGAAGCCGAAGCCGAGGATCGAGCCGACATCCGCTTCGCGCGGATCGGTGATGACGTGGTCCTCCACCGTGCGCGCGGCTTCCACCGCCTGCACCACCAGGAAGCGCTGCTTCAGCTCCTCGACGTCGAGCGTGTCGGGGTCGAGCTGCTTCGGCTGGAGCGCCGAGAGGCCCGGCCACAGGCTCTTCTGACCCTTGCCCTTCTCGGGATAGTCGTAAAAGCCCTTGCTGTTCTTGCGGCCGAGTCGGCCCTGCTTCTCGACCATCTCCACCATCAGCTTCTTCTGATCGGGGTTGATGGCGTTCGGACCGAGATCGGCTTCGGTCGCCTTCATGATCTTGAGGCCGAGGTCGAGCGCCACTTCGTCCGACAGCGAGAGCGGGCCGACCGGCATGCCGGCCATCTTGGCGCAGTTCTCGATCATCGCCGGCGGCACGCCTTCCAGGAACATCTCGTTGCCTTCGGCGACGTAGCGGCCGACGCAACGGTTGGCGAAGAAGCCACGGCTGTCGTTGACCACGATCGGCGTCTTGCCGATCTGCCGGACATAGTCGAGCGCGGTCGCGAGCGCGACATCGCTGGTGTTCTTGCCGAGGATGATCTCGACCAGCATCATCTTCTCGACCGGCGAGAAGAAATGGATGCCGACGAACTTGCCCTGGTCCTTGAAGGCTTCCGCGAGCGAGGTGATCGGCAGCGTCGAGGTGTTCGACGCGAAGATCACGTCCGGCTTCAGATATTCCTGCGCCTTGGCGAACGTCTCCGCCTTGACCTTGCGGTCCTCGAACACGGCCTCGATGACGAGGTCGACGTCCTTGAGCGTGGAATAGTCCGCGGTCGGCGTGATGCGCGCGAGCAGCGCTTCGGCATCATTGGGCTTGGCGCGGCCCTTCTTGATCTGCTCCTCGATCACCTTCTGTGCATGCGCCTTGCCCTTGTCGGCGCTTTCCTGGTCGCGATCGATCAGGACCACGTCGAGGCCGGCACGCGCGGAGACGTAGCCGACGCTCGCGCCCATGAAGCCGGCGCCGATCACGGCGATCTTCTTCACCTTGGTTGCGGGCACGTCCTTCGGACGACGCGCGCCCTTGTTGAGCTCCTGCATCGACAGGAACAGGCTGCGGATCATCGCGGCCGCCTCCTTGGAGCGCAGCACCGAGGTGAAGTAGCGCGACTCGACCCGCAGCGCGGCGTCGATCGGCAGCTGCAGGCCTTCATAGACGCAGCTCATGATCGCGCGCGCGGCCGGATAGTTGTCGTAGGTCTCGCGGCGATAGATCGCGTTGCCGGCCGGGAACATCATCATGCCGGCCTTGGAGAACACCGGACCGCCGGGCAGCTTGAAGCCCTTCTCGTCCCAGGGCGCGACGGCCTTGCCGCCGCCCTTGATCCAGTCTTTCGCGGCCTTGATAAGATCAGCGGCCGGAACGATGGCGTGGATCAGATTGAGTGCCTTGGCCTTCTCGACCGTGACCGGATCGCCCTTGAGCAGAATGGTCATCGCGTCCTGCGGCGGCACCAGGCGCGGCACGCGCTGCGTGCCTCCGGCGCCGGGGAACAGGCCGACCTTGACCTCGGGCAGGCCGAGGCGCGTCTTGGGATTTTCCGCCGCCACGCGATAGTGGCAGCACAGCGTGATCTCGAAGCCGCCGCCGAGCGCGAGGCCGTTGATCGCGGCCGCCCACGGCTTGCCGGAGGTCTCGATCGAGCGCAGCACCTGCGAGAAGCGCCGGCTCTGCTCGAACAGCATCTGGTTCGCGGCGGTCTCGCCCTGCTCCCTGAAGACCTTGGCGTAGGCCTGGTTCATGCCCTCGAGCATCGACAGATCGGCGCCGGCGCAGAACGCCTCCTTGGCCGAGGTGATGACGATGCCCTTCACCGCGGCGTCGGCGGTGGTCGCCTTGACGATCGCGTCGAGCTCGCTGGTCGAGGTCTCGTCGAGCACGTTCATCGAACGGCCCGGGATGTCCCAGGTGACGAGCGCGATGCCGTCGGCGTCGGTTTCAACCTTGAAATTCTTGTAAGCCATGTTGGTTGCTCCCCTTCGCCTTAGACGCGCTCGATGATGGTCGCGGTGCCCATGCCGCCGCCGATGCACAGCGTCACCAGCGCGGTGGACTTGTTGGTGCGCTCGAGCTCGTCGAGCACGGTGCCGAGGATCATCGCACCGGTCGCGCCAAGCGGATGGCCGAGCGCGATCGCGCCGCCGTTGACGTTGATCTTGGCGTTGTCGATATCGAAGGCCTGGATGTAGCGCAGCACGACCGAGGCGAAGGCCTCGTTGAGCTCGAACAGGTCGATGTCCGACTTCTTCATGCCGGAGCGCGCGAACAGCTTCTCGGTGACGTCGACCGGACCGGTCAGCATCATCGCGGGCTCGGAGCCGATGTTCGCAAACGCGCGGATTTTTGCGCGCGGCTTCAGGCCGTATTTGCTGCCCGCGTCCTTGCTGCCGAGCAGCACGGCGCCGGCGCCGTCGACGATGCCCGACGAGTTGCCGGCGTGGTGCACGTAATTGACGCGCTCGATTTCGGGGTGCGACTGCACCGCGACGCCGTCGAAGCCGCCCATCTGCGCCATCATCGTGAACGCCGGCTGAAGCTGCGCCAGCGACTGCATCGTCGTCGAGGGACGCATGTGCTCGTCCTTGGCGAGGATGGTGAGGCCGTTGATGTCCTTCACCGGCACGACCGACTTGTTGAAGCGGCCTTCGTCCCAGGCCTTGCCGGCGCGCTGCTGGCTCTGCACGGCGTAAGCGTCGACGTCGTCACGCGAGAAGCCGTACTTCGTCGCGATCAGATCGGCCGAGACGCCCTGCGGCATGAAATAGGCGGGTACCGCCATCGAGGGATCCATCGGCCAGGCGCCGCCGGAGGCGCCGATGCCGACGCGGCTCATCGATTCGGCACCGCCGCCGATGACGAGCTCATGCTGACCGCTCATCACCTGCGCGGCCGCAAAGTTCACGGCATCCAGACCGGAGGCGCAGAAGCGGCTGATCTGCACGCCTGGCACGGCTTCGCCGAGGCCCGCCTTCAGCGCGGCGAAACGCGCGATGTCGCTGCCTGCTTCACCGACGGGATCGACCACGCCGAGCACGACGTCGTCGACACAATCTTCCGGCAGGTTGTTGCGGTCCTTCAGCGCCTTCAACGGCACCGCGGCGAGCGCCAGCGCGGTCACTTCGTGCAGCGCGCCGTCCGCCTTGCCGCGGCCGCGCGGGGTTCGGACGTGGTCGTAGATGTAGGCATCTGCCATGGGAGCCTCCTGATTGCAGCTATTGGTTACGACCGCGACGCGATCGGCATTATTGGTGAAGCGAAAATGCTCAGAACGCTTCTGCCGGCAGTTCCATGATGGTGGCGCAGCCCGACTGGATGCGCGCGAGATTGGCCGCGGTCTCCGGCAACATCCGCTCCATGAAGAAGCGGCCGGTGACGAGCTTGGTCGAGAGATAGGGCGTCGCCCCGCTCTCGGCAATCTTGGCATTGGTCACCTTGGCCATCTTCGCCCACATGTAGCCGAGCGCGACGAAGCCGAAGAGATGCAGGTAATCGGTTGCGGCAGCACCCGCATTGTCCGGCTTCATCATCGCATTCTGCATCAGCCAGGTGGTGGCCTGCTGGAGATGGCCGAGCGAAGCCGAGAGCGGGGTGATGAAGGGTTTTAGCGCCTCGTCGCCGCCGCTCTCCTTGGCGAAGGCCATGACCTCGCCGAAGAAGGCCATGATGGCGCGGCCGCCGTCGCGCGGCAGCTTGCGGCCGACGAGGTCGAGCGCCTGGATGCCGTTGGCGCCTTCATAGATCATCGCAATACGCGCATCGCGCACGAACTGCTCCATGCCCTGCTCAGCGATGTAGCCGTGGCCGCCATACATCTGCTGCGCCTGCACCGCGTTGGCGAAGCCGTAGTCGGTGAGGAAGCCCTTCAGCACCGGCGTCATCAGGCCCATGTGGTCGTCGGCGGCCTGACGGTCCTTGGCATCCTCCGACCGGTGAGCAACGTCGCTCTTCAGAGCGGTCCACATCACGAAGGCGCGCGCGGCCTCGTTGAAGGCGCGGATCGAGAGCAGCGTACGGCGCACGTCGGGATGCACGATGATCGGATCGGCCGGCTTGTCCGGCGCCTTGGTGCCGGTCAGGGAACGGCCCTGGATGCGCTCGCGGGCATAGGCGACGGCGTTCTGATAGGCGACCTCGGACTGCGCGAGACCTTGCACGGCGACGCCGAGGCGGGCCTCGTTCATCATCACGAACATGCCCTGCATGCCCTTGTTCTCTTCGCCGATCAGCCAGCCGGTGGCGCTGTCGTAGTTCATCACGCAGGTGGAATTGCCGTGGATGCCCATCTTGTGCTCGATCGAGCCGCAGACCACGCCGTTGCGGGCGCCGACCGAACCGTCGGCATTCACCAGGAATTTCGGCACCACGAACAGCGACACGCCCTTGATGCCGCTAGGCGCGCCCTCAATGCGGGCGAGCACGAGGTGGATGATGTTGTCGGCAAGGTCGTGCTCACCAGCGGAGATGAAGATCTTGGTGCCCGTGATCTTGAAGCTGCCGTCGGGCTGGCGCACCGCCTTGGTGCGGAGCATGCCGAGATCGGTGCCGCAATGCGGCTCGGTCAGGTTCATGGTGCCGGTCCATTCGCCCGCCACCATCTTCGGCACATAGGTCTTCTTCTGCTCGGGGCTGCCGTGCACGATCAGGGCTGCGGTCGCCCCCATGGTGAGGCCGCCATACATCGAGAACGCCATGTTGGCGGAGATCTGGAATTCGTTGACCGCCTGGGAGAGCGTCACCGGCAGGCCCTGCCCGCCGAACTCGGTCGGAGCCGACAGGCCAAGCCAGCCGCCCTCGACAACCTGCTTGAACGCGTCCTTGAAGCCCTTCGGCGTGGTGACACTGCCGTCATCGGCGCGCTTGCAGCCTTCGAGATCGCCGACGCGGTTGAGCGGTTGAAGCACCTCTTCGGCGAGCTTGGCGGCTTCGCCCAGGATCGCCTCGCGCACGTCGCTGGACGCATCGGAGAAGCCGGGCAGATTGTCGTAACGATCGATCTGGAAGACGTCGTTGAGCAGGAAATTCACGTCTTCGACGGGGGCTTTATAGATCGGCATGGTGGTCTCCCGGCAGGTACCTTGAAGTCATTGGGGCTTGAAGTGACGATGTTCTCGTGATTCCTGCGGCGCAGCCTTTGCCAGCAAGCTTAGCTGCTTCTGCAACCTCAGGGCAGGGTCATGATGGGGCGGCAAGCTGCTCCGCCATCAGGCGGTGCAGCATGTTGATCGCCTTGAGCGGACGCACCATCACCTTGAAATGCGTGATGCGTCCCTCGGAATCGAAAGTGATGATGTCGACGCCGTTGATCTCGATGCCGTCGATCATGGTCTTGAACTCGAGGACGGCGCCATTGACGCTCGTCCACTCGCCGACATAGGTGAAGCCGGGACCGCCGAGGACCTTCTCGGCGCTCGACAGATATTTGAAGGTGATGTCGCGGCCGCGCTGGGGCGAATGCACCACAGGGCTTTCGAACACGGCATCGGGATGGAGCAGGTCCCAGAGCGCCTTGCGGTCATGGGACTTCATGTAGCCGTACCAGGAATCGAGGCCGGTCATTCTCGGGCGCCTCCCTAAAGGCCTGGGCAAAAAGCGCGAAAACAACCCCATGCACAGTAGCGAAGAGGTTGATTTTGCTGGACCTTCGAGGTGGGTCTTTGGCCCGCTCCGAAGCTGCCTCATATGCACATTGACGCATATGCGCAGATGCGCATAAAGTCAAGCTGGTTGGTCAAGGTCGAAGAAGGGAGGCCGGTGTCATGGCACTGGGCGACGCAATCCTCGCATGCCTGACGGAACGTCCGATGACGGGTTACGAGCTCGCCAAGACGTTCGATTCCTCGATCGGCTTCTTCTGGAAGGCCGACCATCAGCAGATCTACCGCGAGCTCTCCAAGCTGCGCGACCGCGGCTACATCCAGGGCCGCGAGGTCGTGCAATCAGGCAAGCCCAACAAGCTGGTTTATACGCTCACCCCCGAGGGTAGAACAGCGCTGCGGCACTGGGCCGCGCGGCCAAGCACGCCAGCCTCGACCAAGGACGATCTGCTGGTTCGGCTGCATGCGCTCGACAGCATCGATATCGAACCCCTTCGCACCGACCTGATGGCCCGGCTAGAGCACCACCGCGACCGCCACGCGAACTATGAGCGGATTCTGAAAAAGCGATTTCCGGACGGCACGGCGGAGGGCCGGCTCGATCTCGGCAACCTGCTCCTGCTCCGCCTCGGCGCCCGCCACGAGCAGATGGTGGCCGACTTTTGCGAAGAGACACTCGAGGCGCTGTCGACGATGAGCGGCAAGGGCACGGTGGTGCCGCTGGAGGACGGCAAGCGCGAGGGGAAGGGCTGAGGGCTAGATCGGCCTCGGCGGTGCCCGTCACCTCTCCCGCTTGCGGGAGAGGTCGCGCCGAAGGCGCGGGTGAGGGCTTTCTCCTCTTGGGGATCCTCGATTGCGGAAGCACCCTCTCCCCGGCCCTCCCCCGCAGGCGGGGGAGGGAGCGCTCCGACTATGCGGCGAAAGCTGAGGTTCAGTTCATTGGGTTCCCGCCGCCCAACTTTAAGACACCGGGCCCGCGTTCCTTAACCCGTTATTTACCGTAACAGACAAAAGTCGGTTTTCGAGGCAGACGACCCGCGCCAAATCCGATTGTCTTTGCAACCGGCACGCGTGGGAAGGCTGGAGTCGCCGGGTGGGGCGCCGAAGTCGGAACCGGACAGAGTCATGAATTCGCGCGTATCGTGGAGTGTTGACGGCATCGATCCCTCCGTCCGGGAGCGGGCCGAAGCTGCTGCTCGCAGAGCCGGCATGTCACTCAACGATTGGCTGAACTCCACGCTCGGCGAAACTGCCCCGCCAAACTTTCGCGGACCTTACGAGCAGCGTCCGCAACACATGCCGAACCAGGTACCGAGTCCGGAAAGCCGCGAAGTCGCCGACATCCACCAGCGGCTCGACGCGATCACCCAGCAGATCGAACGGATTTCGAAGCCCACCCCTCGCCAGGACTCTTCACGACAAGAGGTCTCGCGCGAGCAGGGCGTCGCACGCCAGCTCAACGACGCGATCTCGCGGCTCGATGCGCGCCTGTCGCAAATCTCAAAGCCGCAGCAGCTGCAACCGCAGCCGCCTCAGGCTCCGCGGCCCGCACCCGTCGAGACGCGCCAGCGCCAGGCCGATGCGGTCGAGCGCGCGGCCGCGCAGGTCTATCGCAGTTCGCCGCCGCTGAGCCCCGCCTCGTTCGACGTTGCCGTCGCCGAGATCACGGCGCGGCAGAGCGAGCTCGACGGCTTTGCGCCCAGGCAGATGCCGCCGCGCGCCGCGCCGTCGATTGCGCCCGCGGCAGCTCCTTTCGCCGCGCCGATGGCGCCACCCGCGCCTGCCTACGCTCCGCCGCCACCGCAGCCGGGGCCGGATTTCTCGTCGCTCGAGCGCCATCTGCTCAAGATCACGAGCCAGATCGAGTCGCTCCAGCGCCCCGACAATACCGAGCAGGCGATCAACGCTTTCCGCAGCGAGCTCGCGGAGATCCGCCACGCCATCACCGAGGCGATGCCGCGCCGCGCGATCGAATCGATCGAAAACGAAATCCGTTCGTTGCACCGTCGCATCGACGAGACCCGCTCGTCCGGCACCGACGGCCAGGTTCTGTCAGGCATCGAGCACGCGCTGTCCGACATCAAGCAGGTGCTGCGCACGCTGACGCCGGCCGAGCAGCTCACCGGCTATGACGAGGCGATCCGCAATCTCGGCGCCAAGCTCGATCTGATCCTGCGCGCCAATGACGATCCGTCCACGGTGCGCCAGCTCGAAGGCGCGATCTCGGCGCTGCGCGGCATCGTCTCCAACGTCGCCTCCAACGAAGCGCTGGCACGGCTGTCCGAGGACGTGCAGCTGTTGTCGTCCAAGGTCGACCAGATCACCCGCTCGTCCGGCCCCGGCGACAGCTTTGCCGTGCTCGAGCAGCGCATCGCGGCACTCACCGCCGCGCTGGAGACGCGCGAGCGGCCTCAGCCCGCCGAGAGCACCGAGCACCTCGAGGCCGCAATCCGTGCGTTGTCGGATCGTTTCGACCGTATGCAGGTCGGCAGCGATTCGGCCTCGACCTTTGCGCATCTCGAACAGCGCGTCTCCTATCTGCTGGAGCGGATCGAAGCTGCCTCCGATCCGCGCAACACCAATCTCAGCCGCGTCGAGGACGGGCTGCACGACATCCTGCGCCATCTCGAACGGCAGCAGGCGACCTATTCCGCGCTCGCCGAGAGCCGCAGTTCGGCGCCGTCCCCCGATTCCGGCATGGTCGATCTCGTCAAGCGCGAGCTCTCCGACATTCGCTTCAGCCAGGCCGAAACCAACCGCAGCACCCAGGACTCGCTCGAAGCCGTTCACAGCGCGCTCGGCCACGTCGTCGATCGCCTCTCGATGATCGAGGGCGATCTGCGCGCGGTGCGCACCGCGCCGCCGGCCCCTGCGCCGCAGCCGATGCCGATGCCGATGGCTGCGCCCATGGAGCCCGCGCCGATGGCGCGCGAAGCTCGGCAGCAAGCACAGCAGCCGAAATACGATCCGAAGCCTGAGCTGCCGAATCCGGCCGCCATGCAGCAGCCGGCGCATTCCGCCTTCGTGGCCGCGCCGCGCGAATTCCACGCCGCCGCGGCACCTGCAGCTCCACCGCCGGTCCCGATGGCGCCGACGGCACCGCAAGCCGCACCACCCTTGCCGCCGCGCGCGATCAGTGAAATCCTGGAGCCGCATACGGCGCCCGCCCGCGCCGCGTTGGCGCCGGAATTGCCGCCGGATCATCCGCTCGAGCCTGGCACGCGGCCGGGCGGGCGCGTTGCCACGCCGTCGGAGCGCATCGCCGCGTCCGAAAGCGCGATCAGCGGAATTCCCACTGCTCCGAAGGAGCCGGTGTCGTCGTCGAGCTTCATCGCGGCCGCGCGCCGCGCCGCCCAGGCCGCCGCCGCGCAGCCGCCCGAGAAGCCGGCCCGTGGCGCCAAGGCCGCAATCGCCCGCGCCAAGGACAAGGGCCAGGAAGGCGCCTCGACCATCACCTCGAAGATCCGCTCGCTGCTGGTCGGCGCGAGCGTGGTCGTGATCGTGCTCGGCACCTTCAAGATGGCGATGAACCTGCTCGATGGCGGCAGCGCGCCGCCGGCGCCGCAGGCGATGGAGAATTCGGTGAGCCAGCCCGCGCCGCAGGCTTCGCCGCCTCCGGTCGAGACCAAGCCCGCCATACCCGAGCAGGTCACGCCCTCGATGACCTCGCCGACGCCGATCGGACGGCAATCCCAGAACAATGCCGCACCGGCTCCCACGCCCAATTCCGGCAGCTCGGCCTCGGTTGAAATCCCGCCCGCTCCGGCGGCCGTGCCGCCTGCCGCCAGCGACGTCACCGGCGCGCTGTCGGGGGCCAGCCGCACGCGGCTCGGCCTCGTCCAGGTGCCGCCGAGCGAGAAACTGCCCGACGCCATCGGCGGCCCAGGCTTGCGCACCGCCGCGATGAAGGGCGATGCCACTGCCGCCTACGAGATCGCCGTGCGCTTTGCCGAAGGCAAGGGCGTCGCTGCAAACTACGACGAAGCTGCGAAATGGTACGACCGCGCGGCGCAGGCCGGCGTGATGCCCGCAACCTTCCGCCTCGGCACGCTCTACGAAAAGGGCCTCGGGGTGAAGAAGGACGCCGACATCGCCCGCCGCTACTACACGCAGGCCGCCGAGCGCGGCAACGCCAAGGCGATGCACAATCTCGCTGTGCTCGATGCCGACGGCGGCGGACGCGGCGCCAATTACAAGAGCGCGGCGCAGTGGTTCAGGAAAGCGGCCGACCGCGGTGTCGCCGACAGCCAGTTCAATCTCGGCATCCTCTATGCCCGCGGCATCGGCGTCGAGCAGAACCTCGCCGAGTCCTACAAATGGTTCAGCCTGGCAGCCGCCCAGGGCGATGCGGACGCCGCCGGGAAGCGCGACGACGTCGCCAAGCGCCTCGATCCGCAATCGCTCGCCGCCGCCAAGCTCGCGATCCAGACTTTCAGCGCCGAACCGCAGCCCGACGATGCCGTCAACGTCCCAGCCCCGAACGGCGGCTGGGACAGCGCGCCGCAGGCGAACGCCAAGCCCGCGCCGAAGCCGGTCGCGACGAAGCGGTCGGCGTCAGCGGCTCACTGAGCCGCATAGCATTAGATTGAACCAAGCGGGCCACGGGCTCGGTGCACCTCTCCCGCTTGCGGGAGAGGTCGGCGCTCGCAAGAGCGCCGGGTGAGGGCTTTATCCTCTTGGAGAGTCTCACTGCGGAGACACCCTCTCCCCAGCCCTCCCCCGCAAACGGGGGAGGGAGCGCACCTCCATTGTCGCAACGATCACGCCCAATCTCATCACACTCCTCACACCCATTCACCACGCCCAAAATTCCTGATCCGCTCGACAGCGAATTCCGCTATTGAGAGACGCGGCAATCGATCCGTCTCGCCGGTGCGTGGTTCAATGCAGCTCTACCTTCCGATCGCCGATCTTCCGGTCAACGTCTTCCTGGTGCTGGCGATGGGCGCTGCGGTCGGCTTCGTCTCCGGCATGTTCGGGATCGGCGGCGGCTTCCTGATGACGCCGCTGCTGATCTTCATCGGCATCACGCCGGCGGTCGCGGTCGCCTCGGTCGCTAGCCACATCGCGGCGTCCTCCTTTTCCGGCGCGATCTCCTACTGGCGGCGGCGCGCGATCGATCCGGCGCTGGCGAGCGTGCTGCTCTGCGGCGGCGTGACCGGCACAGCATTGGGGGTGTGGACCTTCACGCAGCTCCGCGCGCTCGGCCAGCTCGATCTGATGATCGCGCTGTCCTACGTCGTGCTGCTCACCACCGTCGGCAGCCTGATGTTCTCCGAAGGCCTGCGCGCCCTGATGCGGACGCGGCGCGGCACGGTGCCGCCGCGGCGCACGCACAACTGGATCCATGGCCTGCCGCTGAAGATGCGGTTCAAGCGCTCGAAGATCTATCTCTCGGTGATCCCCGTCTTGATCGTCGGCACCATGATCGGCTTTATCGGCGCCATCATGGGCATCGGCGGCGGCTTCATCCTGGTGCCGATCATGATCTACCTGCTGCGAGTGCCGACCTCGACGGTGATCGGGACGTCGATGGTCCTGACCCTGGTCACCATGCTGTTCGCAACCATGCTGCATGCGGTGACCAACCACCTCGTCGATGCCGTCCTGGCGCTGATCCTGATGGTCGGCGGCGTCACCGGCGCGCAGTTCGGCGCACGTGCCGGCCAGAAGATCCGCGGCGAGCAGCTTCGTTTGCTGCTGGGCCTCTTGATCCTCTCGGTCGGCGTCCGCTTTGCGATCGAGCTGGTGATCCGGCCGGAGGATCTCTTCACCATCCGTGAGCTCGGAGTGAGCGGATGATTCGCGCGCTGCTCGCAATCGTTCTCGTCCTGCTGCTCGGCAGCGCCGTGCGGGCCGAGCGGCTGATCGTGTCGGTCTCCAACCACCGCGTCACGGTGACGCCGAATTATTCCGGCGAGGAGCTGGTGCTGTTCGGCTCGGTCGAGAAGGACGCCACGACGCCCGCGGACCGCACGGCTTACGACCTCGTGGTCACCGTGATGGGCCCGCACGCCGACATGGTGACACGGCGCAAGGAGCGCACCTTCGGCATCTGGATCAACACCGACTACCGGCAATTCCTGCAGGTGCCGAGCTATCTGGCGCTGTTCGCCAACCGTCCGTTCGACGTCATCACCTCGCCCGACATCGCACGGCGGCAGCAGATCGGGCTGAACAACGTGCGGCTGACCCAGCGCGTCAGCGGCGATTATGCCGACGTGGTGCCGAACGACGCATTCCGCTCCGCCTTCATCCGCCTGCGCACCCAGCGCGGCCTCTATCGCGAGGATGCGAGCGCCGTGACGTTCCTGACACCGACGCTGTTCCGCACCGGCATTCCGCTGCCGGCCGAGGTGCCGATCGGGACCTACGAGGTCGAGATCAAGCTGTTTGCGGGCGGCGCATTCATCGGCAGGACCGAAACCGCCTTCGAGATCGTCAAGGTCGGTTTCGAACAGTTCGTCGCAACGACCGCGCGACAGAACGGCCTGATCTACGGCCTCGCCACCGCGGCCATGGCGCTGATGACGGGCTGGATGGCGTCGATCGTGTTCAGGAAGGATTGAGACTCACATTCCGGGGCGCGCGTAGCGCGAACCCGGAATCCATCGATCGGCGGAGTAGGCGGCGCGATGGATTCCGGGCTCGACGCTTCGCGTCGCCCCGGAATGACGACCTCCATCACGGCGCTTCCACCACCGTCGGCACGCCCGGCTCCAGCAATCGCAATCGCGTCCCGAAACCGAGCACATCGAACGTCTTGCGCAGGTCCTCGCTGTTCTGGCGGAAATGCGCCCAGCCTTCGGTATGCAGCGGCACGATCATCGCATCGGGAAAGGCCCGTGCGGTCTCGATGGTGTCGTTGGTGTCCATGGTGAGATGGAACGGCCCGCGCGTCTGCGCAGCGCCCGCGAACGGCAGCACCACGCCGCATTTGAATCGGCGCGCGACCTCGGCGACGCCGTCGAACCAGGTGGTGTCGCCGCTGATATAGACCGCGCTTGTGTCCTTGCGGTTTGAGGACACCACGAAGCCGATGACATCACCCGACAGCGGCTCGATGCCGGCAGGACCGTGACGCGCCGGCGTCGCGGTGATCGTCAGAGAATTGCCGTCACGATCCTTCACATGCGAGGTCGCCCAGGGCGCAAGGCCTTCGGCATGGCCGCCGAGGCGCTTGGCTCCGGCCTCTGTCGTCAGCACGCGCTTCGCATGTTTGAGAAACTCGCGACCGGAATTGTCGAGATTGTCCGAATGCTGGTCGTGGCTGAGCAGGACCGCATCGACCGGACCGATCATATCGGCTGTCAACGCGGGCCCGATCGTCTTCTCCAGCTTCACATGCGGCAGCTGGTACGCGCCTGGCGCATCGAAGGTCGGGTCGGTGAGGAGACGGAAGCCGTCGATCTCGATCAGCGCGGTCGGGCCGCCGATCAGGGTGATGGAGATGGGCATGATGAACCTTCCTTACGATGCGGCCTTTGACGGAAGCGGCTTTGACGAAGGCGACTTGGCCGGCCGGGTCACCAGATAGATGCCGAGTGCGACCGGGATGATGCCGAGCAGGTCGCGGGCCTCGACATGCTCGCCGAGCACGAGGAAGGCGAACAGCATGCCGAGCGGCGGCATCAGGAAATGATAGGCGCTGGCAGCGGTGGCGCCACACACTTTCAGGAGATGAAACCAGAGCCAGTAGGCGAGGATGGAGCCGCCGAGCACGAGGAAGGCGAAGGCGCCGATCAGGCTTGGGGTGACATCGATCGCGTGGACGTCGGCGAAGGTGAGCGCGACCGGCGTCAGGACGATGCCGGCGGCGAGATTCTGCACGCCGTTGCCGATCCACAGGCTTCCCTTCGGCGCGAGCAGCTTGAACAGGATCGTGCCGAGGACGATGGAGGCGAGCGAGGCCAGCGTGAAGACGATGCCGTGCCATGAATCGGTGCCGACCGACAGGCGATGCCAGACGATTGCCGTCACGCCGATGACGCCGAGCAGGAGACCGCCCGCCTTGCGCCAGGTCATGCCTTCGCCGAGCAACAATGCAGCGAGCGCCGCGGTGAACACCGGATTGGCCGACACGATCAGGCCGCCGAGCCCGGCGGAGACCGATTGCAGGCCGGTGTAGCCGAGCCCGAGATAGAGCGCGTTGTTGGCGATGCCGAGCACAGCGAAGATCGCGGCATCGCGCCAGGACAAGGACCAGCTGTCGCCGCGGATCAGCGTCGCACCGAGGATCAAAATGCCGGCGAGCGAGAAGCGCGCGGCGAGCAAGATCAGCGGCGGGCAATGGGTGACGCCGATCTTGCCGGCGACGAAGGCATAGCTCCAGAGCAGGCAGAACAGGCCGATGGCGAGCGGCAGCGTGTTGAAGCGGCTGCGGGGAACGGGAATCGAGGGAGCGAGCGACATGAGGGCATTCTCCTGAGCCCTCGATCTAGGGAGGCCGCTTGCCATTTGGAAATTAAATGATTAACTTCCAATCAGTGGATTTTCGAATGGAGGCGCCCATGCTCGATCTCGAGCTTCTGCGCAGCTTCGTCTCGGTGGTCGAGGCCGGCGGCTTCACCCGCGCCGGCGAGCGCGTCCACCGCACGCAATCGACCGTAAGCCAGCAGATCAAGCGGCTGGAGGAGGATGTCGGCCAGGTGCTCCTGCACCGCGACGGCAAGGACGTGCGTCCCACCGAAGCCGGCGAGCGGTTGCTGTCCTACGCCCGGCGGCTGCTCTCGCTTGCAGAAGAAGCGCGCGACGTGCTGAGCCAGCCCGACAGCGAAGGCGCGATCCGGCTCGGCATTCCCGAGGATTTTGCGGCCTATCGCCTGGCGAAATTGCTGGCGACGTTCTCGCGCTCGCATCCCGGCCTGCGGCTCGACGTCCGCGCCGACCAGAGCAAGAACCTCGCCCGCGATCTCGAACGCGGCGAGCTTGATCTGGCGCTTTACAAGCGCGAGGCCGGCGAGAAGGGCGCGATCGCGGTGTGGCCGGAGCGGGTGCACTGGGTCACCAGCAAGAGCCATCCGATCGACGCGGGCGCGCCGTCGGTGCCGCTGATCGGCTTTCCGCTGGGCTGCCTCTATCGCGCCGGCGCCATCCACGCGCTGGAGAGTGCGGGCCGCACCTGGCACATGGCCTACACGTCATCGAGCCTCGCCGGCATCCAGGCCGCGGTCGCCGCCGGCATGGGGCTGAGCATCCTGTCCGAAATGTCGATCCAGGCCGATCATCGCGTGCTGACCGCGAAGGACGGCTTTGCGCCAATCAACAAGACCGAGGTGGCGCTGATGGCTGCGCCGGATGCGAGCCCGGCAACGCTGCGGCTCGCGGATCGACTCGCGGAGTTCTGCGATAACGTGCAGGCGAAGGCGGCCTAGTCGCCACGAGGTCGGTCTGTTCCCTCCCCCCTTGCGGGGGAGGGAGTGCAGTTGTGCACGTGGCGCGCGCAGCGTGTGTTCAGTACGCTACGCTCAATAACACCGCGACGCGGCGATGGCGTGGACGCGGCGGTCGCCGAGCAGATGGGCGACAAAACCGTTCTTCGGGAAGATCTTTGCAAACGCCGCGTCGCGGATGCTGAGGCCGCCGGCATAGGCGCCGAAGGCGGGCATCACGGCGCGCATCCCGTCACTGGCGAAGCAGCGGCGCTCCATCGAACGGCCGCGCGCGGAGACGCGGGCCTTGGGATGGAGATGGCCGGCGATCTCGCCATGCGCGCCGGTCGGCTCGTGGCGGAACGTGATCGGGCCGATCGCGACCTCGTCGGCGACGGTGCCGCCGAGATCGCGCGGCAGCATCGGATCGTGGTTGCCGGAGATCCAGATCCAGTCGCGACCGGATTGGAGTCCGGCGACGGCGTCGCGATCCTCAGCGGAGAGTCGCTTATGCGCGGTGCGATCGTGAAAACTGTCGCCAAGCGCGATGACGGTGCGCGGATCATGGCGGGAGATGACAGCAGCGAGCCGGCCGAGTGTCGCGATCGTATCGTAAGGCGGCAGCAACACGCCGCGGCTGGCGAAGCTCGAGCCTTTTTCGAGATGCAGGTCGGAGACAACGAGCAGGCGCTGCTCTTCCCAGAACAGGGCGCCGGAGAGATCGGCGGCGAACGTCACATCGCTGATGGTGACTCTGGAAACGCGCATGTCCTCGACATCTCCTGAAACCAGCGCGCCTGCCGTCACGTCAAAACCTGCTCTTATCCCATCGCCTCTTTGACCAGCTCGTCGGCGGCTTCGGCCAGGAGCTCGTCTGCAGCTTCGCCATAGACTGACTCGCGGCCGATTTCCAGCATCACGGGGACGGCGAGCGGGGAGACGTGGTCGAGTTCCCGGTGGGTGATACGGCCCTGGATGCGGGCCAGCATGCCGCCGAGACGGCGCAGGTCGAGCAGCCCGGTGGCGGCATCGGCGCGGGCGGCGCGCAGCAAGACGTGATCGGCCTGGTGCTTGCGCAGCACGTCGTAGACGAGATCGGTCGAGAACAGCACCTGGCGGCGGCTCTTGTCCTCATTGGTGAAGCGGCGCTCGATCAGGCCGGAGATCAGCGCGCAGTTGCGGAAGGTGCGCTTCATCAGCGCGGATTCGGCCAGCCATGCTTCGAGATCGTCCCCCAGCATGTCGGGGTTGAACAGCGCGTCGAGATTGAGCTCACCGTTGCGGACCATGAAGGAGGCGTCGCCCAGCCCCCAGATCGCCACCGCATATTCGTTGGCGACAAAGCCGAGCGGCCGGGCGCGGGCACGCTCCAGACGACGCGTCAAGAGCATGCCGAGCGTCTGGTGCGCGAGGCGCCCTTCGAAGGGATAGCAGATCAGATAATGCTTGTTACCGCGTGGAAAGGTCTCAACCAGAAGCTCGCGGACACCCGGCACGCGCGAGACGTCCTTCTGCAACGACAGCCAGTCGCGCACCTGCTCCGGCAGACCGTTCCATGCGCGCCTGTCGTCGAGCAGGCGGCGCACACGCTCCGCCAGATAGGTCGAGAGCGGGAACTTGCCGCCCATATAGGACGGCACCTTCGGATCCTTGTCGTTGGCGCGGGAAACATAGACCTGATCCTCGGCAAGCGCCTCGTAGCGCACGACCTCGCCGCCGAACACAAAGGTGTCGCCGGCGGTCAGCCCCTCGATAAAGTATTCCTCGATCTCGCCGAGCACGCGGCCGCCGCGCGCGATCGCGCCGGTCGAACCGCTGCCGGTGGAGCGGGAACGCACCAACCGCACCTTCAGCATCGGCTCCTCGACGATGGTGCCGACATTGAGACGATAGCTCTGCCGCACCTTTGGATTGGCGACGCGCCAGCGTCCCTGCTTATCCTGCCTGATGCGGGCGAAGCGCTCGTAGGTCTTCAGCGCGTAACCGCCGGAGGCGACGAAATCGACGACATCGTCAAAATCCTGCCGCGCCAGACCGGCGTAAGGCGCGGCAGTGCGCACCTCGTCATAGAGCTCGTCGGAGAGAAACGGCTCGCCGCAGGCGCAGCCGAGCACATGCTGGGCCAGCACGTCGAGCGCGCCGGTGCGCAGCGGCGGCGTGTCCTGCGCATTCTCGGCGATGGCATCGATCGCGACACGGCACTCCAGCACCTCGAAACGGTTGGCCGGCACCAGCACCGCGCGCGAGGCCTCGTCGAGGCGGTGATTGGCGCGGCCGATGCGTTGCATCAGGCGCGACGAGCCCTTGGGCGCGCCGATATTGACGACGAGATCGACGTCGCCCCAGTCGACGCCGAGGTCGAGCGAGGAGGTGCAGACCACGGCGCGCAGCTTACCTGCCGACATCGCGTCCTCGACCTTGCGGCGCTGGGCGACGTCGAGCGAGCCGTGATGCAGCGCGATCGCGAGCCCGTCGTCGTTCATGCGCCAGAGATCCTGGAACAACATCTCCGCCTGGCTGCGGGTGTTGACGAAGACCAGCGTGGTCTTGTTCGCCTTGATCAGCTCATAGACCTCGCTGAGCGCGTGGCGCGCCCCGTGGCCGGCCCAGGGCAGCCGCTCGCGCGTATCGAGCATCTCGACCAGCGGCGGCGCGGCACCGCCGGCGATCACGATGTCGGCGGCCACTTCCTTGCCGCCGGGCTGCGGCACCAGGAAGCGCGCGAGCTGATCAGGCTCGGCCACGGTCGCCGACAATCCGATCGCGCGGATCTGCGGCGCCAGCCGCCACAACCGCGCCAGCCCGAGCGAGAGCAGATCGCCGCGCTTGGACGTCACCAGCGCGTGCAGCTCGTCCAGCACGATGCGCTTCAAGGAGGAGAACAGGAACGGGGCGTCGTCGGAGGAGAGCAGAAGGGCGAGCTGCTCCGGCGTCGTCAGCAGGATATCAGGCGGATAGCGCCGCTGGCGCTGCCGCCGCGACACCGGCGTGTCGCCGGTGCGGGTCTCGACCTTGATCGGCAGCGCCATCTCGGCGATCGGTCGCTCCAGGTTGCGCGCGATGTCGACGGCGAGCGCCTTGAGCGGCGAGATGTAGAGCGTGTGGAGGCCAGCGCTACGCTGCACGCTGCGGCCGGTGGAGACGAGGCTGTTGTTGTCACCTCCCCCCTTGTGGGGGAGGTCGGCAGCCGCAGGCTGCCGGGAGGGGGGTAGAGCCACGAACGGTGCTTGTGGCCACCCCCCTCCCCGCCCCTCCCCCACAAGGGGGGAGGGAGAAGAGAAAGAAGACAACTCCACCAGCGTCGGCAGAAATCCCGCCAGCGTCTTGCCGGCACCGGTCGGCGCGATCAGCAGCGCGGAGCGGTCCTCGCGCGCCTTCTCCAGCAGCACCAGTTGATGCGCGCGCGGCGACCAGCCGCGCGCCGCGAACCACGCCTCGAAGCGGTCGGGCAGCGGCGCGGCCGGCTCGGCCGGGATTTTGTGGATGCGGGGCGGCACGGCATCACAGGTAAGCCGTGGGGGCGGGTTCGTCGAGGGGTGGAGGGAGGTCTCGTAGGGTGGGCAAAGCGTAGCGTGCCCACCATTCGCGTATGGATACCTGGAGAGATGGTGGGCACGGCGCTATGCGCCTTTGCCCACCCTACGACGTCCTGCCCGTTTCCTACTCCGACATCGGCTTGTCGGAGATATCCCAATCCTTGCCGGTGAAGGTGGAGATGAAGAGCGTCTTCATCGGCGTGTAGTCCTCGGGCGTGTAGCTGTAGGTGACGCCCTCGAGGAAATAGGGCGAGTGGAAGCCGGCAAGAGTCGAGGCCTGCTTCAGCACGTTGGCACGCGTGAGATCATCGCCGCAGCGGCGCAGGATCTCGCCCATGGTGACGGCCTGGCCGTAGCCGGCGAAGGCGATGGTGTTGTCGGGGTCGATGGCCGGCGTGTACTTCTTGCGCAGCTCCTCGAACGCCATCACGTCGGGGTCCTTCTCCCATTTGGGCAGGCCGACTTCCTTGTTGTAGCGGATGGCGACGATGCCGGCGGCATTCTCGAGGCCCGCGGCGTTCAGAATCGAGCGGCCGGTCGAGCCCGCGGACAACAGTTGCAGCGGCTTCCAGCCGAGCTCGGCCACTTTCCGGATCGACTGCGACGACGCCTTGCCGGTGGAGATGTTGTAGAACACGTCGGCGCCCGACTTTGAGAGATTGATGAGCTGGGAATCGACGGTCGGCTCGGTGAGATCGTAGGTCTGCTCCATGATCACCTGCGCGGTGCCGCCGGCGTCAGTCAGCACCTTCTTGAAGGGACCGAGGAAGTCGCGGCCAAAATCGTCGTTCTGGTAGAGGATGCCGATCTTGGCGTTCGGCTTCACGCTGACGACATGCCGCGCCAGGATGCGCGCCTCGGTCGGATAGAGCGGCAGGCCCGCCATCGTCCATTTGAACTCTTTCGGATTGTTCCACTTCGACGCGCCGGTGTTGAGCAGCAGCTGCGGCACGCCCTTGGAGTTCAGGTATTTGTGCACGGCGGTCTGCGGCGCGGTGCCGAGCGAGCCGTAGAGCGCCAGCACCTCCTCCTGCTCGACCAGGCGCCGCGTCGCCTCGACGCATTTCGGCGCGCTGTAGGCGTCGTCCATGGTGAGAAACTTGATCTTGCGCCCGTTGATGCCGCCCTTCTCGTTCAGCATCTGGAAATAGGCCTCGCCGACGCGCCCGAGCACGCCGTAGAGCGAGCCGGGGCCGGAATGCGGCACGGTCTGCCCGATCTTGATCTCGGTGTCGCTGGCGCCCGCATCGTATTTCTTCTCCGCGGCCCAGACATATGGCGCGGGCAAGGTGGATGCGGCGATGGTGGCGAGCGCGGCGGCGCTGAAATCGCGCCGCGATGGATTCTTGGTCATTATTTGTTTCTCCCTGGCGCGCGCATTGTGCTGGCATCGCAGCACGGCTCGCAAGTCCGAAGTCGTCGCTTTGCGACGCAATGACGCTCAAATCGCGGGGCGTTTAGCGCCTAGACTCAAGTTTTCTCGGCGACGACGACGAGGCCGCGCACCGGCTCGTTGTTCTCGTTGCGCGGAGAGCCCGGCTCCAGGGTGAGGAGCTTCAGTCCGGCTTGCGCAATGGCGCCGCGCACATATTCCGCCGAATGGGCATAGCGCAGGCCTTCGCCGAGAACGATGCCGCTGCCGTCATGCGTCTCCAGCGTGAAGGCAAGCACGCCGCCCGCTGCAAGCACGCGCCCGGCTTCGGCCAACACCGGCGCGAGATCGGAGAGATAGACGAACGCGTCCGCGGCCACGACGAGGTTCGCGCATCCATCGCCCTTGCTGCGCAGGCCCTCGATCATGTCGGCGACCTCGAGCTCGGCGTAGAGATCGGTCGCGCGCGCCACCCTGATCATGCCGGGCGACAGGTCGATGCCGATGAAATGATCGACCTGCTTGGCGAAGGCGGCGGCCGCAAGCCCGGTGCCGCAACCGAGATCGATGGTGCGCTTGAAGAAAGCCGGCTTCTTCGCGGCAACGCGGGCGGCCAGCACCGCCTTGAAGATCAGCGCCGGGGCGCGATAGCCGAGATCGTTGATCAGCACGTCTTCGAAACGCGGCGCGTACTGGTCGAACAGGGCCTGCACATAAGCCTTGGGCATCTCCGTCATCTGCGCGTCGCCGAGCCGGATCAGATGCAGGCCGGCACCGTGCTGATCCCCAGGATCGGACTCCCGCGATTTGCGAAAGGCCGCGATGGCCTTGTCGGGCTCGCCGAGTTGCTGTCGGATCTCGCCGAGCGTGAACCAGGCCGAGGCGAAATTCGGTGCGAGCTCGATCGCTTGCTCCAGGAGGTCGGCGGCGGCAGGCAGATCGCCCTTGAGCTGGAGGTCGCGCGCGAACTCGAAACGGCGGTCGGCCATGAGATCGCCGGAGGTCAGAAACAGGCGGAGCGGCATTGGGAACCAGGAAGCGAAGCGGGTGGTGACTCGAAGATGCGGTGAAGCAGCCTATATATCAGTCATGCGCCCGCAAGACATCCTGTTGCCAGCTGCTGCCGGCCTGTGCTGCAAGCCCGGCGGCTTCCACATCGATCCCGTGCGCCCGGTCGAGCGGGCCTTGATCACCCACGGCCATTCTGACCATGCCCGCGCCGGCCATGGCGCGGTGCTGGCGACGCAGGAAACGCTCGACATGATGCGGCTGCGCTATGGCGAGAATTTCGCCGGCTCGACGCAAGCCATCCGTTACGGCGAGGAGATCCGGCTCGGCGATGTCAGCGTGAAATTCCACCCGGCCGGGCATGTGCTGGGCTCGGCGCAGATCGCGGTGACATGCAAAGACACCTGCATCGTCGCCTCCGGCGACTACAAGGACGCGCGAGATCCGACCTGCGCGCCGTTCGAGCTGGTGCCCTGCGACGTCTTCATCACCGAGGCGACGTTCGGCCTGCCGGTGTTCCGGCATGGCGATGCGGCCGATGAAGTGAAGAAGCTGCTCGCCTCGGTCGCGCTGTTTCCCGAACGCGCGCATCTCGTCGGCGCCTATTCGCTCGGCAAGGCGCAACGCGTGATCGCGCTGCTGCGGCAGGCCGGCTATGACGCACCGATCTATCTGCATGGCGCCATGGAGACGATCACCCATTACTACCAGAGCCGCGGGATCGCACTCGGCGATCTCAGGCCCGTGATTGGCGTGAAGAAGGCGGCGCTCGCCGGCACCATCACGCTGGCACCGCCGTCAGCGACATCAGATATCTGGACGCGCCGTTTTCCCGATCCCGTCACCGCCTTCGCCTCAGGGTGGATGCGCGTGCGCGCCCGCGCGCGGCAGCGCGGCGTCGAATTGCCGCTCGTGATTTCCGACCACGCCGACTGGGACGGCCTCACCGCCACGATCGCGGCGACCGGCGCCGGCGAGATCTGGGTCACCCACGGCCAGGAAGACGCGCTGGTGCATTGGTGCCAATCGCGCGGCCTGCGGGCGCAGCCGCTCGATCTCGTCGGCTATGGCGACGAGGAGGAGAGCGAGACGCAGCTTCAAGACGAGGCGGAAGGATGAACCGTTTCGCCGAACTTCTGGACCGTCTCGCCTACGAGCCCGGCCGCAACAACAAGCTGCGGCTGATCACCGGCTATTTCCGCGAGGTCGGCGATCCCGATCGCGGCTACGCGCTCGCTGCGCTGACCGGCGCGCTCAGCTTCAAGCACGCCAAGCCGGCGCTGATCCGCGACCTGATCGCGTCGCGCACGGATGAGGTGCTGTTTGGGTTGTCCTACGACTACGTCGGCGATCTCTCGGAGACGGTGGCGCTGATGTGGCCGAAGCGCGCGGGAGATGGCGGGCAGTCTTTTCCGGGCCACCCCTCTCCCCCGCCCTCCCCCACAAGGGGGGAGGGAGCGCAGCGGAACGCGGCGCTGTCAGCGAGCACAACAACTAATAGCGATTCCCAAAGTGATGGAGGCACGAGCCTCTCCGTTCCCTCCCCCCTTGCGGGGGAGGGTCAGGGAGGGGGGTACCGCGGGCGAGATGCCAGCGATGCGCTCCACCCAAGCAACCACAACAACCCACCTCCCCCAACCCTCACCGAAGTCGTCACCACGCTCCGCACCCTCGGCAAGACCGAGCTGCCAAAACAGCTCGAACGCTGGCTCGACGAGCTCGACGAGACCGGCCGCTGGGCGCTACTGAAGCTCGTCACCGGCGCGCTTCGCATCGGCATTTCCGCGCGGCTGGCGAAGACCGCCGCGGCGGCGCTCGGCGACAAGGACCCGCATGAGGTCGAGCTGATCTGGCCGGGGCTCGCGCCACCCTATCTCGACCTGTTCGCCTGGCTGGAAGGCCGCGGCGAAAAGCCGGTCAATCGCGATCCCGCGCCGTTCCGCCCGGTGATGCTCGCGCATGCGATCGACGATACCGATTTCGTCGCGCTCGATCCCGCCGACTACATCGCCGAATGGAAATGGGACGGCATCCGCGTGCAGGCGGTTGCGGGCCGCGACGACCGCGGCCACGTCACTGCCCGGCTCTATTCGCGCACCGGCGAGGACATCACGGGGAGCTTTCCGGATCTCGTGCCATCGCTGCGCCTGCCGGGCGCGATCGACGGCGAGCTTCTGATCCTGCGCGAGGGCCGCGTGCAGAGCTTCAACGTTCTCCAGCAGCGGCTCAATCGCAAGGTGGTCTCGCCAAAGCTGATCAAGGAATTCCCGATCCATCTGCGCGCCTACGATTTGCTCGGCGACGATGAGAACGATTTGCGTGAATTGCCGTTCACGGAGCGGCGGGAACGGCTGGAAACATTCATCACTAAGCTCGGCGATCCCCGCATCGATCTGTCGCCCATCGTGCCCTTCGCGAGCTGGGAGGCGCTGACCGCCGCGCGCGCCGACCCCGCAAGTGCCGGCGCCGGCGAGGATGCCGACGCCGTCGAGGGCGTGATGCTGAAGCGGCGCGATGCGCCTTATCTGCCCGGCCGGCCGAAGGGCCAATGGTGGAAGTGGAAGCGCGACCCGCACATCATCGATGCCGTGCTGATGTACGCGCAGCGCGGCCACGGCAAGCGCTCGTCCTATTATTCCGACTACACGTTTGGCGTCTGGACCGAAGGTGAGACCGGCGACGAGCTGGTACCGGTGGGAAAGGCCTATTTCGGCTTCACCGACGAGGAACTACTCCAGATCGACCGCTTCGTCCGCCGCAACACCACGGAAAAGTTCGGCCCGGTGCGCCATGTCGTGCACGAGGGCGACAAGGGGCTGGTGCTGGAGGTCGCGTTCGAAGGGCTGCAGCGCTCGCCGCGGCACAAATCAGGCGTCGCGATGCGCTTTCCCCGCATCAGCCGACTGCGGTGGGACAAGCCGCCGCGGGAGGCCGACCGGCTGGAAACCCTGGAAAAGATGCTGAAGGCGGAGGCGGCGGAGGTTGAGGCTTGAAGCGTGCTGAGACGAGGCTCGATTGTCGCCAAGGCGACGGTGCGCCCCCTCTCCCGCTTGCGGGAGAGGGTTGGGGTGAGGGTGTCCCCTCATCGGGATTCCCCAAGAGGACAGAGCCCTCACCCGGCGCTCGGGACGATGCTTCGCATCGCCGGACGCGCCGACCTCTCCCGCAAGCGGGAGAGGTGAGCCCAGCCGCCGGCGTGCACCCAAATCGCTGGCGCGCTGCCGAAATTAAAATGCGGTAAGCTGATTGACGGCCGGTTACGGGTTCCCCATGTGCCCCGCCGTGACTTATAATCGGATCGAATCCCGCGAGGAGTTTTTTGCGATGGTCCAAGACGTCAGAGATTTGCCGGCCGGCCGCAGTGACGGCCTGAACCGCTTTCTCGGCGGCTCGCCGCTGGCGGTCGCGTTTCGCCTCGTCCTGCTCTCGATCCTGGTGGGCGTCGTGCTGGCGGCGATCGGCTTCGATCCCTGGAATATCATCTACAGCATTCGCCTCTTGTTCCAGCGGCTGTGGGATCTCGGCTTCGATGCCGTGAACTGGCTGTGGCGCTACTTCCTGCTCGGCGCGGTCATCGTGATTCCGATCTGGCTGCTGTCGCGCGTCTTCGGCGCGCCGCGCCGCTAAGTCCGGGTCAAGCTCAGGGAGCCCGCAGCCGATGCAATTACGCTTTGTCGGCTGCGGCGACGCCTTCGGCTCGGGCGGCAGGCTCAACACCTGCTTCCACGTTGCGGGGCGCGAGGCCAACTTCCTGATCGATTGCGGCGCGTCGGCCCTGCCTGCGCTGAAGCGACTCGAGATCGACCGCAACGATATCGATCTGATCCTGATCACGCATTTCCACGGCGACCATTTTGCCGGCCTACCGTTTGTCCTGCTCGACGCGCAGTTCTCGCGGCGAACGCGACCGCTGACGATCGCGGGCCCGCGAGGCATCGAGACGCGGCTGCGCGAGGTGATGGAGGTTTTGTTCGAGCATTCCTCGAAGACCAAGCAGCGCTTCGAGCTCTCCGTCGTCGAGCTCGCGCCCGGGCAAAGGCGCAATTTCGGTGCGGTGACGGTGACGCCCTACCCGATCGTGCACGGCGAATCCGGCGGCCCGTTCCTCGCCTACCGCGTCGAGACCGAGGGCCGCACGCTCGCCTACAGCGCCGACACCGAGTGGACGGAGACGCTCATTCCGCTGGCGCATGGCGCGGACCTTTTCGTCGCGGAAGCCTATATGTACGAGAAGGTGGTCAAGAACCATCTCAGCCTGAAGACCTTGGAACAGCATCTGCCGGCGATCGGCGCCAAACGCCTCGTCCTCACCCACATGAGCGACGACATGCTGTCGCGCCTCGCCGATATCGAGCATCTCGCCGCCGAAGACGGCATGGTGCTCGTGTTCTGACATGCACGCGCCCGTTCCCCCCAAGATCGGCTCCCGCCAGGTCTTCGCCATCGCGGGTCCGGCGATGGTTGCGAACCTCACCACGCCGCTGATCGGGGTGGTCTCGACTACGGCGATCGGGCGGCTCGACGATGCCGCGCTGCTCGGCGGCGTGGCGATGGCCTCCGTCATCTTCGACTGCCTGTTCTGGCTGTTCGGCTTCCTGCGCATGAGCACGCTCGCCTTCACCGCGCAGGCGCTCGGCGCCGGCGAGACGCGCGAGCTGACCGCGATCCTGATGCGCGGCTTCATCGTCGCGGGCCTGATCGGGGCGGCGCTGATCGCGCTGCAACTGCCGCTGGCGGCCGTGCTGTTCGACCTGATGGGCGGCAGCGAAGGCGTCACGCGCGCCGCCAAGACCTATTTCATGATCCGGATCTGGTCGTCGCCGCTGGCCTTCGCCAACTATGTCATCCTCGGCTGGCTGGTGGGGCAGGCCCGCGCCAATCCGGCGCTGCTGCTTCAGATCGTCATCAATCTCGTCAACATGGCGGCGACGATCCTGCTCGTGCTGGTCTACGACACCGGCATCGCGGGCGCTGCGATCGCCGCGCTGCTCTCGGAGACCATCGGCTTCGCGCTCGGCGTGATCGTCTGCCGCCGCTATGCGGACGGCGGCTTTGGCGTGCCTCGCGCCACCTTGTTCGACCGGGCCAAGCTGATGCGGATGCTGGCGGTGAACTCCGACATCATGATCCGCACCGCGGCGCTGATCGCCGTGTTCCTGTTCTTTACCGCGAAGGGCGCGCGCGCCGGCGATGTCACGCTGGCCGCGAATTCCGTGCTCAACAATTTCCTGCTGGTCAGCGCCTTCTTCCTCGACGGTCTTGCGAACGCGGCCCAGCAGCTCTGCGGCCGCACCTTTGGCGCACGCGATGCAAGGGGTTTTGCGGATTCGACCCGGCTGGTGCTCGCGTGGGGGCTCGGCTTCGCGCTGGTGGTCGCGGTGCTGTTCGCGCTGTTCGGGACGGCGCTGATCAATGTCATGACCGCGAGCGAAGACGTTCGCCGGGCCGCGCGCGACTTCCTGCCCTTCATCGTGCTCGCGCCGGTGCCCGGCGTGTTCGCCTTCGGCTTCGACGGGATCTATATCGGCGCCACCTGGGCCCGCGAGATGCGCAATCTGATGCTGGCCTCGCTGGCGATCTTCCTCATCACCTGGTGGGCGCTGCAATCCCTCGGCAATGCCGGGCTATGGTGCGCGCTGATCGCCTTCTATGTCGCGCGCGGCGGCCTGCAGGGCGCGCGTTATCCGGCGCTGTATGGGGCGACGTTTCCGAAATCGTAGAACAATCGTGGCCCGGATGGAGCGGCTTTCTCTTCTCCCTCGCCCCGCTTGCGGGGAGAGGCGAAGAACGGCGCCTCACATCCCCGGCCAGTCTTCCGCCGTCAGCGTCGCAGCATCCGCGCCGACGATGTCGGAGAGCGAATCCCGGCCCGTGCGCAGCAATGTCGAGGTGAGGTCGCGCTTGATCTCCTCGACGAGGCCGAGGCCCTTGTAGACCAGCGACGAATAGAGCTGGATCAGGCTCGCGCCGGCGCGGATTTTCGTCAGCGCGGCGCCGCCGGAATCGACACCGCCGACGCCGACCAGCGGGAACGCGCCCTCGACGCGCACATAGGTCTCCGCGACCATGCGCGTCGACAGGCGGAACAGCGGCCGGCCGGACAGGCCGCCCTGCTCCTTCGCCCGCATTTCCTCGCGCAGCGTGCTCGGCCGTGCGATCGTCGTATTCGACACGATCATGCCGTCGACCCGGCGCGAGCGCGCGACCTGCACGACGTCGTCGAGCTGAGCAAGGCTCAAATCCGGCGCGATCTTCAGCAGCACCGGCGTGTCGCCGGCCTTCTGGCGCACCCGCTCGCGCGCGTCGATCACCCTTGCGAGGAGGTCGTCGAGCAGCGCGCCTTCCTGCAAGTTGCGCAGGCCCGGCGTGTTCGGCGAGGAGACGTTGATCGTGAAATAGCTCGCGACCGGCGCAAAGGCCTCGATCAGCTTGACGTAGTCCCCAACGCGGTCCGGCGAATCCTTGTTGGCGCCGACATTGACGCCGACGATGCCGCCGTGCTGCGCGCGCGCGGCGAGCCTGCGCAGCGCGACATCCGCGCCATCATTGTTGAAGCCCATGCGGTTGATGACGGCCTCGTCGCGCTCGAGCCGGAACAGCCGCGGCCGCGGATTGCCGCTTTGCGGCTTGGGCGTCACCGAGCCGATCTCGACGAAGCCGAAGCCGAGGCGCAGCAGCGCATCCGGCACCTCCGCGCTCTTGTCGAAGCCCGCGGCCATGCCGATCGGGTTGGGAAAGTTAAGCCCGAAGGCGCGCACCGCGAGCTTGGGATCGTCAGCGCGCGGCTTGACCGGCGGCAGGAAGCGCAGGCCCTGGATCGCCAGGCGATGCGCATCCTCCGGATCGAGCCAGCGCAGCACCGGCAGCGAAAGAGCATCGAAGGCGCGAATCACGGGGCAAGCTCCGGCATGTCGTGGCCGCCGTCCGAGCGCATGTTGAGGTTCACCACCGAGATGACCGCGCCGAAATCGAGCTCGCCATAGAGATGCGGAAACAGCTCGTCATTGCGCGAGCGCTCCCAGCGCAATTCGCTGCCGAGCGCATCGCCGTCGACCTCGACCAGGAACAGCGCGCGCTGCCCGAAATAATGCTTGCGCAAGGTCTCGGGAACCTGGGCGGCCGTCGAGAAATGGATGAAGCCGTCGCGCGCGTCGTCCGCGCTGCCGCGGTACACGCCCTGCCGTTCCGCCTCGCGCCAGGCCGAGGCCGGACAGATTTTGTAGATCTTGTTGACCACCTGATGTGGAGCCCTGTTTGCTCTTTGAGTCAGCTCGTTGAGTCTCTTGGGGTTTTTCGTCTCTTGCGGGTCTCAAAACCCGGCGCGACCGTAAAGGCGGCCCCTTCCGAACTCAAGACTTAGAGCCTATTCCATTCCGATGAAATCGGAATGGGCTCTAAATTCTTGTTTTGACGCGTATTCTTGACGCGAACCGGTATCCGCTTCGCTTGAAAGCGCGTCCGCCGTCGCCTCTTGCGCGAAAATCGGAAAACCGGTTGATTTGAGGACAGTTTTCCTGAGTTGCGACGGGCTGGACCTTCCATGGTCAGACAGGCCAAAGCGCAGAGGATACTGACTCACGACCAGATCTGGGTCGCGCTGGATCGGCTGGCGGCGCGCGCCGGGCTGTCTCCGTCCGGCCTCGCCAAGCGGGCAGGGCTCGACCCCACCACTTTCAACCGGTCCAAGCGCGTCACCTCGGACGGCCGCGAGCGCTGGCCCTCGACCGAATCGATCGCAAAAGCGCTGGCAGCGGCCGGCGCCTCAATCGATGTCTTTGCCGGGTTGATCAGCGACGAGACCGGCAACAGCCGCTCGGTGCCGCTGCTCGGGCTCGCACAGGCGGGCGCGAGCGGCGCTTTCGACGAGACCGGCCTTCCGTCCGGCAAGGGCTGGACCGAGCTCGCGCTTCCCACCGCCGAGGACAGCCAGACGTTTGCGCTGGAGATTGCCGGCGATGCGCTTGCCCCGACCTATCGCAACGGCGACGTCATCCTGGTCTCACCCGGCACGCCGATCCGCAAGGGGGATCGTGTCGTGGTGACGACCAAGGCGGGCGAGGTGACGGTCGCAACGTTGAAGCGCCGCACGGCCAAGGCGCTGGACTTGCTGCCGCTCGATGCCTCGCAGGCCGAGCGCACGATCGCGGCGGGTGAGCTCGCGTGGGTCGCAAGGATCGTGTGGGCGAGCCAATAAATTCAACGCGCGACGGCCATTGCGACTCACCGCGCCTCTCGCCTAGGTTGCGCGCGCATCGCCGATCTAATTCATCTTGGGGGAATATGATGAATCGCCGTCACGCATTGAAGGCCCTCGCGGGTCTTGCGCTTTGTCCGGTCTGCAAGCCGGCCTTCGCCGCCGAAGGCGTGCATTGGAGCTATGAAGGCGCCGGAGCTCCTGCCAAATGGGGCGATCTCGACGCGGCCAACAAGGCCTGCGCGGTCGGCCTGCAACAATCGCCGATCGACATCGAGGCGACGATCAAGTCGCAATTGCCGACGTTGAAGCTGAATTGGGGCAAGAGCGCCGACACCATCGTCAACAACGGGCACACGATCCAGCTCAACTTCGCCGAAGGCAGCACGCTCACGCTCGGCGACGTCAAATACAAGCTGCTCCAGGTCCACTTCCACCGGCCGAGCGAGCACATGATCGGCGGCAAGAATTTTCCGATGGAGGCGCATTTCGTCCATCGCAACGATGCCGGCGGGCTCGCCGTGGTCGGCGTGCTGATGGCCGAGGGCAAGCCGAACCCGGCCTTCGGCAAGATCGTCAAGACCATGCCCGCGGCGGAAGGCCCCGCGGTGAAAGCCGACGCGAGCATCGACCCCCTCGCCATGCTGCCAACGAGGCTCAGCTACTTCCGCTATCCCGGCTCGCTGACGACGCCGCCCTGCTCGGAAGTGGTCGAATGGCTGCTGCTGACCACCCCGATCCAGGTCTCGGCCGCCGACGTCGCCGCCTTCGCAAAGCTCTATCCGATGAACGCGCGGCCGGTGCAGAAGGACAACCGGCGTTACGTGCTACGCTCGACCTGAGGCGCAGCCTCGGCGCCTCGGACGTTCTGTCTGATGTCCACGACGACCTCGTAGTTGGCGGCCGTTGCATCAAAGGCCGTCAGCATGGCCTGCGCCTCAGGATCGACGACGGCCTTGTCGGGATCGGGCCCCGTGAAGGCGCGGATGCTGTCGAGGCCCTGCCACAGCGTCAGCGCCAGCACTTCGGTGCCCCCCTCCACCTCGCGGCGCAACAGCGAGGCGCCGGAAAAGCCGTCGATGGCCTCAAGGTGCGGCACCACCCGGGTTGCAAAGTGATGCTGATAGAGGGCGGCCTTGTCGCGCGTGGCCGCCGCACGCCAGACGCGAGCGATCATCCTTCTCTCCGAAGCATGCAAGGCCGAGTCTCGGGGAACACCCCCGGCGCCGTATTGGCTGAAATTGCGGCAACGCTCCCATCCCGATTCTGCCTCTCGTCCAGGACCGCGCGTCGCGTCATGATGTGCGAGAGACGGAGCACACGGACCGACGATGGCGCGCCGGCACACTGGCAACCACACGAGCTATTGGCACAGCCGGCGGATTCCCGGCATGAGCCTGCTGCGCGCCGATTTCCGTCACCACGACTACGGTTCGCACACCCATGATGCCTATGTGATCGCGGTAACGGAGTCCGGGGGCGCCGAAATCCGCAACCGCAATGTCGTGCGAACGGTCGGCGCCGCCACGCTGTTCGTTTCCAATCCGGACGAGCGGCAGTCGGCCCGGATGGGCGATAGCGGACGATGGCGCTATCGCGCCTTCTATCTCGCCCAGCCTGCAATCGGCGACCTCGCGCGGCGCTTCGGCACGGACCCCCTGCCCCACCTCCGGGAGAGCATGCTCGACGACGGCGATCTGATCGGGCGCTTCGACCGGTTGCACCGGGTGCTGGAAACGGAACAGGACGACCTCTTGGCCGACGAGCTGGTCGCCGATGCCTTCGGCCGTCTGTTCGAGCGCTATGGTGACGGACGCCGCAGCAAGATCCCTGCCGGCCGCGACGCCGTCGTGTCGCGGTTGATCGCCCTGATGCGGGAGCGCCATGCCGAAAATCTGAGCCTGGACCAGCTTGCCGGCCTCGCAGGCCTCACCAGTTTCCAGCTGATCGGGCTGTTCAAGCGCACGGTTGGCCTCACCCCGCACGCCTATCTCGTCCAAATCAGGCTCAACGCGGCCTGCCATTTCTTGAGGCGTGGCCATTCGCTGGCCGACAGCGCGCTGGCGGCGGGATTCTGCGACCAGGCCGCGCTCAACAAGCATTTCAGGCGCTGCTACGGCATCACGCCCCTGCAGTTTGCGCAGGCCGCGCGGGCGGGCTGACGCGGCAATTTCAGCCAATACTGCCGGGGAACGCGCGCCCTACTGCGATGCTGCGGAGGTTCTGCGCGGCGGGCGCCGTGCCGATTCTTGGCCTGACCGAGAAAGCGAAATGACCACACCAGCGAAACCGAGACTCCCCGCATTCGATCCGGAGGACGTCAGCGAGAGCAATTTCACCGGCTATCCGCAGTTGCACCGGGCCGCCAACCAGATGCGCTACAACCGCCGGCTCGGCGAGCATGCGGGGCTGAAGAATTTTGGCGTCAACCTGACCCGGATCATTCCGGGCGGGCAATCCTCGTTCCGTCACGCGCATTCGCGCCAGGACGAGTTCGTCTTCGTGATCGAGGGCGAAGTGGTGCTCGAGACCGATGCCGGCGCGCAGGTGCTGACGACGGGAATGTGCGCCGGCTTCCCCGCCGGCAGCGGCGATGCGCACCGCTTCGTCAATCGCACCACGCGCGACGTCAGGCTGCTCGTGATCGGCGATCGCACGCCGGACGACATGATCAGCTATCCCGACGTCGACATGCAGGCCGTGCTCGGGCCGGATGGCGTCTACAAGTTCGCGACCAAGGCGGGCGAGCCGCTTTAGGGCCGCGCCTCGCTACCTGCCTCACGCGCTCCGCGCCAGCGCGCCGTCGATCATGTTGACCGCGTTCTGCACACCGTACACCGCAACGAAGGAGCCGAAGCGCGGGCCCTTCTCCTGGCCGAGCAGCACCTGGTAGAGCATGTTGAACCAGTCGAGCGTCACGCCCGGACGGCCGTCCTTGCCCTTCTTGACCTGGTCGAGGAACGGCTCGCGGCGACCGATCTCGTAGACGACGTTCTGGATGTCCTCGGCCGAGGATTCCTGCGGAAGCTGCGACAGCGCATCGCGCAGATCCTGCAGCGCGGCGCGCTCGGTCTCGCTCGGTACGCGAAACTGCTTCGTCGGCGCCACGAAGTCGCGGTAATAGTTGATGGCGTAGCCGACCATCGCATCGAGCCTGGGATGCGTCTTGGGGCTCACGCCGGGACGATAGCGGCCGATGAAGCCCCACAGCGTCTCGGCATTCTCCGCATTCGACGACGACACCAGCGTCAAGAGAAGCTGGAAGGTGACGGGCATGTCGCCCTTCGGCGGATGGCCGTTGTGGATGTGCCAGACCGGATTGCCGAGCTGCTGCTTGCCATCCTGCTTCGCAAAGCCGTCGATGAACTGCTGGTAGTCGTCCACGTTGCGCGGGATGACGTCGAAATACAGCCGCTTGGCCGCCTTCGGCTCGCGATACATGAACAGCGACAGCGATTCCGGCGAGGCGTAGCGCAGCCATTCGTCGATGGTGAGGCCGTTGCCCTTCGACTTCGAGATCTTCTGGCCTTGCTCGTCGAGGAAGAGCTCGTAGTTGAAGCCTTCGGGCGGCGTGGCGCCGAGCGCCCTGGCGATCGCGCCGGAGAGCTTCAGGGAATCGATCAGGTCCTTGCCGGCCATCTCGTAGTCGACACCGAGCGCAACCCAGCGCATCGCCCAGTCGGCCTTCCACTGGCACTTGACGTTGCCGCCGGTGACGGGCGTCTCGACTTCCTGGTTGGTATCCGGATCGACATAGGTCACCGTGCCGGCCGCGACATCGCGGCGGATCATCGGCACCTGGAGCACGATTCCGGTGGTCTTGCTGATGGGCAGGAACGGCGAATAGGTCGCGCGGCGGTCCGGCCCCAGCGTCGGCAGGATGATCGCCATGACCTTGTCGTAGGCGGCGAGCATCTTCAGCAGCGTCGCGTCGAAACGGCCGGACGTATAATAGTCGGTCGAGCTCGCGAACTCGTAGTCGAAGCCGAAATGATCGAGGAAGGCGCGCAGGCGGGCGTTGTTGTGGTGCCCGAACGACGGATATTCGTTGGAGAACGGATCCGGCACGCGCGTCAGCGGCTTGCCGAGATGCGCAGCCAGCATCTCCTTGTTGGGGACGTTGTCCGGCACTTTCCGAAACCCGTCCATGTCGTCGGAGAAGGCGAGCAGGCGCGTCTTGATCTTGTCCTCGGTCAGCACGCGAAAGGCATGGCGCACCATCGAGGTGCGCGCGACCTCGCCGAACGTGCCGATATGCGGCAGGCCCGAGGGGCCGTAGCCGGTCTCGAACAGCACCTCGTCCTTCGGGCTTTTCTTCAGCCGCGCGACAATGGCCTTCGCCTGCTCGAACGGCCAGGCGTTGGATTGTTCGGCGAGCGCACGCAGGTCGCTCGGATTCGCGGCAAGATCGATAACGGACATCAGGGGCCTCCGGGCCGCGGAAAATAGCGATTTCCCGGCAGAATGCAAAAATGGTCTTGATCGTCATTCCGGGGCGATGCGCAGCATCGAACCCGGAATCTCGAGATTCCGGGTTCGCGCTTCGCGCGCCCCGGAATGACGATCGATGGTTAGAACGGGCTCACCGAAAAATACCGCAGCCACAGGTCGGTGTAGCGGCCTTTTTCCCAGACGCGGAACAGGGCCCAGTTCAGGGCCTGGCGCAGCACGTCGTTGCCCTTGCGCACGGCGATGCCGATGCCTTCACCGAAGAAGCGGCTCTCAACGAAGGGACCGCCGGAGAAGGCGCAGCAATCGCCCGAATCCGTGCCGTTGATCCAGAAGGCGAGCGAGATGGCGTCGCCGAAAATGAAGTCGACCTCGCCCTTGCGGAGCGCGGCGCGCATCGCGTCGTCGTTGGGATAGGGGTGCAGCTCGGCGTCGGTGAACATCGCCTTGAGATAGGCTTCATGCGCGGAGCCGCCGATCACGCCCACCTTCTTGCCCTCGAGATATTCCGGGCGGATTTCCGGCATCACCGCATCCTTGCGCGAGGCAAAGCGCGCCGGCACGCGGTAATAGGGATCGGAGAAGTCGACGCGGGCCCGGAGCTGCGGGCTCACCGCCATCGAGGCGATGATGGCATCGCCCCGGTTCGAGGTGAGCGCGTCGACCAGGGTCTCGAAGCGGCGCATTTGCACCGTGCAGGTGACCTTGATCTCCTCGCAGAGCGCGCGGGCGAGATCGACGTTGAAGCCGGCCGGATTGCCGTCGGCGCCGGTGTAGTTGAACGGCGGATAGTCGGTCTCGGTCAAAAAGCGGATCACGGTCAGGCGCGACAGGTCCGGCCGCTCCGGCCGCCGCCGCGGGTCCCAGAAGCCCGGCACGGCCTGCGGGGCCGCCTGGGGCGCGACCTGCGGGGTGACCTGGGGCGCCGCCGGAGGCTGCTTGGCCGGGGCCTGCGCCTGCGCGCCGGGCAGGCCGGCGAACAGGCAGGCGCCGACGGCCAGCCCTGTCAGCAAGCCACGGGCAGATTTGGACGATTTCGCCTGTTGCGATGGAGCCATCGGCCGGAAATGAACGAATTTCGTTGGGATCGGAGGGCCTTATAGACCATCCGCCCGGGAACGCGAGCGCCGATTGCGGTCAGGGTGAAGGTGCGCTCCCTCTCCCGCTTGCGGGAGAGGGTCGGGGAGAGGGTGTCTCCGCGGAGGGACAATCCCCGAGAGGAGAGAGCCCTCACCCGGCGCTCTGCCATAGCCGAGGCTTTGCCTCGGCGTCTTAGAGGACGGCCGCCAAAAGCGGCCTATACCTCTCCCGCAAGCGGGAGAGGTTACACCGAGGACGCGGCCCGACCGATCCACCAAACTACAGATAACGCTTTAGGTCCGCCGCGGCCTCTTCCGGCGTCCGCTTCAGGTTGAACGGCGAGACGAAGCGGCCGTCGCGGTCCATCAGATAGATCAGCGCGGTGTGGTCCATGGTGTAGTCGCCGTCCTTGGTCGCGACCTTCTTGGCGTAGACCCGGTAGGACGTGATCACCTTGGCGATCTCGGCGGGATCGCCGCTGAGGCCCTCGAGATGCGGATCGAAGCTCGACAGATAGTTCTTCATCGTCGCCGGCGTGTCCCGCTCGGGGTCGACCGAGATGAAGATGGCGTTGACCTTGTCGGCGTCCTTGCCCATCGCGCGCAGCACTTCCGAGATCTCGAACAGCGAGGTCGGGCAGACGTCGGGGCAATGGGTGTAGCCGAAGAAGATCAGGGTCGGCTTGCCCTTCAGGCTCTTGTCGGTGACGGCCTTGCCGTTCTGGTCGGTGAGCTGGAACGGGCCGCCGATCGCAGCCGGTTGCGCCACCTTGCCGACCCCGCCCATGGCCCAGAACATGATCAGCAGCCCGACGATCAGGCTTGCGGCGAAGGCGGTCGCGATCACCAGCGGGCGGGTGGCGGAGCTCATGGGCGGAAGACTTCCTGTCGGGGGTCAGAAGCAGGCAATGAAGCCGGTCCTGATCATTTCGAAGAACACCTGGGTGCCATAGTGGAACCACAGCGCCAGCGCGCCGATCACGACCAGGCCGCCGACACCTGTGCCAGCCAACAGCAGCACAGACGGCGTCCGGCCGGCATTGGGCGAATTGTCCTGTAACGGATCGGCCGGGCGCACTGGTTGAGCCATGACAACGATCGGGGCGAAAGCCCCGGTTCCCTAGCTTTGAGATAAGCTTTAGCCCGCCTGCGGGCAAGGCGCCGCTGGCGGGCTAAAGCAAACCCGTCGTGCCGAGGATGTCAGTGCAGGAGCTGGCCCCGGGCGGACTCGAGCTGGTCCGATTGCGGGAGAGACCGGCGGGTCGGTTTGATCGCCGAGGCCTGCGCGTCCATGTAGCAGGGCTTGTACATGGCCTGAAGCTGCTTGCCCCTCAGGAAAAGCATGTGCGGGGTCAGGCCCCCGCGCTGGCTGATCCAGCGCCTCACCTGCGAGGGATACATTGCGTAAAGCATCTGGGTTGCTTCGGAATTGGTGACGGCGCGGCCATTGGCGCCGAAATCCCAGGCGGCATGGAAGCCGAGCGTCGCGCTCGAGGTCACGCAGATGCGGTCGTGCGGGATGGCGCCGAGGACGATGGTGCAGGCGGAGGCGCAGAGGCCGTCGATGATGACGGTTTCGCCGGACTGCCGCAGGTCCTGGTATTTGTCGACGTAGGTTCCGATCCGGCCGCCGCGGTCATCCGCGATGCGAACCACCGCGTGAGAAGCCCCCATGCAAGCGATGAGCACAACCGCCGCCAGCAACCCCGTCAGAAACTTCATTGTCCCCCGCCCCAGTCGAATTCGAATCTGCGTGTCAGGTGGTGATGCACGGCTAGCGTCCGTCGTAACCAAGGTTTTGTCTAGGCAGGCCGGCTGACTCAAAACAAATTCAAATCCAGTGTTGCGTCCGCGCTGCACTTGGCCGGGCTCTATCCCAAAGTGGAACAAGTTAATGATGTCTTACGCGCCACACCCTTGATCTCAGTTAGAACCGCTGGCTTCAATCCGGGCAACTACAGGGGGGAACCTATGGAGGGGGACGCGCATGGCTGAAGAGACAGACGTCATCGTTGTCGGCGCCGGACTATCGGGCCTCGTGGCCGCAACCGAGATCGCGGATGCGGGCAAGCGCGTGATTGTGGTCGACCAGGAAGGCGAGCAGTCGGTCGGTGGCCAGGCGTTCTGGTCGTTCGGCGGACTATTCCTGGTCAATTCGCCCGAGCAGCGCCGGCTCGGTATCAAGGATTCCTTCGATCTCGCGATGCAGGACTGGCTCGGAACCGCCGGCTTCGACCGCGACGAGGATCACTGGCCGCGCAAATGGGCCGAGGCCTATGTGGCCTTCGCGGCCGGCGAGAAGCGCGACTGGCTGCGCGCGATGGGACATCGCATCTTCCCCGTGGTCGGCTGGGCCGAGCGCGGCGGCTATGACGCGATGGGCCACGGCAATTCGGTGCCGCGCTTCCACGTCACCTGGGGAACCGGGCCCGGCATCGTCGAGCCGTTCGAGCGCCGCGCGCGCGAGGCGATGAAGAGCGGCCGCTTGATCTTCAAATTCCGCCACCGCGTCGACGCGTTGTCCATCACCAATGGCACGGTGGACGGCGTCAGCGGCGCCGTTCTCGCGCCCGACAATGTCGAGCGCGGCAAGAGCTCCTCGCGCAATGTCGTCGGGGAGTTTGCACTGAAGGCGCAGGCCGTGATCGTCGCCTCCGGCGGCATCGGCGGCAATCACCAGCTGGTGCGGCAGAACTGGCCCAAGCGGCTCGGCGAGCCGCCAAAATTCATGATCTCGGGCGTGCCCGAACACGTCGACGGCCGCATGATCGGCATCACGGAGCAGGCGGGTGCGCGGCTGATCAACCGCGATCGCATGTGGCACTATGTCGAGGGCATCCAGAACTGGTCACCGATCTGGCCGCGCCACGGCATCCGCATCCTGCCGGGGCCCTCGTCCATGTGGTTCGACGCCACCGGCACGCGTTTGCCGGCGCCGCTGTTCCCCGGCTCCGACACGCTCGGCCAGCTCAAATACATCATGTCGACGGGCCATGATTATTCCTGGTTCATCCTGACCCAGAGCATCATCAAGAAGGAGTTCGCGCTGTCGGGCTCGGAGCAGAACCCTGACCTCACCGGCAAGAGCTGGCGCATGACGCTGCGCCGCGCCACCAACAAGGGCGCGCCGGCGCCGGTGGAAGCATTCAAAAGCCATGGTGTCGACTTCATCGTGCGCGACAAGATCGACGATCTCGTTACGGCGATGAACAAGCTTGCCGGCAGCGACCTCCTCAGGCTCGAGCACATCAAGATGCAGATCGAGGCGCGCGACCGCGAGATCGCCAATCCCTACGTCAAGGACGCGCAGGTGATGAACATCCACAATGCGCGCCGCTATATCGGCGACAAGCTGATCCGCACCGCCTCCCCGCACCGCATCCTCGATCCCGCACACGGACCGCTGATCGCGGTCAAGCTCAACATTCTCACCCGCAAGACGCTCGGCGGCTTCGAGACCGATCTCGACTCGCGCGTGTTCGGCGGCGAAGGCAGTGTCATTCCCGGCCTCTATGCGGTCGGCGAAGCCGCGGGCTTCGGCGGCGGCGGCGTGCACGGCTATCGCTCCCTCGAAGGCACTTTCCTCGGTGGCTGCCTGTTCTCAGGCCGCAATGCGGGCCGTGCGGCGGCGAAGGCGGTAGGCTAGATCGTGCGGCGGTGGATGCATATCGGGGCGCTTCTCGCGGGCTTCGCCACCGCCCCGGCTGCGTCCGCCGACACCATCGACGTCAACGGCGTGATGCGGTCCTACACCGTGCAACTGCCGGCCAAGCGACTTGTCCCGCTGGTGGTCGTGCTGCATGGCAAGACCCAGCGCGGCGCCGACATGGTCGCGCGGACGGCGTGGCCGCAGGTCGCAAAGCGCGAAGGTTTCGCGGTGGTCTTTCCGGATGGGCTCAACCATGCCTGGGCCGATGCGAGGACGAAGGCGGGACCCGCGCTCCGAGGCCCGCCCGAGGGCACCGACGACGTCGCCTTCATCGCCAAGCTCGTCGAGAAACTGGTGACGAACGGCACGGCCGACCCTGGCCGCGTCTATGTCGCCGGCATCTCCAATGGCGGCGCCATGGCGATGACGCTTGCTTGCGCCCGCGCCGATCTGTTTACGGCAGGCGCGAGCGTGATCATGAACCTCACCGACGAAGCCGCGGTCACGTGCCATCCGTCGCGGCCGCTGCCGATGCTGATCATGAACGGCACGGCCGACCCGCTGGTGCCCTACGAGGGCGGACGCGGATCGAGCTATTTTGCCGCGGACGGGTTCTGGTCGACCGAAGAGACGTTTGCCTTCTGGCGCAAGCTCAACGGCTGCGAGACCGATGATGCCAATCTGACTGAAATGCCCGACAGGGCACCCGCGGACCAGTCCACGGTCACGCGGATCTCCTCGCGCTGCCCCAGGGGGCACGACGTCGTGCTCTATCGCGTCAACCATGGCGGCCATCGCATGCCCGGCTTCGCGCCGGATGCCCGCTTCCCCAAGGTCGCAACCAGCCTGCTCGGGCCTCAGAACAGCGACATCGACGGCGCCGAGACGATCTGGACGTTCTTCAGTCAGTTTCCGTAGGGAACGCGTGCAACGCCCACGACGCATGCGCCACGGGCAACGCATGCGTGCCTGGCAACGCATGCGTGCCTGGCAACGCATGCGTGCCTGGGGTGGCTGAGCGCGAGGTGCTGGGCTAGACAGGGCCGCCATTCCACCAGGAGATCCCAAATGAGCATTCAGCGTTTTGAAACCGGCCCGCGCATGAGCCAGGTCGTCGTGCACGGCAACACCGTCTATCTCGCCGGTGTCGTCGCGAGCAAAGCCGCCGGCGAAAGCGTGACGAAGCAGACCCAGGACATCCTGGCGACGATCGACGGCCATCTCGCCAAGGCCGGCACCGACAAGTCGAAGCTGCTCTCGGCCACGATCTACATCACCGACATGAAGACGTTTGGCGAGATGAACGCGGTGTGGGACGCCTGGGTCTCCCCCGGCAATACCCCGGCCCGCGCCACCGTCGAGGCCAAGCTGGCCGCGCCGCAATACACCGTCGAGATCATGGTCACAGCCGCGAAGTAATCTTCGCGAACAATTCGCATGCGACTGAAGCGCGATGAGAACATCATCGCGCTTCATTTTTTTGCGCACGCCGATGACCTCAGAGGTAATCGATCGGCGTGCGCGAACCTTCGATAGTGACGATCAGCCGAACACGGCGTCATCGAAGGAGAGCACCATGACCGACCACGTCACCATTGCCCGCCGCTACATCGAGCTCTGGAACGAGCGCACGACAAGCCGCCGGCGCGAGCTGCTGAGCCAGAACTGGACGGCGGATGCGAGCTATGTCGATCCGCTGATGAAGGGCGACGGCCAGGACGGCATCGACGCGCTGATATCAGGCGTGCAACAGCGCTTTCCCGATTTCAAGTTCAAGCTGCTCGGCGAGCCCAACGGCTACGGCGATCATCTCCGCTTCAGCTGGGGCCTCGGCCCCGATGGCGCCGACAGCCCGATCAAGGGCACCGATTTCGCCGTGCTGAAGGACGGGCGCATCAGAAGCATCACGGGATTCCTGGACCAGGTGCCCGCGGGCGCGTGAGGGGCGAGCGCAGCCTCAAGCTCCGTCGTCGTCCCGGCGCAGGCCGGGACCCATACCGCGTGATCTCTCGGACTGCGCGCGGTGGGAGTACCGAACGACTAGTCTTCGCCAGACTACTCCCTTGGGGTTATGGGTCCCGGCCCCCCGTGCGCAATTGCGCACTAGGCCGGGACGACACCTTGGTTGGGGCGCGAGTTCGGCTTAAGCAATCGCTAGCCGATACGCAGCCTTCGCATTCACCCCGAACGCCTTGTCCCGCACGCCCGGCCCGAGCCTCGCCAAACACGCCTCCAGCGCGCCCTTGATCTCGGCATAGCTTCCCGCAAGCAGGCACACCGGCCAGTCGGAGCCGAAGATCAAACGATCCTCACCGAAACATGTCGCGGCGTGCTGGACGAACGGCAACAGCCGATCCGCGTCCCAGTCGCTCCAGACCGCTTCCGTCGCGAGCCCGGAGATCTTGCACCAGACATTGCCGCAAGCGGCGAGCGCTTTGATGCGATCAGCCCATTCGGCGCTTCCGCCGGAAGCGATCGGCGGCTTGGCGGCATGGTCGAGTACGAAGCGCGCGTTGGGAAAGGCCTGCGCGGTTGCGATCGCCGCCGGCAATTCGCGGGTGCGGACGAGGAAGTCGTAAGTGAGATCGCGGACGAACAATGCGGCAAGCCCGCGCCGGACGTCCTCGCGGAGCAGCCAATCTGGATCGGCCTCGTCGTGGACCTGGTGGCGGATGCCGACCAGCTTGTCGCCGCCCGGCGCGGCGCGCAGCCGGTCGAGCGTGTCCCCAAGCGCGCCATCGGTCAGATCGACCCAGCCGACGACGCCGACGACAGAGGGCGTCGCATGCGCGATGCGCAAGAATTCCTCGGTCTCCTCCAGCGCCGAGCGGCACTGCACCACGATGCTCGCGTCGATGCCATTCGCCTTCAACAGCGGCGCGAGATCGGCGGGGCCGAAGGCACGGCGGATCGGCGCGAGTTCGGGCGCCTCCATCCAGGGATAGTCGGCGCGCGCCGGATCCCAGAAATGCTGATGGGCGTCGATCACCATGCCCTACACTCCACCCGGCAGCGGCGCCCGCGCGTCGACGAGCTTCCGCGCACGCAGCTCCTGCCAGAAGGCCGGCGGCACCGGCGCCTGCCACATCGCGATGTTGTCGGCGACCTCGCCGGCATTGCGCGCGCCCAGCACGGCGACCGTCACGGCCGGATGGGCCATGCAGAATTGAAGCGCGGCGGCCTTCAGCTCGGTGCCGTGCCTGCGGCAGAGCTCGTCGAGCTCGAGCGCCCGCGCGATCAGCGCCGCGTCGGCGTCCTGATAGTTGAACTTCGCGCCGGTGTGCGGGTTGGCCAGAATGCCGCTGTTGTAGATGCCGCCGAGCAGGATGCCGATGTTCTTTGCCTGGCAGACAGGAAACAGCGCATCCAGCGCGCCCTGGTCGAGCAGCGTGTAGCGGCCGGCGAGCAGGAAGCAGTCCACCGGCACGGTTTCGGCAAAACGGACCAGCATTTCCGACTGGTTCATGCCGGCGCCGATCGCCTTGACCGTGCCCTCCGTGCGCAGGCGCTGGAGCGCGCGGAAGGCGCCGGCGACGGCGTCGTCATAATGATCGTCGGGATCATGCACGAGCAGGACATCGACGCGGTCGAGCCCGAGGCGAGCCAGACTCTCCTCCACCGAGCGCATCACGCCGTCGTAACTGAAATCGAACACCGGCCGTTCGCGCGGCGTGCTCTTGTAATGTTCGTCCTCGGCGGCAGCGCCATCGCCCGAGCGCAGCAGGCGGCCGACCTTGGTCGAGATGACGTAGGAGTCACGCGGCTGTTGCCGCAGGAATGCGCCGAGCCGCCGTTCCGCCAGGCCAAAACCGTAGAGCGGCGCGGTGTCGTAGAAGCGGATGCCGGCCGACCAACCCCGCTCGAGCGTCGCTTGCGCATCGGCATCGCTGACGGGGGTGAACAATCCGCCGAGCGGGGCGGAGCCGAGGCCGATTGAGGTGACGTCGAGAGAGCCGAGCCGCGACCGTTTCATTCCAAATTTCCTTCCGGCAGTCCAAATCATCTCTCCCGCTTGCGGAAACCGCAAGCGGGAGAGGCACGCAGGAGCAGGAGTGCGGGGCTGGCGGCGCTCCTACTTCAGCATCTGCGCAACGTTGTCCTTGGTGACGAGATCGAGGCCGGTATAGACGATCTCCGGCACCTTCTCGCCCTTCTTGATGGCGAGCAGCGTGTCCATCGCCTTCTCGCCCATCTCGAACGGTCGCTGGCCGACCAGCGCATTGGCATAGCCGTCGCGCAGCAATTCGAGCTGCATCTTCAGCGTATCGGCAACGACCAGCGTGAACTTGCCGGAATCGATGTCCTTCTTGTTCCTGCTGGCGAAAGCCTTGAAGCCTTCGGGGGCAAACATCGGCCAGCCGCCGATGGGAACGATGGCGGCGAGATCGGGCGTTGCGGTGCGCATATCCGTCATCTGCTGGACCGCGAGTGCCGGATCGTCGTTGCAGAAGGTCGGCGAGCCCGCGACCTCGGTCCATTTCGAGCCCTTCAGCGCCTCGCGGACGCCATCGACGCGCTCGGCAAGGTTCTTGGCACCGGGGCCGCCCGAGACCATCGCGTACTTTCCGCCGTCAGGCCGCATCTTCACGAGTTGCTTGCCGAGCGCGACGCCGAATTCCTTGTTGTTGGTGCCGATATAGGCGATGCGCTTGGATCCCGGTGCATCGGCATCGAAGGTGATGACGGGGATGCCCGCCGCGGTCGCCGCCTCGATCGACTTGGTCATGGCCGCGACGTCGGCGACCGAGATGGCGAGGCCGTCGACCTTCTGGGTGACGAAGTCCTGGATGATCTGCGCCTGCGTCGCCGGCTCGTGCTCGACCGGCCCTTTGTAGACGCACTCGATATTGCCGAGTTCCTTGGCGCGCTTCAGACAGCCGTCGCGCGCAAAATCGAAGAACGGATTGTTCATCGCCTTGGGCACGATCACGAAGCGATAGTTCGCAGCGAACGCCGGCGTCGCCATCAGCGCGACAGCGATGCCCGCAAGAAGAAGTTTCCTCATCGTCTCCTCCACCCTTCTTTGGCGCCTGTCCTCTCAAGTTCGTCCGGGAAGCGGACAGGCGGCATTTTCGTGGTCCTCCCGAACGACGTCACTTTCAGATCATCCGCGAGCGCACACGATCGACCAGCACGGCCAGGATGATGATCACGCCCACCAGCGTCTGCTGCCAGTAGGAGCTGACCTGTGCCAGCACGAGACCGTTGCGGATCACCTCCAGCAGCACGCAGCCGACAATGGCCCCCAGCGGCCCGCCGATGCCGCCGGCAAGGTTGGCGCCGCCGATGACGGCCGCCGCGATCACGTTGAGCTCGTAGGAGGTCGCCATGTTGGCGGGTGCCGATCCGAGCCAGCCGGAGATGATGATGCCCTGGAGGCCTGCGGCGAGCGCGCAGAGCACATAGACCTCGATCTTCACGCGCACGACCGGGATGCCGGTCAGTTCGGCCGCCTTCTCGTTGCCGCCGAGCGCGAAGACGTGGCGGCCGAACGAGGTGTGGTGCAGCACCACCGCCATCGCCAGCGCAAGGATCACGAGATAGATGAACGGTACGGGCACGCCGAGCACGTCGCCCGAGGTGAGCGCGTAGAAGTAATCGGCGTCCGGCCCGCCAGGAAAGCTGCCGCGCCCGTTGGAGACGACATAGCCGAGCCCGCGCACGATCGAGAGCATGCCGAGCGTGGTCACGAACGGCGACAGGCCCAGCACCGCGATGCAGAAGCCGTTGACGAGACCGGCGATCAGCGCGACGCCAAGGCCCGCGACGACGGAGATCAGCAGGATCAGGCCGGGGACATTGGCCAGCACCGTCTTGCCGTCGGCCGCCATGTGCACGAAGAGCGAGGCGCCGAGCCCGCCCGGCGTCGACAGCTCGGTCATGACCATCGAGGTGATCATGGCCGAGAAGCACATCATCGAGCCGACCGAGAGATCGATGCCGCCGGTGATGATCACGAAGGTGACGCCGAGGGTGGCGATGGCGATGAAGGAAAAGTTCTTCGCCACGTTCTGCATGTTGCCCTGGGTGAAGAAATACGGGCTGGCGAAATGCATGATCACCAGCAGCACGGCCAGCGCGAGCAGCACGTAGCCGGTCTGGGAGGCGAAGATGCCGCGCTGCCACCACTTGATCTTGCCGATATTGGAGAAGGTGATCGGGGATTCCAGGGGCATGGCCATCACGCCGCCTCCTTCGCGCCGGTGATGAGGGCAGTGACTTCCTCGGGGGACGTCGCCTGAATCGCCTTGTCGGCCCGCTTCTCGCCGCGGCGCATGACGATCACGCGGTCGCACACGGCGAACACGTCGGGCATGCGGTGCGAGATCAGCATCACGGCGACGCCCTGCTCCTTGAGCCGGTGGATCAGGCTCAGCACCTGCTCGACCTGGCGGACCGAGATCGCGGCGGTCGGCTCGTCCATCATCACCAGCCGTGCATTGGAGAGCCGCGTCCGCGCGATCGCGACCGCCTGGCGCTGGCCGCCCGACATCTGCTTGACGAGGTCGTCGGGGCGCGTCTCCGAGCGCAACTCGCCGAACAATTCCAGCGCGCGCGCCGCCATCGCCTTGTGGTCGAGCAAGGCGAACGGGCCGAATTTTCGCTTCAGCTCGCGGCCGAGGAAGACGTTGGCGGCCGCGGTCAGATTGTCGGCCAGCGCAAGATCCTGATAGACGACCTCGATCCCGACCGTGCGGGCATCGACGGGCCGGTTGAAATGAACCGCGCTGCCGGCAAAGCGGATCTCGCCATGGCTGGGGCGGAAATTGCCCGCGATGATCTTGACCAGCGTCGACTTGCCCGCGCCGTTGTCGCCCATCAGGCCGACCACCTCGCCGGGGAAGACCTGCATGTCGACGTCATGCAGCGCGCGGATCGCGCCGAACTCCTTGCCGATGCCGGAGAGTTGGAGCACCGGTGTTGCCTCAGCACTTGTCATCAGCGGCCTTCCTCAGACATAGCGGTTGACGAGGGATTCCAGATATTCCTGCCGTCCCGAGCGTGGCTGCGGGTCGAAACCGGGGCCGAGCGCACGATCGGCGAGATCGGCGAGCGAGCGCTGGCCGCCGAGAATGGCGCGGCCCTCGGAGCCGGCCCATCCCTCGTAGCGCTTGTCGAGCGGTGCGGTGAGGGCGCCGGCATCAAGCATGTCGGCGGCGGCAAGGAAGGCGCGCGCGCAGGCATCCATCGAGCCGACATGGGCGTGGATCAGATCGTCGGGGTCGATCGACTGGCGCCGGATCTTGGCGTCGAAATTGAGCCCGCCGGACGTGAAGCCGCCGCGGTTCAGTATCTCGTGGAACACCAGCGCCAGCTCCGGCACGTTCATCGCGAACTGGTCGGTGTCCCAGCCGAGCAGATCGTCGCCGCGGTTGACGTCGAGCGAGCCGAAGACACCGAGCGCCTCGGCGAGCGCGACCTCGTGATGGAAGGAATGGCCGGCGAGAATGGCGTGGTTCTGCTCGATGTTGAGCTTGACGTCCTTGAGCAGGTCGTAGCGCGCGAGGAAGCCGTAACAGGTGGCGACGTCGAAATCATATTGATGCTTGGTCGGCTCCTTCGGCTTCGGCTCGATCAGGATCGGGCCCTTGAAGCCGATCTTGTGCTTGTGCTCGACGACGAGCGAGATGAAGCGGCCGAGCTGGTCGAGCTCGCGCTTGAGATCGGTGTTGAGCAGCGTCTCGTAGCCCTCGCGGCCGCCCCACAGCACGTAGTTCTGGCCGCCGAGCCGGTGCGTCACCTCCAGCGCGGCGCGGACCTGGCCGGCGGCATAGGTGAAGATGTCAGGGTCCGGATTGGTCGCGGCGCCCGCCATGTAGCGGCGATGCGTGAACAGATTGGCGGTGCCCCAGAGCAGCCGGACTTTGGCCGAGGTCATCTTCGCTTCGAACAGATCGGCGATCGCGTTGAGGTTGGCGACCGACTCCGCGAGCGAAGCACCCTCCGGCGCCGCATCGACGTCGTGGAAGGTGAAGAAGGGCACGTCCAGCAGCCGGAACAGCTCGAAGGCGACATCAGCCTTGGCCCGTGCCTGCGCCATCGCGTCGGTGCCGCGATGCCAGGGCCGCAGGAACGTCTCGCCGCCGAAGGGATCGCCGCCCGGCCAGCAGAAGGAGTGCCAGTAGCAGACCGCAAAGCGCAGGTGATCCTCGAGCCGGCGGCCGTGGACGAGGCGGTCCTTGTCGTACCAGCGGAAGGCGGGCGCTTGTCCGGCATCTTGGCCGGCGAAGGCGACAGGCGTGCTTTCCTCGAAGAATTTGGCTGACACGTTCACTTAAGCGGACTCCTTCAACGCGGGATAAAGCGCGCGCCAGCGGCGATAGGCCTCGTCATAGGCGGCGGTCACGGATGCGCGGGGTGCGAAACTCGCAAGCCGGCGCGGGCGCGTGCAAACTTCAGCAGGATCTTCACCGGTGGCGGCAAGGCGTCCGAGCCGCGCGGCGCCGAGCGCGGCACCCACCTCGCCTTCCTCGACGCGGTGGACGGTAATGCCGAGCACGTCGGCGCAGATCTGGGCCCAGAGCGGCGAGCGCGAGCCACCGCCGACGAGATCGACTTCCACGATCGGCCCGCTCGCCGCGCTCAGTGCCGCCAGATTGTCGCGCGCGGCAAAGGCGACGCCTTCGAGCACGGCCTGCACGATCTGGCCGCGCCCGGTCGCGCCGCGCAGACCGACGAAGGCGCCGCTGGCGGCGGCGTCGTTGTGCGGCGTGCGCTCGCCGTCGAGATATGGCAGGAATCTTATCGGGCTCGGCCCATCGACGCGCTCGCCGAGCGGCGCCAGCAGCGCGGCGGCCGGCGTCTCCATCACGCTCGCGAGCCAGGCGAGCGAGGCCGCCGCCGACAGCATCACCCCCATCTGGTGCCACAGGCCGGGTAGCGCGTGGCAGAACGCATGCACGGCTGAAGCCGGCGCCGGCGCAAAGCGGTCGGTGACACGGAACATCACACCTGACGTTCCCAGTGACAAAAACGCATCGCCGGGCGCGATCGCGCCAAGCCCGATCGCGCTGGCGGCGTTATCGCCGGCGCCGCCCGCGACCACGACATCCTTTGCCATGCCCCAGCGCTGCGCGAATTCCGGCGCGAGCACCGCGCTCACCGCGCTGCCCTCGACGAGGCGCGGCATGTGGTGGAGATCGAGGCCGGTCGCATGCAGCAGCAGCGCCGACCAGCGGCGCTGGCCGACATCGAGCCACAGCGTGCCGGCCGCGTCCGACATGTCCTCGACCATCTCGCCGGTCAGCCGATAGCGGACATAAGCCTTCGGCAGCAGCACCTTTGCGACACGCGCGAAGATCTTTGGCTCATGCCGCGCGACCCAGAGCAGCTTCGGCGCGGTGAAGCCGGGCATCGCGAGATTGCCGGCGATCGTGTGCAGCGACGGACAGCGCCGCTCCAGTGCGACGCATTCGGCCTGCGAGCGGCCGTCGTTCCAGAGGATGGCGGGGCGCAGCGGCCGCCCATCCTCGCCGAGCAGCGTCGCGCCATGCATCTGGCCGGACAGTCCGATGCCGGCGACCCGCGCGACTTCGCGCGGATGGCGCGATGCGAGATCATCGACCGCACCGGTCGCCGCATCGACCCAGGTGTCGGGATCCTGCTCGGACCACAGCGGCGCCGGATGCGACAGCGCAAGCTCGCGCGCCGCCGTCGCGACAACCGCGCCGGCATCGTTCACGAGCACCGCCTTCACACCGGACGTGCCGATGTCCAATCCGAGATACACGCCGTCCTCCCTTTCGCCTGTCGCCGTGTGCGATCTTGCGTCGCCTTGCCCGCAACGGGCCGTTCGATCCGCTGCCGCTAAGGCAGATTGTCCCGCATCACGATGTCGATCCTGATCTTCTCCTGTTCGTGCAGGATGGGCTCGCCACGGGCGAGCGCGAGCAGCACGCGCACGGCGGCGCGCGCCTCATGTCCCGGATTCTGCGAGATCGCGGCATCCATCACGCCCTGCAACAGCAGCCGGCGCGTCAGCGCCGTGACGTCGTGCCCGACGAACTCCACCTGCTTGTCGCGGCCGGCATCGCTCAACGCCTTGGCGACACCTTGTGTGCCGGCGCCGACATTATAAAGGCCGACAATGTCAGCATGCCTGCCGAGCAGCCGGGCCAGAACCTGTTCCGAACGTTCGTCCTCGTCGCGCCCTTCCAGCACCGGCAGCACGCTGAGGCCAGGGAATTCCGCCGCCATCACCTGATTGAAGCCGAAGATGCGCTCGGCATGGTCGCGCAGGCCCTGCGAGCCCGCGACGATCGCGACCTTGCCGGAGCGCCCGCCGACCAGCCGCCCGACCAGCGCGCCGGCGGTGCGCCCCGCCGCGATGTTGTCGATGCCGACATAATGGTGGCGGCGCGACGACGGCACGTCCGAGACCAGCGTCACCACCTTGGTGCCGGCATCGACGAGATCGTTGATCGCGGCGCGGACGCCGGGATGATCCAGCGCCACCACGGCGACGCCGTCGTAATCGCCCGACAGCGCCTCAAGCGAGGCTGCGAGCATGGAATGATCGAACACGTCGGTTGCGACCATCTCGACACCGAGGCGGCGGGCCGAGAGCCAGGCCGACATCTCGCCGAGATAGGCCTCGATCTGCTGCATGAATGGGTTCGGCCCGAACGGCATCACGAAGGCAAAGCGGCGGGCGCGGCCGCGGGCGAGCTCTGCGGCGGCCACGTGCGGCTGGAACGCGTTGCGCTCGATCGCCGCCTTGACGCGCCGGACCGTATCGGGCCGCACCCCCGGCCGGTTGTGCAGCACACGATCCACCGTCGCGAGACTGACACCCGCCTCGCGGGCGATGTCCTTCAGCGTCAGCGCGGCGGCGGTGAGAGTATCGGCCATGGCTGAAGGCTAGCAGAGGTTTTTTGAGGTACGCAACTCATTTTGAGGGGCGTGAAAGAATTTTCGGCCCCCGGTTGCACTGCGGCAGTCGGCCGGAGAGCTCAGCGGCCGCTCAGATCCAGCGTCAGAAACAGGCTGTTGCGGTCCTCGACATAGCCCTCGAACGGGCCGCAGAGGACGAAGCCATGCGCCTGGTACAGCGCGTGGGCCGGCTTGAAATAGTCCCACGAGCCGGTCTCGAGGCTGAGCCGCGTCAAGCCCCGCGCGCGGGCTTCACTGATGATGTGGCGGAGCATCTCGCGACCAAAGCCGCGCCGCCGCGTGGTCTGCAGCGTGTGCATCGACTTGACCTCGCCATGGGTGGCCGAAAGCGTCTTCAGCGCGCCGGTGACGACCAGCGTCTCGCCGTCCCAGCCGGTCCAGAACGCGACGTCACTCGCGCGAAGGCCCGCCAGATCGAGCGCATGGGCGCTGCCCGGCGCGGTCTGCGCCCGCGCCGCCGTGACGTGATGATCGAGCAGCGCGACGACGCGCGGATCGAAAGTGTCGCCGGGACGGATCTGCATCGTCACGGCCTCACTCCGCTTGCAAGCCGCATCTGCATGAGGACCATATCGAGCCAGCGGCCGAACTTGCAGCCGACCTCCGGCATACGGCCAACCTCGGCAAAGCCGAACGAGGCGTGCAGCGCGATCGAGGCGGAATTCGAGGCCTCGATCGCGGCGACCATCGTGTGCTTGTTCAGCGCCGTGGCGCGCTCGATCAGCGCAACCATCAGGCCGCGGCCGACGCCCGCGCGATGATGCCGCTCGTCGACATAGACGGAATTCTCGACCGTGTGGCGATAGCCGGGCCAGGGACGGAAATCGCCGAAGGACGCGAAGCCAACCACATCCCTGCCCTTCATGGCGACCAGAACAGGATAGCCGGCTTCCCGTCGCGCGCGGATCCACGCGCGCCGCGACTCGAGATCAACCGGACCGTCGGTCCAGACCGCCGTGGTGTTGATCGCGGCATGGTTGTAGATGGCCAAAATATCTTCGGCATCCTCCAGCGTGGCGTCCCGCACGATCAGCGACATCACATTTTCCCGTAAGAAGTGCCGCGCCGCGTGATGATGACGTAGCGCGCGTCCTGTCTGGTTTCGTTCTCGAAGGTCACCGCACGCATCACGTCGAAATCGAGACAGTCGCCCTCGCGCAGGCGCACCGTCTTGGCGTCGATATGCACGCACACCGCCCCCTCAAGCATCAGCAGCTGCTGGGTGAAGGCGTTGCGGCCCCAGGGGCTGTAGGAGACGCGCGCGCCGGCCGGCAGGTCGACGACGATGATCTCGATGCCGCTTGCCGCATCCGGCGGCGAGGCATGGCGCCTGCGGTAGCCGCTGTCGGGATCACGCCAATGCGGCTGGTCGGCAAGCCGCATCAGCCGCTCGGGCGGCTTCTCGGCGAGCGCGACGACGTCGCTGAGCGTGACGTCGAGCGCCGCGCAGAGCTTGTTGAGCAGCGCCGCCGTCGCACTGCTCTGCGCCCGCTCCACCCGCCCGATCATGGCCCGGCTGACGCCGGAGCGGCCTGCAAGTTCGTTCAACGTCATGCCCGCCTGCGTCCTCAGGGTCTTCAAGCGACGACCGATCGCACGGTCGAGTTTCTGCTGGTCCATGGTCTTCATCCGAACATTGCCCGGCCACAGACCGCACCACCCATCAGGGTGAGAGGGAGCTTAGCGCGGACGGAGGCGAACGCCGTGAGCGGCAGTCTAATATATTAGAATCTTCGCAGAGCTCGTAGGGTCGGTTAGGATGCGCCCCAATCACAAATGATCCGGAGGCGACGAGATGGGCGAGCCAACGCAACGGACGATCAAGGCCAACGGTATCAGCCTCAACGTCGCCGAGCAGGGCAAGGGGCCGATGGTGCTGCTCTGCCACGGCTTTCCGGAAGGCTGGTACTCCTGGCGGCATCAGCTCGAGGCGCTGGCGGCGGCCGGCTACCACGCGGTCGCGCCCGACATGCGCGGCTACGGCAAGAGCGACCGGCCCGAGGCGATCGACCAGTACACGATCCTCCACATGGTCGGCGATCTTGTCGGCGTACTCGACGCCTTCGAGGTGAAGGACGCCGTCATCGTCGGGCATGACTGGGGCGCGACGATCGCCTGGCACACGGCGCGCCTGCGGCCCGATCGCTTCCGCGCCGCCGCGATCCTCAGCGTGCCCTATCGGCCGCGAAGCGAGGCGCGGCCGACGAGTGTCATGCCGCAGACGGCAGATGCGCAGTTCTACCAGCTGTATTTCCAGGAGCCGGGGGTCGCCGAAGCGGAGTTCGAACGGGATCCGCGCGCAACGCTCGGCGCCATGCTCTTTGGCGGTTCCGGCGAAGGGGCGGCGGCGATCCGCGCCAACGCCGAGCGCGCCGGCAGAACCGTTGGCGTCGGCATGGTCTCCCGCAAGGACGGCATGTTGCCGAAGGTGCAGGTGCCGCTGCCGTCGTGGCTGAGCGCCACCGACCTCGACTATTACAGCGCCGAATTTGCCCGCAGCGGGTTTCGCGGGCCGCTCAACTACTACCGCAACATCGACCGCAACTGGGAGCTGATGGGGGCCTTCGAGGGCGTGAAGGTGGTGGTGCCCTCGCTCTTCATCGCCGGCGACCACGACATGGTCATCGCCTTCCCCGGCGCCGCCGAGCACCTCGCCAACATGAAGCAATTCGTGCCGCAGCTGCGCGAGATCAAGATCCTGCCGGGCTGTGGACACTGGACGCAGCAGGAACGGCCGGCCGACGTGAATGCTGCGATCGTCGAATTTTTGCGGAGCCTGCCAGGTTAGCACCCTTCTCCGCTAAAGCTTCGAAGGGCATCCTGCATCACGTTGCCGAAGAATGGAAATCCTGCGAAGCGCGTTCGCGCGAAGCAGGATGGAGCGGGCGAAGGGAATCGAACCCTCGTATGCAGCTTGGGAAGCTGCCGTTCTACCATTGAACTACGCCCGCGGATGCGCTGCTCACGCCCGTCCTGATTAGCCGAGACGGCGCGTCTCGCCAAGCGGTTTGGCGCACCTGGCCGGACGGTTGTTAACGTCCTGGCAAGATTTTGGGTGCGCCGGATTGTGGCGGTGTTATGATCTCGCGTCTGGGGGATACGTGCACTGAGTGGGGCGTGTGCATGGTGGGGCGTGGCTATACGATATTCGATACGGCCATAGGGCGCTGCGGCATCATCTGGAGCAGCACCGGCGTGGTGGCCGTGCAATTGCCGGAGGCGCGGGAGATCGACACCCGCCGCCGGATCTTCGCGGTCCATCCCGAGGCGCGCGAGCAGCAGCCTCCGCTGAATACCGAGCTTGCGATCGAGGGCATCGTGGGCCTGCTGCAGGGCAGCGATCCTGATTTTTCCGACGTCAGCCTGGATGCCGGCGGCGTGCCCGGCTTCAACCGGCGGGTCTACGAGTACACCTGCACTATCCCGCGCGGGGAGACGCGCACCTATCACGAGATCGCCAAGGCGCTGGGGGCCTCCGGCGCGGCGCATTCGGTGGCGCAGGCGGTCGCGAAGAATCCCTACATGCTGATCGTGCCCTGCCACCGGGTGCTGGAGGCCGGCAACTACACAGACCGTCTCTCGCCCTATGGCGGGGTGATCTCCAAGCGGCGGCTGCTGGCGCTCGAGGGTGCCCATCCCGTCGCCAGCAAGACGCTGTTCGAGGTGTTGCTGCCCGTTGCCCCGCCTCGGGCGCCCACCTAGATAAGGTCGCATGGATGCGACCACGCTGCTGACGACACGCTCGATCACGGTCTCCGAGTTCCGCTGCGATGCGGGGCCGGACGACACGCCGTTCGCGGAGTGCCGCACCGGGCATTCCATCGCCTATGTCCGCTCCGGCAGCTTCGGCTGCCATTGCCGCGCCGGCTTCTTCGAACTGGTGGCAGGCTCGATTCTGGTCGGCGCCCCCGGCGAGGAGTACACCTGCACGCATGAGCATGTCAGCGGCGACGTCTGCCTGGGCTTCTTCTTCAGCGAGGACCTGGTCGATGCCCTCGGGGGACGGCACGAGATCTGGAAGGTCGGCGCGACACCGCCGTTGCCCAAGCTGATGGTGCTGGGCGAGCTCGCCCAGACGGCGGCAGATGGCAACAGCGATCTGGGCCTCGACGAGATCGGCCAGATCCTCGCCGGCCGTTTCGTCGATGTCGTCTCCGGCAAGGCGCGCAAGCCGGCCACGCCCACCGCACGCGACCGCCGCCGCGCCGTCGAAGCCGCGCTGTGGATCGACGCCAACTCGCATGCCGAGGTCGACCTCGAACAGGCCGCGCGGCACGCGGGACTGAGCCCGTTCCATTTCCTGCGGCTGTTCTCGGCCGTGCTCGGCGTCACCCCGCATCAATATCTGGTGCGCTCGCGGCTGCGGCACGCCGCGCGCCTGCTCTCCGAGGACGACATCGCGGTCACCGACGTCGCCTATGACGTCGGCTTCGGCGATCTCTCCAATTTCGTCCGCACCTTCCATCGCGCCGCCGGCGTGTCGCCGACGAAGTTCCGGCAGGCGTCGAAGGGCGAGCGCAGGATCTTCGGGGAACGACTCGTCCTCAACTGAGACACACGGGCCGCTTCGCCAGTAACAGTCTGTTGACCAGACGGGTGCGATGCACTGGCACTTGCGGTACCCCGCGCGGTATTACAACCGAAGGGCGATTTGGCGCTCCTTCAAGGCGGCGAGCCGGCAAATGGACAGGACCTCGATTGACGTGATTGCGACCACGCTGATCGCGCTTGTCGTCGGCCTCGCCTTCATCGCGGGCTGTGCCGTCTATTACGGCCGCCAGATCAGCTCGCGCAGGATTCCGATGCAGTGGGACACCGACGGTCAGCCGGCCTGGTTTGCACCACGCCTCGTTGGGCTCTGGTTCAGCTTCGGCGTCACGGCGGCCCTTTCCATGTTCCTGCTCGTCCTCGCCCTTCATGCACCGCAGAAGCTCACAGCCCTGATCGTCGCGACGATCAGCGTGATTGGAACGAACATGTGGGTGCAGGTCTATCACCTGAAACGGGTGGTCCGCTGGCAGGCGGAGGCACCGGCGAACTAGCCGGGCGAGATGCGCAAGATTCTCCAAGAGCGGCTTGCCTTCAATTGACTAGGTTCGTCTCCGGCGTGCGCCACGCGCGGCGCGCTTTGCAATGGAGACGAACATGTACGACCACATCGGACTTCGCGTAGCCGATCTCGATGCCGCCACGCGCTTCTACACCGCGGTGCTGGCGCCGCTCGGCTACGTCCTGTGCTCGAGCGGCGACGGCTATGCCGGCTTCGGGCCGAAGGGCGCGCCGGCGCTGTGGCTGCACCTGAACAAGGGGCGGAAGGCCGACGGCGCGCATATCGCGTTTCGCGCCGGGAATCATGACGCGGTCAAGGCGTTCCACAGCGAGGGGCTCAAGAGCGGCGGACGCGACAATGGCGGCGCGGGCCCGCGCAAGGACTACAGCCCGACCTATTATGCGGCGTTTCTGATCGATCCGGACGGCAACAATGTCGAGGCGGTTTGCGTGTGAGCAAGCGCCCCACGCACGAGCATTCGTAGGGTGCCACGTGCGACGGTGCCGATGAATGGTAGGCACGGCGCGCGAAGAGCGCGCCTTTGCCCACCCTACGACCCCTTCAACCAAGGACACCTTCATGGCCTCCATCCACAACGACATTCCCCTCAACGCCCCTGCGCGCGAGGTCTGGGACGCGGTGCGCGATTTCGGCGCGCTGCATCAGCGGCTGGTGCCGGGCTTCGTCACGGCCTGCACGCTCGATGGCGATGCACGCATCGTCACCTTCGCCAACGGCTCCGTCGCGCGCGAGGTGCTGGTCGATTGCAATGATGCGCGGCAGCGCCTCGTCTATGCCATCAACAACGAGCGGCTGAAGCACTACAGCGCCTCGGTGCAGGTGATCGCCGAGGGCGATGCGCGGTGCCGCCTGGTCTGGATCATCGACATGCTGCCGAACGAGCTTGCGCCGTATGTCCAGGGGCAGACGAAGGAAGCCGTCGCCGCCATGCACAAGGCGTTTCCAGCCGCGGCCGCCTGACTGACCTCTGTGACTTTTCTCACAGAGCCCTCGCCTCCTCGGCCGTAACCATGGCTGCGTGCGTCCGGTTGGCTCCGCTCTTCCGGCGAAGCCACGCACGCGAGGAGCATGCCATGAGAGGTGCGGACAAGGTGATCTGCCAGGCGGCCGCCGTGCTGCTGCTGTTCTCGGTCGCGAGCACGCCGGCGGAGGCGCAGCTCGCGGGCTTCGGTGGCGGCGGAGGCGCCGGCGGCGAGGACATGATGACCCAGATGGCGCCGATGCTGGAGATGATGAAGGCGAAGATGGGCAAGCGCCGCTTCGCCATGCTGATGCAGACCATGGGCCCGATGATGAGCCGCATGATGGAGAATGGTGGTGGCGGCTTCGGCGGCATGATGGGCGGCGGTGGCCTCGGCGGCAGCAATCTCGGCGGCGGCTTTGGTGCGCCCAATTATGGCGGCTACACCCCGATGGGCGGTGGCGGCTACATGCCAACGGGCATGGGCGGCGGCGACATCATGGGCATGCTCGGCGGCACCAGTGGCGGCGACATGATGGCGATGATCCCGCAGCTGATGCGGCTCGCCAATGTCGGCGGTGGTGGCGGCCATCGCCGCCACAGGCATCGCTAGTCCGCGACGCCTGAGAGAGCCGGCCTGATCGCGGGCTTGCTCTTGCGCGGTCCCCAGCGCGTCAGCACCACGCTGGAGCACGACAGCAGGCCGAGCACGACCATCGAGCTCGCGGCCAGCCAGAAGAAGCTCTGCGCGGTCACCTCATGTGTCGACAGCCACCAGCCGGTCGCCGAGATGTAGATCAGCCGCGCGGTCTGCGCCAGCACCGGGCCGATCACCTTGGCCGCGCCTTGCGAGGAGAAATACATCGTCGAGGCAAGGCCGATGAAGGCGTAGAACGGCGCCACCGTCGACAGATATTGGTGACTGGCCGCGCGGACGGTCGCGCTGTCGGTGAAGATGTTGACCCAGAGATCGGGGAAGAGCGCGACCAGGCACGCCGGCGCACCGACGGCGACGAAGGCGCTCGCACCCGCGATCCAGGCAATGCGCCGGGCGCGCGCGATGCGGCCGGCGCCGACGGCCATGCCGACCATCGGCACCGAGGCGATGCCGAACGAGAACGCGATCGAGGTCAGCAGGAATTCGAGCCGCGCACCGATGCCGTAGCCGGCGAGGATCGCGGTACCGAACTTCGCCAGCATGTGGGTGAAGATCGAGATCGTCAGCACCGATTGCAGCGGCGAGAAGCAGGCGATGGCGCCGACCTTCAGGATGTCGAAGAACATCGCCCATTGGATGCGGAGGCCGCGCAGCTTCGGGACGACGCGCGCGCGGCCTGAGAACAGGTACCAGCCCATGACGCCGATGTTCATGCAATAGGCGATCAGCGCGCCGGCCGCGACGCCGCGCATGCCGAACTGCGGTACCGGTCCGAGCCCGAGACCCAGCGTGCCGCCGAGCACGATCTGCCAGGCCGCGGAGTTGAGGATCAGGAACGAGGGCAGCCTCATATTGCCTGTGCCGCGCAGCACGCCCGCCATGGTGTTGAGCAGCCAGGGCAGCACGGCGCCGCCGAAAAACACCTGCGTGTAGGCGATCGCGTGCGTCAGCACATCGCCGCGGCCGCCGAGCATCTCGAGCACCTTGGGCCCGAAGATCAGCATGCCCAGCATGAAGACGAGACCGAACGTGACGCCGATCAGCAGCGCATGCGCGGCGAGCGTGCCGGCGCGCTCGCGATCGCCGGCGCCGAGCGCGCGTGCGATGGCGGAGGCCACCGCACCGCCCATCGCGCCGCCCGACATCGTCATGGTCAGGATCACGGTCGGAAACACCAGCGCCATCGCGGCCAGCGCCTCGACGCCGAGCCGGCCGATATAGGAGGTCTCCGCGATCACCGTGCAGGTGCCGGCCGAGAGCGCGATCACGTTCGGCCAGGCAAGCCCGAGCAGCGTGCGCAGGATCGGTCCGTCCATCAGCGCGCTCCTCACCGGCCGCGGAGGCGGCGGCAGCGGGCGCTCTTGTTCATCGACCGGGATTTCGGCGATGTCGGACATGTCCTCTCCCGGGCACGAGCGCCATTTGCGGCGCGGCAATGACTAGATGTGCCAATGAATTTCTTCGCGCAGAAGGCGCAGCGAGAAGCTTGTTAGCACGGCAATTGCCGATTCCTCCTGCGCCTGATGCAGGCGTGCCCTGCGGCAGCGCATTTCAGCCCGTGGAATTGCGGTCTCTCGTCTCCCTCTCCCCGTTCTTACGGGGAGAGGGTTGGGGTGAGGGGCCGCGTCCGCGAAAACGATGCGAGTTGGACTCGCGGAGAGTCCCCCTCACCCGGATTGCATCTTCGATGCAATCCGGCCTCTCCCCGCACGCGGGGAGAGGCGAAGTGGCCGCGCCGTTCTCGTCACCCAATCGTCCAGACCAGCGGCGGACGGCCGCCTGCGGCCGGGCGCATGCGGATGCCGATATGCCGGCCGCAGCCGGCAGCCAATCCCTCGAACAATCCCTCCAGCACCTTGGCGCAGGCGCGGTGACAATCAGCGACGTCGTCCATCAGCTTCCAGCTCTGCTGGCGGATTTCGAAGGTGCCTTCGGACTGCGTCATCTCAGCATTGTCGTCCTGGGCAGCGAACAGCGCGTTCAGGAACGATGCGAATTCCCTCGCGCCGCCGCGGCTCGTCGCGAGTGCGGCCGCTACCTCGTCGAAATACTGCATCCCGATCAGCTTGCCGGTGAGATGCAGCAGATAGCCGGCGTCTTCCGGGCCGAACAGCTGCACCATCACGGGCGCGGCGGTGCGGACATATTCCATCGCATAGTTGCGATAGGCTTTTTCAAGCCGCGGTTTCGGCCAGCTCGCGACCGGCAGCGCCGGCGCGGTCTTCGCATCGAACGGCGGCGCTTCCAGATGCCGCGCGAACACCAGGCGCTGGTCGAGTTCGAGCGGATGGTCGTATTGATGATAATAGCCTTCGAGCCCGTCCTGGCCGTCGACGCTCTGCTTGGTGCAGACGAAGCCGAGGCGAAGATCTCCGAGCGCAACCCCGTTATTGGCGTGCCAGCCGCGCAGCATCGCGCGTGAGACTTCGCCCGGCACGCCGCAGATCGCGGTGCCCTTCCAGATCCAGCGCGGCGGCGGATAGCGGATCCAGGCCTTGACGTCGCTCTCATACATGTATTCGACATGCACGCCGCCGATCCAGTTGGAGAGGTAGTGATATTGCGCAGCCGCGACCGCCGGCGGCAGATGGCTGAGCCCGAGCTTTTCCAGCCCCGGCAGGAAGCGCTCCTGCTGCTGACGGCGGAACACGCGGAAGACGAACTCCGCGGCATCCGCGGTGCCGCGCCGCGTGACGACGGTGAGGATAAGGCCGGTGAAATAGGCGTGATAGAGATCGGCGACCGCGCGCCAGCGCTTCCATTGGGCTTCCTGCGCGGAGTCAGCTGCGGCGGTCATGTTCGCTCCCGGCTTGTTGTTTTACGGGAGTGTGTCATCGCGGCTGGGGCGGCGCAACCAGCCACAGACTCGGTGTCATCGCCCGGCGAAGACCGGGCGATCCAGTATTCCAGAGACAGTTATGATTGAATCGAGACGCCGCGGCGTACTGGATGCCCCGGTCGAGCCGGGGCATGACAGTTGGAGATGTCGCTACACCCGAAAATGTTTCGAGAGCTTCAAGCCCTGCGCCTGGTAGTTCGAGCCGATGCGCTGGCCGTACATCGCGTCGGGGCGGGCGAGCATCTTCTCGTAGACGAGGCGGCCGACGATCTGGCCGTGCTCGAGGATGAACGGCACCTCGCGCGAGCGCACCTCCAGCACGGCGCGCGATCCCAACCCGCCGGCACCGGCATAGCCGAAGCCGGGATCGAAGAAGCCGGCATAGTGCACGCGGAATTCGCCGACCAGCGGATCAAACGGCACCATCTCGGCTGCAAAGTCGGGTGGCACCTGCACGGCCTCTTTCGAGGCGAGGATGTAGAACTCGCCGGGATCGAGGATCAGGCTGCCGTCGGGCCGGGCCGAGATCGGCTCCCAGAAGTCCTCGACGGAATAGCCGGAGCGGCGATCGACATCGACGACGCCGGTGTGGCGCTTGGCACGGTAGCCGACGAAGCCGCTCGCCTTCTCGCCGGAGAGATCGACGGAGACGGCGACGCCGCCGGCCAGATCGGCATCGTCGATGTCGACAAGGCGCTCGGACGCATGCAGCGCATCGAGCTCGTCGGCATTGAGGATGGCGTCACCGGTGCGGAAGCGCACCTGCGACAGGCGCGAGCCCTCGCGCACCAGCACCGGAAATGTCTTCGGGCTGATCTCGGCATAGAGCGGGCCGTGATAGCCGGCGCCGATCATGTCGAAGCGGCGGGTGCCGTCGGCGATCACGCGGGTGAAGACGTCGAGCCGGCCGGTGGAGCTCTTGGGGTTCGCAGCCGCGACGATCTCCGGCGGCAGCGCCAGGCTCTCGAGCAGCGGCACGATGTAGACGCAGTTGGTTTCCAGCACCGCGCCGTCGGCAAGGCTGAACTCGTGCAGCTTCAATTCGTCGATGCGCTCGGCCACCGTGGCGCCGGGACCAGGCAGGAAGCTGGCGCGGACGCGATAGGCGATGTCTCCGAGGCGGAGGTCGAGGCTCGCCGGCTGGATCTGGCTTTCGACGAAATCGTATGCGGGCAGGATGAGGCCCGCCTCCGCCATCGCCGCGATCATGCGGTCGGGCAGGATACCATTGGCGTCGGCGGCGATCGTGAAGCTCAACCGGGGGTCCTCGTCAGGGGTCAAACGCATCCGGACGTGCGGGAAATACTAGCCTTTTACGGCTATCCGATGGACGCCTTGACGGAAAGGCCATTGCGGAATATGAGCATCACTTATCCCGTGGTGATTTGAGCCGGCCGGCTTGCAGCCACGTTAAATAAGTCGCTAAACAGGCCGGGGACCTCTGTGATCCCGGCCCGTGGATATATCCAGGCCGGTTTTTTTGTGACCGTTTTCGACGAGACGGTCATGTCGGAGGTACCTATGTCGAAGTCGCCTGCCACTTACCGTCCCGAAACCCGCCTGGTCCATTCCGGCACCCTGCGCTCGCAATTCGGCGAGACGTCGGAGGCGCTGTTCCTGACCCAGGGCTACGTCTACAACAGCGCCGAGGAGTGCGAGGCGCGGTTCAAGGGCGAGGATCCCGGCTTCATCTATTCGCGTTATTCGAACCCGACCATCTCGATGTTCGAGCGCCGCATGATCGAGCTAGAAGGCGCCGAAGCGGCGCGTTCGGCGGCGACCGGCATGGCCGCGGTGACGACCGCGATCCTGGCGCCGCTGAAGACCGGCGACCACGTGGTCGCCTCCCGCGCGCTGTTCGGCTCGTGCCTCTACGTCATTCAGGATCTGTTGCCGCGCTACGGCATCGAAACCACGCTGGTCGACGGCCTCGATCTCGACCAGTGGCAGCGGGCCTTGCGGCCGAACACCAAGACGTTCTTCCTGGAGAGCCCGACCAACCCGACGCTCGACGTGCTCGACATCCCCGGCATCGCCGAGATCGCGCACAAGGGCGGCGCGCGGCTCGTCGTCGACAACGTGTTTGCGACGCCGATCTGGCAGAGCCCGCTCGCGCTAGGGGCCGACGTCGTGGTCTATTCCGCGACCAAGCACATCGACGGCCAGGGCCGCTGCCTCGGCGGCATCATCCTGTCGTCGGAAGCCTTCGTCGCCGAGCACCTCCACAATTTCATGCGCCAGACCGGGCCGTCGATCTCGCCGTTCAACGCCTGGGTCTTGCTCAAGGGCCTGGAGACGCTGGCCGTGCGCGTGCGCGCGCAGACCGACACCGCGGCACGCGTTGCGGAAGTGCTGGCCGGCCATCCGAAGATCTCGCGATTGATCTATCCCGGCCGCGCCGATCATCCGCAGGCAGCGCTCGTGAAGAAGCAGATGCGCGGCGGCTCGACGCTGGTCGGCTTCGAGGTCAAGGGCGGCAAGGCGGCCGCGTTCCGCGTGCTCAACGAGCTCAAGCTTGCGAAGATCTCGAACAATCTCGGCGACGCCAAGAGCCTCGTCACCCATCCGGCGACCACGACGCATCAGCGCCTGAAGCCGGAAGACCGCGCCGCGCTCGGCATCAGCGAGGGCTTCATCCGCTTCTCCGCGGGGCTGGAGCATGCGGACGATCTGATCGAGGATCTGACGGCGGCGCTGGAGAGGGCGTGAGGCGATCGAGCTCCGTAGGGTGGGCAAAGCGAAGCGTGCCCACCATTCACCACCGAGCTGGCGATAGATGGTGGGCACGGCGCGCGAAGAGCGCGCCTTTGCCCACCCTACGGCTACGCAGCCGAACTACATCGGCCGGTACGCCCGCACGTCCCCGGGCACGTTGACCCCGAGCTTGATCTGGCCGACGGAGCGGATGATGTCGTCGCCGAGGAGCTGGGCGAAGCAGGCATAGCCCCAATCGTTCATATGCAGGCCGTCGGCGATCACGAAGCTCTCGACCGGGATCGATTGATTCTCGTGCCAGTCGCGCATCACCTCGAAGCGCGGGAAGATGCCGACGTGACGGAGCTCAGCGACCTTGCCGAGCAGCTTCACCATCTTGCCGGCACTCTCCTTGCGCTGGTTGACGGCCGGCGAATATTGCGGATCGACGAGCACGATATCGGCGCCGCCGGCGGCCTGGATGCGGGCGATGCCGTCCTCGACCATCTTGGCGGTGTCGCCGGGATCGAGATTGCGCAGCACGGCGTTGGTGCCGACCTGCCAGATCACCATGTCCGGATGCACGTCGATCACCTCCTTCTGGAGGCGCTTCATCATCTCGGGCGCGTCCTCGCCGCCGACGCCGGCATTGATGACGGTGATGTCCGCGGTCGGATATTGCCGGCGCAGCTGCGCCGCAAGACGGTTCGGATAGTTGAAATCGGGCGAGCTTGCGCCGTAGCCGGCGGTCGACGACGAGCCGAACGCGACGATCACGACAGGCTTGCCGGCGACGAGCTTGCCCGCGACATGCGGCAGCGAGCCCATCGCCTTCGCGCCGCCCTTCGGCGGCAGGCAGGGGACGCGGTTGAAGACGTCACCGGCGGATTTCGCGACCTGCTTCACCTTGTCGATGGCGCGCGCGGTGATGCCGCGCTGTTCGGGAGATGTCGCGGCGACGGTGGTCTGGGAGGGCGATGCCGGAGCGGGATTAGCGGCCTGCGCGGGCGCGGGCGTTGCCTGCGCGGCCTGCGCCTGCGCGCGCGACTGCGAAACAGGAGTCAGCAACAGCAGCGCCGCCGCCACGGGTGCTGCCAGCCATGCCGTCAGGCAAAAAGGGCGGATAGAACTCATTAACACTAGACCTCAATTTTGCTGCTGGGCCGGCCCCAGATGGGCTGCGTCGATCACGAACTGTGCCAACGCCCGGCCAAGGCAATCGTGGACCTGTTTCGCGAGCTCAGGCCCGCGGGACGGGCTGAACAGGTCGAACTGACCCTGATCATTCCACTGCCGCATGATCGCGAAACGGTCGAACAGCGGGATGTCGTGCTCCTGTGCCACCACCCGCATATTGTCGAGATAGGGCGGCACCGAGATCATGGTTTCGGTACGCGGGCTGTACTGCAAGTTCATCAACACGACGTCAGCCCCTGCATTTTGCAATGCGGAAACCCCTCCGGTCACCGCACCGCGAAAATCGTCGGGATCGATTGCTCGGATAGCATCCACGGTCCCGGTCTGCCAGATGACCAAAGTAGGCCTTTTTGCTTCCATCAGCTTAACGAAGCTGGCGGCCGCCTCCTCTGCCGTCTTCTTGCTCTGTATTTCTACGGAGACGTGCACAACTTCCGATGGCGACAGCTTGTCCTTCAAAATGGCCTGCATGCGTGCCGGATAGGAAGCGTCCTCGGAGGCCGGAATCGTGGTCGAACGGCTGCCGATGACCAGGATTTCGAGCGGTTTGCCGGCCTTGATGGCGTCGGCGACCTTGGGAAGCTGGCTTTCGCTGGTGAGCAGATAGGACGGCAATTCGCAGGCTGCGGGCGCGGCCGGAGCGGGCGGCGCAGCATCCTCCGCGCGCGCCGACGGCGCGGCGAGGCCACCGCATAGCAGGATCAGGCTCAGGAGAACCTTCGCCTTCATCAGCCCCCTCCCGCCAGATCGGCGTTGCCGACGGCGTTCTTGGTTTTCGCACCGCTCTTGTCAGCTACGCGCTTGTACCACGAAATCACCCAGGCCACGCCCCACATGATCAGGATTCCGGAGAGACTAATCACCGCATGCATGACGGCGCCGCCGGAGACCTCGGCCAGGATGAAATGACCGGCGAAGGCCAGGAACACGCCGAGGCAGAAGATCTCCAGGGAATGCGAGCCGCACAGGATCAGCGGCCGCAGCCAGGGCGATTTCAGGCCCGGCCAGTCGCGCGGCAGGAAGCGCACGGTGAGCGCTGCCAGCGCCAGGAAATGCGTGAAGCGCAGCACGTCGAGGTCGGTCTTGTCGATCGGATACATCCACTGCTCGAGCCGCTTCGGCATCAGATGCGAGAGCTGCGGCACATACCAGGTCAGCGTCACGTAGAACGCCGCGACGATATAGGCGATCGCGATCCACATCGTCACCGGTGAAGCCAGAATACGCGACATGCGCCGCGCACCTCCAAGCGCACACCATGCACCGAAGACGAACAGCAATTGCCAGGCCAGCGGATTGAACGCCCAGAAGCCGTTCGGATAGGCGGAGAAGTAGAGGTCGTATTCCCAGGTGACCGCGTAGAGCACGACCGAGAGGCCGAGCGTGACATCGGGCTTCCACTTCATCGACCACAGGATCAAAGGCAGCGCCAGCATCAGCACGATGTAGAGCGGCAGCACGTCCATGTTGACGGGACGGAAGCGCAACAGCAGCGCCTGCACGATGGTGACGTCGGGCTGCTTGAGAAAGTCCATGATGCCCATCTCTTCAGTGTAGAGCGGGTTCTCGAAGCTGGTCGCGACGTAGGAGATCTCGGCGAGGAAGATCGTGAACAGGAAGACGTGGGCGACATAGATCTGCCAGACCCGGCGCATGATGCGCGCGGTGGCGATGACGACGCCGCTCTCCAGCATCGCGCGGCCGTAGACGAAGGCGGCGGTGTAGCCGGAGATGAAGATGAAGATCTCGGTGGCGTCGCTGAAGCCGTAATTGCGGATCGTGAACCAAGTCAAAAGACTCGACGGCAGATGGTCGATGAAGATCAGCCACAGCGCGAGGCCGCGGAACAGGTCGAGCCGGAGCTCGCGCTCGCCGATGGCGGGCAGAGAGATGGCCGGCGCGGCCGCACGCGGCTTTGCATCCGCAGGCTTGGCCCCCGCGATCGTCGATCCCGTCACTTGGTCCGCAATGGTCATCGGGGCCTGGAAACCCTCACACAAATCGCGACGTTATAGGGATTGTACCGGTCCGGCCGTCGTCTCGCAAAGCGGCCGGATCACATAAGGGTGTCTTTCTTTGGGGTGTCTTTCTCCGCGAATTCTGGCGGGACGATGTCGCGAAAGCCGCTTGCGGCGTTTGGTTCCCGGCCGGGTTTTCGTTATGATGGCAGCCATGTACCGCGCCGTGACCCGCCAGATCGAAGTGACCGTCGAGCCGAACTTTGTTCCGGAACAGTCGTCGGCCGACCGCTCCCGCTACTTCTGGTCCTACACCATCGTCATCACCAATTCGGGCGAGGAGACCGTGCAGCTCAAGACGCGGCACTGGATCATCACCGATGCCACCGGCCGCCAGCAGGAGGTGAAGGGCGAGGGCGTGGTCGGCGAGCAGCCGACCCTGGCCCCCGGCGAGCGCTTCGAATACACCTCCGGCGTGCCGCTTTCGACCGCCTCCGGCTTCATGACCGGCCGCTACCAGATGGTCAGCGAAAGCGGCGAACGCTTCGAGATCGACGTGCCGACGTTTTCGCTGGATAGCCCGGACAACAAGCGGGTGTTGAACTAGGGGCGGGGCCGTGGGGTGGGCAAAGCGAAGCGTGCCCACCATTTCGGTGGTGACGCGGAAAGATGGTGGGCACGCTTACGCTTTGCCCACCCTACGATGTCCGAGCACTTGGCAGGCTGTTTCCCCGTCGTCATTGCCAGCGCAGCGAAGCAATCCAGACTGCCACTGCGGAAAGACTCTGGATTGCTTCGCTGCGCTGGCAATGACGGACGATAGAGTTACGCGTCCTCCACGCCCGCCTCATCGGGCGTGAAATCGTACACCGACGAGCAGAACTCGCAGGTGACAACGACCTTGTCGTCCTTGACCATCGCGGCGCGATCGTCCGGCGAGAAGCTCTTCAGCATCGCGGCGACCGCATCGCGCGAGCAGGAGCATTGCGCCTTCAGGACCAGCGGCTTGAACACGCGCACGCCACGCTCGTGGAAGAGGCGGTAGAGCAGCCGCTCGCCGGACAGTTCCGGATCGATCAGCTCGACGTCCTCGACGGTCTCGACCAGCGAGCGCGCCTCGACCCAGGCGTCATCTTCGGCGACGGCGTGCACTTCGGCGCCCTCGGGCGCATCGCCGGGATGCAAGTCCGCCTGCCGCGCGCGCTCCGGCGCCTTCGGCAGAAACTGCATCAACATGCCGCCGGCGCGCCAGCGATGCCTGCCGCCGTCGTTCGAGCGCCACTCCTCGCCGACCGCAAGACGCACGCGCGTCGGGATCTGCTCGGAGCGCAGGAAATATTCGTGGGCGGCGTCTTCGAGGCTGCCGCCGTCGAGCGCGACCAGACCCTGGTAGCGGCTCATGTCGGGGCCCTGGTCGATGGTCATGGCGAGATGGCCGCGGCCGAGCAGCGCGCCGGAATCCTTCGCCGTGCCCAGGCGCGAGGCGTCAAAGCGGGCATAGGCGCGAAGCTGGTCCGGCGCCTTGTAGTCCACCACCAGGAACGACACCGGGCCGTCGGTCTGGGCCTGGAGGATGAAGCGGCCCTCGAATTTCAGCGCCGAGCCGAGCAGCGTCGTCAGCACGATGGCCTCGCCGAGCAGCTTGCCGACGGGCGCGGGATAATCGTGCTTGGTCAGGATGTCGTCGAGCGCCGGACCGAGCCGCACCAGCCGGCCGCGCACGTCGAGCGCGTCGACCTCGTAGGGCAGCGCGGCGTCGTCGATCGGAACCGCTGATGGTGCGCGAACCGGGCCTTCCGGCCTGGTTTTCATGTCAGGGGATTGGGAATCCATGGCCGTCTATCTGGGGTCGGTGGGTGGGAAATGGAAGGGGTTCCGGCTGCATCCGGCAATGCAGAATGGACGTATGCAAGGACGGCAACCTCCGCGTCGTCCTGGCGTTCGCCAGGACGACAGTTGCATGTGAGGCGGCCGCCAAGCCTACGCCAAACTTACTTCACCGCGTCAAAACACCAGGCCAGAATACCCTTCTGCGCGTGCAGGCGGTTTTCGGCCTCGTCGAACACGACCGATTGCGGACCGTCGATCACCTCGTCGGTGACCTCCTCGCCGCGATGGGCGGGCAGGCAGTGCATGAACAGCGCGTCGGGCTTGGCCAGCGACATCAGTTTGGCATTGACCTGGTAGGGCTTGAGCACGTTGTGGCGGTGCTCGCCCTCCTTGTCGCCCATCGACACCCATGTGTCGGTGACGACGCAATCGGCGCCGCGCACGGCGGCTTCCGGATCGGTGCCGAGCATGATCGGCGCGCCTGAAGCCTTGATCCAGTCGCGCATCGCCTTCTTCGGCGCAAGCTCCGGAGGCGTTGCGACATTGAGCTGAAACTTGAAGCGCTCCGCGGCATGCGCCCAGGACGCCAGCACGTTGTTGTCATCGCCGGTCCAGGCCACCGTCCGGCCCTCGATCGGGCCGCGGTGCTCCTGATAGGTCAGAAGGTCGGCCATCACCTGGCAGGGATGCGAGCGCCGCGTCAGGCCGTTGATGACGGGCACGGTCGCGTTGGCCGCAAGCTCGAGCAAGGCGTCGTGGTTGAGGATACGGATCATGATGGCGTCGACATAGCGCGACAGCACGCGCGCGGTGTCGGCGATGGTCTCGCCGCGGCCGAGTTGCATCTCGGCGCCGGTGAGCATGATGGGCTCGCCGCCGAGCTGGCGCATGGCGACGTCGAACGACACCCGCGTACGGGTCGACGGGCGCTCGAAGATCATCGCCAGCGTCTTGCCTTCGAGCGGCCTCACCGGCTGATGCGCCTTCTGCTTCGCCTTCATGGCGGAGGAGGCATCGAGCATGCTCTTGAGCTCCGACAGCGGGAGCTCGTTGATATCGAGGAAGTGCTTCGGCGACTTGCTCATCAGCTTGCCGCCCGCTTGGTCTGACTGGACGAGATCGCGGCGCAGGCGCGTTCGAGCCGCCCGACGCTGTCCTCAATCTCGGCTTCGGTGACGATCAAGGGCGGCAGGAAACGCACGACATTGTCGCCGGCGCCGACCGTGAGCAGCTTCTCGTTGCGCAGCGCCGCGACGAGATCGCCTGATGGCACCACGGCCTTGATGCCGATCAGGAGGCCCTCGCCGCGCACCTCGCTGACGACATCGCCATGACGGTCGATCACGGAGGCGAGCTTCTGCTTGAGCAGCAGCGACATCTTCTGCACGTGATCGAAGAAGCCGGGCTTCAGCATGACGTCGAGCACGGCATTCGCAGCCGAGATCGCGAGCGGATTGCCGCCGAAGGTCGATCCGTGCGAGCCGGGACCCATGCCGGCCGCCGCGTCCGCGGTGGCCAGGATCGCACCGATCGGGAAGCCGCCGCCGAGCGCCTTGGCCAGCGACATCACGTCAGGTGTGACGCCGGTACGCCGATGCGCGAACAGATCGCCGGTGCGGCCCATGCCGGTCTGCACCTCGTCGAAGGCGAGCAGCAGGCCCTTCTCGTCGCAAAGCTGGCGCAATGCCTTGAGGAACGCAGGCGTTGCGGAACGCACGCCGCCCTCGCCCTGAATCGGCTCGATCAGGATGCCGGCGGTCTGCGGACCGATTGCCTTCTTCACGGCCTCGATGTCGCCATGCGGGACCTGGTCGAAGCCATCCATCGGCGGACCAAAACCTTCGAGATATTTTGCAGATCCCGTCGCAGCCAGCGTCGCCAGCGTGCGGCCATGGAAGGCGCCTTCGAAGGTGATGATGCGGTAACGTTCCGGATGCCCCTTGGAGAAGTGATGATGGCGGACCAGCTTGATCACACCTTCCAGCGCCTCGGCGCCGGAATTGCAGAAGAACACGAAGTCCGCGAAGCTTTCATTGCACAGGCGCGCAGCGAGCTTCTCGCCGTCCGGACTCTGGAACAGGTTCGACATGTGCCAGAGTTTTGTGGCCTGCTCCTGCAGCGCCTTGACCAGCGCGGGATGGGCATGGCCGAGCGCGTTCACGGCGACGCCCGAGGTAAAATCGAGATAGCGATCGCCATTGGTCGCAATCAGCCAGCAGCCTTCGCCGCGCTCGAAACCGAGGTCGGATCTGGCGAAAACGGGAAGCAAATGCGGCGCTGCGCTGTTAGTCATGACGATCACTTGATGTTGCGGACGGCCTGAACACGCTCACGCAGCGCACCATTGACCGGCCCGGAAAACGAAACGTGCCGCCTTTTAAGGGCGGCACGTGACACTATCTTATGCCTGGTGAAACCGGTGTCAATGCCGCCCGAAAGCCTCGCGAAACGCTGAATCCGTAGTCTTGCGGAGCCGAAATTGCGGGGTTTTCGCCACGGAACATGTGGAAGCGAGTCGGCGGACTCTTGCGCGTGAGTCACGCCATATTGTAGCGTTTGGCTTGTCAGATACGACATCTCGTGCAGTGTTTCTGATCCTCTAAGTCCTCATGTACCGGCGTAGACGTTCGGGCGTTATCGGCGCGCCCGGCGAGCCTTAAGGGATTCTGACGGCACGGGTTTTTCGAGGCTTAGGCATTCGCCGCGAGGCGCCAGGATGGCAGCCGCACGGCGAGGGAAAGGGTGCAATGACGGTTTTGACCTGGTCCGACGATCGCGTCGAGCAGTTGAAAAAGCTCTGGGAGGCCGGATTATCGGCCAGCCAGATCGCAGCCGAGCTCGGGAACGTGACCCGCAATGCCGTGATCGGCAAGGTACACAGGCTCGGCCTATCCGGCCGCGCCAAGAGCCCCTCATCGGCGGCTCCGCGGCCGCGCAAGGCGCGCCCCGCGCAGCACATGATGCGGGTGAGCCGCCCCATTGCGCGCGGCAACACCGCGCTGGCGCAGGCCTTCGAGGTCGAGGTGGAGGCCGAACCGGTCACCTACGACAACGTGGTGCCGATGAGCCAGCGGCTGTCGCTGCTGGAGCTGAACGAGGCGACCTGCCACTGGCCGGTCGGCGATCCCTCGAGCCCGGATTTCTTCTTCTGCGGCGGCAGGGCGCTGTCGGGCCTGCCCTACTGCGCGCAGCACTCGCGCGTGGCATATCAGCCCGCCGCGGATCGCCGGCGCGCACCGGCGAAGCCCTCGCGGTGAGTTTGTCGCTCTAGCTGATTGCAAAGACGGCGCCGTCACGCGATGACGGATCGACACACTCCGATGTCGTCCCGGCGAAGGCCGGGACCCATAACCACCAGCAGATGTGGTTACGGGGACACGGAGTTACCCTTGTCGCGCAAACAATTGCGCCCTGGGGTTATGGGTCCCGGCCTTCGCCGGGACGACACCGATATCGTGGCGACAGCTCGCCAAACCAACTCGCCCCTAGCTTACGTCTGCTCCGCCTTCGCAAAGCGATCATCCAGCGCGTAGCCGGCGCCGCGGACGGTGCGGATGGGATCCTGCTCGCGGCCGAGATTGAGCAGCTTGCGCAGGCGGCCGATGTGGACGTCGACGGTGCGCTCGTCGATGTAGATGTCGCGGCCCCAGACGCTGTCGAGCAGCTGCTCGCGCGAGAACACGCGGCCGGGATGCTCCAGGAAGAACTCCAAGAGGCGATATTCGGTCGGGCCGAGGTCGATCGGCCGGCCCGAGCGCGCGACGCGGCGCTTGTCGCGATCGAGCTCGATGTCGCCATAGGCCAGCACCGTGGCGAGCCGCTCCGGGCTTGCGCGCCGCAGCAGGCCCTTCACGCGTGCCAAGAGCTCCGGCACCGAGAACGGCTTGACGATGTAGTCGTCGGCGCCGGTCGCAAGACCCCGCACCCGCTCGCTCTCCTCGCCGCGCGCGGTGAGCATGATGATCGGGAGCTGCTTGGTCTCGGGCCGGGTCCGCAGCCGGCGGCACAGCTCGATGCCCGACAGGCCCGGCAGCATCCAGTCGAGTACGATCAGATCGGGGATGTGTTCCTTGAGGCGGGTGTCGGCGTCGTCGCCGCGCATCACCGTCTCCACATCATAGCCGTCGCCTTCGAGGTTGTAGCGGAGAAGCTCGGTGAGAGCTTCCTCGTCCTCAACCACCATAATGCGTGCGCCCATGGTGTCGTCGCTCCTTAAGTCTTCAGGTATTCGGGACCGTCGTGGCGAAGGTCGTCATGTCGCCCTTCGGTCGCTTGTCGGTGATCGCCTGGCCCTCGATCATGTAGAACACGGTCTCGGCGATGTTGGTGGCGTGGTCGCCGATCCGCTCGATGTTCTTGGCGCAGAACATCAGATGGATGCAGAACGAGATGTTGCGCGGATCCTCCATCATGTAGGTGAGGAGCTCGCGGAACAGCGAGGTGCAGATGGCGTCGACTTCCTCGTCGCCCTTCCACACCGCCATCGCCGCCGGCAGATCATGCGCGGCATAGGCGTCCAGCACCGACTTGACCTGCTGCTGCACGAGGTCGGTCATGTGCTCGAGGCCGCGGAACAGCTTGAGCGGATGGAAATCCGTCTCCAGCGCCGCGACGCGCTTGCCCATGTTCTTGGCAAGGTCGCCGATGCGCTCGAGATCGGTCGCAACGCGCATGGCGCCGACGATCTCGCGCAGATCGACCGCCATCGGCTGGCGGCGGGCGATGGTGAGCACGGCGCGCTCCTCGATGCGCTTCTGCAGCGCGTCGAGCTCGGTGTCGGTGGCGACGACGCGCTGGCCGAGCGCGACGTCTCGGCGGATCAGCGCGTCGACGGAATCGACGATCATGCGCTCGGCGATCCCGCCCATCTCGGCGACGAGCCGGGTGAGCTCCTGGAGGTCGGTGTCGAAGGCCTTTGCGGTATGTTCAGAACCCATGTCCCGTCTCCTCAGCCGAACCGGCCGGTGATGTAATCCTGCGTGCGCCGGTCGCTCGGCGACGTGAAGATCTTGCTGGTGTCGTCGAACTCGATCAGCTCGCCGAGATACATGAACGCGGTCTTGTCGGAGACGCGCGCCGCCTGCTGCATGTTGTGGGTGACGATCGCGATCGTGTAGTTCTCGGACAGTTCCTGGATCAGCTCCTCGACCTTGGCGGTCGAGATCGGGTCGAGCGCCGAGCAGGGCTCGTCGAACAGGATCACCTCGGGCCGCACCGCGACGGTGCGGGCGATGCAGAGGCGCTGCTGCTGGCCGCCGGAGAGCGACAGGCCGGAGGCGTTGAGCTTGTCCTTGACCTCGTTCCACAGCGCGCCGCCGCGCAGCGCCTTCTCGACGCGGTCGTCCATCTCGGACTTCGAGATCTTCTCGTAGAGGCGGATGCCGAAGGCGATGTTCTCGTAGATCGTCATCGGGAACGGCGTCGGCTTCTGGAACACCATGCCGACGCGGGCGCGCAGCAGGTTGAGGTCGAGCTTGCCGTCGAGGATGTTGGTCTGGTCGAGCATGAGCTGGCCGGTGGCGCGCTGCCCCGGATAGAGGTCGTACATCCGGTTGAAGATGCGCAGCAGGGTCGACTTGCCGCAGCCGGACGGGCCGATGAACGCGGTGACGCGGTTGGTGCCGAGCGTCAGGTTGATGTTCTTCAGCGCGTGGTGCTCGCCGTAATAGAAGTTGAGGTTGCGCACCGTCACCTTGGCCGGCGCTTCCGGCAGCAGCGGCGCCTGGGGCAGCCCACCGGCCGCGCTCATCGATACGGAAAGCTCACTCATTTTGCGGTCCTCTCGGCGCCAAGGATGCGTGCGCCAATATTCAGGGCAAGCACGGTAATCGTGATCAGCAGCGCGCCGCTCCAGGCGAGCTGCTTCCAATAGGCGTAGGGGCTCTGGACGAAGTTGTTGATGGTGACCGGCAGGTTCGCCATCGTCTTGTTCAGGCCAAGACTGAAGAACTGGTTCGACAGCGCGGTGAAGAGCAGCGGCGCGGTCTCGCCGGCGACGCGGGCGGTGGCTAGCAACACGCCGGTGATGAGGCCGGAGCGGGCGGCACGATAGGCGATCCGCTTGATCACCAGCGAGCGCGGCAGGCCGAGCGCGGACGCCGCCTCGCGCAGCGCGTTCGGCACCAGCAGCAGCATGTCCTCGGTCGTGCGCAGCACCACCGGGATGACGATGACGGCGAGCGCGAGGCTGCCTGCGATCGCCGAGAAGCCGCGCATCGGCACCACCACCGCGCCGTAGATGAACAGGCCGATGATGATCGAGGGCGCCGAGAGCAGGATGTCGTTGATGAAGCGGATCACCGAGGTCAGGCGGTCGTTGCGGCCGTATTCGGCGAGATAGGTGCCGGCGAACAGGCCGAGCGGCGCGCCAATGCCGACGCCGAGCACGGTCATGATGATCGAACCGACGATGGCGTTGCGCAGGCCGCCTTCGGTCGAGCCCGGCGGCGGCGTATCTGCCACGAAAATCTCGAGGTTCAGACCGGCGATGCCGTTGTAAAGCAGCGTGATCAGGATCAGCGCAAGCCAGGTGACGCCGAAGGCGGCGGCGGCGATGCAGAGTCCGCGAACGACGATGTCCTTGCGGCGGCGGCGTGAATAGATCGGGTTCATGGCGTTAGTTCCCCGCCTTCTTTTCCAGCCGCATCAGCATCAGCCGTGCCGCTGCGAGCACGAAGAACGTCAGCACGAACAGCAGCAGGCCGAGCAGGATCAGGCCGGACTGGTGCAGGCCGTCGCTCTCGGCGAACTCGGATGCGATCGCCGCCGAGATCGTGGTGCCCGGCGCGAAGATCGAGGAGGAGATGCGGAACGAGTTGCCGATGATGAACGTCACCGCCATGGTCTCGCCGAGCGCGCGGCCCAGCGCCAGCATGACGCCGCCGATGACGCCGACGCGGGTGTAGGGGATCACCACGCTGCGCACGACTTCCCAGGTGGTGCAGCCGACGCCGTAGGCGGCCTCCTTCAGCACCGGCGGCACCGTCTTGAATACGTCGACCGAGATCGAGGTGATGAAGGGCAGCACCATGATGGCGAGGATCAGCGCGGCGTTGAACAGGCTGAGATAGGACGGGGGACCCGCGAAGATCGCGCCCAAGACAGGAACGCCGTCGAAGATCTTGATCATGAAGGGCTGGAAGGTGTTGGCCAGGAACGGGCCCAGCACGAAGAAGCCCCACATGCCGTAGATGATCGAGGGAATGCCGGCGAGCAGCTCGATCGCCATGCCGATCGGGCGGCGCAGCCATTGCGGACAGAGCTCGGTGAGGAAGATCGCAATGCCGAGGCCAACGGGAATGGCAATCAGCATCGCGATGAACGAGGTGACGAGCGTGCCGTACATCGGCCCGAGCGCGCCGAGCACGGGCGGATCCGCCGACGGCGCCCAGCGCTGCGTCCACAGGAAGGAGAAGCCGTATTCCTTGATCGCCGGGAAAGCGCCGACGATCAGCGAAACGATGATGCCGCCGAGGATCAGCAGCACCGAGATCGCGGAGAGCCGCGTGATCCAGTAGAAGGTGACGTCGCCGAGCTTGAACGCGCTCAAGGCCTTGGCGCGATCGTACGGTCCGGCGTCGTCGATTACATCGCTCTGAACGGCCATCTCTGCCACGCCGATCCCCTGTACCCGTTATATACGCTTGTTGTTGGTCTTGCGCTCCGGATGCGGCACGGGGCCGATCCGGAGCGGAGGTCTTTTGAGATCCCGGCACCCAGGCCGGGACAGCAGCGCTTAGCTCTTGATCTCGGCAGCCCAGGTCTTCTCGATCAGGGTCACGACGCCCTCGGGCATCGGGATGTAGTCGAGCTCCTCAGCCGCCTTGCCGCCGTTCTTGAAGGCCCAGCGGAAGAACTTGATGGCTTCCTGCGAGGCCGCCTTGTCGGTGGCATCCTTGTGCATGAGGATGAAGGTCGCCGCCGTGATCGGCCAGGACTTCTCGCCGGGCTGGTCGGTCAGGATGACGTAGTAGCCGGGCGCCTTGGCCCAGTCGGCGTTCGAGGCGGCCGCCTGGAAGGCCTCGACGGTCGGCTGCACCGGCTTGCCGGCCTTGTTGACGAGACCGGTGTAGGTCAGCTTGTTCTGCTTGGCATAGGCGTACTCGACGTAACCGATCGAGTTCTTGGTCTGGCCGATGTTGCCGGACACGCCCTCGTTGCCCTTGGCGCCGACGCCGACCGGCCACTCGACGGCCGTGCCCTCGCCGACCTTGCTCTTCCAGTCCGCGCTGGCCTTGGAGAGGTAGTTGGTGAAGTTGAAGGTGGTGCCCGAACCGTCGGAGCGGCGGACGACGGTGATCGCCTCCGAGGGCAGCTTCAGGCTCGGATTGAGCTTCTTGATCGCGGCATCGTCCCACTTGGTGATCTTGCCGAGATAGATGCTGGCGAGCGTCTCGCCGTCGAACACCATCTCGCCCGGCTTCACGCCCTCGATGTTGACGACCGGAACGATGGCACCCATCACCATCGGCCACTGGACGAGGCCGTCCTTCTCGAGCTGCTCGGCCTTGAGCGGCGCGTCGCTGGCGCCGAAGGTCACGGTCTTGGCCTGGATCTGCTTGATGCCGCCGCCGGAGCCGATCGACTGGTAGTTCAGACCGTTGCCGGTCTCTTTCTTGTAGGCGTCAGCCCACTTGGAATAGATCGGGAACGGGAACGTCGCGCCGGCGCCGGTGATATCGGCAGCAAAGGCTGCCGTCGTCGATGCGGCGACCAAGCCGGCAGCGACGATCGTTTTGAGGAAATTCATGCTGGTCTCCATACAGGGGAGCGAAGCGCCATCCGCGCCCGATCGCGCTCCCCGTGCCGCCCCTTTAGGAGCGGTCGGCTGTGCTTTTACGAAGGTTTCGTGACAGTCGGATGACAACTACAAGCAATTGAAATCGCTTGAGTTTCATGTCGTCGCCGGAGCCCTGGCCTGGGGAAAACAGGCGGTGAAAGTGGCGCCCTGTTTGGGCACGCTTTCGATCAAAAGCCGGCCGCGATGCCGGTTAAGAATATGTTTCACCAGCGATAATCCGAGCCCGGTCCCGCCCTGCAAGCGGCTGTCGCCGACATCGACCCGGTAGAACCGCTCGGTCAGCCGCGGCAGGTGCTCGGGCGCGATACCGGGGCCGAAATCCCGGACCATGACCCGGATTTCCTGAGTTCCATCAGTGGCGGCGCCTGAGGTTAGTGACACGATGACGCGTCCGCCCGAGGCGCCGTATTTGAGCGCGTTCTCGATCAGGTTCTCGAACAGGCGGAGCAGCTCCTCGCGGTCGCCCGCGATCATCACCGGCGGCTCCGGCAGATGGATCTCGACCTCGACCTGGCGCTCGCGCGCCAGCGGCTCGAGCCCGTCGGCGACCTGGCGGATGATCGGCAGCAGGTCGACCAGGGTGTCGGGGCGCACATGGGCCGACAGCTCGACCCGCGACAGCGAAAGCAGATCGTCGATCAGGCGCGCCATGCGGGTGGCCTGGTTGTGCATGATGCCGAGGAAGCGCTCGCGCGCCTTGGGGTCGTCCTTGGCCTGGCCCTGGAGCGTGTCGATGAAGCCGGACAGCGCGGCGAGCGGCGTGCGCAGCTCGTGGCTGGCATTGGCAACGAAGTCGGCGCGCATCTCCTCGACCCGGCGCAGCGGCGTCTGGTCGTGGAAGGTCATCAGCATGCATTTGTCGGCGCCGCCGAAGGTGGTCGGCACCGGCACCGGCGTGATGATCAGCTCCATCCAGCGATCGACCGGGACATGGTCGAGATAGGTCGCGCGCCGCGGCTCGGTGGTCGCGATCGACTCGCGCAGCGCGGTGATGATCTCCGGCGAGCGCAGCGCGAACTGGGCGAGCTCGTTCCTGCGCAGCGCCGGGGCAAGCTGGGCGGCAGCCGCATTGAGATGGATGACGCGGCCGGCGCGGTCGAGCAGCACCGCCGGATCCGGCATGCCGGCGACGACCGCGGCCACTGCGGCGCTCTCGACCGGGTTGATGCGCCTGACATCGTCGCGCGAGGCGGCGGTGTCGTGCAGTCGCCAGGGGATCAGCGCCGCAGCGGCGATGCAGAGGAACACGGCAACGGCGTGCAACACCGACAATTCGCCGAGCGAGACCACGACCGACAGCGCCAGCGCCGCGGCGATCAGGATGATCGTCGAGTGCCGCAGCCGGTCGGACCAGGGCTGCGCGGTGGGAGAAGATGGGGCGTCAATCGCCATCGGGGCGGGCTTCTCCTAGGGGCTTGTCCTAACGGCTTCGTCCTAAAGGCTTGGTCCTAAAGGCTTGGCGCCGTCAGGCGGTGCCGTCGCTGCGCTCTCTCACATAGGCGGCTTCACGCGCCGGGCCGGGGTCGAGCTTGAGCGCCGCCTGCTGCAAACGCTTCGATCGGGCGCCGATTATAACTTCGCGAAACGTCAGCAAGATTACAGATATGACGAAGGGGGACAGATAATAGAGGACGCGGAACAGGAGCATGCCGCCCAGGAGTTCCTCCCGGTCCATCTGCCAGAGGCCGACCAGCATGGCGGCGTCGAACACGCCGAGGCCGCCGGGCGAGTGGCTGGCAAAGCCGAGCAGGGTGGCCGAGACGAAGATCACGGCAACCACGACGAATCCGAGATTGGGCTCGTCCGGGACCAGCACGTACATCGCGAGCGCGCAGAATCCGAGATCGATGATGCCGATCGCGATCTGGAGCAGCGTCAGCGGTCCGCCTGGCAGCACCACGGTCCAGGGCCCGCGGCCGACCACCCGCGGCTGGGTCCAGACCCAGACCACATAGCCGACCAGTCCCACGATGATCATCAGCGCCAGCGTCCGGTTCAGCCAGGGCGGAAGCTGGTCGATCGAGGCCGCCGCCTCCGGATGGTAGGAGATGCCGAGGCCCAGCACGGCGGCATTGCCGAGCCAGAAGGTCAGGCCGGCGAGGAAGCAGATCTTTGCGACATCGATCGCGTTCAGCCCATAGGCCGAATAGATGCGGTAGCGCACCGCGCCGCCGGTGAAGACGCTGGCGCCGACATTGTGGCCGATCGAATAGCTGGTGAAGGCGGCGAGCGCATTGATGCGGTAAGGCACATGGGCGTGGCCGATCGCACGCACGGCGAACAGGTCGTAGAAGGTCAGGGTGAAATAGCCCGCGGCCACGAACAGTGCCGCCATCGCAATCTGGCTCGGCTCGGTGCTCTTGATCGCCTCGATCACCTCGTTGAAGTCGATGCCGCGCAGCATGTGGTAGAGCACATAGCAAGCGATGCCGATGACCGCGACGCTGATCACAACTCCAAGCTTATGCAGGACTTGCTTCTGGCGCAGAAACGTCATCGCCCTGCGTATGGCTTCCAGCATCTAGACCTCGAACAACGCTTCAGCGGCCAGGACGGCCGGCGAACAGGCAAACGACGCACAGGCACTCAACGAACCCTCGCCGCCGGCTCCGGCATCGCGCATGCCCCCTAACCCTCCACTAGCGCGTTTTGGGGCGGAGTGGAATTCGCCAATTCGAACAAAATCACGTGCCTTCAATATTTTAGGCAGGGTTGCGGGCTCTGGATGCACGGTTTGGCGCTTTCGGCGGCAAGGCTGACGCGAATCTCCATGGCAATCCTGCGCAGACGCCATGAAGTTTTGATGATTTCGGCCGCGCAATGTTCCGTCACGTTTTAAGCCGACGTCAATCTATGGGCCGCGCCCGGCTGTTGAAAGAGGGGCGACGGGGTCGTTCTGGACGGATTTTCCGATGCACCAAACAGGTGCGGCGCAACAGTAGCTTAAGGGGCGGTCAGATAGCCGCGCTGATAGGCACTGGCCTGGTCGTCGAAAATCGCCATGGCCGTCGTCATCCGGCGGAAGCCGAGACGCTCATAAAAGCCCTCTTTGCCAGGCACCGCATAGAGGATGATTTTGCGATGTCCGCGGCATCGCGCCAGCAGCCGCTCGATGATCTCGCGGCCGAGGCCTTGCCCCTGACAGTCCGGGCGCACCGCGACATCACAGAGGTAGGCGCAGTCGCGGCCGTCCGCCAGCGCTCGGCCGGCACCAACCAGCCGGCCTTGGTCGTAAGCGAAGGCACAGAACATGCTGTTGCCGAACACGAGCGCGAGATCGGCTGGTGTCTTGTTGCCGAGCGGTGCGGTGCGGTAGAGCGCGGAAAGCTCGTTCCAGTCGATTGCCGCCGGATCTTCGTTCCAGACGACCGGCATCTGCGTGCCTCCCCGGATCAATGCCGCGCCGCGGTGACGGCTGCGACGATTTCGTCGGTGCCGGGAAAATGGCCCTTGCTGCGGCTGGCGACAATCCTGTCGCCGAGCTTGACCTGAAAGACGCCGCCCTTGCCAGCCACGAGATCCGCCTCCAGCGCCAGTTGCCGGCGCAGCGCTGCGGCGGCTTCCTTCGCACGCTTCTCGTAGCCGCAGGGACGGCAATAGACGATCGTCACATCCGACATCTCATCCTCCTCACGCGGCGAGCTGCGGACGCACCGCTTCGATGCCGGCGATCCAGCCGGCCACCGATCGGCCGATTGCGTCAGCGTGGTCCTCCTGCAGATAGTGCAATCCCGCGCCGAGCCGGATCGACGCGCAACGCGTCAGCGAGGCCGCAAACCGCTCGGCAAATTCCGGCGAGACGAGCGCGCCCGGTTCGCCCGTGAACAGCAGTTTCGGATAGGAAGATGCGGCCAGCGCCGCATGGGCGGATTGGAGCGCCTCATAGACATCGGCAGGCTCGCCTGCGATCGGCAGTTCGCGGGGAAACGCAAGAACGGGGCGACGGCTCTCAGGCGTCGGGAACGGCGTGCGATAGGGCGCCATCTCTTCGTCGCTGAGCTTGCGGACGATTCCGCCGGGCAGAACGCGCTCGACGAACGCATTCGCCTCGAGGATCATGGCCTCACCCTCGCCCGGCGTCCTGAACTTGCGAAAGACCGCCCTCGCCGCCTCGGCATGATCTTGCTCCTCCGCGACCTCGGTATGGTGGAAATCCTGCCAGGTCGGCATCGGGCGGATGAATTCCATGAAGGCTAATCCGCGTACGAAATCCGGCCGGCGCGCGGCGAGATGAAATGCGAGCGCCGTGCCCCAGTCCTGCGCGACGAGATAGGCCGATGTGACGCCGCGCTGTTCGATGAACGCATCGAGATAGCGGACATGGTCGAAGAAGCGGTAGGCGATGTCAGGCTTACCGGATTGGCCGAAGCCGATGAGATCGGGCGCAATGCAATGCGCGACCGGTGACACCAACGGCAGGATGTTGCGCCAGATGTGCGACGAGGTTGGGTTGCCGTGCAGGAACAGCGCGACCGGCGCATCCTGCGCACCCGTCTCGCGGTAAGCTATGCTGCTTCCCAGCACGGGCGCTCTGCGAATCTCGATCTCGATTGGCTTGCTCATGTCAGCTCCTTGAACACGGTCTGAAATGCGATGGTCTTGAAACGTTCGAGCGCTTTCGGATTGCGATCGACCTTCATGCGCAGGATCGCGCCCTGCCAGGACGCGAGCAGGAAGTCGGCAAGCTCCCCGGGCTCGAAATCGGATGCGATCTCGCCGCGCGCCTGAGCCTCGGCGATGCAGGCCGCGAACGGCACGCGCCATTCGGCAAAAATCTCGGTCAGGCGCGTACGCAGCATTTCGCTGCTGCCGGTCGCCTCCAGGCTGAGATCGCCGATCAGACACCCACGGCCATAACCGTCGGCCTCGAGCCGGCCGGTGATGATGTCGAGATAGCGCTTGAGGCGCGCGCGCGGCGTCAGCGTCGTGTCCTCAAGCGCTTCTGCGACCAGCCCCCTGGTGACGTCGAAGTAGCGGTCGAGCACCTCCGAAGCGAACGCTTCCTTGGAGCGGAAATGGTTGGTGAAGGACCCCTGCGGCGCGCCCGCCGCAGCGGTGACGTCGCGCACGCTGGTGCCGTGATAGCCGGTTCGGAACATGACCTTGAGGCCGGCGTCGAGGATGGCGTCTTTGAGCGAAGGCTTTGGCATGAGCAAAAGAATACGTACGTACGTATTAATGTCAAGCGTAGTTTCATCGCTCGGCGATTTCGCACTCCGATCAGGCTGTTATCGCAATGTTGGATCTGGAACTGATGGGATGAGCCTCGCCTAGCGCGCCGATGGCGGTACGCTCCCTCCCCCGCAAGGGGGGAGGGAGCGAGAGAGCGATGGCCTCACGCGAACCAAGGACTCAAGCCGCCGGCTGGCTCCGCGAGACCACCCGGTCGCGCAACCAGGCGCCGATGGTGCAGCCGACCAGGTAGCAGGCGAACATGATGAGGCCGAGGTCGAGCCAGTAGCCGAAGCGGCCGGGGACCACATGCGCGAGCGAGGCCGCGACCAGCGCTACGGCGAGCGCGGCGAGCCAGCGCGCGGTGACCTTCGAGGTGCCGTTGCCGCGCTGGACCACCGAGATCCAGCCCATGCAAAAGCCCAGCACCAGCGATCCGATCAGCCAGCCCAGATGGAACGAAACGAGATAGGGCATCGTCACCTCACCAGAAATTCGATGCGGCGGTTCTGCGCCTTGCCGTCGTCGGTGTCGTTGCCGGCGACGGGCTGCGTGCTGCCATAGCCGATCGCGGTGAAGCGGCTGGCGGGCAGGCCGGCCTTGACCAGATAGTCGATCACCGCCTGCGCGCGCTTCTCCGAGAGTGCCTGGTTGAACGCGTCCTCACCGTCGGCATCAGTGTGCCCGGCGACGTCGATATTGGTGGTGGGACAGCGCAGCGCCGTCTCGATCAGATGGTCGAGGATTCCCGCCGAGTCCGGATCGATGTCGGCGCGCTTGGTGGCGAAGCGGATCTTGCCCTTATTCAGGAGCTCGGAGAACAATTGCTGGCAGACGGTGCCGTCGACCGGGCCTGCCGCGGGCTTCACCGTGATTTCCGGCTTGTACTGCCAGTTTTTCGGGAAGTCCTTGCCAAGGCCCGCGCGGATATCGTTGCCGGCGCCTTCATAGAGCGCATCGCCCGACAGCTTCACCTCGCGATCGGACACCACGAGCGTGCCGGTCGACAGCCGCGACAGCGCCCCGAGCGCTGCGACCACGGCGGGGTTGAAGGCGCCGGGGGCGCCGAGGCTGGCCTTGAGATTGTCGACGACCTTCTCGTTGAAGAATTTTCGCGACGCGCTGGTTGCGATCGCCGCGTGGACGTTGTTGTCGGGAACATAGCCGGTCAGCGTCACGGTCGCGGCAACCGGATCCTTGTAGGCCTGGAAGATATAGGGCGGCGCCTTGATGTCGTTGGCGGCGATCAAGAACCCTTCCGGCAAGTTCTTCAGCGCGGCCGCGATCGCCTCGCGTCCGCCGAGATCGCGCGCCATGCCCGACAGGTTGATCTTGGTGTCGGAGATCGTGATCTTGCCGTCCTTGAGCTTGCCGATCTGGTCGAGCAGCAGCATCGCGGCGGCCTCGAAGCGCGGCGGCGCGCCACGTGCCAGCCCCATCTGATCGGCGACCTCGACGCCGCCGACCTCCTTGCGTGCCGCCTCCGTCAGGCGGGCCTTGATCGACGGCAAGGGCGCGGAGCCCGACAGCGTCACCCGCACCACGTCACGCTCGGCGTTCCAGACGAAGGGTTTTGCCTCGGCAACGAGGCGGGTCCGGTCGTCGACCAGGCGCACGCCCGGGACGATCTCCACCGCCATTACCGCGTCCCGGCGCCCTTCCTCGGAAAAGGCGTCCGCGGCCAGGCTGACATCGCGGCCGTCCACCGCGATCCGGGTCTTGTCCAGAACGGTCTCCTTGAGCGCCGCCGAGCTGCGGGCGGACAGGTCCGCCTCGACCGGTAAGGTGTTATTCCAGGCCGCAAATCCCCACATGACGGCCAGGGGGATCAGCCCTGGCCACCATTTGCTGGCCCACCTGAAAAGCTTCTGCATTCGACGACCCGAACTCTGGAACCGGAGACAAAACAAACCCTTGGCAGGCTGTCAAACCGGAAATGGCGGCCCTCGCAAGGCCTTTGCGTGGACAATTGGAATAACTTTTTCTTCAAGGGTTCTTCCGTAAGTTGAGGACGGAATGCCAGAGTCCGCCAGCGGGTCATGAAACAACTTCGTAACAACGTCATCCGCGCCGGGCTGGGAGCACTCTATTTCAGCGGGGCGCACCACCTGTTGCGCCCGCTTTTGTCGGGCGTCGGCGCCATTTTCATGCTGCACCACGTGCGGCCGGCCCGCGAGGCCACGTTCCAGCCGAACCGACATCTCGAAGTCACTCCGGATTTCCTACGCGCGACGCTGAGCCATCTGCGCTCGCGCGACATCGACATCGTCAGCATGGACGAGCTGCATGAGCGGCTGGTGCAGGGCAGGTTCACCCGCCGCTTCGCCGCCTTCACCCTCGACGACGGCTATCGCGATAATCTGGACTATGCGCTGCCGGTGCTGCGCGAATTTGACGCGCCTTTGGCGGTCTACGTCGCCAGCGATTTCGCCGAGGGCACGGGGCGGCTGTGGTGGACCGCGCTGGAAACCGTGATCGCCAGGGCCGAGCAGATCGAGGTGCAGATCGGCAATTCCGCGCTGCGGCTCGACGCGACGACGCCTGCCGCGAAACAGGCGGCGTTCGACCGCCTGCATGACTGGCTGCGCGCGCTGCCGGGCGAGCACGATCTCGCGCGCGAGATCGCAGCGCTCTGCGCCAGGCACGGCGTCGACATGGAAGCGCTGTGCCACACCCTGTGCCTGTCCTGGGACGGGGTGAAGCAGCTGGCCGCAGACCCGCTGGTCACGATCGGCGCGCACTCCATCAGCCATTGCAATCTCGCCAGGCAGAGCGAGGAGATCGCCGCGCAGGAGATGGCGGTGAGCCGCACGCGGATCGAGCAGGCGCTGGAGCGTCCCGTGCTGCACTTCGCCTATCCCTATGGCGACCGCGAGGCGGCCGGGATGCGCGAATTTGCGCTGGCCGCATCGGCCGGCTTCAAGACCGCGGTGACGACGCGGCCCGGCATGCTGTTCGCCGAGAACGCCGGCCACATGACCGCGCTGCCGCGCATCTCGCTCAACGGCAACTACCAGGACACGCGGATCCTGCCGGTGCTGACTTCGGGCGCCGCGACCGCGATGTGGAACGGCTTTCGCCGGATTGCGGCGGCTTAAGTTTCTGTCGTCCACCGCTGTCACCGCAATCTCTGCCGTCATCCTGGCGAAGGCCAGGACGACGACAAGATTGACTCCCTCCCCCTCCCCGCCCAAAACGAGCGCCACCAAAGGGAGGTACCATGTTCAACGATCTGTTCTCGCTCAAAGGCCGCATCGCACTCGTGACCGGCGGCTCGCGCGGCATCGGCAAGATGATCGCGTCGGGCTTCCTCGCGCAAGGCGCGGCGAAGGTCTACATCACCGCGCGCAAGGCCGGCCCGTGCGAGGCGACGGCGAAAGAGCTCTCGGCTCTCTATGACGGCGAGTGCATCGCGCTGCCGATCGACATCTCGACCGTCGAAGGCTGCGACAAGCTCGCCGGCGAAATCATCAAGCTGGAGCCGAAGCTCGACATCCTCGTCAACAATGCCGGCGCCGCCTGGGGCGCTGAGTTCGACGAATTCCCGGAAAGCGGCTGGGACAAGGTGATGGACCTGAACGTCAAGTCGCTGTTCTTCCTGACCAAGGCGCTGGCGAAGCCGCTGCGCGCGGCGGCAAGCGCGGAACGTCCGGCCAAGGTCATCAACATCGCCTCGGTCGACGGCATCTTCGTCAATCCGAGCGAGACCTATTCCTACGCCGCCAGCAAGGCCGCCGTGATCCATCTGACCCGGCGCATGGCGACGAAACTGATCAAGGACAACATCAACGTCACCGCGATCGCGCCGGGCGCGTTCAAGTCCGACATGAACCGGGCCGCGCGCGACCATGCGGACGACGTCGCCAAGCGCATTCCGGCGCGGCGCATCGGAACCGACGAGGACATGGCAGGGGTCGCGATCTATCTCGCCTCGCGTGCGGGCGATTACGTGGTCGGCAACACCATCGCCGTCGACGGCGGCGTGGTCTACGCCAATGCCGGGCTGGAGATCGCGGGGTAGCTGAAGCGGGCTGCAAGGTCGCGCTGTACGCTGCGCGGGAGGTGCGCTCCCTCGCCCCGCTCTTGCGGGGAGAGGGTTGGGGTGAGGGGCTCTCTCCACGGGAGAGACAGCCGACGCACCTGTACCCCCTCACCCGGATCGCAAGAGCGATCCGACCTCTCCCCGCAAGCGGGGAGAGGTTAAAGAGTCCTACGACTCGATCTTCACGTACTCGAAATCGCCGGGCTTGTTGTCGATGCCGACTTTCGGCGGCGAGATCCAGGAGGCGAACTTGCCGGTTTCGGTGACGGGCTGCATCAGCGAGGTGATGAAGTCGCCGTCGGCTGTCGAAGGCAGCCACTCGTCCTTGCGCTTCGCCCAGGTCGCATCGTCGATCAAAATGCCGTCGGGCGTCGCATGGACGTCCTTGAACTCGCCGATGTGGCGGTGGAAGGCGACGTTGGGCAACGTCAGCTTGAAGTCGTAGCCAGCGGTCGAGATCACCTTGTTCCAGCGCAGCATGCCCTTGACGCAATCCTGGCTGTAATCGTCGCGCAGGCGCATGTTGAGCGCGGTCAGCGCCGGCTCGTCGACCAGCTTGATCTCGCCGTTGATGAACTTGAGCACCGGATAGGTGGCGTTCTTGAGCTGGTGATCGTCCTCGATCTGGGTCTCGTGATAGCGGCCCTTGATGCCGGCATTGAAGGCGTTGGCCGCGTTGGTCGAGACCTCCGAGCCGAACAGGTCGAGCGACAGCGTGTAGTGCAGGTTCAGCTTCTTCTGGATGGTCGGAAGATCGATCACACCGAGCGCGCGGACTTTTGCGATGTCGGTGGGATCGGTAATGCCGGCTTCGCGCATCGCATCGCAGGTGCGCTGCACGACGCGGGTGATGCCGGTCTCGCCGACGAACATGTGGTGCGCTTCTTCGGTCAGCATGAAGCGGCAGGTGCGCGACAAGGGATCGAAGCCCGACTGCGCGAGGCTGTGCAGCTGCATCTTGCCGTCGCGGTCGGTGAAGTAGGTGAACATGAAGAACGACAGCCAGTCCGGCGTCGCCTCGTTGAAGGCACCCAGCATACGCGGCGCGTCCGCATCGCCGGAGCGGCGGCGGAGCAGATCGTCGGCCTCCTCGCGGCCGTCGCGGCCGAAATATTTCTGGAGCAGATACACCATCGCCCAGAGGTGACGGCCCTCTTCCACGTTGACCTGGAACAGGTTGCGCATGTCGTAGAGCGAGGGCGCCGTCTTGCCGAGATGGCGCTGCTGCTCGACCGAGGCGGGCTCGGTGTCGCCCTGGATCACGATCAGGCGGCGCAGCATGGCGCGATGCTCACCCGGCACTTCCTGCCAGGCCGGCTCGCCATAATGCTCGCCGAACGGAACGACGCGATTTTCTTCCTGCGGCGCAAGCAGGATGCCCCAGCGATATTCGGGCATGCGGACATAGTCGAACTTGGCCCAGCCGCGCGGATCGACGGAGTAGGCGGTGCGCAAATAGACCAGCGACTCCTGGAAGCCTTCCGGCCCCATGTCGCTCCACCAGTCCATGTAGCCGGGATGCCAGCCTTCGAGTGCCTTCAGCACCTGGCGGTCTTCGGCGAGGTTGACGTTGTTCGGAATCTTGGTCGAGTAGTCGACGTTCATGATGTTCATGTTCATGGCCGTGCTTCTCCCTAAACTCTTGTCATATCGAATTTCGGCTTCTGGCCGCTGCCGTAACGGCGGAGCGCGCCCTCCTCGCCGACCGCGTTCGGGCGCTGGAAGATCCAGTTCTGCCAGGCGGTGAGGCGCGCGAAGATCTTTGATTCCATCGTCTCCGGGCCGACGAAGCGCAGGCTCGCTTCCATGCCGGTGAGGCTGTCGGGCGAGAAGCTGGCGCGCTCCTCCAGAAACACGCGAACCTCGTCGTCCCAGTCGATGTCGTCGAGTGCGAAGGTGACGAGGCCGAGCTCCTCGGCCTCTTCGGCGTCCAGGCTCGTGCCGATGGTGGCTTCGGCGCGTTCCAGATCGGCCGGGTCGGCCTGGAAGCGAGACTGAAGCCGCGTCAAACCATGGCTCATCGGATACGGGCCAAAATTCATCGCCGACAGCTCGATCGCGGGCGGCGGGCGGTTGTCGCCCTGGCGGGTGCCGATCAGCATGTAGGAGCGGTCGGCGGCGAAGACGAGCTCGGCGAGCGTGCCGGCAAAGCAGGAGCCGGGCTCGACCAGCGTCACCAGCGTGCGCGAGGTGACGTCGATACGCTTGAGCACGCGCTTCCAGTAATGCCTGATCTCGTTGACCAGCCAGTGCGCCTTGTTGGCTTCAAGGAAGGCATCGGATGCGAGCACATGGGCGCGGTCGCCATGGCTCTTGAACACCAGCATGGCGATCTCGAGCTCGTTGATGCGCAAGTGCAGGATGGCATCGTCGAGCTCGCGCGCGACCTGCAGCGGCCAGAACGAGGCGCCCTGCGCCATCATGCCGTCGATGTCGGCCGGCGGCGCTGCCTCCGGCGCCTTGATCGAGATGGTGGCGATGCGGGCGGCACGATCGACGTCGACGGTGACGAAGCCGTAGCGCAGGCTGGTCTCGTCGATGATGCGCCTGAGCGGCGTCAGCGCAATGCCCTTGCCGCTGCCGCTGCGCCTGGAGGCCGCGGAAAATTCCTTGACGCGCTCGGCGATCTTGCCTTCCAGCTTCGAGTTCGGCGCGATCTCGTCGACGAGACGCCACTGCACGGCGCGCTTGCCTTTCACGCCTTCCTCGATGGTGCAGAAGAAGTCGGCATGGTCGCGGCGCACCTTGCGCTTGTCGACGACGCGGGTGAGGCCGCCGGTGCCCGGCAGCACCGCGAGCAGCGGCACTTCGGGCAGCGCCACCGAAGAGGCACCGTCGTCGGCGAGGATGATGTGGTCGGTCGCGAGCGCGAGCTCATAGCCGCCGCCGGCGGCCGAGCCGTTCACCACGGTGATGAAGCGCTGGCCGGAATTCTCGGACGAATCCTCCATGCCGTTGCGGGTCTCGTTGGTGAACTTGCAGAAATTGACCTTGTGGGCGTGGGTCGAGCCCGCGAGCATGCGGATGTTGGCGCCGGCGCAGAAAACGCGGTTCTTGGCCGAGCGCATCACCACGACCTTCACCTCGGGATGCTCGAAGCGCAGCCGCTGGATCGCATCGGCAAGCTCGATGTCGACGCCGAGGTCGTAGGAATTGAGCTTGAGCAGATAGCCCTCGAACAGGCCGCCGTTCTCGTCGACGTCCATGGTCAGGGTCGCGACGTCACCGTCGACCGCGAGCTTCCAGTGCTTGTAGCGGGACGGTTCGGTCTGGAAATCGATGAATGTCGCGCCGCCTGCGAGGCGCCGATCTTCCCCGGCCATGGGCCACCCTTGAGTTCGTCTTGGTTTTAACGTTAGATGCACAATAGTGCATATTTCAGAGCGCGTCTAGTCCTTAACAGCCAATACATGCACTTTGTTTCATGCCAACGCCTAGGACCGCACGATGGCGCCGAGTGCGATCCAGTCGGCCTTGGAGAGCTGGGGACGACCGAGCTTGGCCTGGAGCAAGGCCGTCAGCGCAGCAATGGGAAAGCTCTCGACAAAGCCGTCGCCGGCCGCCGCCTTGCGCGAGCTCAGCGCGCGCAGTTCCGCCAGCGCATCGCCAAACAGCCGTGCCGCCGAATGCGACCTTTGCATGCGCAGCCGCAAATTCGCATTGGCGATGTGGATACAGGCCCGCAGCAGAATGCGCTCGCGGCCGCCTTGGGGCGCTGCGGCCCACACCGCCTCCAGCACCTCCTGCGCTTCCCAGAAATAGCCGCGGTCGTTGAGCGCGAGCCCGTAGCGCAGCGCCGGATGGCGCGCCGGCACATGGCCGCGAAAGGCCGAAGGCACCAGCGCCTTGGCCATGGCGAGCGTCTCGTAGTCGGCATCGAGCCCGGCCTCGCCCGGCACATAGGCCCATTGCGGCCACGGTAGCGGGCCGCTCGCATTCGGCGGCGCACTCATGCGAGGTGCGCCTCCGCAACATCATGCGGCGCGTCCCTGAAGTCCCTGATCGTCGCGCAGGGCCGCCTTTGCAAATTGCTCAATTGCGTCAAGCGTCGCCCCCGGCGCTTCACGATGCGGGGAATGGCCCGCGCCTGAAATAATTTTCAAATCTACCGGACAATAACACTCTTCCTGCGCGATTTCGACCTGGCGCAGTGTGCCATATTGGTCGTCCACGCCTTGCAGGACCATGACAGGGACGCGGATATAGGCGAGGTATTCGGAGATGTCCCAGTCGCGAAATTTCGGATCGAGCCAGGCGCCGTTCCAACCGTAGAAGGCGTTGTCGACGTCCTTGTGCCAGCGCGCGAGCTTCGGCTTGAGATCGGTGGTCTCATAGGCGGTCTTGATCGCGGCGATGGATTTCACCGAGATGTCCTCGACGATGAAATGCGGCGCGATCAGCACGAGGCCGTTCAGGCGATGATCCTGGTGCGCGCCGGCGTAGATCGTCGCGATCGAGGCACCGTCGGAATGGCCGAGCAGGAGGCCGCGCCTGAAGCCGATCGCATCGAGCAGTTTCGGAAGCACCTCCAGCGCCTCGCGGTGCATGTAATCCAGCGGCCGCGGCAGCGCGACCGGGCTCGACTGCCCGTAGCCCGCACGCGAATAGACGAAGATGCCGGCACCGGTCGCCTCTCGAAGCTGTTCCGGGAAGTCGCCCCAGAGCCCGACCGAGCCGAGACCTTCGTGCAGCATGACGATGGTCGGTGCCTCCGCTGATTGCGGCGCGAGCCATTTATATTCGAGGCTGGCGCCACTGACGCTGAGGAAGCCCGTGGGGGTGAGGTTGGTCATGCTGTCGGTTCCATTCATTCCGTCATTTCCGGACAACTCGCAAAGCGAGTTGATCCGGAATCCCGAGATTGCAGTCTGCGGATCGAGATTCCGGGTTCGCGCTTCGCGCGCCCCGGAATGACGAAGCCAATCAATTCGCCCCTTCCCGCAGCTTGAACCGCTGGATCTTCCCCGTCGCCGTTTTCGGCAGCGAGTCCACCACGTCGATCCAGCGCGGATATTTCCACGGGCCGATCTTCTGCTTGACGTGCTCCTTCAGCATCTCCTGCAAGTTCGCGGTCTTCGCGCCCTGACGCAGCACGACGAAGGCTTTCGGCTTCAAGAGGCCTTCCGGATCGGCCTCGGGCACGACGGCGGCTTCCAGCACCGCCGGGTGCGTGATCAACGCGCTCTCGACCTCGAACGGCGAGACCCAGATGCCGGAGACCTTGAACATGTCGTCGGCACGGCCGCAGAAGGTGTAGCGGCCCTCGGCGTCGCGGACATATTTGTCGCCGGTCCGGGTCCACGGGCCCTCGAAGGTGCGGCGACTCTTGTGGCGCTGGTTCCAATAGCCTTCGCCGGCGGAGGGCGCATCGACCAGCAGCTCGCCGACCTCGCCGTCGGCGACGTCCTGGCCGGCCTCGTTGACGAGCCGCACCGCATAGCCCGGCACCGGCTTGCCGGAGGAGCCGTATTTGATGTCGCCGGGCGCATTCGACAGGAAGATGTGCAAGAGCTCGGTCGAGCCGACGCCGTCGAGAATGTCGACGCCGAAGCGCGCCTTCCAGCTGTTGCCCACAGACTCGGGCAATGCCTCACCGGCCGAGGTGCAGATGCGCAAGCTCTTTCCGCCACGCTCGCTCTTCATCGTCTCGTCGTTGAGCATCGCCGCGAACAAGGTCGGCACGCCGTAGAAGATCGACGGGTTATAGCGGTTCATCAGGTCGAACATGCGCGCCGGAGTCGGGCGCTCGCTGTTCAGCACGACGGTTGCGCCGACCGACATCGGGAAGGTCAGCGCATTGCCGAGACCATAGGCGAAAAACAGCTTTGCGGCGGAGAGGCAGACGTCGCTCTCGCGAATGCCGAGCACCTGCCTGGCGTAGGTGTCCGCAGTCGCCTGCAAGTTCGAATGCAGATGGCGCACGCCCTTGGGCATGCCGGTCGAGCCGGACGAATACAGCCAGAATGCCGGCTCGTCCGGATGAGTCGCGGCGGTGGTGAACTGGTCGCTCTCATCAGCGAGCTCCTCGGCGAGCTGCTTGTGGCCATTCTGCTTGGCGCCGGAGACGACGACATGCTCGAGATCCGGCATGCGGCCGACGACGTCCCTGATGACGGGATAGAGCGCTTCGGAAACGAACAGCACGCGGGCACGGCAGTCGGCGAGGATGTAGGCGTACTGGTCCGCGGTCAGCAGCGTGTTGAGCGGCACCGGCACGATGCCGGCGCGGATCGCGCCCAGGAACACGATCGGGAAATCGACCGTATCGAGCATGATCATCGCCACGCGCTCCTCGCGGCGGACGCCGAGACGGCGCAGCATGTTGGCGGCGCGGCGGCTCTCGCGCTGGAGCTCGCCATAGGTCAGCCGCGAGACGGTGTCGTCGAAGGCGAGCTTGTTGCCGCGCCCCTCCTCGACGTTACGGTCGAGCAGCCAGGTCACCGCGTTATAGGATCCCTCGCTCACGGACTTCTCCCCTGAATTTAGAATTATAATTCATAGAAAGACACCGCGGCGGCTTGCTGTCAATGCCAGCAGGCATTATGTTTCATTAAAACGCGCCGCAGGACATCTGTAAAGAAGGCTCATGACCGACAGTCCCGACGCCGAATCCCGCTTCCTCGAACAGCTCGGCCAGCGTGTGCGCACCACGCGCGCACTGCGCGGCATGTCGCGCAAAGTGCTCGCCAAGGTATCAGGAATCTCGGAGCGCTACATCGCGCAGCTCGAAAGCGGCAAGGGCAATGTCTCGATCGTGCTGCTCCGCCGCGTCTCCGACGCGATGGGCGCGCATCTCGAAGATCTGCTGCCCAGCGCCGATCCGACGCCGGACTGGCAGATGTTTCGCGATCTCCTGCGCAAGGCGACGCCCGCGCAGATCGCGCAGGCCAAGGACGTGCTCGCCGGCGGCAGCGCATCCGCGCCGCGGCGCGCGCCGTTCTGCGGCATCGCGCTGATCGGCCTGCGCGGCGCCGGCAAGTCCACGCTCGGCAAGATCCTGGCGAAGAAGGTCGGCTGGAGCTTCGTCGAGCTCAACAAGGAGGTCGAGCAGCAGAACGGCCTCTCGGTCGCCGAGATCATCGCGCTCTACGGCCAGGAAGGCTTTCGCCGCATGGAGCAGGCGGCGCTGCAACAGCTGCTCGCGCGCAACGAGTTGATGGTGCTGGCGACCGGCGGCGGCATCGTCTCCGAGCCTTTGACCTTCGACCAGATCCTGTCGTCGTTCTACACGATCTGGCTGAAGGCCGAGCCCGAGGAGCACATGGCCCGCGTCCGCCGCCAGGGCGACCTGCGCCCGATGGCGGATGATCGCTCCGCGATGGCCGAGCTGCGCAACATCCTCTTGAGCCGCGAGCCGCTGTATTCGCGTGCGACGGCGGTGGTGGACACGGCGGGCCTCTCCGTCGATGCCGCCGCCGCGCGCCTGATCGACGCGGTGCGCCCGGTGCTCCAGAACGAAGCGCGCAGCTTTGGTCTGCGCAGCGTGGCGCTGTAGGTCGTTTCGAGCTCGCTACAGCTACACACTCCACTGTCGTCCCGGACAAGCGCGCCACAAGCGCGCGCCGATCCGGGACCCATACCCCCAGGGAGAAGTTGTTGCGCGAGCTGGTAACCACGAGTCATCGCAAAACTACCCCCTGTGGTTATGGGTCCCGGATCAGCGCTCCGCTTCGCTGCGCTTGTCCGGGACGACAGCAAGGATTTTGCGCGACCTCCGGCAACACTGTATCAACGACCAGCAAGCAAGCCTCGAGACAAATGATGACCGATAGCGACGTCGCAATCTCCATGTTCGAGCGGATCGGCGGCAGTGCCACGATCGACCTTCTGGTCGATCGCTTCTACGAACGGATGGATACGCTGCCGGAGGCGCAAGTCATCCGCGCCATGCATGCAGCCGATCTCGGCCTGATCAGGGACGTGCTGAAGCGCTATCTCACCGAATGGACCGGCGGCCCAAGACTCTATTCCGTCGAAAAGGGACACCCACGGCTGCGCCAGCGTCACATCGGCTTTGCCATCGGTGATGCCGAACGCGATGCGTGGCTCACCTGCATGCGCGGCGCGCTGGGGGAGACGGTCGCGGACGCTGCCGCACGGCAGGACCTCGACAAGGCGCTGTCCGGCCTCGCCGACTGGATGCGCAACCGCTAGCCACCCACAGGCAAGGCGGGGCGCGCCGTCCACTTGGAGGGGCACCGCTGCGGCGCTATGCTGCGCGCGATGGACGCTGCCGCAAACCCCGATGTCATCCGTCGGCCCGCCTCGCCACGCCTTGCGCGGCTGGTCTCCAGCATCTCGTTCTATCGCGAGCGCGGCGTCGATGGGCCGGCTTCCGGCACGCAGCGCCGCTTGCGCTGCCTCTTCTCGTGAATTTGGGGACACCCTTCCGCATTGCGCTTGGGCGCGAGCCGGATGTTGCCGACGCTCAGCCGAGTTTCGCGGCTGGTCTCTTTCCCGGACCGGTCCTTATCGAATCCGATGGCCGCGCCGAATGCGTTCAGGTCGATTTCACCCCGCTTGGGGCGTATCGCTTCTTCGGAGGAGCGGTGCCGGATCTGACCGCGCGCATGGTCGGTCTGGACGACATTCTGGGACGGAATGGCGAGAACCTCCGCGCCAGGGTTGCCGAGGCGGTCGGATGGCAGCGACGATTTGAGATCGTGGAAGACTTCGTGCATCGTCGCGCCGTGCATGAGCCCTCGCCGGCGATCGCCTTCGCCCTCGATACGCTCTGGCGACGGGCAGGCGCGGTCCGGATCACCGAGCTTGCCACCGACATAGGCTGGAGCCGCAAGCATCTCACGCGCCGCTTCCACAACGAGATCGGCGTACCGCCGAAGACAATGGCCCAGATGCTGCGCTTTCATCGGGCCTGCTCACTGGCCCGCACGGACGGGACAGGCGGCTGGGCAGCCGTCGCGGCAGACGCCGGCTATGCCGACCAGGCGCATCTTGCCCGCGACTTCCGGTTACTCAGCGGCGAGACGCCGACCGGATGGGCCGCGCGGCTCGATCTTGCGGATCCACGCCTGATGCGGGACGGCGGCGGATAGCGTCCGGTCCCATTTGTTCAAGCCCGGCTGGCGCGATCCGAACTAGGCTTGGCGTTGCAATAGACCTGGATAATTTCCTGGAGAATTTCATGAACCAGCGGAATGGCTATGAAGCGCCGCGCCTGTACCACACCATGCGCTGCAAGGATCCGGAGGCGATGATCGCCTGGCTGAAAAACGTTCTCGGCTCCGCCGAGCGCGTGGTCTATCGCAAGGAGGGCACGGTCGTTCACGCCGAATTGGCATTTGGATCGTCGATCCTCATGCTCGGTGCGCATCGCGATGATGCGTACGCAAAGCGGGTCGGCGACATCGGCGGCCACCGTACGGATGCCATTTATCTGGCTGTCGATGATCCCGACGCACTCTATGAGAAGGTGAAGGCGTCCGGTGCGACGATCGAAATGGAGCCCTACGATACCGATTATGGCAGCCGCGATTTCGCGGCGCGCGATCCCGAGGGCGGCCTCTGGAGCTTTGGAACCTATTGGCCCAAGGTCGGCGAAGAGTCGCTGCCGGGATAGGCCAGACGCTCGCATCAGATGCCGCTCGGTGGGCGGGGCAATGCTCAATTGAGCCCGCAAGAGCGATGCGGCTGCGAACCCGTCCTGCTCTCTAGACCGACCAGTAATTCGGATGCGGGTAGGACCGCGAGCGGTCGCCCCAATCGAACTCGTCGCCATCGAACTCGCATGGACCGCTGCTGAACTCGTCCATCGTCAGCTCGACCTGGAACGCCTGACGGCCGCGATCGTATTTCAGCGCGCTCCACTGCACCGGATAATGGTGATGAGCACCGAGCAGCCCGCCGGTCTTGATCACGGCATAGGCGACCATTCCGCTGACCTTGTCGAGCATCAGCCGCTCGATCGTGCCGAGCTTCGTGCCGTCGCGCCCGTAGACGGCGACGTGCTCCACGCGATCACTGGGAACCATGGTATGTTGCATGGCATCCTCCCTGTTCTCTTGTGCCGCGCGCATTATAGCCTGCCAGGCAGGAAGAGCGAAGTGCGCTGTAGCTACAGCAACTGCGAACGCACTGCTTCGGCGCCCTCGCGCAGCAGCGGCAGGAAGCGGTCGATCAGCTCCTGCGCCGGCACGCGGTCGACATGGGCGCCCATGTTGATGGCGGCGACGATCACGCCATCGTAGCGCCGCACGGGAACCGAGATCGAGCGGAAATGCGGCTCCGCCTCGCGGTCGACCAGCGAATAGCCCTGCGCGCGGTCGGCCACGATGCGCGCGAGCAGCGCCTTGGGATCGGCCACCGTCTGCGGCGTCAGGACTTCGCGCGTCATCGCCTTCAGCCGCACAGCAAGTTCGGCATCGTCGAGCTGGCCGAGCATGGCGCGGCCGACCGACGTGCAGAAGGCCGGCAGGCGATAGCCGATCTCGAGTCCGCCTGAAAACATCCGCCCCGGACTGCTGCGCGCGACGAACACGACGTCGTCGCCATCGAGCACTGCGAGGGACGAGATTTCGTTCGCCGCGGTTGCGGCGCGATCGAGCACCGGTTGCAGAACCGTGACGAGCTGATTGGACCGCAGATACGAGGCGGCAAGGGTCAGCACGTGCGGCGTCAACGTGAACAGCTTGCCGTCACCACCGACGAAGCCGCCGCGCTGGAGCGTGAACAGCATCCGCCGGGCGGTGGCGCGCGGAAGATCGGCGGCGCGGGCGAGGTCGCTCAGGGTCATCGGGCCGACCGTCGTGCCGAAGCATTGAAGCAGGCGCAGGCCGCGATCGAGGCTTTCGACGAAATCCGTCGCACGCTCATCGGTCTCGCTTCGCTTCAGCTTGGGCATGGCGTCGGGACTTTCCTGCAAAATAGTGCTTGCCGCCGATCCAAGGCATGTCATAATTCGCCCATTCGTTCAATAGGCGAACAAACGCCACTCCGAGATATGGGATGCACTCACCATGATGAGCCAGGAGCAGAACGACCTGATCACCCGCACCGGGCCCAAGGACCCCTGCGGAAAGCTGATGCGGAGCTACTGGCAGCCGGCGGCGCTGGTCGACGAGCTGGAAGGCGCGCGGCCGATCCGCCCCGTGCGACTGCTCGGCGAAAACCTCGTGCTGTTCCGCGACGAGCGAGGGCGCTACGGCCTGATCGATCGCCACTGCGCGCATCGCGGCGCCGACCTCGCCTTCGGGCGGCTCGAGCATGGCGGCCTGCGCTGCGCCTTCCACGGCTGGCTGTTCGACGCCACCGGCCAGTGCATCGAGACGCCGGCAGAGCCGAAGGATTCAAAGCTCTGCCAGAACATCCGCCAGCGCTCGTATCCGGTCGTGGAGAAGAGCGGCATCCTCTGGGCTTATCTCGGCGAGGGTGAGCCGCCTGCATTCCCCGAGATCGACTGCTTCGTCGCGCCTGATACTCACACGTTCGCGTTCAAGGGCCACATGGCCTGCAACTGGCTCCAGGCGCTCGAGGTCGGGATCGATCCCGCGCATGCATCCTACCTGCATCGCTTCTTCGAGGACGAGGACACCTCCACCGCCTACGGCAAGCAGTTCCGCGGCGCCTCTGCGGGCAGCGACCTGCCGATGACGAAGATCCTGCGCGAATACGACCGTCCGATCATCAATGTCGAGCACACCGAATACGGCCTCCGGCTGATCGCGCTGCGCGAGATCGACGAGGAGCGCACGCATGTGCGCGTCACCAACCAGCTGTTCCCGCACGGCTTCGTCATCCCCATGAGCACGGAGATGACGATCACGCAGTGGCACGTGCCGGTCGACGACGAGAACTGCTACTGGTACGCGATCTTCACCAGCTACACGAACCCCGTCGACAAAAAGAAGATGCGCGACCAGCGGCTCGAGCTCTATGAGCTGCCCGACTACAAATCGCGCAAGAACAGCGGCAACGACTACGGTTTCGATCCGCACGAGCAGCAGACCGCGACCTATACCGGCATGGGCAACGACATCAACGTCCACGACCAGTGGGCGGTGGAGTCGATGGGCGCGATCCAGGACCGCACCAAGGAGCATCTCGGCCAGAGCGATAAAGCGATCGTGCAATACCGCCGCCTGCTGCGGCAGGAGATCGAGAAGGTCGGCGGCGGCGAGAAGCCGATGCTGTTCCTCGACGAGGCCAACGCGCGCAGCATCCAGGGACCGGCGACCATGGACGGCATCGGGCCGACGCGGGGCTGGGAGACCTACTGGATGGAAGTCGACGTCAAGCGCCGCCGCGGCGCGCCGTGGACCGCGCCGGTGCCGAAGGAGATCGAAGGCAAGGTGCATCGGCTGACGGCGGCGGAGTGATTTTTGGGGCATCGTCATTCCGGGGCGATGCGATAGCATCGAACTATGGTGCGCACTTGCGCACCTGAGAATCTCGAGGTTCCGGGCATGGTCCTTCGGACCATCCCGGAACGACAGCTATCGGGGAGCAATAGCAGTGACTTTCGTCGCGCGTCATGCGCTGTGGTCGGATGAACAGAAGGACGCGGCGCAACGCATGCGCCGCATCGTCGAGGAGAAGAACCTCGAGGTCATCCGCCTCGCCTTCCCCGACCAGCACGGCATCCTGCGCGGCAAGACCATCATCGCCGCGGAGGCGATCGCCTCGCTGGAGAGCGGCTGCTCCATCACCACCACCATGCTCGCCAAGGACACCTCGCACCGCACGGTGTTCCCGGTGTTCACATCGGGCGGCGGGTTCGGCATGAAGGAGATGGAGGGCGCAGCCGACGTGCTGATGGTTGCCGATCCCACCACCTTCCGCGTGCTGCCATGGGCGCCGACCACGGGCTGGGTGCTGTGCGATCTCCATTTCAATGACGGCCGCCCCGTGCCGTTCGCAACGCGCGGGCTTTATCGCAAGGTGCTCGATGAGCTTGCTGGCCGCGGCCACGATTTCGTCGCCGGGCTCGAGGTCGAGTTCCACATCTTCAAGCTCGACGATCCGCATATGCGTGCGGAGGACGCCGGCCAGCCCGGGACGCCGCCCTCGGTGAGCCTGCTCAGCCACGGCTACCAGTACCTCACCGAGCAGCGCTTCGATCAGATGGAGCCGGTGCTGGAGATCCTGCGCCGCGACGTCGTCGCACTCGGCCTGCCCTTGCGCTCGGTCGAGGTCGAGTTCGGGCCAAGCCAGTGCGAGTTCACCTTCGCGCCGAGGAAGGGCATCGAGCCCGCCGACAACATGGTGCTGTTCCGCTCGGCCGTGAAGCAGATCGCGCGGCGCCACGGTTATCACGCCACTTTCATGTGCCGCCCCAAACTGCCGAACCTGTTCGCGAGCGGCTGGCATCTGCACCAGTCGATCGTCTCGCGCACGAGCGGCGAAAACCAGTTCATGGCGCAGGCAGGCGGCGAGCCGCTCAGCGCGTTCGGCCGCGCCTACCTTGCCGGCCTGCTCGACCACGCCCGCGCGTCCGCCGTGTTCACCACCCCGACCATCAACGGCTACAAGCGCTATCGCTCCTATTCGCTGGCGCCCGACCGCGCGATCTGGGGCCGCGACAATCGCGGCGTGATGATCCGCGTGCTCGGGGCTGCCGGCGATGCCGCCACGCGCCTTGAGAACCGCATCGGCGAGCCGGCTGCCAATCCCTATCTCTACATGGCCTCGCAAATCCTCTCCGGCCTCGACGGCGTCGATCGCAAGCTCGATCCCGGCCCGTCGGCCGACACCCCCTACGAGACCAAGGCGCCGCTGCTCCCGAAGTCACTGCGCGATGCGGTTGCGGCGCTGAAGGACGATCCGTTCTTCCGCGAGAAGTTCGGTGCGGAGTTCGTCGACTACTACACCCACATCAAGAACGCCGAGATCGACCGCTTCCTCGCCGAGGTCACCGACTGGGAGCACCGCGAATATTTCGAGATATTCTGACACCCCCTCTCGACGGGCGGCCCTGGGGAGCACCATAGCGCACGGCTCACGCCGCTGTGAGGCGACTTCGTCCCGCCTGTTCCGACGACATCTCACCACCATCCGACGAAGCCATTTTCCTCCCCCCTCGAAAACCGCCGGAAAGACACGGGGTCTAGAGTTCCTGCCGATGATCAACAACGGAGTTCGGTCATGTTGGGTCGATTGTTCAGTCTGATCTATCGCTTGTCCTGCCGGGCCACCCTGATCGAAATCGGCACGCACCACCTGTCGCGTTAGGCGCCGGCGCATGCGAATTGGGTAAGACATATTGGCCAGATAACGGGGGTTCTCATGCGCAAGCTGATCCTGATCGCCGTGATGTCGCTGCTCGCAACCGAGGCCTATGCCGGTGGTCCGCGGAGCCTGAGCCTTGCGGCAACCAATTCGAACCAGCAGGCCACCGAGCCGCCGGCCGCGACGGCAACCGTGCCGGCGCAGACGACGCAGGCTCCAGCGGCAACGCAGGCGCCGAATCTGCAGACGGCGACGACCGCGCCGACCTCAACACCGCCAGCCGCAATCACTGCTACGACGCCGCCGACGGCAGCCGCATCGGTCGCGACCGCCCCGGTTGCCACGCCCCCCACTCAGTCCACTGCCGCACCGGTGGCCAGCACGACCGAAACGGCGAAGCCAAAGCGCCGCCAGCCGTCCACCGAGGCCCGCGTGATCCGCGAGCTGCACCGGCATGGGATTTATTGGTGATCGAGGTGCGACGCTTTCTCCCCGGCGTCGTCCTGGCGAAAGCCAGGACCCATTACCCCAGGGAGGGGTTTGGCGAAGACTGGCGGTTCGGAACTGATACCACATGAAATAGATAGACCTCGCGGTATGGGTCCTGGCCTTCGCCAGGACGACACCGAGAGATCGGCGGGAGCGCTCTGCCCCTCACCTCGCCGAGCTCGCTAGATCCCCAGATATTTGTGCTGCAGATCCGGCTCGGCCATCAGCTGATCCGACGTGCCGCTCCACACCGTCTTGCCGCGCTCGATGATGAAGTGGCGATCGCAGATGCGGGCGAGGTGATCGACGTTCTTGTCGACGACCAGGATCGACTGGCCCCGGCTCTTGAGCAGCGACAGGCAGTTCCAGATTTCTTCGCGGATCAATGGCGCAAGGCCCTCGGTCGCTTCGTCCAGAATGAGGAGCTTCGGATTGGTCATCAGCGCGCGGCCGATCGCCAGCATCTGCTGCTCGCCGCCGGAGAGCTGGTTGCCCATGTTCGACGCGCGTTCGGCGAGGCGCGGGAACATCACGTAGATGGCCGCGAGCGTCCAGGGATTGCTGCTGCCGAAGCGGTCGGCCGCCGCCGCGACCAGGTTTTCGCGCACGGTGAGGTTCGGGAAGATCTGGCGTCCCTCGGGCACCAGGCCGACGCCGAGTTTTGCGATCCTGTAGGACGGCTGCGTTCGCACCTCGGAGCCCGCAAAACGGATGCTCCCGGCGCGCGCCGGTGTCAGGCCCATGATGGAGCGGATGGTCGTCGTCTTGCCCATACCGTTGCGGCCCATCAGCGAGACCATCTCGCCCGGCTTGATCGACAGCGACAGGCCGAACAACACCTGGGAGAGGCCGTAGCAGGTCTCGATGCCGTCAACGTCGAGCAGCGTGTCAGCCATGGTGCGTCACCACATGCTGGTCGCCGAGATAGGCGCGCTTGACGTCCTCGTTGGCGCGGATCGCGGCCGGATCGCCCGAGGCGATGACGCGGCCATAGACCAGCACCGAGATGCGGTCGGCCAGCGCGAACACCGCCGGCATGTCGTGCTCGACCAGCACGATCGAGACCTCCCTGCGCAGCTCCTGGAGCAACTTGACCATGCGCTGGGATTCGGTGACGCCGAGGCCGGCCATGGGCTCGTCGAGCAAGAGTAATTTCGGCTTGCTGGCCAGCGCGACCGCAAGCTCCAGCTCGCGGCGCTCGCCATGGCTGAGCCTCGACACCACGACGTCGGCGCGATGCAACAGGCCGACGCGATCGAGCGCCGAATGGGCGGCGTCGCGCAGGCCCTTTTCCTTGCGCGCGCTGGCGAAGAAGCGGAACGAGGTGCCGGCATGGGCCTGCGCCGCCAGCGCGACGTTGTCGGCGGCGGTGAAGTCGAGCAGCAGCGAGGTGATCTGGAACGACCGCGCCAGCCCCAGCGCGCAGCGGCGATAGGCCGGCAGGTAGGTGATGTCGCGCCCGCCGAGCGAGACGCTGCCGGAATGCGGTTCGAGATGCCCGGTGAGCTGGCTGATCAGCGTGGTCTTGCCGGCGCCGTTCGGGCCGATGATGGCGTGCAGCTCGCCGGCCGCGACGTCGAGCGAGACGTTGTCCGTTGCAATGATGCCGCCGAAGCGGCGAACCAGCTTCTCGACGCGGAGCAACGGTTCAGCCACGGCCAGCCCTCCCGAGCATGCCCATGATGCCGCCGCGCCCGAACAGCACGATCAGCAGCAGTAGCGGCCCCATGATCAGCGCCCAATATTCGGTGATCTGCGACAGGAATTCCTCCAGCAGCAGGAACACCACCGCGCCCATCACCGGGCCGAACAGCGTACCCATGCCGCCGAGGATCACCATCACCATGAGGTCGCCGGAACGCGTCCAGTACATCACGGCCGGACTGATGAAGTCGGTGTTGTTGGCGAGCAGCGCGCCGGCAAGTCCGCACATCATGCCGGAGATGACGAAGCAGACCAACTGATAGCGCTTGGCGGGAAAGCCGATCGCCTGCATGCGCTGCTCGTTGGAGCGCAGGCCCTGCACGACGAGACCGAAGCGCGAATTGACGATGCGCCAGATCAGGAACAGGACGCCGAGAAGACAGGCGAGGCAGAGATAATAGAACTGCACGCGATTGCCGAGATTGATCAGCCCGGAGAAGTCGCTGCGCTTGTAGACGGTGAGGCCGTCGTCGCCGCCGTAACGCGCCAGCCCCGAGGCGACGTAATAGGCCATCTGCGCAAAGGCCAGCGTGATCATGATGAAATAGACGCCGCGGGTGCGCAAAGAGAGCGCGCCGATCACCAGCGCGTAGATCGCGGAGGCCGCCAGCGCGACTGGAAACTGGATGAAGCCGGAACCTACGCCTTCCTGCGCGAGCATGCCGACGGCGTAGCCGCCGATGCCGAGATAGGCGGCGTGGCCAAAGCTCATCATGCCGCCAAAACCCATGATGAGGTTGAGGCTCGCGGCGGCCAGCGCCAGGATGACGATGCGGGTGAACAGCGTCAGGATGAAGACGTTGCCGGATGCTTGCGAATAGAGCGGCAGCAGCACGAGGCCCGCCAGCATCAGGGCCGTGACGGCCTTGCTCACCGTGAAAGCCTTCATCGACGGTTGGCCGGAAACAGCCCCTCCGGCCGCACCACCAGCACGATCGCCATCACAAGATAGATCAGCATGGACGACAGCGCGGGCGCGGCGGTGGAGGCAGCGGCGCCGCTGAGCACCTGCCGCAGCAGGTTCGGCAGGAAGGCGCGGCCGAGCGTGTCGATCATGCCGACGAAGATCGCGGCCAGGAACGCGCCGCGGATCGAGCCGATGCCGCCGATCACGATGATGACGAAGGCCAGGATCAGGATGTTCTCGCCCATGCCGATCTGCACGGTGAGGATCGGCGCCTGCATCAGGCCGGCAAGGCCGGCGAGCGCGGCACCGAGACCGAACACCAGCGTGTAGAGCAGCTTGATGTTGATGCCGAGCGCGCCGATCATCTCGCGGTTGGAGGCGCCGGCCCGGATCAGCATGCCGATGCGGGTGCGCATCACGCCGAGATAGAGCAGCAGCGCGACCAGCAGCGCCACCACGATGATGGCGAGGCGATAGGCGGGATAGTGAATGCCGGGCAGGATCGGCACCGGCACGGTGAGCCAGGCCGGCAGCGGCAGCGCCAGGCCTGCCGGGCCCCAGATCAGCCGCACGGCTTCATTGAAGAACAGGATCAGGCCGAAGGTCGCGAGCACGTGGTCGAGATGGTCGCGGCCGTAGAGATGCCGCAGCGCCGTCATCTCGAGCACGATGCCGAGCACGAGCGTTGCTCCGAGCGCCATCAGCGCACCGAGCAGGAAGCTGCCGGTCCAGGCCGCGAAGGTCGCGGCGAAATAGGCGCCCATCATGTAGAGCGAGCCGTGCGCGAGGTTGACGAGATCCATGATCCCGAACACCAGCGTCAGGCCGGCGGCGAGCAGGAACAGCAGCAGGCCGAACTGCAATCCGTTCAGAAACTGTTCGACGACGAGCAGCATCAAGACTCTTTCAGGCGCACGCAGCGTCGCGCCGATGTTCGAACACGGTCGCCATCAGTGAAAGAGCTCCCCCTGCCTCTTCAAGGCCGAAAAATGGGTAATGGCAGTATCGTTCAGAGGCAAGAGCGATTTGACACCAAACATGCACTTTGTTGCATCCCGGCGCACACGGCCGAAACCTGTCCTGCGATGCAAGAAGGCTGCCGCGCAGCATGGGGCAACCTGCCGCACCCAAACGATCACCCTCCCCCCGGGTAGGCCGGGGAGAGGGTGAGGACGTCGTCGGAATGAAAGAAGTGAAGAAGGTTGCGTCTAGTGCGACGTCATCTGCCGGGGAAGATCGCCCGGCTCGGCGAGCACGCTGTTTGCCGTCGAGGCCTCCAGTGCGGCCATCCGGAACAGATAGGCAAGCGTCGTCAGTCCGGAGTCGTCCGCCATCTGCGCCAGCTCGAGCGCCATGTCGGACATGTAGCCGAGATTCTCGTCGTTGATTTGCGCCATGATCTGGCTGTCCCGCATCATATTCGACATTTCAGGCGCTCTTTCGTTGCGCGGCAGCGAGGCCGCAAAGGTTGGCACGGGCGACGGCGTCCAGACGCGGGCCGTCCTGTTGCACGATGGAAGGCATGCCGATGCGATCATGCAGGACATCGAGCGTCTGGCGACGAATGTCGACGGTGGCCGCCATGGTCCAGGCGTTCTCGACCAGAGCCGGCAGGCCGAGCGGCGTCACGACGAAGCCGGCCTCGTGGAAGCGCGGCAACCACCAGGTTTCCATGATCGCGCTGACCTGCGCGATTCCCTGGTCGAGGCAGAACTCCTGCACCGCCGCCATCAGTTGCAGGTTGAGCGCGCCGTCGCGGCGATCGCGGACGACGAAGTAGCGCGACCATTCCCAGATCAGCGGATCCGAGGGGCAGCCGCGAACCGCCGCCAGATGCGGGAAGACCTCGCTCATCATCGAGGGCTTGGTCGTGGGGTAGAGCCGGTGGCCGCCGACGACGCGCCGTCCCTCCAGCGCAAGCAGATAGACGGTATCCTCGTCGTCATAGGAATCGACCTCGCGGCCATCCGGCCTGCGCAGCGTCTCCCAGTGCCGCTCCTCGACAAAGATGTCATGACGCAGCCGGAAATGCTGCTCGAGTACGTCCTCGTATAAGTGGCGATTGACCGCGGAAATTGCGTGAATCATGGAAACCCCCATTCAGCCTCAATGGGGGGCAGCCTCTGCGAAAAGAGGCAGGTTCGATATTGGGAAATTTCCCAGTACGTCGCTTAGGGATTGATGATCTTGTGGCGAATCGCCAGCGCAACCGCATGCGTACGGTTGACCGCACCGAGCTTGCGCGCAGCAGTTGCAAGATGCTCTTCGGCGGTGCGCTGCGTGATGTGCAGGATCTCGCCGATCTCCCAGGCCGACTTGCCCTGCGAAGCCCAGGAGATCACCTCGCGCTCGCGCGGGGTGAGACGCGTCGACGGATACGGCGTCGGCTCGAGCAGACGGCGAATGTGGTCGAAGCCATACATCGCCATTAGGTGCAGCGCCGGCTTGCTGCGGGGATTGAGGTCGAGATGGACGCCGCCGAGCGACACCGCGGCTTCATAGCCGGTGAGCCCGTGGATCGGCACGATGAAGCCGCGCGACATACGAAAATCGCCGGCGCGGTTCATTACCTCGGCCGCGCTCGGCTCGAGCTCGGCATCATAGGGTGCCTCCGACCACTCGAACGGATTGACCGATTGCCGGCACAGCCGCACCACGGGATCGAAGCGGTCATAGTTGTTCTGAGTGTAGAGATTGAACCATCCCGCCGGCCAGCGCTTGGCGAGCACCATCTGCGCAAACCGCTGATCGGGATTCGGCAATCCCGTCACAATGATAGTTTCGAAGCCGAAACGGCCGAAGGCCGCTTCAAGCGCGCTCATGGCGTCCGGTACCTTGCGATAGACACCCAGGCCTTCGATGAAGTCGAGCGCTTCCCGGCCATAATCGACGGCGGACATCGGTGCGTTTCCTGACTCTCGCCGTCCGCTATAGCACGTATTTGGGGGCTGCCTCAATTCGCTGCTTCCGTAGTTCTCCGGTATCCGCCTGCTCCGAAGCTTTAATCTACTTGTGGAAGAAGGGACGTCAAGTTACACCTGTGGCGTACAAAGCGGGAAAACCACGATGGACGACGAGAACATCGCCCTCAACAGCGTGCTCGGCCTGGAATTGAACCGCGTGTTTTTCGCCGTCCGTGAAACGGCAAACAAGCAGAAGATCATCGAGTTCGCGCGCGAGGTGCTACAAAGCGAGCGCGCCGAGTTCGCGAACAGCGTATCGCCCGAAGGGCCGGCGAGCTAGCAGACGACGCCGATGCAACAGATCGCGCCACGCCGCCGCCCTTCCATTTGAACGCGCAGATTTTAGTCGAAACACGCCAACCGCGAAATTACTCCGCCATCATCGTCAGCGAATGAGCGGCGCCCTTACCCTCCCCTGGAGGGCAGGGGAATCGCTCGCTGCGCTGCCATGGTTCGCCATTTGCCGCTGGCTGACCTCGCTTCTCTCGTGAGATGATCGCCGCACGATCCTCCTTCGGAAGCCCGGGACATGATGACGCTGCGCCAGGTTGAAGTGATCCGTGCCGTTATGGTGACGGGCACCATTGGCGGTGCGGCGAAGCTGCTCAACGTCTCGGCGCCGGGGATCAGCCGCCTCGTCAAATACACCGAGCGCTCGCTCGGCATCCGCTTCTTCCAGCGCCAGAACGGCCGCTACTTCCCGACGCCGGAAGCCGAGAACATCTTCGAGCAGATCAACGGCGTCTACAAGAAGGTCGACGACCTCTCCGAGATCATCTCCAAGATCGGCCGCGGCGGCCTGTCGGAATTGCGCATCGGCTCGGTGCCGAGCATCTCGCAGGTGATGGTGCCGCGCGCGATCGAGCGCGTCCGGCGCCGCTATCCCGATCTCGGCATCGACATCAACATCCTCAAGCTCGAGGAGGCCATCGACTATCTCCTGCTCGGCCGCGGCGAGTGCGTGGCGATGAGCTACCGGCTCGAGCATTCCGGGCTCGACTTCCTGCCGCTCGCCTCGGGCGAGCTCTATTGCATCGTGCCGCCCGGCCACGAGCTCGCCGGCCGCAAGCAGGTGTCGGCGGCCGAGATCACCCGCTATCCGCTGATCGGCATCGATCCGAACGACCCCTACGGCCGGATCATGGCCGGGATCTTTTCGCGCAACCGGCTCGATTACAACATCACCATCCGCGCGCGCTTCGGCACCACGGTCTGCGCGCTGGTGAAAGCGGGGCTCGGCATCGCCGTCATCGACCAGTTCACGGTGGCCCATGGCGGCTATCCCGGGATCGAGCTGCTCAAGATCACCGAGCCGACGCGGTTCGACACCTATATCGCGGTGAAGCGCGGCGCACCGCTGTCGCTTCACGTCGAGTATTTCATCGAATCCCTGCGCGCCGAGATGCGCGCGGTCGAGCCGTCCCGCGGCAACGGCAGGGCTGCGCCTGCGCGCGGACGGAAGAAATAACATGATGTTAGGTTTGCGGGGCATAAGGGTAATTGTGTTAGGCGAGGGAAAGGCTATCGTCGCACGCGGAAGCCCCCTTGGAATTGCGCAGGTTTCCCCGCTAATGGCCGGGACCGAACGCTCCCAACGAGACGATAGCGAACCATGTCGAAGCGCGGATACGCCGCCAGCAAGAAACTCCTCACCGGCCTGATCGGCGCGCCGATCGCGCATTCCGCTTCCCCCGCCATGCATGAGCGCGCCGCCGAGGCGCTCGGCCTGCGCGGTCACTACCAGCTGATCGAGGTCGCAGGCGCCGACGCGGCCGGACTGAGGCTGATGCTCGAAGGCGTGCGGCGGCTCGGCTTTGCCGGCGTCAACGTGACCTATCCTTACAAGGAAGCGGTGGTCCCACTGCTCGACGCACTGGCGCCGGGCGCCGCCGCGATGGGCGCGGTCAACACCGTCGTTGTCAGGGACGGCCGCCTGACCGGCCACAACACCGACACCACCGGCTTTGCGCGCGCGGTGGCGCCGCTGCTGGCGCCGTCTGGAAATGCGGTTGCCGTGATCGGCACGGGCGGCGTCGGCAAGGCGATCGCCTTCGCACTGGCGAGCCTTGAGGTCGCCGACCTCCGCATTTTCGACTCCGAACCGGCGCGGGCCGAAAAACTTGCCGCACTGCTTGCCAAGCACGGCGGCGCCAGGGTCGCGAAAAGCGTCGAGGACGCGCTCGACGGCGCGACCGGCCTCGTCAACGGCACGCCGGTCGGCATGCTGCCGAACCGCGGCATGCCTGTTCCGGCTGCGCTGCTGCACGAGAAGCTCTGGGTGGCCGACGCCGTCTATTCGCCGCTGATCACGCCGCTGCTGGCCGCGGCGCAGGAGCGCGGCGCGAAGATCATGACCGGGCGGGAGCTTGCGATCTACCAGGCCGCCGACGCTTTCGAACTGTTCACCGGCCTTGCCCCATCGACCGAAGTCATGGGAGAGGCTTTTGACGAGGTGATGGCGGCACGAAGCTCAGCCTATCACGCAGCGTAACCGAAGCGGCCGGACACAAGGCCGCGGACAACAACATCAGAGGGAACGGGAGGAGAGACGATGAAATCGACTATTCTGGCAGGCGCCCTGCTTGCCTTCGCGACTGCAACCAGCGTCCACGCACAGGCGATCAAGCTCGCCGACGTCGCCGAGCTGTCGGGCGGCGGCGCCACCGTCGGCACCAACTGGAAGAACGGCATCGACCTCGCGATCGAGGAGATCAACGCCAAGGGCGGCGTGCTCGGCCGCAAGCTCGAGGTCACCCATGCCGACTCGCAATCCAATCCGGGCGTTGCCCGCGCGCAAGTGCAGAAGGCACTCGATGCCGAGCCCTATGTGCTGCTCGGACCCGGCTATTCCGGCTCGGTGAAGGTCACCGCACCGCTCGCGGCCGAAGCCGGCATCGCGCAGATCATGGGCGGCGAAGCCGCCGAGCTGACGCAAGCCGGCAACAAGTTCCTGTTCCGCACCTCGTTCGGCCAGCAATCCTCGATGCCGAAGGTCGCGAAATACATCCACGACGAGATGAAGGCGAAGTCGGTCGCGGTGGTCTGGGTCAACAACGACTTCGGCCGCGGCGGACGCGACGTCGTCGTGAAGGAGCTCGACCGGCTCGGCTCCAAGGTCGTCGCCGATCTCTCCACCGAAGCAGGCCAGGCCGACTTCGCCGCCGACGTCGGCAAGATCAAGTCCGCCAATCCCGATGCCGTGTTCGTCTATCTCAACGAGGAAGAGAGCGCGCGCATCCTGAAAGAGCTGAAGCGCCAGGGCGTCACCGCGCCGCTGATGGGCGAGACCACGCTGATCGGCCAGAAGGTGATCGAGCTTGCCGGCGATGCCGCCAACGGCGCGCGCGGCCATGTCGGCCTCACCACGGACGCACCGGTCGACCTGATCAAGGCGTTCCGCGAGAAGTTTTCCAAGAAGTACAATTACGTGCCGGACCACAACGGCCTGAAGGGCTACCTCGCCGTCTACATGGTGAAGGCCACCACCGAAAAGATGGGCAAGGTCGATTCCAAGGCGTTCGCCGACACGCTGCATGGCCTGACCATCAAGGCCGCCGACGAGCCGGGCATCCTGATGGACGTCACCTTCAGCGAGACCGGCGACATCGACCGCCAGAGTTTTCTGGTCGAAGTGGTCGAAGGCAAGCAGGTGGTGAAGCAGGTGCTGCCGAAGGTGAAGTGAGGCTTCTTTGCCTCTCCCCGCACGCGGGGAGAGGCCGACGCGCGAAGCGCGGCGGGTGAGGGGGAGCTTCCGCGAGTCCAACTGTCACTGACTTCGCGGAGACTCCCCCTCACCCCGACCCTCTCCCCGCAAGCGGGGAGAGGGAGAGGAGAGAGGGGAAAATGTCCAATCTGTTCGATCTTCTGGTCGCAGGAGTTGCCACCGGCGCCATCTACGCGCTGGTCGCGGTCGGCTTCACGCTGCTGTGGCAGACCTCGCAGACCATCAATTTCGCGCAGGGCGAGTTCGTGATGCTGCCGGCGTTCCTGATGCTCGCGACGATGCATGCCGGCGCGCCGTTCTGGCTCGCGATCATCCTCGGCATCTTGCTCTCGATGATCCTGCTCGGCCTCGCCTTCAAGATGCTGCTGGTCGATCCGATGATGCGCCATGGCGTGCTGCCGCTGGCGATCGCGACCATGGCGCTGGCGATCGGCATCAAGGAATCGGTGAAGCAGTTCTTCAGCGCGGAGGCCTCGCCATTCCCCTCGATCGTGCCGACCGGCGATATCTCCATCCTCGGCCACGCCGTCTCGCTGCAAAGCATCGGCGTCCTCGTCGTCGCCATTCTTGCAGTCTTCGGCCTGACCTCGCTCCTCAACCGCACCTCGCTCGGCCACCAGATGCAGGCGGCGGCGCAGAACCCGACGGTGGCGCGCATCATCGGCGTGCCCGTGGAGCGCATGATCCTGTTGACCTTCCTGATCAACGCCTTCCTGGTCGCGCTGGCCTCGCTGCTGATCACGCCAATCTATCTGGCAAAATTCTCGTCCGGCGAGGTGCTGGGCCAGGCCGCCTTCATCGCGGCGATCGTCGGCGGCTTCAACCAGGTGCGCGGCGCGATCGCGGGCGGCCTGTTGATCGGCGTGCTCGACAATCTCGCGGCAAGCTACGTCTCGACGCAATACCGCGCGGCCGTGCCGCTGATCTTCCTGATCGTCGTCATCCTGTTCCGGCCGCAAGGACTGCTCGGCCGCGCCGAGGAGCGCACGGTATGAGCAGCTTTGGCAAACCCCTGAAGATCGCGCTCGGCCTCATCGTCATCGCCGGCCTGATCATCGTCCCCATGAACTTCAACCGCTACGGCCTGTTCATCCTGAGCCAGTGGGCGGTGATGACCATCGCCGCGATGGGCCTCAACCTCACGCTCGGCTATGCCGGCCAGGTCTCGCTTGCCCAGGGCGCCTTCGTCGGCATCGGCGCCTATGCGGCGGCGATCATGACCACCCATGGCTGGCCGCTGCCGGTCGCGATCCTGGTTGCGATCGTCTTGAGCTTCGGCGTCGGCTGGGTGCTCGGCTATCCCGCGCTGCGCGTGCAGCACCACTACCTCGCTTTCGTCACGCTCGCCTTCTCGACATTGGCCTTTCTGGTGTTCCGCAACGAGAGCTGGCTGACGGGCGGCATCTACGGCATCTCCAACATTCCGCGCCCGCATTTCTTCGGAATCGCGACCAACAAGCCGCTGCCCTTCTACTATGTCTGCCTCGGCTCGCTCGCGATCGTCTCGCTCGCGGTGTGGTGGCTGATCCGCTCGCCCTGGGGCCGCGCCTTCATGGCGCTGCGCGAAAACCCGCTGCGCGCGCAATCGCTCGGCATCGACACAAGGCGCTACACGCTGATGGCGTTTGCGATCGGCTCGGCGCTTGGCGGCGTTGCCGGCGCGCTCTACGCGCCGCTGACGCAATATATCGATCCGGTGCCGTTCAACCTGTCGCTCTCGCTCGATCTCCTGATGATGGTGATCGTCGGCGGCGCCGGCTTCTATTTCGGTCCCTTCCTGGGTGCGATGATCGCGGTGCTGCTGCCGGAATGGCTGCGCTTCACGGAAGGGTATTACCTGATGCTCTATGCGATCGCGGTGATGCTGCTGCTGATCTGGTCGCCGACCGGCATTTTGGGAATCCTCGACCGCTATCTCGCCGAGCGCCGCACCAAGGCGGCTTCCGCGCTGCGCGCCGTGGCAAAATCCCGGCTGGAGACGGTGCAATGAGTGCGGTCCTCGAAGTCACCAACATCAAGAAGAATTTTGGCGGCATCAGCGCCGTCGCCGACGTCAGCTTCGACGTGCGCGAGGGCGAGATCCTCGGTCTGATCGGACCGAACGGCTGCGGCAAGTCCACGCTATTCAACTGCATTCTCGGCCAGCTCACGCCATCAGGCGGCGAAGTGAAGCTCGACGGCAAGGTGGTCACGGGGATGCGCCCCTCCGAGCTCAACAAGCTCGGTGTCAGCCGCACCTTCCAGCTCTTGCAGGTGTTTCCAAAACTGTCGGTGCGCGAGAATTTGATCCTCGCGGGACAAGAGCACCAGGGCAACATGGCCTCGCGCCTGGTCGGCCGCTCCGATGCCGGGCTGACGGAGGCCGCCAACCAGATGATCGGCTTCTTCAAGCTCGATCACCTCGCGGCTGAACCTGCCGGCGGCCTCTCCTACGGCCAGCAGAAGCTGCTCGATGCCGCCATGGCTTTCATGGGCGGCCCGCGCCTCGTGCTGCTCGACGAGCCCGCCGGCGGCGTCAACCCGTCGATGCTGGCGGACCTGAAGGACCGGCTGGTCGCGATCAACCGCGAGAAGAACGCGACCTTCGTCGTGATCGAGCACAACATGGAGTTCGTGATGACGCTGTGCTCGCGCGTGATGGTGATGGCGGAAGGCAAGGTGCTGGCGATGGGACGGCCGGACGAGGTCCGCAAGAACCCGGCCGTGATCGAAGCTTATCTGGGACATTGAGGGCACGAGCCATGAGCGACCCGATCCTCTCGGTTCACAATCTCGTCGGCGGCTACGGCAAGATGACGATCCTGAACGGCACGACGTTTTCCGTTCCGCAGGCCACCATCACCACCATCATCGGCCCCAACGGCGCCGGTAAGTCGACCGTGTTCAAGGCGATCTTCGGCCTGCTTAGGCTGCGCGAGGGCAAGGTCAGTTTTGCCGGTCGCGACGTCACGAACTTAAGCCAGCGCGCGCTGCTCAATGCCGGTATCTGCTACGTTCCGCAGGGCCGCAACATCTTCCCCGAGCTGTCGGTGCGCCACAATGTCGAGCTCGGCGGCGTCGCCGCCGGAAAGGGTCTCGACCTGCCCAAGCGGATCGAGGCGGCACTCGACCTGTTTCCGGCGCTCCGTCGCAAGTCGGCACAGCAGGCATCGACGCTCTCGGGCGGTGAGCAGAAGCAGCTCGAGATCGCCCGCTCGCTGCTGCTCGAGCCGAAGCTCGTGCTGATCGACGAGCCCTCGATCGGCCTGTCGCCGCTGATGGTGCAGCAGACCTTCGACATCCTCAAGAGCCTGCGCGACCGCGGCGTCACTATCCTGATGATCGAGCAGAACGCGCGCTCGGCGCTGGAGATCTCCGATATCGGCATCGTGCTCGAGCTCGGCCAGACCCGCATGGTCGACGGCGCGAAGCGCATCCTGAACGACCCCCGCATCGGCCAGCTCTTCCTCGGGGGAGCCATGGAGGAGACAGCAGCATGAACAAGCGCTCGATCGCGACCGTCTCTCTCTCAGGGGCGCTGGACGAAAAGCTGCGCGCCATCACAGCCGCCGGCTTCGACGAGGTCGAGATCTTCGAGAACGACCTGCTGTCGTTCGGCGCGGGCCCGCGCGACATCGCAAAGCTCTGCCGCGATCTCAACCTCAAGATCTGCGCGTTCCAGCCGTTCCGCGATTTCGAGGGCATGCCGGAGCCGCAGCGCGCGCGCAACTTTGCCCGCGCCGAGCGCAAGTTCGACTTGATGCAGGAGCTCGGCACCGACCTGCTGCTGATCTGCTCCAACGTCTCCCCCAGCTCGCTCGGCGGCATCGACCGCGCCGCGGACGATTTTCGCGAGCTCGGCGATCGCGCGGCCAAGCGGGGCTTGCGCGTCGGCTACGAGGCGTTGGCCTGGGGACGGCACGTCAACGACTACCGCGATGCCTGGGAGATCGTGCGGCGCGCCGATCATCCCGCGATCGGCGTCATCCTCGACAGTTTTCATGCACTCGCCCCGGGCTTTCCGGTCCGCGCGATGGCCTCGATCCCCGGCGACAAGATCTTTCTGGTGCAGCTCGCCGACGCGCCGAAGCTCGAGCTCGACATTTTGTCCTGGAGCCGGCACTTCCGCTCGTTTCCAGGCCAGGGCGACCTGCCGGTCGGCGAATTCATGGCGGCGGTCGCGGCGACCGGCTATGCCGGACCGCTGTCGCTGGAGATTTTCAACGACCAGTTCCGCGCCGGCTCGGCGGCCCAGACCGCGATCGACGGCCTGCGGTCGCTGATCCTGCTGGAGGACCAGCTTGCACCGGATTGGCCGAAGCTCGTCAGCGAACCACTGGCGCCGAAGGCCAAAAGTCACGGCACCGGCTTCATCGAGTTCGCCGTCAACGAGACCAAGGCCGGCGAACTCGCCCGCCTGTTGTCGCAGCTCGGATTCCGCAAGACCGGCAAGCATCGCAGCAAGGCGGTGGAGCGCTGGTCGCAGGGCAAGGTCGAGCTCGTCATCAATTGCGAGACCGACGGCTTTGCGCATTCGCACTACGTCACGCATGGCCCCGGCGTCTGCGCCATCGCGCTCGACGTCGACAATGCGGGCCTTGCCATGCAGCGCGCCGAGGCATTGAAGGCGCGCACCTTCTATCAGCCGGTCGGGCCGGGCGAGCTGGAGATTCCCGCGATCCACGGCGTCGGCGGCAGCCTGCTTTATTTCCTCGATCAGGCCGGCAAGAACTGGGACACCGATTTCGAACCGGTTGCGAGCGAGGCGAGCGCGGACGCGTTGCTCGCCGTCGACCATATCGCGCAGTCGATGCCCTATGACGAGATGCTGTCCTGGCTGCTGTTCTACACCGGCATCCTCGACCTCAAGCGCCTGCCGCAGATGGAGATCGCCGATCCCAGGGGCCTCGTGCAGAGCCAGGCCATCATCAACGGCGACCAGAGCCTGCGTTTCGTGCTCAACGGCTCCTCCGCCAACCGCACCCTGCCGGCCCGCTTCATCTCGGAGTTCTTCGGCTCGGGCGTGCAGCACGTCGCGTTTGCCTGCCGGGACATCTTTGCAGCGGTCGCCGCGATGCGCGCCCGCGGCGCGGGCTTTCTGGATATTCCCGACAATTACTACGACGACATCGAAGCCAAATACGACCTCGCGCCCGACCTGATGGCGCAGCTGCGCGCCAACCACATCCTCTACGACCGCGAGGGCGACGGCGAGTTCTTCCAAGTCTACACCCACATCTTCGACGAGCGCTTCTTCTTTGAGATCGTCGAACGAAGGAATTATCAGGGCTTCGGCGCGGCCAATGCCGGGATCAGGCTCGCGGCGCAATCACGCGAAGTGCGGCCCGCGAGCATGCCGCGGGTGTAGCTCTTCACCTCTCCCCGCTCGCGGGGAGAGGCCGGAATTCGCGCGTAGCGCGGATTCCGGGTGAGGGGGAGTCTCCGCGAGAGACATGACAATCGGGAGCACCACTCTCTCAATACGTCGTTGCCAGCGCAGCGAAGCAATCCAGAATCCCTCCGCGGAAAGGCTCTGGCTGCGCTCGCAATGACGATGTGGGGAATTTCGAGGAATTCGACTCGCTCCGTCCTCGCGGAGACAGCCCCTCACCCCGCCCCTCTCCCCGTAACAACGGGGAGAGGGAGAGGAGAGAGCTCGCCCAACCAGCTCACTTCATCGCGCACTTCTGATGGAAGCGATCCTGGTCGTTCTCGACGATGGTGGCGACCGTCTTCAGCGCGAGCTGGCCATCGGCGTCCTTGACCACGTCCTGGAGATAGAAGCTCTGCACCGGGATGTGGTTGTTGCCGTACTTGAACGCACCGCGCAGCGACTTGAAGTTGGCCTTCTCCATCTCGGCCTTCATCGCGTCCTTCTTGCTGGTGTCGCCCTTCACCGCGACGACGGCGCTGTTGATGAGCTGGGCGGCGTCGTAGGTCTGGGCGCCGTAATAGGTCGGACGCAGATTGGGGTACTTCTTGCGGTAGTCGGCAACGAAGCGCTTGTTCTGCTCGTTGGGCAGGTCGTTCACCCACTGCTGCGCGCCGGGAACCCCTAACGCGTTCTCCTTCTGGAGCGGCAACGACAGCTCGTCGACGGTGAAGGCGGTGTAGAGCGGCATCGTGCTCTTCAGGCCGGCCTGGGTATATTGATTGAGGAACTGCACGCCGGCGGCACCGGGGTAGAACACGAAGATCGACTCGGCGCCGGAAGCGCGGGCCTTGGAGAGCTCGGCGGAGAAGTCGAGCTGGCTCGGCCAGACCGTGTATTCTTCGCCCTTGATCTCACCCTTGAAGGTGTTCTTGAGGCCCGCGAGCATGTCCTTGCCGGCCGCGTAGTTCGGCCCGATCAGGAAGACGCTCTTGACGCCCTTCTGGTTCATGTAGAGGCCCATGGCCTGCGGCGTCTGGTCGTTCTGCCAGGAGGTCGAGAACACGTAAGGTGAGCAGAGCTCGCCGGCGAGCTGCGACGGGCCGGCATTGGCCGAGATCAGGAAGGTCTGCGAGTCCACCGCGGTCTTCAAGGAAGCCAGCAGCACGTTCGACCAGATATAGCCGACGATGAAATCGACCTTGTCGGACTGCACCAGCTTCTCGGTCTTCTGCTTGCCGACATCGGGCTTCTGGCCGTCGTCCTCGTAGATCACCTCGACCGGCTTGCCGTCCATCTTGCGGCCGAGATGATCCAGCGCCAGCTCGAACGAGTTGCGCATGTCGTTGCCGATCACGGCGGTCGGGCCGCTGAAGGTCGAGACGAAACCGATCTTGATGGTGTCGCCGGCGAATGCCGGATTTGCCAGCACCAGCGCCGCTGCGCCCGCCAGCCAGAATGCCGTCCTCATAACCACTCCCCTCCTTATTATTGATCCCGGAAACGGGGTGATCGCCGCCCCGGGGCCTGTCTCTATTGAACGCAAAATCTGTCGAGCCGCCAATGGCTCAGCACCCGTCCCTGCACCATATTTCGCCCCCATCGGCGATGGCAAGAAATATAATTCTACTCACTTCGGTGGAGGCTGCGGCGCTTTTTCGCGGCACGACGATACGCCCAGCCTATTCCGCGATTGATGACGGCTATTGGACCGCGGGTCACTTTCCGCACTTAAATGAAGCGGAGAAGCAGCAAGAGTCGAGGGCGCATCATGACCACCACACCCCATCGTGTCGTCATCGTCGGCGCCGGCTTCGGCGGGCTGGAGGCGACCTACCGGCTGGCGGGCGCCCCGGTCGACATCACGCTGATCGACCGCCGCAACCATCATCTGTTCCAGCCGCTGCTCTACCAGGTCGCGACCGCATCGCTTGCGACCAGCGAGATCGCCTGGCCGGTCCGCCATCTCATGCGCGACCGGCGCGAGGTGACGACGCTGTTCGCGACGGTCAGCGGCGTCGATGCTAACAGGCGCTGCGTGCTGATCGACGACGGCAGCGAGGTGCCCTACGACACGCTGGTGCTCGCCACCGGTGCGCGTCACGCCTATTTCGGCCATGACGAATGGGAGCAGTTCGCGCCCGGCCTGAAGACGCTGGAGGACGCGACCACGCTGCGCCGGCATATCCTGGTGGCGTTCGAGCGCGCCGAGCGCGAGACCGATCCGGCCAAGCGCGCGGCGCGGCTGACCTTCGTCATCGTCGGCGCCGGCCCCACCGGCGTCGAGCTCGCCGGCACCATCGCCGAAATGGCGCATCACACCCTGCCGGAAGATTTCCGCAACATCGATACGACCAAGGCGCGCGTGGTGCTGATCGAGGCGGGGCCGCGCGTGCTCGCAGGCTTCGCCGACGAGCTCTCGGCCTATGCACAGGCGTCGCTGGAGAAGATCGGCGTCGAGGTCGTGCTCGGCCAGCCCGTCACCGAGATCGACCGCGACGGCGTGGTCTATGGCGGCACGCGCCTGGACGCGAAGACCAAGATCTGGGCCGCGGGCGTGCGCGCCTCGCCCGCCGCCGAATGGCTGGGCGTGCCGGCTGATCGCGCCGGCCGTGTGCAGGTCGAGGCCGACCTGACGATCCCCGGCCATCCCGAGATCTTTGCCATCGGCGACACCGTGACGATCAGTGCCTGGGAGGGCAAGCCGGTGCCCGGAATCGCGCCCGCCGCCAAACAGCAGGGGCGGCACGTCGCCGAGACCGTCAAGGCGCGCCTGCGCGGAGAGACGAAGGGAGCGTTCCGCTACAAGCACTCTGGCAGCCTCGCGCAGATCGGCAAGCGCCTCGCGGTGATCGATTTCGGCCGCATCAAGCTGCGCGGCACCATCGCGTGGTGGATCTGGGGCATCGCCCACATCTACTTCCTGATCGGCCTCCGCCACCGCCTCAGCGTCGCCCTGAGCTGGCTCTGGATCTACGCGCGAGATCAGCGCGCGGCGAGGCTGATTACGCAGGGATCGAGCAAGGTGGTGGGGTGACGGCTTCTCCCTCTCCCCGCTTGCGGGGAGAGGGTCGGGGGTGAGGGGGAGTCTCCGCGGGGACAGTAGGAGTCGAATCCTTCGATGCTCCCCCACCGTCATTGCGAGCGCCGCGAAGCAATCCAGGTCTTCCCGCGGAGGAATTCTGGGTTGCTTCGCTGCGCTCGCAATGACGCGTTGAAAGATCGTCGTTCCCGCGGACATGTGACTCGCGGAAGCACCCCCTCACCCGGATTGCATCTTCGATGCAATCCGGCCTCTCCCCGCAAGCGGGGAGAGGCAAAGAGCAATTACTTCACCAACTCGCACCCGCCCTCCGCAAGCGGGCGAAACGCCTGCTCCGCCGGAATCGTCGAGACCAGCTTGTAATAGTCGTAAGGGTATTTTGACTCCTCCGGCCTCTTCACCTCGAACAGATACATGGGATGCACGACGCGGCCGTCCTGACGGATGGCGGTGTCGCCGAATAGTTTGTCCTTGCCCCTGAACTTCTTCATCTCGGGCACGGCGTCCTTCGCATTGTCGCTGCCGGTGGCGGCAACCGCGTTGAGATAAGCGAGCGTGGAGGCATAGACGCCGGCTTGGTTTCCGCTCGGCATCTTGCCGTTCATCCCCGGCCGCGCACCGAAGCGCTTGGCAAACGCGCGGGTGTCGTCGTTCATGTCCCAGTAGAAGGCTTCCATGAGCTGGAGCCCCTGCGCGACCTTGATGCCCATGCCGTGGACGTCGTTGATGAAGAGCAGGAAGGCGACGAGCTTCTGCCCGCTTTGCTGAATGCCGAACTCGGCGGCCTGCTTCACCACATTGATGGTGTCGCCGCCGGCATTGGCAAGGCCGATCACCTGCGCCTTCGAGCTCTGCGCCTGCAACAGGAAGGAGGCAAAGTCAGACGTGCCGAGCGGGTGCTTGGAGGAGCCGATCACTTTGCCGCCATGCGCCTCGATATATTTCTGCGCTTCGGCCTCGATACCCTTGCCGAGCGCGAAATCGACCGTGAGGAAGTACCAGTCCTTGCCGCCGCGCGACACCATCGCGGCCGCCGTGGTGTTGCCGGTCGCCCAGGTGTCGTTGACCCACTGGATGGTGTTGGGCGAGCAGGCCTTGCCGGTCAGATCCGAGCTCGCCGTGGACGACGCCAGGAAAGTCATGCGGCTGTCGCGCAGCAGCGTGTTGATGGAGAGGCCGACCGCAGAATTCGGCACGTCGACGATGGCATCGACGCCCTCGACATCGAGCCATTTGCGCGCAATCGCATTGCCGACATCGGCCTTGTTCTGGTGGTCGGCATAGACGATCTCGACCTTGATGTTCTTACCCCCGCCGTTGAAATCCTCGGCCGCCATGCGCGCGGCTTCGACCGAGCCCATGCCGTTGGTGTCCTGGAAGATGCCGGAGATGTCGTTGAGCACGCCGATGCGCACGACATTGTCGGAGATTTCGCCGCTTGCTGCGCCGCTCACGAGGCTTGCGGCCAGCGCGAGCGTCCATTTCAGGTGTTTCATTGTTCCCTCCCCTTATGTGTGTCGCGCCGGTCGTCGCCGGCACGTTTGGAATTCAGACCTGTCGTTCCGGCAGTCTCAGCACGAGCCCGTCGAGCGCGGGCGTGATCATGATCTGGCAGGACAGCCGGCTGTTCGGCAGCCGCTCGGCGGCGGTGCCGTCGAGCAGCGCGTCTTCGTCATCTGCCATCGCGGGCAGGCGCGCGAGCCAGGCTTCATCGACATAGACGTGGCAGGTCGCGCACATGGCATTGCCGCCGCACTCGGCCAGGATGCCGTCGAGGCCATGGCGGGTCGCGGCCTGCATGGCGCTTTCGTCGGCTGACGTTTCGACACGATCGGACTTGCCGTCGGCACGAATGAAAGTAATGGCAGGCATCGAGGCTCCTCGTCAGGCCGGGGTGATAGTGACCGGCAGGCTGTCGAGCCCGCGCAGCGTGTTGTTGAAGCGGCGTTTCGGCTCGCCCGTGATCTCGATCTTCGCGATGCGCCGCGCCAGCGCCGTCAGCATCACTTCGCCTTCGAGGCGCGCGACGAGCTGGCCGACGCACATGTGGATGCCGGAGCCGAATCCGACATGGCCGGACGAGCGGCGGGTGACGTCATAGCTGTCGGGCTTGTCCCAGCGGCGCGGATCGCGATTGGCGGCGGCGAGAAACATCAGCACCTTCTCACCTTCGCCGATCGTCGCGCCCGACAGTTCGACCTCACGTGTGGTGGTGCGGAAGAAGGTCTGCACCGGGCTTTCGAAACGAACCGCTTCCTCGAAGGCGCTGCGCGCGAGTGAGAGATCGCCGCGCAGGCGCTGCCATTGCTCCGGAAAGCGCGCGAGGCAATAGACGGCCGCGCCGATGCCGTTGACGGTGGTGTCGAGGCCGGCCGACAGCAGCGAGCGCACCAGCAGCGGCGCTTCGGTCGCCGTGATGGCGCCCTCGTCGACCTGGGCATGAATGCAGGCACCAAACCCGCCGGGCGCGAGGTTCTCGCGCTGGCATTGCTCGGCGACATAGGCTTGGTGTGGCGTCGAGCGCGCGATCGCCTCCTGGCGCAGCTGGTTGGGCGGCCCGAACGCGTTGAACACGACGCTCGCGTAGGGAATCAGATGCTCGCGCCCCTCGGATTTCAGCCCGAGCGCATCCGGGAAGATCGAGAGCGGATAGGCCTCGGCGAGGTCGGCGATCGCATCGAAGCTGCGCTTTTCGATCAACGCGTCCACCCGCCCCTCGGCCGCCGCGGCAAAGCGGTCGCGCACCTGCTTCATCACCGTCGGCGACAGCACCTTTGACAGCACGGCGCGGGTCCGGGTGTGCGCGGGCGGATCGGCCTCGAGGATCAGGCTCGGCGGCCGCCACGGCGTCTCCTTCTTGAAATCGGAGAGGCCGACGCCGCGGCTGGAGCAGAACGTCGCGGGATCGTTCAGCACGGCGTGGACCTCGGCATAGCGCGCCACGCCATAGACGTTCCACTTGTCGAGATAGACCACCGGCCCCGCCTCCCGCAGCAGCTCGTGCGTGGGATAGGGGTCGGCAAAAAAATTCATGTCGAAGGGATCGACGTCGAGATGCGGGACGCCTGATGCGGCGGAGCCGGGTACGCTCATGGAAGTCCTCCCTCATTTTGATCTTGTGAAAGGGCCGCGCTTGCCCTTAGGTCTCCGGGCACCACGCGAGTCAAAAGCCCGATATGCCGACGTCTTCGACCAGAGCCCGCCAAAAGCCCGCGCCCGCCGAGACCGGGCCGACGCTCGATCTCGATCGTTACGTCCCGGCGTTCATCACCTTCATCGCCAACAAGCTCTCGAACAGCGCGACCGCGCTCTACCAGCGCGAGTTCGGCGTCAACGTCACGGAATGGCGGATCATGTCGCTGCTGGCGATCGAGCCCGGCATTCCCGCCTCGCGCATCTGCCACGTCATCGGCTTCGACAAGGGGCCGGTGAGCCGGACGCTTGCCGGCCTCGAGAAGCGCGGGCTGGTGTCGATCCGCACCGACCCGAATGACGGTCGCACCCATTCGATCGCGCTGACGGCGAGAGGACGCGCCACCCATGACAAGGTGATCGTCGCAGCGTTCGAGCGCGAACGGCGCCTGCTGTCCTGCCTGAGCAAGGACGAGCGCGAGGTGCTGATCGATCTGCTCCGCCGGCTGCACGAAAATCTCGGCGCGGTGACGGGCAGCAGCACCGCCTGACGCACCGCGCGTGAAGCGCGCCGCATCGCCGCTTTCAGGCATGCGCCGGCATTTGCCCGCGGCACCATTCCTGCCGAGCATCGTTTCCTCCGAGATCAGGCGCGGCGGTTCGTCCACCGTCATCCTTGTCCGGAACGGTTCGCACAAATTAGTTGCTTAGGCAACAAAAGAATCTGGCAGGATATTGCGGCAGGTTGGCTGGCCTATGGGCAGTCTGTCTCACACTCAGCTCGTCATTCCGGGGCGCGCGTAGCGCGAACCCGGAATCCATCGTGCAACAGCCCCTGCAGTGAAACGGATTCCGGGTTCGGGCCAAGAGGCGCGCCCCGGAATGACGGCGAGACGACCTCGACTGCGCTATTACGCGGTTGCTTCATCGTCTCGATGAGGCGCCGCCTCCGCGGTCAATTCACCCGACGCACCCAATCCATTCCCCCGACGCATCGTCATTCAACCGCGCCACCGCCTCCGCACGCCGCGTCAGCACCGCGCGCTGGTTGATGTAGCCCTTGTCGGTGATCTCGCCGCCGTCCACCGATGGCGGTTCGGCGAGCAGCAGCGCACGGGTGGCGTGGCCGGAGGAATTGGCGCCCTGCTGCTTCAGCCTTGCGAGGCCCTGAGCGATCGCAGTCCTGACCTTGTCATGTGCCAGCACATCATTCACATCGGCCGTCTCCGGCAAACCGGCATGCCCACGGCACGCCGGGATGTTCGGGAACACCAGAAAGCGCACTTCGTCTCCGCCATGACCGGCGACGACGATGTCCTGCGCGAGCGGCGCCAGCGCGGCGATGCCGGCGAGCCGCAGCGTGCCGACGCTGACCCAGGTGCCGGAATTGAGCTTGAAGTCCTCCGCGACACGCCCGTCGAAGAACAGGCCGCGCTCCGGCCGCGCGCTATCAGCAAGCTTCACCGCATCCCCGATGAGATAAAAGCCCTCGTCGTCAAACGCCTGCCTGGTCAGCTCGGGCGCCTTCCAGTAACCCGGCGTGACGTTGGGGCCGCGCACGCGCACTTCCAGCTTGTCGCCGGAGGTGACGAGCTTCAGCTCGGTACCGGGTATCGGCACGCCGATATTGCCGGAGCGCTCGGCGAGGAAATGGCAGTCGGTCGCCAGCGGCGAGGTTTCCGTCGAGCCCCAGGCCGACACCATCGGCAGCGGGCGGCCGACGGTTTCGACGGACAATTGTTCGAGCGCGTCCCACAGGTTCTGCGGCAGCGCTGCGCCCGCATAGAAGGCGAACTTCACCTCGCTGAAGAAGCGGCGGCGCAACGCTTCGTCACCGCGCAATGCCGCGATCAGCATGTCGAAGCCGCGCGGCACGTTGAAATAGACCGTCGGCATCACGCTTTTCAGGTTCGCGAGCGACGTCGCAAAGAGACCGGGCGCAGGCTTGCCGCCGTCGATATAGAGTGAGCCGCCGTTGCGCAGCACCAGGTTGAAATTGTGGTTGGCGCCGAAGGTGTGGCTCCAGGGCAGCCAGTCGAGAATGACGAGATCGCTGCCAGCCTGTTCGAGGAAGGTCCAGGTCTGCGCCTTGGCCTGCTGGCTCGAGGTCAGCATGCGCTGGGTGTTGATGACGGCTTTCGGCGTGCCGGTCGAGCCTGACGTGAACAGGAACTTTGCGATCGTGTCCGGCGTCACCGCGGCAAAGGCTTTTGCGACGTCGACAATTTCGGGCGTTGCCGCAACGGCGCTGAAGGCGAGTGCGTCGGCGTCAGCGCCGTTGCCGCTGATGATCTGCGCCTTGTGCAGCGGCTCGATCGCAGCCAGCGCCGCCGCGAACGGCTTCGTCGCGGAGACGTAGATCGCGCCCGGCTCGAGCAGCGCGATCATGCTCTTGAGCTTGTCGAAATCTCTGGACATCAGCGAATAGGCCGGTGAGATCGCGGCGGAGGGCACGCCGATATGCTGCGCGGCAAGCGCAAGCAGCGCATGGTCGATGCTGTTATCGGAGAGGATCACGAGCGGGCGTTCGGCGCTGAGGCCTTGCGCCAGGATCCACGACGCCGCACCACGCACCTGGCGCAAGGTGTGCGCGTAGGTGACGGTGGTCCATGGCGCTTCGGCATTGCCGCGCTCGGCGAGGAAGATCGCATCGGGCGTCTGCCGCGCCCATTGCTCCAGCCAGTCGCCGATGCAGCGCGCGCTGTCGCGCAACGGCTCCGGCGAGCGCAGCACGATGCTGCCGTCGGTGCGATGCTCGGCGATCGTCTTGGGCGCTGCGAACAGACTTGACGCGTCACCGCGTAAGGCGGCTGTCATGTGTTTCCTCCTCCGCCCGGATGTCCGGATCGGCCGCAGCCTCGTTCCGGACTGCCTTGGCCATTCTGCCTTGGCCATAATGTTGGGCACGACAATTGTTGTCGTCAACAACAATCTTCCGCACGGCCGTCCGAGGCGCTACAAGGGATGCATGGCAGGAGACGCGACGTGACAGCCACGGTAGCCCAAACTTCCCCACGCAAACGCGCCGGCAACGGCGCGGCGCGGCGGAACGACGCGGACGAGATAGGGCTCGACGCGCTGGTCGGACACGCCGGCTACGCGGTGCGGCGTTTCCAGATCTGGATCTTTCAGGACTTCATCAAGACGCTGGGCGGGGTCGACATCCGGCCGACGCAATATTCGGTGCTGACGGTAATCGGCGCCAATCCGGGCCTGTCGCAGATGGCGGTGGCCAAGCGCCTCGGCATCGAGCGCGCCCGGCTGGTGCATCTGCTCGACAGCCTCGAACAGCGCAAGCTGGTGAAACGGGTCAAGTCGAAGGCGGACCGGCGCTCCCACGCCCTGCACCTGACCGCCCAGGGCGAGACGGCGCTGGCGAAGTTCAAGCGGCTCGCCGACGAGCACGAGCGCCATGTCGAGGCGAAGATCGGCAAGGAGAACCGGGAGCGGCTGCTCCAGATCCTCGCTGGCTTCACCTGATCCAGACTGCCCAAAATTTGCGCAAATGCCCGGAACAAGGCGTTGGCGCGATGCCCCGCCCGGCCGCCGAAATATCCCCCAACCTACTGATCTCCCGATAATATCCGGAGCAGCCGCGCTGCCCGGATTCTGTACGATTCTGTACACAATGGCACATCGCTTGCTTCAATCCGGGTGAGGACATGTTGCCGGAGTTTTGTCGCCATGAGGGCTGAAAATGGGGGCTGAACAGCCTGAAACGATCGCCGCGATTGTGGCCGCGCATCGCGCGGGCACGCTCACGCCGGCACAGACCATCGCGCGCACCTATCAACGCATCCGCGACCACAACGATCCCGCCGTCTTCATCAGCCTGCGCGACGAGAAGGACGCGATCGCGGAAGCTGAAAAGCTTGCCGCGCGCGCGGATGCCGCCAGCATACCGCTCTATGGCGTCCCGGTCGCGGTGAAGGACAACATCGACGCGCTGGGCTTTCCGACCACGGCGGCCTGCCCCGCCTTCTCCTACACACCGACCCATGACTCGACCGCGGTGGAGCGCCTGCGCGCAGCCGGCGCCATCATCATCGGCAAGACCAATCTCGACCAGTTCGCAACCGGCCTCGTCGGCGTGCGCTCGCCCTACGGCATTCCCAAAAATTCGATTCGCGAGGATCTGATTCCCGGTGGCTCCAGCTCAGGCTCGGCGACCGCCGTCGGCGCCGGCCTCGTGCCGCTGTCGCTCGGCACCGACACCGCCGGCAGCGGCCGCGTGCCGGCCATGCTCAACAACATCGTCGGGCTGAAGCCAAGCCTCGGCATGATCTCGACCGCGGGCCTCGTGCCGGCCTGCCGCACGCTCGACTGCATCTCGGTATTCGCCCTGACGGTGGACGATGCTGCACTCGCACTCTCCGTGATGGCGGGACCTGACCAGGCCGATCCATTCTCGCGCGACCGGCCGCTCGGCGCGCTCACGCCGTTCCCCGCAAACCTGCGCCTCGGCGTGCCGCGCAACGGGCAGCTGATCTTCTTCGGCGACAAGAAGGCGGAAGCCGCTTATGGCGAGGCGCTGAAGCGCTGGACCGCGCTTGGCGCGACGCTGGTCGAATTCGACCTCGAGCCGTTCTACGAGACGGCGCGACTGCTCTACGAAGGGCCCTGGGTTGCCGAGCGCTATCTCGTGATCAAGAACCTGCTGGCGTCCGCGCCCGATATGATCCATCCGGTGACGCGCGAGATCACCGCGGCCGGTGCGCGGCTGACGGCGGCGGACACCTTCTCCGCGCTCTATCGCCTGCAGGGCCTGCGCAAGATCGCCGAGCGCACCTTTGCCAATATCGACGCGCTGGTGCTGCCGACGGCGCCGACCGCGTATACGACCGCGCAGGTGCTGGCCAACCCGATCGAGCTCAACAGCCGGCTCGGCACCTACACCAATTTCGTCAACCTGCTCGACCTCTGCGGCCTCGCCGTGCCGGCATCGATGCGCGCCGACGGCATCCCGTTCGGCATCACGCTGCTGGCGCCGGCCGGCCGCGATGCGCTGCTGGCGAGCATCGGCCGCGTATTCCATGCGGATACCAGGCTGAGCGTCGGCGCGAAGGGCGTCGCGCAACCCGCGCTCGCGCCGCTTGCCGCAGGCGGCATCGACGAGATTCCGATCGCCGTCGTCGGCGCGCATCTGTCCGGCATGGCGCTGAACGGCGAGTTGAAGGCGCTGAACGGAAAGCTGATCGAGGCGACCAAAACCGCACCGGACTACAAGCTCTATGCGCTTCCGACGACGCCACCGAAGCCGGGCATGCTGCGCGTCGCAGCCGGCAAAGGCGCGGCCATCGAGCTGGAGATCTGGTCGCTTTCTGCGGCTGCGTTCGGCAAGTTCGTCAACGCGATTCCGGCGCCGATGGCGATCGGCACCATCAGGCTCGCCGACGGCCGCAGCGTGAAGGGCTTTCTCGTCGAGCCGGAAGTGCTCGGCGAAGCGCGAGACATCACAAGCTACGGCGGTTGGCGCGCGTATATGGCGGAGGCGGCCACGGCGTAGCTCTCGTAGGGTGGGCAAAGCGTAGCGTGCCCACCAATTCCAACATCATTGCGGATGGGTGGTGGGCACGGCGCGTTGCGCCTTTGCCCACCCTACGGCACGGAATGCGCGGCGCTAAACCGACACCGCGTAGATCTCGTACTCCCCGCGCACCAACTCGATATGGGCGCGCATGGCGGCGGCGGCGCCCTGCTTGTCGCCGCGCATGATGGCGACGACGACGCGGTCGTGCTCGGCTTGCGACTTGGCGAGACGGCCGAGGTTGCGGAACTGGGCACGGCGGAACGGCTGCACGCGGACGCGGGTCGCCAGCGTGATCTCGGCGATGTAACCGTTCTGCGAGCCGGCATAGATCGCGTTGTGGAAGCGCTCGTTGACCTCGTGGAACCGATCAGGATTGCCGGTGTAGCTGAGGACACGCAGCTCTTCGTGGATGGCCTCCAGGCCGTGGCGTTCGGCGGCGGACATGCGCTCGGCGGCAAGGCCGGCGCACAGCGCTTCCAGCTCCGCCATCGCCTCGAACATGCTCTTCAGCCGTTCGATCGACGGCTGCGCCACCACCGCGCCGCGGTGCGGCCGGGCCTCGACGAGGCCGCTCGCCACCAGCTGGCGCAGGGCCTCGCGCACCGGCGTGCGCGAGACGTTGAAACGCCGCGCGATGTCGGTCTCGTCCAGCGGCGAGCCGGGAGCCAGGGCTCCGCGCACGATCTCGTCGGCGAGCTGAAGGCGCAGCTCCTCGGCGCGCGTGACCTTCTGCACCGACGGCAGGGCCCGGTCGACGCGGGGCACCACCGGCTCGGCCGGCAGTGTTCCCTGCGGAAGGTCGTCAAGCGTCATACGATCAGTTCTCTTTCGACTCGTCGATGATGCTGACATGGGCGGCGACGACGCGCCAGCCCTCCGGGAAGCGAATCCAGGTCTGCATCTGCCGGCCGACCTTGCCGGGCGCCGTGTCGCGATAGAACAGGGTGGAGGCGACGGCCGTGTCGCGGCCATAGCTGCTGATGACGGTTTTCGCGGTGCGACGGTTGAGGCCGACCGGCGAGCGGCCGGCGCGGAAGCCGGAGATCGCCTCATAGCCATAGAGGTTCTCGCCGATTCCGTAGCGCAGCGTGCGGGGATCGTTGCGGAACAGCTCGCCGAGCACGGTTACGTCGTTGGTGACCAGGGCCTGCTCATAACGATCGAATGCGGCTTTGACTTCCGCGATCACCTCTGGGAGATCGATCTCCATCTCAGAATCCTCTCGGGGCTGGCGCCGCGACAACGCCCATCCGTTCCAACGCATGCGCGACGCGCAACGCGATGTCCTCGCGCCAGGGCGCGGCGATGATCTGCACGCCGATCGGCAGCGGCTCGAGCGGCACCGGCACCGCGACCACGGGCAGGCCGATGAAGGAGATCGGCTGGGTGTGGATGCCGATATTGGCGCGCACCGGCAGTTCGACGCCGTCGAGATTGAAATTCACCTGCCCGAGCTTTGGCGCAGTGCACGGCGTCGCCGGCGCCAGCAGCACGTCGACCGATTTGAAGATTTCGGAAAACTGCGCGCGATACCAGCGGCGGAATTTTTGCGCGCGATCGACCAGCGGCGCGGGCACCATGGCGCCCGCGATCAGGCGGTCGCGCACGGCGGGATCGAAATCGTTCGGACGCTTGCGCAGGCGATCGAGATGCAGCGAAGCGCCTTCGGTGGTGGAGATGACGTAAGCCGCCGCGCGGGCACGCGCGGCTTCGGGCACATCCACGATTTGCGTCGCGCCGAGCGCCTTGGCGACGCGGCTCACGGCTTCGACGGCCTCGGGAAACACGTTCTTCTGGAAGTAGCCGCCGGCGATCGCGATGCGCAGGTCCGAGACCGGATTGGCGAGCAGCGGCACCGTCGGCTCCAGACCGCGTGTGGTGCAGGCGGCATCGCCCGCATCCGGCCCCTGCATCGCATCGTAGGCGAGCGCGAGATCGGTGACGGAGCGCGCGAACGGGCCGAGATGATCGAAGCTCGCGACGAACGGAAACGACCGCGCCCGCGACAGCCGGCCATAGGTCGGCTTCAGGCCAAAGATGCCGCAGAACGAGGACGGCACGCGAATCGAGCCGTTGGTGTCCGAGCCCAGCGCGATCGGCACCAGCGCGCCGCCGACGGCGCTGCCGGAGCCGCCGGAGGAGCCGCCGCTCATGCGCGTCGTATCGTGCGGATTGCGCGATGGACCGTCGTGAATGTTCTCGCCGGTGAAGTCGTAGGCGTACTCGCCCATGTTGAGCGCGCCGACCAGAACCGCGCCGGCCGCTTCCAGCCGCTCGATCAAGGTGGCGTCTCGCTTGGCGGGTGCGAGGTCGCGGTTGATCTTCGAGCCGGCACGGGTCGAGAGGCCCGCGACATCGAACAGGTTCTTCACCGCGAAGGGCACGCCGGCGAGCGGGCCGACCTCCTTGCCGGCGGCAATGTCGGCGTCGATCGCACGCGCCTTGGCGCGGGCGCGCTCGGCGGTGACGTCGGTGAAGGAATTGAGGATGGTGTCGTGCTGCTTGATGCGCGCGAGCGCGGCTTCGGTGGCAGCGAGGGCGGACATCTTGCCGCCTGCCACCGCTTTCGCGATGTCGGCAGCACTCATCTCTGGCTTGGTGGTCATGGCGGCGTCAGACGGAGAAGATCGGCGCCGGCTCGGTCTCGTCCGGCAGCGCGAATTCGTCGACGAGGCGGGCGAGCCGCAGCGACACTTCGAGATTGGCGCGAACCGCCGGCCTCCAGGCCTCCTCGATCGGCAATGCCAGCGCTTTCGATACGGCGTCGATATAATCGTCCAGCGGCTCGGCCATCACGCTCCCAAACAATCAGTGTACCGGCAACGGCGGATGCGGGATCGCCGTCAGCAGCTCCTTGGTGTAGTCGTCCTGCGGATCGCTCAAAACCCTCTCGGAAGAGCCTTCCTCGACGATTCGACCCGTCCGCATCACAATGACACGATCGCACAGCAAGCGCACTACGTTCAAATCATGCGAGACGAACAGATAGCTCATACCTAGCCGCGCCTTGAGGTCCTGGAGCAGATTGAGGACCACGGCCTGGACCGAGACGTCGAGCGCCGCGGTCGGCTCGTCCAGGATGACGAGTTTCGGGTGCAGGGCAATCGCCCGGGCGATGCCGACGCGGGCCTTCTGGCCGCCGGACAATTGGTGCGGAAACCGATCCAGCAGATTGTGCGGCAGGCCGACCATGGTGGCCAGCTCCTCGCAGCGGGCGCGCAGCGCATCGCGGCCCCTGACGTCGCCGAGCTGCATGATCGGGTCGGCGATGGCGCGCGCGGCGGTGAAGCGCGGATTGAGGCTGTCGGTCGGGTCCTGGAACACCATCTGGATGCGGCTGCGCTGCGGCAGCCGGGCAAACGAGGCCGGCGCGATGCCGCCGATGTCCTCGCCGTCGAACTGGATCAGGCCGGAGGTCTGGTCCAGGAGCCGCATCACCATCATCGAGGTGGTCGATTTGCCGCAGCCGGATTCGCCGACGAGCCCGACGCTCTCGCCATGGCCGATCGAGAAGCTGATGCCGTCGACGGCGCGGAATACATCCGGCTCCACCGGCGGCTTGCGGCCGAACAGTTTGCCGAGCGTGGCGGTGGCGCCCTGACGGGGATACTCTTTCACGAGCTTTTCGATGAGAAGGAGAGGCTGTTCGCTCTTCCCCCTCTCCCCGCTTGCGGGGTCGCGACGAGCTTCGCTCGCGCTGAGAGGGTTGGGGTGAGGGGGCGTCTCCGCGAGCACGGTGCTTGGAGAGTCCCCCTCACCCCCCGCACTTCGTGCGTCGGCCTCTCCCCGCACGCGGGGAGAGGCGAAGGAAGCCCCCTCCTCCTCCGGCAACAGATCCCGCAAGCTCACGCCGAGCCGCGGCGTCGCGCGCATCAGCTTCTTCGTATAGGGGTGCTGCGGATTGGCGAAGATATCGGCGGCCTTGGCGGTCTCGACCACGCGGCCCTTCTCCATCACCACGACGCGGTCGCAATAGGCGGCGGCCAAACCCAGATCATGCGTGATCAGGATGGTCGACATCGCGCGGCGCCTAGTCAGCTCGACGATCAGGTCCATCACCGCCTTCTGGGTGGTGACGTCGAGGCCGGTGGTCGGCTCGTCCGCGATCAGGAGTTGCGGGTTGCAGGCCAGCGCCAGCGCGATGACGACGCGCTGGCACATGCCGCCGGACAGTTCGAACGGATAGGCGTGGTAGCGCTCGCGCGGGCGGGCGATCTTGACCTGCTCCAGCGCCTCGATCGCCTTCTCACCGTGATCGGCGACCTGGGCCTGCTGCACATGGGTGCGCAGCACGTCCTCGATCTGGTCGCCGACCTTGCGGATCGGATTGAGTGCGGCGCGCGGGTTCTGGAAGATCATCGAGACTTCGCGGCCGCGCAGGTCGCGCATCTGGTCTTCGGTCGCAGCCTTCACGTCGATGCCGGAGAACATCACCGAGCCATCGGCGATCCGCCCGGCACGGTCGAGGATGCGCATCACCGCATAGGACGTCACCGACTTGCCGGAGCCGGACTCGCCGACGATGGCGAGCGTCTCGCCCTTGGCGACGGAGATGTTGACGTGCTGCACCGCCTTCACGGTGCCGCGGCGGGTGGTGAATTCGACCGTGAGGTCCTGGACGTCGAGCAGCGGCTGGGCGGTCATGGATGGCTCCCGTCACTCAAAAAGGTCGAAAACAACCCCATGCACAGTAGAAGGGCGTTGGATTCATTGGACAACTTCGACGGGGAATTTGGAGGTGAAGGAACCATCACCTACGTCCTCCGCTGCGGATCGACGATGTCGCGGAGGCCGTCGCCGAGGAGGTTGAAGCAGAACACGGCGATCATCAGAGCGAGGCCCGGGAACAGTGCGATCCACCATTCGCCTGAGACCATGAAGCCCGCGCCTTCCGCGACCATGATGCCCCATTCGGCAGTCGGCGGGCGGACACCGAGGCCGATGAAGGAGAGGCCGGCAGCATTGAGGATGGCGTAGCCCATGGTCAGCGACATCTGCACGATCATGATCGGCATGATGTTCGGGAGAATATGCACCAGCACGATGCGGAATTCGCCGTTGCCGGACAGGCGCGCGGCCTGCACGAAGCCGGCATTGCGGCGGACATTGGCCTCGGCACGCGCGACGCGGGCATAGAGCGGGAAGTTCACGATCGCGGTCGCAAGAATGATGTTCTGCACCGTGTTGCCGAGCGCCGCGACGATGCCCATCGCCAGCACGAACAGCGGAAACGCCATGATGGTGTCGGCGATGCGGCCGACGATGCGGTCGGTCCAGCCGCCAAAGTAGCCCGCTGCGATACCGGCGAGGCCGCCCATCAGGAACACCAGCACGACGGAGGCGATCGCGATGAAGGTATCGAGACGCGTCGCCACGACGACGCGGCTGAAGATGTCGCGGCCGAGCTGATCCGTCCCGAACCAGTGCGCCGCCGACGGCGGCTTCAGCGACGCGGCGGTATCGGAGGCAAGCGGATCATACGGCACCACATAGGGACCGAAGATCGCGGCGATGAGGATCACAATCAGCAGGGCGAAGGCAAAACCCGTGACCTTGTTTTCGCCGAGAACGTAGCGGGTCTGTTCGAGGATCGCGACCAGTCCCGAGGTACGGGCGGGACCGACCGGTTCAACCGCAGGCGCAACGGAGCTCATGATTTAGCCCTCCAACCTGACGCGCGGATCGATCACGCCGTACAAAATGTCGATCACCAGATTGAGCAGCACGTACATGACCGCCATGGTCAGCACGAAACCCTGCACCGGCGCGAAGTCCGACGAGATCAGCGCTTCCACCGCGTAGGAGCCGATGCCGGGCCAGGCGAACACTTTTTCCACCAACACGTTCGCACCGAGCAGGAACGAGAACACCATGCTGAGCGTGGTGATCACGGGCAGCATCGCGTTGCGGAAGGCATAGGTGACGATGACGGTCGCCGGCGACAGGCCGCTGGCGCGCGCGGTGCGGACGAATTCGGAGGCGAGCACCGCCAGCATCGAGGCGCGGGTCATGCGCGCGATCGGTGCCAGCGAGAAGATCGCAAGCGTCGTCGCCGGAAGAATGAGCTGGCTCAGCGCCGAGCGGAACGCCTCGAGGTCGCGCGCGATCAGGGTGTCGATCAGATAGAAGCCGGTCACCGTCGGCGGCGCGCTGTAGAATACATCGAGACGGCCGAGCGGCGCGGGCGACCAGCCGAGCCGGAAATAGAAAACGTAAACGAGAACGAGGCCGGTGAAGAACACCGGCAGCGAGACGCCCGCCGTCGTCGTGACCCGACAGAGGTGATCGACCCATGACCCCGGCCGCGTCGCCGCCAGCACGCCGAGCGGAATGGCGATCACGATCGAGACGATGAGGCCGAGCAGCGTCAGCTCGGCCGAGGCCGGCAGGCGGTTGCGGATCTCGGCCGCGACCGGCTGGCCTGTGGTGAGCGAGTTGCCGAAATCACCATGGGCGAGGTCGTTGGTATAGCGGAAGAACTGCTCGATCAGCGGCCGGTCGAGACCGAGCTTCTTCCGGATCTGCTCGACGGCCTCTTTCGTCGCGGCGGGACCGGCGAAATACGCGGCGGGATCACCAGGCAGCGCGCGCGTCAGCAGGAAGGTGACGATGACGACGCCGATCAGCGAGGGTATCGCGAACATCAGGCGCTTGCCGATCATGGTCAGCATGGGAGTGCTCTCCTTCTGCCTAGCCATTGGAAGCAAATTCGAACGACTTGCTCAGCTGCGTTCCCTCCCCCCTTGTGGGGGAGGGCTAGGGAGGGGGGTGGCTCCGGGAGGGGTCGGAGTTCGTGGCTACCCCCCTCCCTGCCCCTCCCCCATAAGGGGGGAGGGAATGAGATGACAGTGCCCACCTCACTCCAGTGGAAGAGACCAACACATGCCGATGCGTCGCCGACCATCAGCATGACACCTCACCCCTTTGCCATCGCGCGGTAGTCCAGGCGGCGATGGAACCAGTATTGGTAGCCGCTGATGTTCTTCTGCATCGCGACGTTGACGAAGGGCTGGTACAGCGGGATGCGCGGGATGTCGCTGTAGGCGAGATCGACGAAACCCTTCACGTCGGTGTCGTAGGCCGCGGTGTCGCCGCTCGCGGCCGCAGTGCGCGCGCCGTCGATCAGCTTGTCCATCTCCGCCGACTTGTAGCTCATGGTGTTGAAGACGGAATTGTTGCCGTGATAGCACCAGTAGAAGAAGTACTCGGGGTAATCGAGCCAACCCGAGAACACGTTGGTGAAGAGCGGCATCTCCTTCTTGTTCAATTCGGTGCGCCAGTTGGCGCCGGGCACCTTGTTGATGGTGGTCTTGATGCCGAGCTGGGCGAGCGATTCCTGCACCAGCACGCAGAGCGGCTCGTTGACGCCGGCGAAATTGAGGTCGAACGAGATCGTGGTCTCGAAACCGTTGGCGTAGCCGGCCTCCGTCAGCAGCGCCTTCGCCTTCTCCATGTCGGTGTTGTATTTGTGCTGCTGCGGCCAAGCGACCTCGGTGGCCTTGTCCTTGGCGGCGCCGAACATGGGATTGCCGAGCCCGAACAGCACCGCGTCCATGATCTTCTGGTAGGGCAGCGCATAGGCGATCGCCTGCCGCACCTTGACGTTGTCGAACGGCGGCTTGGTGACGTTCATGCCGATATACTGGATGCCGTTGGAGAACGGCAGCGACACCACGTTGAGCTTGCCGCTCGCCTTCATCTCCTGGAAATCCTTGAACGGCAGCTCGTAGGAGATGTCGGCGTCGCCGCGCTCCAGCAGCGCACGGCGATTGCCCGCCTGCGGCACCATGCGCCAGATCACGCGCTTGATCTTCGGCAAGGGCCCGCCGACCCAATCCTCGTTGCGCTCCATGATCACTTCGGTGCCGGCGGTCCACTTCGTCACCTTGTAGGCGCCGGAGCCCGCGGTCTGCTGCTTGGTGAATTCGAGACCCCAGGGATCCTTCTCGCTGGCGTTCTTCTTCACCAGCTCGGAGTTGACGATGCAGGGCACGATCACCGCGAGATCGGGAATCGTCAGCTTGTCCTTTTTCAGGAAATCGACGCGCACGGTGTAGTCGTCGATCACGACGAACTGCTCGGGCTTGGTCAGCGAGCCCGCGCTCATCTGGAAGGTCGGGAAGCCGCCGACGCTGACGGCACGGTCCAACGACCACTTCACGTCCTTGGCGGTGACCGGCGCGCCATCGTGGAATTTGGCGTTCTTCTTCAGCTTGAAGGTGACCGACATGTCGTCGATCTTCATGTCCTCGGCGAGCTCGCCCTTGAACTTGTCGCGATCGTAATAGGGCACGCCGCCGGGGCCGCTCTTCATCTCGTGGCTGATCAGCCGGTCGTAGCAATTCCAGGACACCTCATCCGGGCACGTTGGTGCCGACGCCGTGGATGTCGAGATTGTTGGGGCCGCCCTCCGAGACGATCAGCAGCGTCTCCGAGCGAGCGTCGGCCCTGGCGGAGGACATCACCGACGGCATGGCCGGAAGCGCCGCGCCTGCGGCCAATCCGGAAACGGACTTGAGGAAATCGCGGCGCTTCATGAAATCGCTCCAACACAAAAGTTTCTGGTTGGAACTAGATTCGCAAGGTTCGTGCCAGAGCTTAACGAGACGTTAGTCTCGCGCTAATCAACTGATATCACTTGATCTTTTTGATTTTTGTCTGACTTTCCGGAGAGCGGCGCACCTCCTATTTGCATACAAAGACGGAAAATTGCTCAAAATTTCATCCATGAAACGTGAGAGCCCATTCGGGAGGCGGCGGCAGGACTCATCGCGCAGATAGCCGGGCGCCCGTGCTGAAGCCACTAGGCCCGGCCGTCATTTCGGGGCGATGCGCAGCATCGAGCCCGGAATCCATCGGGCCACAGAATGCGTGGGAAAATGGATTCCGGTCCCGCCGCTTCGCGGCGCCCCGGAATGACGGAGAGGGGTGGGGCCGGAGCACTCACTCCGCCCAGATCAGGTCCTGCAGCTCGACGAGATCCCTCGCCTTGTCCTGCCAGCCCTCGATGCAGATGTGGCTGTTGAGATCGCTGGCGTGGTGCAGCAGCATCAGGGCCATCAGGCGCCGCTTGAGCGCATAGTCCAGCTTCGCATAGCCAAACCCTTCGAGCAGGCTGCGCACCCTCCCCGGCCGGCCCGCCGCCATGAAGGCGCCGGGGCCGAGCAGGTCGTAGTCGCGCCATCCCGCCCGCACGTCGCCGAAGTCGAACAGGCCGGCGAGCGACCATTGCCCGTCATGGCAGGCGAGCAGAAAGTTCTCCGGAATGTATTCGCCGGTCAGGAGCACCGGCGGCGCGTCCATCGGAACGAGGCGGGCCGCATCGCGCAGGAGATCGTCGAGGCCTCCAAGGAATTTGGGCGCAAGGCCGAGACGCTGGTGCCTGGCGCGGCACCCCTGCATCTGGGCGCGCATGAACTCGTCCCAGCGCGGCTCTATTGCTGCGAGAGGGCCAAGCGGCGCGCGCTGCACGGCCGCGATGGTCTCGCCGATCTGGCGCAGCAGGCGCTCCTTCTGCTGTTCCGGCAGAGACGGCCAGACCTCCGAGCCGAGCGTGCCGACAAGACGCGTGATGACGAGATAGGGCCAGCCGTCGCGCATCCCTTCCGCGACGACCTGCGGAATTGGCAAGGAAAGACGTCCCGCAAGCTGCGTCAGCGAACCGCGCTCGGAGACGAATTGCGCGTGGAGCAGCGGCGGGAAGATCTTCAGGATCAGGCGCTCACCGAGGCCGACCACGAGATTGGTACCTGTTACAAACACCTGCGGCGCGCCGACGTCGAGGCCGTGGCTGCGCGCGATGTCGAGCGCGATCGGCAGCCATCGGGACTGGTCGGCGCGCAAGGCACGGTAGGCCTCGAGGCTCGTCGACGCGGACATGCCCCAAGCACCGACTGAATCCGGCGGCAGCGACTCCTCCATCACAGCGCCCGGCTCCGTCCGGTGTTATTCCAGGACATCCTTGACGCTGTTCTTGATGGTCGAGGGGACCGCATGCTCGGGGACTTCGATGGTCTGCGCACCGCGCGTGATCCGGTAACTGAACGCGTCGGCCTGACCTGGATGAGCGGGCGCGACCTTCTTCGGATCGGCAAACAGCTGCTCCACCGTCTTCTGATCGGCGGCGGACAGATCCGACAATGCCACTTCACCGCGGCTCTTGAGGTGAGGGCCGCCGAAGCCGGCGAACCCTCCGACGCGCTCGATCTTCAAGCGATCCACGCTTCCTTCCTTCCGTATCGCACGTTTTAGAGCCCGACCTTCTTCCATCCGGTATCGACGGCGGCGAGGACTGCGGCATCGCCAGGATACAACGTGTGGGCACCCTGCCGGGTCCGCGCCGCGAATGCCTTCATCGTCATGTTCGGCGCCGGCCCGAAACCAGTGAGCGAATGATACCACACCTGCCCGATCCTGGCCCAACTGTATCCGCCAAGCGTCGTGCAGGCGGTGTAGAAGGCGAGGTTCGGCGGCCCGCTCGCGTAATGCGGGTCCATGCCGGGCGTCACTTGCGAATATTTGGTCGGCTGCGGCGCCAGGCAGTGCTTGGCGGCGGGATCGGCCATGTCGCGCAGGCAGGCGAACCCCTTCTTCTTGGCCGCCGGCCCCATGATGTCGCGCCCGATCAGCCAGTCAGCCTTCTTGACGTCCTGCTTGGCCTCCCATTGCCGGAACATCGAGCCGAAGCAGTCGGAGATGCTCTCGTTCAGGCCGCCGGCATCGCCGCTATAGGCGAGCTGGAGGCTATGCTGGGTCACGCCATGGGTCAGTTCGTGGCCGATGACGTCGTTGCCGCGGGTGAAGTCGACGAAGATGCTGCCGTCGCCGTCGCCATAGACCATCTGCGAGCCGTTCCACATCGCGTTGTTGTACTTCTCGCCGAAATGAACCGACGACATCATGGTCATGCCGTGATCGTCGATCGAATTCCGGTTGAAGACCTGCTGGTAGAACCTGGCCACCTTGGTGGTCTGGTTGAAGGTGCGCTTGACGGAGCCGTCCGAGGACGTCTTCGGCTTCGGCACGGGCGTGCCGGGCAGCGTCTGCGTGTGCTTGCAGTCGTAGACCGTGACCGTCGGCGCCGCGGCCAGCGTGACCAGACCTGCGGCGCGCGCCGCCACGACGCTGGTCAATTTCGCCGTCTGCGTCCGCAATTCGCGCAGTTCATGACTGACCTGGACGGTGTCGACCATCTGCTTGCGAAGCACGGCGGACAGCTTCTTGTCCTGGGAAAGTCTGGTCAGAACGTCGTTCGGGATGATGCAACATGAGCAAGGCATAAGCGATCTCCATCACAACTTTTCCGGAAAAATGATAGTTGAAACAACCTCAAGATTATCGCTGCGCGCCCGCGGCACAAGTGATGTGGCTCACACGGGCGTCATTGTTTCGAGAGCGTGGATTTGCGGCCCGCCCGCGGATCCGTGCATCGCTTCAAATTTCGTGATGTGGAGTCGCGTGCGCGCGCAGCGGGCCGAGCAGCGCCTATCGCTCCGGGCTGGCGCGCTCGAACTGGCGCAGCAGCTTGTTGCCGCGCTCGACGGCGGAATCCAGAGCTCCCTGCGCGCTCTTCTGGCCGGCAAAGGCCTGCTCCAGCTCGTCCTCGATCGCGCCGCGGATCAGCACGAAGGAGCCGAGCCGGATGCCCTTCGAGTTCGACGTCGGCGGATGCAGCGTGATCTCCTCGAACGAGATCGCCGAGCCCGGATTGCGCTCGTAGAAGCCTTGCGCGCGCGTCAGCTCGTAGGCGGCGCGGGTGATCGGCAGATATCCGGTGTTCTGGTGCCAGGCCGCCTGCACGCCGGGCTGCGACAGATAGGCGAAGAACCGCGCAACGCCCTTGTATTCCGCGCGCGGCCGATCACGCAGCACCCACAGCGTGGCGCCGCCGATGATCGAGTTCTGCGGCGCGTCCTTCACCTCGGGCCAGTACGGCATCATGCCGTAGCCGATCTCGAATTTCGAGTTCGCGTTGATGTCGGCGCGCGTCGCCGAGGAGCCGATGAAGATGCCGCATTCGCCGTTCTGGAAGCGCGGCTCGGCCGACTGGCCGCGGCCGCCATAGTCGAACAGCCTGGTCTTCTGCCACTCAGCCAGCTGGGCGACGTGCTTGACGACGACCGGATTGTTGATGGTCAGCTCGGCATCGAGCCCGGCAAAACCGTTGGTGCGGGTCGCGAGCGGCAGGTTGTGGAAGGCGGAGAGATTCTCGATGTGGATCCAGGACGGCCAGGACGTGGTGAAGCCGCAAGGAGCGCCGCGGTCGCGCAGACGCTTTGCGATCGCGCCAAGCTCGGGCCATGTCTTCGGCGGCGCCTCCGGATCGAGGCCGGCGTCACGGAACATGGTCTTGTTGTAGTAGAGGATCGGCGTCGACGAATTGAACGGGAACGACAACAGATTGCCGGCCGCATCGGTGTAGTAGCCGGAGACGGCGGGAAGGTAGTCGTTGAGCGAGAACGGCTCGCCCTGGTCCCGCATCAGGCTGAACACCGGATAGATCGCGCCCTTGGCCGCGGTCATGGTGGCGGTGGCGACCTCGTTGACCTGGACGATCGCGGGCTGGCTGCGCGAGCGGAAGGCGAAGATCGCCGCCGTCACCGTCTCGGTATAGTTGCCCTTGTAGGCAGGCACGATCCGGTAATCGGATTGCGAGGCGTTGAAGTCGGCGGCGAGCTTTTCCAGTTGCCGGCCGAGCTCGCCCGACATGGCGTGCCACCACGCGATGTCGGTGGCGGCGTTGGCCTGCGCGGTGAACGTGAAGGCCGCGGCGGTGGCAACGACCTGCAAACAGCGCAATGCTGAAATCACGATGGCTCTTTCCATGTCGCGCGGCAAAAGGCGACCCCGTCCTGCTTACGGCGCGGCATTTCCAGTTTCAACCGGGAATGACGGCCGGCCGCGCCGCACAATCACCCCGCGGGCCGCGGCGGGATGGCCTTCCCTTAACCATCTGCTAGATTGCATTGAACCTTTTGGTCTCGCCATAGACTCCACCACTGAGGGGTTGAGTGTGCCAGTGTTGAACCGTGCCGAACTCTCACGGACCGGGGTGATTTTCATCGCGCTTTTGTTCGCCATTTGCGCGACGAGCGCCGTTGCGCGTGAATTTCGCGCCGCCGACACCCAGACCGAGGATTACCCGACCGTCCAGGCGCTGCGCTACATGGGCGCGCTGATCGCCGAGCGCACCGGCGGCCGGCACGAGATCAAGGTTTTTCATTCCCGCCAGCTCGGCGAGGAGAAGGAGACCATCGAGCAGACCCGGGCCGGCGCGATCGACCTCAACCGGACCAATGTGGCGCTGATCGGCAATTTCGTCCCGGCGATGAACGTGCTCGCCATGCCGTTCCTGTTCCGGTCCATCGAGCACATGCAGAAGGTGCTGGACGGGCCGATCGGCAGCGAGATCCTTGGCAGCTTCGAGCCCTACGGTTTCGTCGGGCTCGCCTTCTACGATTCCGGGGCGCGCTCGATCTACAACGGCGCCCGCCCCGTCAAAAGCATCGCAGACCTCCGGGGCCTGCGGATCCGGGTGCAGCAATCGGAGTTGATGAGCGAGATGATGCGCTCGCTCGGCGCCGAGCCGATCGAGATGCCCTATGGGCAGGTGCTCGCCGGGCTTGCCAATCATCTGATCGACGGCGCCGAGAACAACTGGCCATCTTTCGTGACGACGGACCATTACAAACATGCCGGCTACCTCGCGCTCACCGAGCACACGATGAGCCCCGAAGTGCTGGTGATCTCGCTCAAGGCCTGGAGCAGCCTGTCGGCGGACGACCAGACCATCTTCCGGGAGGCCGCGCAGCGCTCCAGCCGCTTCATGCGCGAGAAGTGGCGCGACCTCGAGGAGCAGTCGCAGCGCAAGGCGGAGGAAGCCGGCGTCACCATCGTCAGGGATATCGATCGCAAGCCGTTCGAGGGCGCGATGGCGGCGATCTACGCCAAGGCCGGGCGCGATCCCGCCGCGGCCGCACTGATCGAACGCATTCGCAAGGTGGAGTGAGCCTCGTTGCCCGCGTCTGGACACAGCGAGCACGCAGACAGGCAGCCCGGGCCGCTCGGGCGGCTGCGCGCGCGCCTTGTCGGCGCGCTCCGGGCGGTGCCGATCCGCTGGCGCATCCTGTCGATCGCGGCGCTGAACTCCGCCGTGGTCGTGGTGCTGGTGGCGCTGATCTGGAACGGCTCGCAGGTGCTGGGCTCGGCCTGGGACGACGTGCGCCAGGTGCGCGAGTCCGACCGGATCCTGGCGCTGCTCGAAAGCGAGACCGGGCGGCTGCACAATCTGATCCACCGCTACATCAACCAGCCGAGCCCGGACCTGTTCGCGGAAATCCTGCTGCTGCGCGAGGCGGTGCTGGGCACCCTCGCCAACCGCGCCGCCAAGGACCCGATGCTGTCGGGCTCGGTCGAGGAGCTGGAGCGCACCACCGACCGCTTCCTCAACGGCTTCGGCGAGCTGCGCAGCGTCCAGGCCACCATCGCCAAGACCTATGAGGACCAGGTCCAGGGCCCGGCCAGGGACATGGCGGGCCTGTATTCCATCATCGAAGGCGCCACCGGCCATCGCGACGCGCTGATCTGGCCCTCGCTCGGCAAGTCGCGCGAGGCCTTCACCGCGATGCTGGTCGCGGCCAACTCCTACTATCTGTCGCAGTCGTCAGGCGCGGCCGACGACGCGCGCCACAACACCGAGACGATCGAGAAGACCATCCCCGTGATGATCGACCTCGCCGACAACGACCTCCAGCGCATGGCGCTGCAACGGCTCGCGACCCGCACCGTGGCGCTGCGCGAGGGCTTTGCAAAACTCTCCGAGCAGCTGATGAGCCGCACCGAGCTGCTGCGCAACACCATCGACGCCAGCCAGGCCGAGGCGATCGGCGCCATCGACGACCTCTCGACCAAGATGCGCCAGCGCGAGCAGAAGGCGCAGGAGACGTTCGACCGCACGCTGGCGGATATTTCGCGGCGCGTGCTGTCGATCGCGGTGATCTTCCTCGGCATCATCCTTACCGCCGGCGTGCTGATCGCGCTGTCGATCCGCCTGCCGCTGCAGCAGATCATGGCGGCGATGCGCGCGATCACGCTCGGCGACCTCGACCGCGAGGTGCAGGGCACCAAGGCACGCGACGAGGTCGGGGCCATGGCCCGCGCGGTGGAGGTGTTCCGCGAGAACGCGATCGCCAAGCGTGAGACCGAGGACGAGCTGCGCGCGTCCAAGGAGAAGGCCGAGAGCGCGCTGCTCGAGCTCAACACCGCGCAGCAGAACCTGATCGACGCCGAGCGGCTCGCGGCGCTCGGCGGCCTCGTTGCCGGCGTCGCGCACGAGGTCAACAACCCGATCGGCATCAGCCTCACCGTTGCGTCGAGCTTTGCCCGGCGCAGCGATATCTTCGAGGCCCAGCTCAAGGGCGAGGGCGGCCTGCGCCGCTCGCAGCTCGAAGAGTTCGTGCAGGCCTCGCGCGATGCCTCGCAGCAGCTGGTCGCCAACCTCCAGCGCGCCGGCGAATTGATCCAGTCGTTCAAGCAGGTCGCGGTCGACCGCTCCCATGCCGAGCGGCGGCAGTTCAGCTTGAGCGAAGCCACCGACCAGATCATCGCCAGCCTGCGCCCGGTGCTGAAGCGCTCGCCGATCACGCTCCAGGTCGACGTACCCGAGGGCCTGCTGCTCGACGGCTACCCCGGCTCCTACGGCCAGATCCTGACCAACCTCTTCCTCAACGCCGCCAACCACGCCTTCGCCGACGGGCGCGCCGGCACGATCACGATCTCGGCGCGGCCGCGCGGGGCCGACGACATCGAGATCATCTTCACCGATGACGGGGCCGGCATGACCCCGGACGTGCAGCGCCAGGCCTTTGACCCATTCTTTACCACCCGGCGCAATGAAGGTGGTACGGGACTTGGCCTCCATATCGTCTATAACCTCGTCACCCAGCAGCTCGGCGGGCGGATGATGCTGGAATCCAAGCTGGGACAAGGCACTACTTTTCGCATTATCATGCCCCGGGTCGCCAAGGGCGGCGCGCAAAGCACAGAGATTGACGGGACTTCTCAATGGCCGAACAGGACGATGTCCTCCACCTGATCGACGACACCGGCACCGCGTCGGAGGATACGGACGCCCGGAAATGGAAGATCGCCGTCATCGACGACGATCCGGCCGTGCATGACGGCACCCGTTTCGCGCTGTCCGATTACAGCCTCAACGGCCAGGGCCTGGAGATCCTCTCCGCCTATTCCGCGGCCGAAGGCCGCAAGCTGATGGCCTCGCACAACGACATCGCCGCGGTGCTGCTCGACGTCATCATGGAGACCGACGTCGCCGGCCTCGAGCTGGTCGAGTTCATCCGCAACGAGATCCGCAACGAGACCGTGCGCATCATCCTGCGCACCGGCCAGCCCGGCCAGGCGCCCGAGCGGCGCGTGATCGTGCAGTACGACATCAACGACTACAAGGCCAAGACCGAGCTCACCGCCGACAAGCTGTTCACCTCGCTGACCGCGGCGCTGCGCTCCTATCAGCAGCTCGAGCGCATGGTGCAGACGCGGCGCGGCCTCGAGATCATCATCGACGCGGCCTCGACGCTGTACGACTTCAAGTCGATGCAGCGGCTCGCCGAGGGCGTGCTGACCCAGCTCGCCTCGCTGCTCAATGTCGATTGCGCCGGAATACTGGTCCTGCGCGACAATGGCGGCGTCGACCCCGAGCTCTCGGTGCTCGCCGGCAGCGGCTGCTACAGCCGCTTCATCGGCACCACGACGTCGAAGGCGCTCGACCCCGACCTGCGCGAGATGGTCGAGGCCGCCTTCCAGCGCCGCAAGAACGAATTCGCCGACCACCGCAGCGTGATTTACTTGCGCACCGGAAGCGGCCGCGAGGTGGTCGTGCTGCTGCAGGCCGAGCGCGAGCTGTCCGAGACCGACCGCTCGCTGGTCGAGATCTTCTCCAGCCGGCTCTCGATCGCCTTCGACAACGTCATCCTCTATCAGCAGCTCCAGGACGCCAACACGCAGCTGGAAGACCGCGTCGCCCAGCGCACCCGCGCCCTGATGCAGGCCAACCGCCGCCTCTCGGCGCAGTGGCTGCGGCTGCAGCGCGCCAACGGCTTCAAGAACGAGATCCTGGGTACCGTCGCGCACGATCTGAAGAATCCGCTCGGCGTCATCCTCGGCCGCACCGAGATGCTGAAGGAGCTGATCTCGACCGGCGCCTCGTCCAGCGGCGTGGTCGCCCAGGTCGATCACATCCGCGACGCCACCAAGCGCCTGACCACGATGGTCGATCACCTGATCTCGGACGCGATGGCCGATGCCTTCGACATCACCATCCGCCGCGAGCCGGTCGACGTCGCCGCCCTGGTCAAGGAGGTCGCCGACGCCAACCAGCCGCTCGCCGTCAACAAGCAGCAGGCGATCAGCGTCGCCGCGCCGTCCAACATCGTCACCATGTGCGACACCGACCGCATCCGGGAGGCGATCGACAACCTCATCAGCAACGCCATCAAGTACTCACCGATCGGCGGCAAGATCAGCGTGGCCGTCGCCCATGAGGGCAGCGAGACCATCGTCCGCGTCAGCGACGAGGGCGCCGGCCTGTCGCCGGAGGATCTCGGCCGCCTGTTCGGCCGGTTCCAGCGGCTGTCGGCAAAACCGACCGCCGGCGAGAGCTCGACGGGGCTTGGGCTTTCCATCGTCAAGCGTATTATCGACATGCATGGCGGCGAGGTGACCGCCGACAGCGACGGCCCCGGCAGGGGCTCGACCTTCACCATCACCCTCCCCGCGACCGAACTGCCGTGATCTCAAGACCATGACCCAAAGCCAGCACATCATGATCGTCGACGACGAGGCCCCGGCCCGGGAGATGGTCGGCGATTACCTCAAGATGCACGGCTTCACCGTGACGCTGTGCGACGGCGGCAAGTCGTTGCGCGCCGCGATCGACGGCGGCATGCCCGATCTCGTCGTGCTCGACCTCAACATGCCCGAGGAAGACGGGCTGTCGATCATCCGCGACCTCAAGAGCCGCATCAACGTGCCTGTCATCATGCTCACGGCGACCGCGAGCCCGATCGACCGCGTCGTCGGGCTTGAGCTTGGCGCCGACGACTACGTGGCAAAGCCCTGCGAGCTGCGCGAGCTGATGGCGCGCATCCGCTCGGTGCTGCGCAGAAGCGGGCCGGCCAAGGCCGCGGCGCCGGAGGCTGCGGCGGCGAAATCGGACAAGGATCAGCTGGTCCGCTTCGGCACCAAATGGCTCGACCTCGAAGCCCAGGCGCTGCGCGACGACGAGGGCAACGAGCATCCGCTGACCGCATCCGAGTTCGGGCTGCTCAAGGTGTTCGCGGCCAATCCGAAGCGCGTGCTGTCGCGCGAACGTCTGCTCGAACTGGCCAATGCGCGCGACGCCGAAGCCTTCGACCGCGCCGTGGACCTGCGCATCATGCGCATCCGCCGCAAGATCGAGCCCGACCCGGCAAAACCCGCCGTGATCCGCACCATCCGCGGCGGCGGCTATCTGTTCTCGCCGGCTGGCGAGAAGACGTAGGGGCGCGCTGCAAATACAGCTGTCGTCCCGGACAAGCGCCAGCGCAGATCCGGGACCCATAGCCACGAAATTGGGTTTGGCGAAGACTCGGAGTTACCAGCTTCGCGCCACAACGCCTCCCTGTGATTATGGGTCCCGGATCGGCGCGCGCTTTTGGCGCGCTTGTCCGGGACGACGGCGGAGTGCGGGGCGCGACTGAACGCAAACCCCGAAAATTCGTTCCCGGCGCCTCCGCTCGCTGCCAAATCCCCACCCCCGTATTTTCCGTACATTGAAATTCCACGCTTTTTTGCCCCGAATGTTTCGTCGCGCCCTGTCCGACGAAACAATTTGGCGGCGCACGAAACCATTTTCCGCTTTTCGCGCAGACGTCCCGAAACGGTGGCTGATTAACACTTTGGTCCAAGGAAACGCCGCTCGGTTGCGGCGCTACGGGGAGCCAAGTCTATGCCGAACGTCATCGCCATCAACGCCCAGGCCAGCCAGAGCATCATCGCTGCTCAGGCGACTTCGGACGATATGCTTCTGGAGAGCATTGCCGACGGCAACCGGACGTCGATGCACATCCTGTATTGCCGGCACAATGTGCGGGTTTACCGTTTCATCCTGCGTATCGTGCGTGATGCCACCACCGCGGAAGACCTTGTCAGCCAGGTGTTCCTCGACGTGTGGCGGACCGCCGGCCAGTTCCAGGGCCGCTCGCAGGTCTCGACCTGGCTGCTGTCGATCGCCCGCTTCAAGGCGCTGACCGCGATGCGCCAGCGCCGCTTCGAGGACATCGACCAGGAAGACGTGCGCCAGATCCCTGACGACACCGACACCCCGGAGACCTCGCTCGACCGCAGCGACACCAGCGCCATCCTGCGCGCCTGCGTGCAGAAACTGTCGCCCGCGCATCGCGAGATCATCACCCTCGTCTACTACCACGAGAAGTCCGTGGAGGAGGTCGGTCGGATCATCGGCATCCCCCAGAGCACGGTGAAGACGCGGATGTTCTATGCCCGCAAGCAATTGGCGGATTTGCTTAAGGGCTGCGGCGTCGACCGATTCGCTGCCTGAAAGCTCATGATTTCAAAGGGATAGGACCGGACCAGCGGCCCTATTCCCGGACACGGAAGTGTTACCGCGGACGAAACAATTGAAACAAACCACAACATCAGGCGGAAAAACTTCCCTCCTATAAAGCTCACATACGGTTTTGCTTAAACCTCCCAAGACTTCCAACGACCCGGACGGGATGCCCCCCTCCGGGTCGTTTTGTGTTTGGGCCTGAGGTCGCCAGCGCGAGCCCGGCCTCTCCCGCTTGCGGGAGAGGCCGACGTGCCCGGGCGATGCGGAGCATCGTCCCGCGCGCGGCGGGTGAGGGCGGGCTCTCTCCTCTCGGGGAGTGTCCCGTTGCGGAGACACCCTCTCCCCAACCCTCCCCCGCGAGCGGGGGAGGGAGCGCACCGTCACCCTGATGGGCACCCCGTCACGAAGCCGTGACGCCACGTAACGACTGCCCCTCCCATCCCGAACTGCCCTCGTGACCTCCCTCGCGAGTGGCCCATGCTCGACCTGATCTTCGCCGTCTTTGCCGGCGTCCTCACCATCGCTGCGCCGTGCACGCTGCCGATGCTGCCGATCCTGCTTGGCGCTTCGATCGGACGCGCGGGGCATCTGCGGCCGGCGATGATCGCGCTCGGATTCGTCATCTCGTTCTCGGCGACTGCGCTGCTGCTCGGCGCGATCACGCGGCTGTTCGACTTCGATCCGAACGTGCTGCGCGAAGCGGCGTCCATCCTGCTGCTCGGCTTCGGCCTCTTGATGCTGTGGCCGGCGCCGTTCGAATGGCTGTCGATCCGGCTCAATGGCTGGCTCGATCTTGGTGCTGCGAGCGCCGCGCAGCGCGAGGGCGCGCTTGGCGGGCTCATCCTCGGCACCACGCTGGGCCTGGTCTGGACGCCCTGCGCAGGGCCCGTGCTCGGCTCGATCCTGACGCTGGTGGCGACGACGAAGAATGCGACCTGGGCCGGCACGCTGCTGGTCGCCTACGCCATCGGCGCGGCGATCCCGATGCTCGCGATCGCCTATGGCGGACAGGCCGCGACGACACGCGTGCGCAGCCTCGCGCGCATCTCGCCGCGCCTGCAGCAGGGCTTTGGCGTCGTCGTGATCGGCTTCGCGGTCGCCGCCTACTTCCAATACGACACGCTGATCGTGGCGTGGCTCACCGGCTTCTATCCCACCGGCCAGATCGGCCTGTGATCACCACAAAACTCACCGGAGGACGCTTCCATGACCTTGAAACTGCTCGCCGTATCCGCCGCCCTGATCGGCATGGCCGTGACCGGCGCCGTCATCCCCGGCATCTGCGACGACGCCGCACGCGCAGCGCCTCTCGTCACCGCCGCCGCAAGCCAGCAGACCGCGCCCGACTTCACCGGCATCAACACCTGGTTCAACTCGAAGCCGCTGAGCATCGCCGACCTGCGCGGCAAGGTCGTGCTGGTCGATTTCTGGACCTATGGCTGCGTCAACTGCGTCAACACGCTGCCGCACGTCACCGACCTCTATGCAAAATACAAGGACAAGGGCCTGGTCGTGGTCGGCGTGCACACGCCGGAATTCCCGTTCGAGCGCTCTGCCTCCAATGTGCAGGCCGCCCTGAAGCGTCACGGCATCACCTATCCGGTGGCGCAGGATAACGATTCGAAGACCTGGAACGCCTACGGCAACCAGTATTGGCCGGCGCAATACATCATCGACCAGACCGGCAAGATCGTGTTCCAGCACGCCGGCGAAGGCCGCTACGACGAGATCGACCGCACGGTGGCAAGGCTGCTGAACGCCAGCAGCTGATGCGGCGCGGACATCACGCGGCTGGTTTCGCCTGACGGCCTTGTTGCTTGACTCCACGGACCGGTCCGTGGAGTTTCGCGAGCCTCGAAATCAGCCGCCCGCGATGGACGACGCGCCCACCAGCAACGACATCCGCCTCCGTGAAGGCTCCTCGATCGCGCAGCGGCTGGTCGTGGCCGGCTCTGCGGCGGCCGTTGCGCTCTGCTTCACGCCCGGCCTGTTCACGCACGACACGCTGGAAATCATCATCTCGGTGGTCGCGCTGCTGGTGGGAGCGGGATTTGTCGTCGGCATCATGATGGCGCCGGCGGTGGTGTGGATCATCACACCCGACGAGATCCTGATCGGGCATCAGCGTCCCTTCGGAAAACTCCAGACGCGGATCGTTCCGAAGGACGACATCACGGGGTTGCAAGTTCCCGGCAGCAAGCGGGTGAAGGCCCGCTTTCAGCTGGTCTTCACGCTTGTCTCGGGCGAGCGCCTGACGTCGCCGCCGATCTCGGACGTCACGCATGTGCGCGACACCGTGGCACGGATCGCCACGCAATTCGACGTTCCCCACGTCGAGGAGCCGGTCAATCCGCTCGATGCCAGCAATTCCGAGATGCATCTCGGCGAGCCGCTCGAGGCGTTTTCCGCACGGGACATAAGGATCGTCGCACTGATCGCCGTCGCCTTGTCCGCCGTGCCCTACGCCTACAAGCTCTGGCGCGGATGGCCGCCGAGCCATGTCGATATCCTGCTGCTGCCGCTCGGCGCGATCGCGGCGTTCGCCGTGTATCGCTACGCCAACCTCGTGACCGGCGCGTTCTGGATCATCCGCGAGGGCGACATCCGCGTCGAACGCCTGTGGGGCGACGGCCAGCCGCGCACCGACCATATCGAGGGCCACGAGGTGAAGACGATCACCGTCGACCGCCGCGGCCGGTCCGAGGACGAGCACTGCATCGTCACGATCCGGTTGCGCTCGGGCCGACGCTTTCGCAGCCCCCGCATCGGCTCGCGGCTCGAGGCCCGCGCCGTGGGGGCCGAAATCGTGCGGCGGCTCGGGATCGCGGCGGAGAATAACAAGATCTGACGGGTCGCCGCCTGGCGAGGTCCCTTTGCCTCTCCCGCTTGCGGGAGAGGCCGACGCGCCCCGGGCGATGCGAAGCATCGTCCCGAGCGCGGCGGGTGAGGGCTCTCGCCACGCAGGGACGTTCTCCGCAATCCCAGGCAATCCCGACGCGGAGACACCCCCACCCCAGCCCTCCCCCGCAAGCGGGAGAGGGAGCCGAGTGCCGATGCCGCCGCATCATGCACACCACATGCGATAGCCCTCCCCGCAAGCGGGGGAGGGAGCGCACCGGCCTCGCGGCCGCCATCTAGGCTTTTCGCGCCATCCCCTGTTTGTGGCATTGCCGTGGGCCCGTCAAAAAAGCAAAGCATTCTCGTGACATACCAGCCGGGCGCGCCATCAACTTGCCATGAACATGCCCCTGAGATTTGATGGCTTTGAATGATTTGCGCTGTGGCAGCGGGGAGAGCTTGAAATGACGGATTTTCGTCGCCTGACCGGGATATTCGCGGCTGCGATCGGCCTGATCCTGTCCGCACCACAGGCCATCGCGCAGCAGCCCGACCGCGGCGACGAGCCGGGTCTGGTCGCTGACGACGCCTACCAGCTCGAGCCGGAATGGCAGAAGCAGGTGGTCTACTTCCGCACCACCGAGACGCCGGGCACCATCATCATCTCCACCGCAGAGCGCCACCTCTATCTGGTGCAGCCGGGCGGGCGCGCGATCCGCTACGGCATCGGCGTCGGCCGCGACGGCTTCCAGTGGCAGGGGCTGGTGAACATCACCAACAAGAAGGAATGGCCGGACTGGACGCCGCCGCCCGAGATGATCCAGCGCCAGCCATATCTGCCGCGCTTCATGGCCGGCGGCCCCGGCAATCCGCTCGGCGCCCGCGCCATGTATCTCGGCACCACCGTGTACCGCATTCACGGCACCAACCGTCCCGATACGATCGGCACCAAGGTGTCCTCGGGCTGCTTCCGTCTCGTCAACAACGACGTCGCCGATCTCTACGATCGCGTCCCTGTCGGCACCAAGGTGGTCATCCGGCAGAAGCCCGAACTCTAAGTTCCCCGCCTTCGCAACACTTCCTTTTCTTCCCGATTATTTCGAGAGAGAGACATCATGCGCACTTTTCGAGGCGGCCTGCTGATCGGGCTCGCGGTCGCCGTGCTGGTCGGCGTGCTCGCCGTCATCTACGAGTTCTACGACACCCGCACCCTGAAGCGTACGGTTCGCCGCGGCGAAGTGCTGTGCGGCGTCAACAAGGGCCTGCCGGGCTTCTCGATCCCCGACGACAAGGGCAACTGGACCGGCTTCGACGTCGATTTCTGCCGCGCGGTGGCGGCGGCGATCTTCAACGATCCGGCCAAGGCGAAGTTCGTCGCGCTCGACGCCAGCGAGCGCTTCAAGGAATTGCAGAGCCGGAAGGTGGACATCCTCTCGCGCAACTCGACCTGGAGCATGGCGCGCGAGCTCGACTACGACCTCTATTTCCCGGCGGTCGCCTATTACGACGGCGCGGGCTTCATGCTGCCGCGTTCGCGCAACAAGGAAACGTCGCTGGACCTGACCGGCAGCAAGGTCTGCGTGCAGACCGGGACCACGACGGCGCTCAACGTCTCCGACTACTTCCGTGCCAACAACATGAAGTACGAAGAGGTGAAGTTCGACAAGCTGGACGACGTGGTGAAGGCCTACGACACGGGCAAGTGCGATACGCTCTCCGCCGACGTCTCGCAGCTCTACGCCCTGCGGCTGAACCTGTCGAAGCCCGGCGATCACATGATCCTGCCGGACATGATCTCCAAGGAGCCGCTCGCCCCCGTGGTGCGCCAGCGCGACGACGACTGGATGATGATCGTGAAGTGGACGCTGTACGCGATGATCAACGCCGAAGAGCTCGGCGTCTCCTCGGAGAACATCGACGAGGCGCTGAAGTCGAAAAAGCCGGAAGTGATGCGCCTCGTCGGCACCGAAGGCAATTACGGCGAGCAGCTCGGCCTCACCAAGGACTGGGTCGTCCGCATCATCCGCAATGTCGGCAATTACGGCGAGATGTACGAGCGCAATATCGGCGAGAAGTCGAAGCTGAAGATCCCGCGCGGCATGAACCAGCTGTGGAACGCCGGCGGCGTGCAGTACGCGCCGCCGATGCGGTAACGGCGGTTCCTCCGCCGTCATTGCGAGGAGCGCAGCGACGAAGCAATCCAGAATCCCTCTGCGGTGACAGTCTGGATTGCTTCGCTGCGCTCGCAATGACGAGATGAGGCACGAGCTTTCCACACTCTCAACCGTCATCGCCCGCGAAGGCGGGCGATCCAGTATTCCAGAGCCAGTTGTTATTGATCGAGACGCCGCGGCGTACTGGGTCGCCCGGTCAAGCCGGGCGACGACACTGATTGTGAGGCGGCGTCCTGCGCCTCACGTCCACCCGCCTCAATATCCCCGCGCCCTTGCCAGCTGCTCGGTGTGGTAATTCGCATCCCCGAATAGCTCCTCGCACACCCGTGCGCGCTTCATGAAGAAGCCGATGTCGAACTGGTCGGTCATGCCCATGCCGCCATGCATCTGCACGCCTTCCTGGACCGCGCGCGTGGCGGTGGTGCCGGCGCGGGCTTTTGCGACCGCGACGGCTGACGTGGCTTTGGCGACGTCAGCATCCAGCGCCTGGAGCGCCTTCATCACCGCGGCGCGGGTGATCTCGATGTCGACATAGAGCTCGGCGGCGCGATGCTGCAGCGCCTGGAATTCGCCGATCAGCTTGCCGAACTGCTTGCGACTCTTCAGGTACTCGACGGTGCGATTGAACACCTCGTCGCTGAGGCCCACCATTTCGGCGGCCACCGCGCCGCGGCCGATGTCGAGCACGCCGTCGAGCAGACCGGCAGCCTGATCGACCTCGCCGAGCACGCTGTCGGCATTGACCTCGACATTGGCAAGCTCGATCCGCGCCGCGTTGTGCGCATCGACCATGATGGTGCGCTCGATCGCGACGCCCTTGGCTTTGGGGTTGACCAGGAACAGCGTCAGGCCGTCGCGCTCACCGGCGGAGCCCGCGGTGCGTGCGGCGACGATGAGGAGATCGGCGACGTGACCGTCGACGACCAGGGCCTTGGCACCGGAGAGCTTGAATCCGTTGCCGGCACGCACGGCCTGGAGGCTGGTCCGGAGCGGGCGATGCTTGGCGCCCTCGTCGATCGCGAGCGTCGCCAGCAGCGAGCCGTTGGAAACCTTCGGCAAATATTCCGACTTCTGCGCGGCATTGCCGCCGCGATTCAGCGCCGAGGCTGCGACCACGCTGGTGGCGAGGAAGGGCGACGGCATCAAGGTGCGGCCGATCTCCTCCATCACGACGCCGGCCTCGACGAAGCCGAGACCGGAGCCGCCGAACTCTTCCGGCACGAGCAGGCCGGCAAAGCCCATCTCGGCGAAGGAATGCCAGAACTCCTTGGAGAAGCCGGTCGGATCCCTGGAGTCGCGCAAGTGGCGCAGGTGCGACACCGGCGCCTTGTCGCTGATCAGCCCGCGCGCAGAGTCACGGAGCATCGATTGTTCTTCGGTGAGGACGAGGGCCATGGCTTCAGTCTCTAGCGTCTTTGTAAATCTGTTGGTGTCATTCCGGGGCGCGTCGAAGACGCGAACCCGGAATCTCGAGGTTCCGGGTTCGGTCCTGCGGACCGCCCCGGAACGACGGCGGAGTTAGGCCCCCGGCAGATCGAGGATGCGCTTGGCGACGATGCCGAGCATCACTTCGGACGTGCCGCCCTCGATCGAGTTGGCCTTGGTGCGCAGCCAGGCGCGCGGACGGGCGCCCTGCTTGGAGCGCTCGCTCTCCCATTCCAGCGCATCGACGCCGCCGGCCGACATCAGGATCTCGTAGCGGCGCTTGTTGAGCTCGGTGCCGTAATATTTCATCGCGGAGGAGAACGCCGGATGCGCCTGCCCCGCCTTGGCGAGATCGACGGCACGCTCGGCGCAGGCGGCTAGCGCGGCTTCATCGACATCGAAGCTCGCGATCTTGCCGCGCAGCATCGCATCGTCGAGGCGACCTTGCGCATCGCTGCCGACGGAATCGGCTGCGATCTGGCCGAGCGGACGGCCGACGCCGCGCTCGCCCATGCCCGAGATCATCGCGCGCTCGTGCTGGAGCAGATATTTCGCGACGTCCCAGCCGCGGTTGACGGTGCCGACCACATGCGATTTCGGCACGCGGACGCCGTCGAAGAAGGTCTCGCAGAACGGCGAGTAGCCGGAGATCAGGAGGATCGGCTTGGTCGTCACGCCCTTCGAGGTCATGTCGAACAGGATGAAGCTGATGCCGTCGTGCTTCTTAGCGGCCGGATCGGTGCGGACGAGGCAGAAGATCCAGTCGGCATAGTTGGCGTAGGAGGTCCAGATCTTCGAGCCGGTGATGACGAAATCATCGCCGTCGCTCTCGGCGCGGGTCTGGAGCGAAGCGAGATCGGAGCCGGCGTTCGGCTCGGAATACCCCTGGCACCAGCGGATCAGGCCCGCCGCGATCTTTGGCAGGTGCTCCTTCTTCTGCGCCTCGTTGCCGTATTTCAGCAGCGCCGGCCCGAGCATCCAGATGCCGAAGCTCGACAGCGGCGGCCGAGCGCCCATCTTGGCCATCTCCGCGCGCAGCACCTTGTGCTCGGCAGCGCTCAATCCGCCGCCGCCATATTCCTTCGGCCAGTCCGGCACGGTCCAGCCCTTGTCGCGCATGCGCTCGAACCAGATGCGCTGCGGCTCGGACGAGAATTTTGCATTGCGCCCGCCCCAGAACACGTCGGCGTCCGACGTTGCGGGCCTGCGCATTTCCGGCGGGCAGTTGGCTTCAAGCCAAGCGCGCGTCTCGTTGCGGAATGTTTCGAGATCGGCCGTTTCAGAATCGCTCATGGTCGTTTCCATCAATCAAAATCGACTTGTTGGGCGCGACTCTGGGCCATCGCACCGTGGAATTCAACCACTTCCGCAGGCGCATTCGGCTATAGTCGCGACCACGACGGTGCTTGAAAACAAAGAGGAAACGAGAATGCGCCTGACACTTCTTTCGCCTGGCGAAATGAACGAGAGCCAGCGGCAGACCTATGACGAGTCGATTGCCGGCAAGCGCGGCAAGCCGCCGGCACCGATGATGGCTTGGCTGAGCAGCCCGGAGATGGCCCGCCACGCCACGCGGCTCGGCGAAGTCCTGCGCTTCGACACGATATTCCCCGCCAAGCTCTCGGAGATCGCGATCCTTGTGACCGCGCGGCACTGGACCGCGCATTACGAATGGTATGCGCACAAGCGCCTCGCGCTTGCAGGCGGCATGGATCCAAAAATCATCGACGCGATCCGCGACCGCCGCACGCCTGAGTTCGACGACCCCAAGGCCAGGATGATCTACGACGTCGCGAAGTCGCTGCATGAGGGCCGCGGCGTCGAGAAGGGCCTCTATGATGAGGCGGTGAAGTTGCTCGGCGAACGCGGCGTGGTCGAGGTGATCGGGCTGTGCGGCTACTACACAATGGTGTCGATGACGCTGAACACGTTCGAGTTCGGGCTGCCGGAGGGCGAGGTGCCGGAGCTGTCTTAGTTTCGCATCCGGAAACGCTGGGTTTCGGGATAGGCCAGTGGCACTGTCCCGGGGCGCGGCCTATGTGGGGTTGATCAACGGAGCATTGTCATGTCGCAGAACCCAGCCGTCCATGCCGGCACCCGGATCGGCCACGTTCATCTCAAGGTCGCCGATCTCGATCGCGCGCTCGGCTTCTATTGCGGCGTGCTCGGCTTCGAGCTGATGCAGCGCATGGGCTCGGGCGCGGCGTTCATCTCGGCCGGCGGCTATCATCACCACATCGGGCTCAACACCTGGGAGAGCAAGGGCGGCTCGCCGCCGCCGCCGGGCACGACCGGGCTCTTTCACACCGCGATCCTCTACCCGACGCGCCCCGCGCTGGCGGATGCGCTGCACCGGGTGCTTTCGGCCGGCATTGCGCTCGACGGCGCGAGCGACCACGGCGTCAGCGAGGCGCTTTACCTGCGCGATCCCGACCAGAACGGCGTCGAGCTGTACTGGGATCGGCCGAGGGAGCAATGGCCGTTCGGGCCGGATGGCAAGCTTGCGATGATTACGAAGCGGCTGGATGTCGAGGCGTTGTTGCGGCAGCGGGAGGCGTGATGTCGTAGGGTGGGCAAAGCGAAGCGTGCCCACCAATTCTCGCGGCACTCGTTGAGAAGATGGTGGGCACGGCGCTATGCGCCTTTGCCCACCCTATGAGGCTTCCCCCGCACCATGATCAGCGCCGCCGCCGCCACCTCCAGCGCGATGCACAGATAGAACGGCAGCGCATAGCCGCCGGAGAAATCGCGCAGGAAGCCGACCACGCCGGGGCCGAACGCGTAGGTCACCTGGTTGATCGCGGTGTTCAGGCTGATCAGCACGCCGAACGAGGCGGAATCGAACTCCTGCTGCACGATCAGCGAGGGCAGCGTGATGAGGTTGCCGACCGAGAAGCCGAACACGGCACAGGCCGCGATCAGCACGTAGTCGTTGTGCAGGTTGATGACGACGAGGAGCGCCGCGGCCTGGCTGAGGAACGACAGCGCCGAGGCGAGGCGCTGATTGAGCCGGTCGATCACCATCGAGAACAGCACGCGGCCGACCACCGCCATCGCCGTCAGCACCGCAACCGCCACGGCGGCGCGCTCGCGGCCGATCACCGGGTCGAGGAACGAGATCAGGTGCACGATGAAGCCGACTTGCGCGAAAAGCACCAGCGCGAAGGCAATCGTCACCGTGAGGAAGCCGACGTCGCGCAGCGCGTGCGCGCGGATTTGCGCCGACGATTGCGGCTTTGCCTTCGCTGCCGCATGCCAGCCATGGTGCTCGGGCGGCCGGCCGACGGCGAGCAGGATCACCGGCACGAGTAGCACCAGCATGGCGCCTGATGTGGCGTACATCGCGGTCGCGAATCCAACATGGCTGATCATGGTCACCAGCAGCGGCACGCCGACGATGCCGCCGAAGCTCGCGCCGTTCAGCGCGAGGCTGATCGCCATGCCGCGCTTGTGGTCGAACCATAGGCTGATCGTGTTGGTGATCATGGCGAGACTGGTGCCGGCCCAGCCGAAGGCGAGCACGGCGTCGGCGAGATAAAGCTGCCAGGGCTCGCGCACCGCGCCGATCGCGACCGCGGCGGCGGCCATCGCCAGCGTGCCCGCGATCAGGCAGAGGCGCGGGCCGTATTTTCGGACAGCCTCGCCGACGAAGACGACGAGCAGCGCGCCGAACAGATAGAAGAACGTCGTCCCTGCGGAGATCAGCGAGGCGGGCCAGCCCCGCGCGCGCTGGAGCTCGGCGACATAGACGCTCTGGCCGTAGAAGCCGAGCCCCCAGCCGAAGGTCGCGAGCAGGAAGCAGACCGCGACGATGCGCCAGCCTTCATAGCGGAGGGAGGATTCGTCGATCGGAGCTGCGTGGCGGGGATTGTCGAGCATTTCTTTGCTCCTCGCCGTCATTCCGGGGCGATGCAAAGCATCGAACCCGGAATCTCGAGATTCCGGGTTCACCCTTCGGGTGCCCCGGAATGACGGCAGGAAATGAAGGACGTTGCTGGCCTGACGAGCCTGTTCATGACGAGCATCATGTAACAACGCGGCTCCCGAAAATCACTTCGACCTGGATCGAAGTATCAACGTTGCTGACAGCCTCCCGCCATCAGACCGCGTCCGGGAACTCGCCCATGGCGGCGTCCAGCCGCGCCTTGCGGCGGCGCGCCCAGGAGACGAGCGAGAGCACGGCAAGCCCCAGCACGACCGGCGGGAACACCACCATGTTCACCGCGGACCAGCCGTAATTGGCGAGCAATTGCCCCGACGAGAACGAGCCAATCGCCATCATGCCGAACACCAGGAAATCGTTGAAGGCCTGCACCTTGTTGCGCTCCTGCGGCCGGTGCGTCTCCAAGACCAGGGCGGAGGCGCCGATGAAGGAGAAATTCCACCCCACGCCGAGCACGATCAGCGTGGCCCAGAAATGCATCGCCGTGAGGCCGGAGAGACCGATGGTGGCCGCGCCGGCCTCGAGCAGCAGGCCGGCGGCGACGATCTTCGGTGCGCCGAAGCGCGCGATCAGCGCGCCGGTGAAGAAGCTCGGCCCGTACATGGCGACGATGTGCCATTGAATGCCGAAATTGGAATCGCTGACGCTGAGGCCGCACAGCTTCATGGCGAGCGGCGCCGAGGTCATCACCAGATTCATCATGGGATAGGAGATGACGCCGCACAGCGCCGCCGCGATGAAGCGCGGCTGGGTCACGATGGTGAGCAGCGGCCGGCCGCCGTGCAGATCGGCCGGCGCCGGCTTCGGCATGTCGACGCCGGCGACGATGCCCATGGCGACCAGCGCCACCGCAGCCTGCACCAGGAAGCTGAAGGCGAACAGATAGGGCTGCCAGACATCCATGGTCCACTGCACGAGCTGCGGACCGAGCACGCCGGCGAACACGCCGCCCGCCATCACCCAGGATACCGCCTTGGGCCGGTAGACCGCGCTGGCGCCATCGGCGGCGGCGAAGCGATAGGACTGCGCCACCGAGCCATAGAGGCCACCCAGAAAGGTCGCGATGCAGAACAGCGCGAACGAGCCGCGCAGGATGGCGAACGAGCCGAGCAGGCCGGTGAGCGCGCCCAGACCGGTACCGATGACGAAGGCGGCGCGGCGGCCGAAACGGCGCGAGATCGCGCCGGTCGGCAGCGTGCCGGCGGCAAGGCCCACCACATACATCGAGATCGGCACGGTCGCGAACGACATGTCGGGCGCGAGCGTGGCGCCGACGATCGCGCCGGTGGCGAAGATCACAGCCGAGTTGGCGCCGGTCAGCGCCTGCGCGGCAGCAAGGCGCACCACGTTGGCACGCACGCGGGCGTCGGCGGCGATCTGATTGGCTGAAGTCACGTCAAGCATCGGCATTTCCGCCCCAACGGGCTCACAAGGGCTTTGTTGATTCCCGGCACTATGGAGCGGCGCGGGAGGGCGGGCAACCGGCGCAAACGGGCGCAGGCCATGCCTCTGACGCAATCGGGCAGATGATAGCGGGCTGCGCTCTTGACGGCTTGCGCTCGATCAAATCCTATCCGCCGCGACTTTTGGGAGTTTCGTTCATGACGGTCGACGACAGGCCTACGCTCAGCGCTCCCGACGACGATCCCTGGCTCTGGCTGGAGGAGATCGAAGGCAAGCACGCGCTCGATTTCGTGGAGCGGCAGAACAGCCTGACGCTCGACGCATTCGGCGGAGCGGCCTTCGCGCGCGACCGCGATATCCTCGCGGCGATCTACGATCGTCCCGACAACATCCCCTATGTCAGCCGGCGCGGCAGCGATCTGCACAACCTCTGGAAGGACGCCACCAACCCGCGCGGCCTGTGGCGGCGAACCAATCTGGCGGAGTTTCGCAAAGCAAGCCCGGCGTGGGAGATCGTGCTGGACATCGACCAGCTCGCGGCAAAGGAGGGCGAGGATTGGCTGCTGAGCTCGATCGTCACGATGCCGGCAAGCTCGCGGGCGATTCTGAGCCTGTCGCGCGGCGGCAGCGACGCCGTCACCTTGCGGGAATTCGACCTCGACACGAAGAGCTTCGTGGCGGACGGCTTTACGCTGCCGGAAGCCAAGGGCGGCGTTGACTGGCTCGATCAGGACACGCTGCTGCTGTCGAGCGCGCATGGCGAGGGCATGGCGACGAGCTCCGGATATGCGCGGACCGTTCGCCTGTGGCGGCGTGGCCAGCCTGCCGATCAGGCGCAGGTGATCATCGAGACCACCGCCGATCACATGGCGGTCTCCGGCATGGCCGACGACACCGGATCGGCGCCGCGGGTCTGGATCGTCGATCAGATCGACTTCTTCAATCACGCGATCTGGCTGCGCGATGCGACCGGTGCGACGACGAAGCTCGACCTGCCGACCGGCGTCTGGATGCAGGCGCATGGCGACTGGTTCGCGATGAAGCTGCGCAAGGACTGGTCGGCCGGAGGCCGAACCTTTGCCACCGACACCGTGCTCGGCATCTCGCTCTCGGCGTTCCTCGCCGGCAGCCGCGATTTCGCGGTCCTGTTCGAGCCCGGCCCGCGGCGCGCATTGCAGGGCCTGTTCTGGGCGGGCAGCAAGCTGGTGCTGTCGATCCTCGACGAGCTCAAGCCGCAATTCGAGATCTGCACGCCGTCCGCCGCGGGCTGGAGCCGCGCCACGCTTCCCGGCCTACCGCAGATCGGCGTCGTCGATATCTGGCCGCTCGACCGTCATCCCTCCGAGAGCAATGGCGACCTGCTCGCCAACGTGCAGGATCCGCTCACGCCGCCCTCGCTGCTGCTGTTGGAGCGCGGCGTCGCAAGCCCGACCGTGCTGAAGCAGGCGCCGAAGACGTTCACCGCCGACGGCCTCGTGGTGACGCAACACGAGGCGATCTCGATCGACGGCGAGCGCATTCCCTATGTGCAGACCGGTCCTGCCAAGGAGACCGGCGATGCGCCGGTCTATATGAGCGCCTATGGCGGCTTCGCCGTCGCGGTGAAGCCGTATTACAATCCATCGCTCGGCAAGCTGTGGCTGGAGCGCGGCGGCACCACGGTGCAGGCGAATCTGCGCGGCGGCGGCGAGTTCGGCACGCGCTGGCACGATGCCGGCCGGCTCGCCGGCAAGAAGCTGTCGCATGACGATTTCGCGGCCGTTGCCGCCGATCTCGTCCGCCGCGGCGTGACGAGCGCGAAGCGCATCGCAGCGCAGGGCGGATCGAACGGCGGCATCCTCATCACCAACATGCTGGTGCGCTACCCCGAACGCTTCGGCGCGCTGTTCTGCACCATCCCGCTGATCGACATGCGCCGCTACACCAAGCTGCTCGCAGGCGCGAGCTGGATCGCGGAATATGGCGACCCCGACAAGCCCGACGAATGGGAGTGGCTGAAGACCTACTCCGCCTATCACCACGCAAAGCCCGGCCAGGCCTATCCGCCGATCTTGATCGCCACCACGCGGCGCGACGACCGCGTCCATCCCGGCCACGCCCGCAAGATGGCGGCAAAGCTCCAGGCGATGGGCTATGAGGCCTGGTTCTACGAGCCGGCAGCGGGCGGTCACGGCTACGGCAAGGACAACAAGGAGCGCGCCGGTTTTGAGGTGCTGGGCTTTCGATTCCTCAGGGACAAGATCGGTTGGAAGGATGGGGAGGCGTAGCCGCAACGTCGCTTCGATCGAAGCACGACGTGAGCCGGGCACCACTCTCTCATTCCCTCCCCCGCAAGGGGGGAGGGAGCGCACCGCCTTCGCGGCGTGCACCCAGATCAGCAGTGACTCACCCCCGCGCAAACACCAGCGTCAGATTGTTCGCCGGCATCTCGATCGTATCGACGAGACCAAGGCCGGCGCCTCGCGCGAGCGTCTCGACATCGCCGATGTCGCGCACGCCCCAGTCGGGATTGCCTTCGCGCAATGAGGTGTCGAACACGGCGTTGCTGAGCGCGGTATGCTTGCCGTCGCGCTTGAACGGGCCGTAGAGGAACAGCTTGCCGTCGGCCCGCAAATAGCGGCCGGCGCCGGCGAACAGGCCTTCGGCCACGGTCCATGGCGCGATATGGATGACGTTGGCGCAGAACACGGCGGCGAGGTTCGTCGGCCCCTGCCCGCTTCGCATTTCCGGACACCAGCCGGGATCGGAGAGATCGATCCGCAACGGCGAGCGGATGTTTGGCAGGCCCGAATGGACGCGCCAGGCCTCGATGCTCTTCACGTGCCGCTGGTTGAGGTCGCTCGGCCACCAGACCAGGTCGGGCGTATGGCGGGCGAAATGGACCACGTGCTGGCCGGTTCCGCTGCCGACCTCGACAACGTTTCCGGAACAGCCGGCAAGGTGCTTTTCCAGAGCCGCCCGGAGCGGCTCGTGATTGCGATGGAATGCCGGTGCATCGAGCCGCCCATCGGGCTCGACCCGTCCGCCGTCCCTGCCAAATTCGACGACATATTCAGCCAAGTGACGTCCCCTTGAAAAAACGAGAACACGATGAAAACAGTAGGAGCGCCCAAACGCCCTCGAAACAGCCGGCCCGCGCTCACGGACCTTACTCTCGCGGCCAAATCGGCCGAACAAATAATCTCTTTAGTTGCAATGCGGAAGATATTAACTCCATTTTGCCGCGTGCATAGTCCTGATTGTCAGGTGATGCCCTTTGTGCTTTGGAACGCTGCTATTTCCGCGATCGAGTGCATCGCCATAACGCCTCGGAATGACGCCTTGACCGCCTTTTCCCGGATGCCTGCCCTGCTCCTTTTGCTGGCCTTCGCCGCCGGCCTCGCCAGCCCGGCGCGGGCGCAATCCGCCGTGGCCGAGGGCCAGAAGCTCGCCTTCGACCGTGGCAAGGGCAATTGCCTGACCTGTCACGTCATCAAGGGCGGCGACCTGCCGGGAACGATCGGCCCGGAGCTGAAGGACCTCAAGGCGAAATACCCTGATCGCAACGAGCTGGCCGCGATCATCTTCGACGAGACCAAACGCAATCCGCAGACCATGATGCCGCCGTTCGGCCGGAACCGGATTTTGACCGACCAGGAGATCAGCGCAATCGTTGATTTCCTGCAAACCCTGTGACTTCAGGCACGCCAGGAGAGCTCAGATGACCACGACCACCGGCCCCCTTGCGACGCGGCGCCTGATCCTTCAGGGCGCAGCCTCCGTCGCGCTGCTCGGCCTCGGCAATCTACCGTTCGGCGTGGCGCCCGCGTACGCCGCGGCCAACGACAAATATCCGGAAGAAGCGTTCAAGCTGAAGAACGAAGCGGACGCGATCAAGGCGCTCTACGGCAAGACCGCCGAGCCCTCCGACAAGGTCAAGCTGGATGCGCCGGAGATCGCCGAGAATGGCGGCGTGGTTCCGATCTCGGTGACGACGACGCTGGAGAAGGTGACCTCGATCTCGTTCTTCGTGGCCGAGAACCCGAACGCGCTCGCCGCGTCCTACAAGATTCCCGACGGCACGATCCCTGCTGTCGCCAACCGGCTGAAGATGGCGAAGACCACCAACGTGACCGCGATCGTGGAAGCCGACGGCAAGCTCTACAGCGCGACCAAGGAAGTCAAAGTCACCGTCGGCGGCTGCGGCGGCTAAGGAGATCGACATGGCATCCAGCATTCGCGTGCGCGCGACCGCAAACGGCGACATCACCGAAGTGCAGGCGCTGATCCAGCACCCCATGGACACCGGCCTGGTCAAGGACGCCAAGGGCGAGGTGATCCCCGCGCATTTCATCCAGCAACTGAAGTTCGAATGTAACGGCAAGGACGTCTTCGTCGCCGATTGGGGCACCGCCATCTCCAAGGACCCCTATGTGAAGTTCAGCTTCAAGGGCGCCAAGAAGGGCGACGACATCAAGATCTCCTGGACCGACAACAAGGGCGGGTCGGATACGACCACCGCGAAGATCGCGTGATGAAGGCCCGCTCCGCCCTCCTGCTTGGTTCGCTCAGCGCCGCGCTCGTCGCGGTCGCCCTCACCTCGCCGCGCGTGATCGCGGCCGACAAGGTCGATCCAGTTGCCGACGCAAAAGCGTTCCAGAACTTCTTCTTCCAGAAGTTTCCGACCGTGAAGCACGAGGATTTCGTCAACGGCCCTTATTCCATGAACGAGGACATGAAGCGGCAGTGGCAGGAGAAGGAGGAATTCCCGCCCTACGAGTTCGCGCTCGACGCCGGCAAGGAGATGTTCGCCACCCCGTTCAAGAACGGCAAGACCTATGCCGACTGCTTCCCGAATGGCGGCATCGGCATCCGCCAGAACTATCCCTACTTCGATGAGAAGGAGGGCAAGGTCGTCACGCTGGAGCTCGCGCTCAACCGCTGCCGCGAGGCCAACGGCGAGGCGCCCTATTCCTACGTCAAGGACGAGATGGCCTCGCTGACCGCCTATATGGCCTTCACCTCACGCGGCAAGCTGATGGACATCAAGATTCCCGATGATCCCCGCGCGCTCGCCGCGTTCGAGAACGGCAAGCGCTATTTCTACACGCGGCGCGGCCAGATGAATTTCTCCTGCGCGAGCTGCCATGTGCAGAGCCCGGGCGAGCGCATCCGCGCCGAGATCGTGGCGCCGGCGCTCGGCATTTTGAACGCGATGCCGATCTACCGCTCCGAATGGAGCGGCATGGGCACGACCAGCCGCCGCTTCGTCACCTGCAACAGCCAGACCCGGGCGGTTCCGCTGGAGCCGCAGGCAGATGAATATCGCGACGTCGAATATTTCCTGTCCTACGTCGCCAACGGACTGCCGATATCAGGACCGGGAGCGCGGCCATGAAGCGGTCACTTCCTCTCGCCATGCTGCTCGCCCTTAGCCTCGCGCCAACGGCGCGCGCGGCGAATGAGGCGGATTACAAGGCGGCCTATGCCGCCGCCGAAGCCGCCTCCAAGGAGGCAGCCGGCATGCGCAATCAGTGGACCGTGACCGTCTCGACGCTGGCGGCGGCGAAGAAGGCAGCCGATGGCGGCGATTTCGACCGCGCCCTGGCCGCAGCCAAGGAGGCCGAGGCGCTGGCGAAGGCGTCGATCTTCCAGGCCACGTCCGAAAAAGAGGCCTGGAAGGCGATGGAAATCCGCTAGACTGGACCTCAGTTGAACTGCCGATGAGGCGCGGAGGATTCTGGATGGCGATCCGCCGCCGTGATTTCCTGAAGAGTGCAGGCGTTGCCGCAGCATCGCTCGGCCTGCCGCGGCTTGCGCGCGGCACTGAAGCGGCGAGCATTTACGACCTCGAACGTTTCGGCCATGCCCGGATCCTCCACATCACCGACACGCATGCGCAGCTCAACCCGGTCTATTTCCGCGAGCCCAGCGTCAATATCGGAATCGGGGAGATGGCGGGACGGCCGCCGCATCTGGTCGGCCGCGCCTTTCTCGAGCGGTTCGGAATCCGGCCCGACAGCGCCGATGCCTATGCCTTCACCTGCTTCGAGTTCGAGAAGTCTGCGGCGCGCTTCGGCAAGCTCGGCGGCTTTGCCCATCTGAAGACGCTGGTCGATCGCTTGCGCGGCGATGTCGGCGAAAGAGATTCGCTGCTCGTCGACGGCGGCGATCTCTGGCAGGGCACGGGGCTTGCCAACGTCATGCAGGGCCGCGACATGGTCGAGGTCGCCAATCTGCTCGGCATCGAGGCGATGACCGGGCATTGGGAGTTCACCTATGGCGAGCAGGCGCTGCGCGACAATCTCGAGCGCTTCAAGGGCGAGTTCCTGGCGCAAAACGTGTTCCTGACCGAGGAAGCCGCGTTCAACGACGCCCGCGCCTTCGACAAGGCGACGGGGCGCGTCTTCAAGCCCTCCGTGATCAAGGAGCTCGGCGGTCACCGCATCGCGATCGTCGGCCAAGCCTTCCCTTACGTGCCGATCGCGCATCCAAAGCGGTTCACGCCGGACTGGACCTTCGGCATCCGCGAGGAAGAGCTCCAGAAGCATGTCGATGCCTTGCGCACCGCCGAGAAGGTCGATGCCGTCATCCTGCTGTCGCACAACGGCATGGACGTCGACCTCAAGCTCGCGAGCCGCGTCACCGGCATCGACGTCATCCTCGGCGGCCACACCCACGACGCCGTGCCGCAGCCGATTCCCGTGACGAACGCCGGCGGCACGACACTCGTCACCAATGCCGGCTCCAACGGGAAATTTCTGGGCGTGCTCGATCTCGCGCTCGACAAGGGCAAGGTCAGTGGCGTCAAATATCACCTGCTGCCGGTCTATTCCGAGCTGCTGAAGCCTGATCCGGCGATGGCCGAGCTGATCGGCCGGGTTCGCGCGCCGCACGTGGCCGACTGGTCGGAGAAGATCGCAACGCTCGACCGCCTGCTCTATCGCCGCGGCAATTTCTCCGGCCCGGTCGACGAGCTGATCTGCACCGCGTTGCGCAGCGAGCTCGACGCCGAGATCGCGCTGTCGCCGGGCTTCCGCTGGGGCGTCACCGCGCTGTCCGGCCAGGCGCTGACCATGGAGGACGTGCTCGCGGAAACCGCGATCAGCTATCCCGAGACCTATGTGCAGGAAATGACCGGCGCCCAGATCAAGGACGTGCTGGAGGACATCTGCGACAATCTCTTCAACGCCGATCCCTATTACCAGCAGGGCGGCGACATGGTGCGCGCCGGCGGCCTCAGCTACACCTGCACGCCGGCGGGTGCGATCGGCGGCCGCATCTCTGAGCTGAAGCTCAACAACGGCAAGGCGATCAGCGCCAACCACCGCTACAAGGTCGCGGGCTGGGCCTCGGTCAACGGCCAGCAGGGCGCACCGGTGTGGGACGTGGTGGCCAAATATCTGCGCTCGGGCCGGATGCTTTCGGAGCGGCTCGGCTCCGGCGTCACGCTGAAGGGCGTCGAGAACAATCCGGGCATTGCGGGACAGGGATGACGCGCTCGCAAATGTTTCGCGCGATGATGCTGGCGCTGCTCGCCTTGGCCGCGATGCCGCCGGCTTTTGCGCAGCAGGTGCCGCTTCAGGACAAGCCGTTCGCCGAGCACAAGATCGTGCTGCAGCTCTCCGACGGCGACGCCAGGAAGCAGGCGCTGGTGCTCAGCGTCGCCAACAATCTCCTGAAGGCCTACGCCCCCGACAAGGTCGCGATCGAGGTGGTGGCATTCGGACCCGGCATCGACCTGCTGCTGTCGAACAGCGAGCGCCGCAAGCAGGTCGAGAGCCTGATCGCGCAAGGCGTGCGCTTCGACATCTGCCTCAACACCGTCGACACGGTCGAGCGGGAGACAGGCAAGCGGCCGGAGTTCATCCCCGCCGCGACGCCGGCAGATCCTGTTCCTGGCGGAGAATGGGTACACGGTGGTGCGGCCGTAGGGGGCGCCGACGCCTCACCCGGCGCTGTCATTCCCCGCGCAGGCGGGGAATCCAGTACGCCGCGGCTTCTCCGTACTTCTCGCTGTCTCTGGAATACTGGATCGCCCGCCCCAGTGCGCAATTGCGCACAAGGCGGGCGATGACAGTGAGTATGTGACGAGGAGCGCGCGGGCCCATTACCTCACAATAAAGATCTTCTAAATTTTCCCATCTTCACAGTGGATTGCTTCTCTTTTCGACCAGAACCGTAGTAGAATTTGCAATCAGTTCCACGCCGGGTCTTGCCATGATCTTCCGCCAGCTCTTCGACAGTGTTTCGGGCACCTACAGCTACGTCCTTGCCAGCCGCCACGGCGGCGAGGCGCTGATCCTCGATCCCGTGCTGGAGAAGGTCGACCGCTATTGCCAATTGCTGCGCGAGCTCGACCTCAAGCTGGTCAAGGCGGTCGATACCCACCTTCATGCCGACCACGTCACCGGCCTCGGCGAGCTGCGCGACCGCACCCATTGCATGACCGTGATGGGCGACCAGACCAAGGCCGACGTGGTGGCGATGCGCGTCGCCGACGGCGACAAGGTGACGATCGAGGGGCTGTCGCTCGACGTGATGTACACGCCCGGCCACACCGACGATTCCTATTCCTACCTGATGGGCGACCGCGTCTTCACCGGCGACACGCTGCTGATCCGCGGCACCGGCCGCACCGATTTCCAGAACGGCTCCTCGCGCGCGCAGTACGATTCGATCTTCAATCGCCTGCTCAAGCTGCCGGACGAGACGATGGTGTTCCCGGCGCATGACTACAAGGGCGACACCGTCTCCACCATCGGCGAGGAGAAGCGCTACAATCCGCGGCTCCAGGTGCGCTCGGTCGACGAATATATCGAGCTGATGGCGAACCTGAAGCTGCCCAATCCGAAGATGATGGACGTGGCGGTGCCCGCCAACATGCGCGTCGGCCTGCATCAGGAGGAGCTGGAGAAGGAGGGCCGCGCGCTGACCGCCAGCGAGGCGATCCGCGTCCTGGGCCGGCCTGACATCCTGCTGGTCGATCTGCGCGAGACCAACGAGCGGATGAAACACGGCATGCTCGAGGGCGCCCTGCACACGCCCTATCCGTCCGTCGAGGAGAGCCTGAAGCCCGGCGGCATGCTGCGCGAGGTCGCGGCCGCCACCGGCCGCCGCATCGTGTTCTTCTGCGCCTTCGGCGAACGCTCGGCGATGGCCGTCGCTGCGGCGAAGGAGGCGGGCCTCGCCAATACCGCCCATATCGCCGGCGGCATCGATGCCTGGAAGAAGGCGGGCGGACCGGTGGTGCACTGACGCCCCGGCGCGCCGTTCTTGAGATAAGTCAGGAACCGCCCACATATTGGGACTAGGATCGGATGCAGCATCACCATCCGGGAACAGCCATGGCCAAGATCGCCAACAAGACCGCCAAGCCGAGCGCGCCGCCCAAAACCGCCAGCGAGAAGCCGGCGGACGACAAGGCGAAGAAGCCGCCGCCGCGCGACACCGACGACGACGATTACGAAGACGGCGACATCGCAACACCGAAGCGTGACCGGTACGGTCCCGATGACGAGCCGTTGTGAGTTGAAGCCTGCCCCACGAATGGTGCGTTCCCTCCCCCCTTGCGGGAAGAGGGGTGCCACACGGCACACTCTTTCGAGAGCGCGACGATCTTTGCATCGACCACGGATAGACCTTTTGCTGGGCTACCCCTCTCTCCCGCCCTCCCCCGCAAGGGCGGAGGGAGCGCAGTGTGCCCGATCGCATCGTCGGGTAATGATTGAGACAGCGGCGCCACCCGCACTACCTGCCATGCGCCTGCGTTCATGGACAAATAACCGCTGTCCCCGATAGTTTGCGCTCCCTTCAGGGAGTGAAACGGAACTGCAATGGTCGATGCTCTCGCCGCACCGCAGCAAGGCAAGGCGGACAGCGCGCTGCGCACGCTGACGGGAATCTCGATCGCGCATTGGGTCAGCCATTTCCATCTGCTGGTCCTGCCGATGCTGTTTCCGTTCCTGAAGGACAGGCTCGGCGTCGGCTATGTCGAGCTCGGCTTCGCGCTCACCACCCTTGCCGTCGTATCGGGCCTGACGCAGGCGCCGACCGGCTATCTCGTCGACCATTTCGGCGCGCGGAAGATCCTGCTGATCGGGCTGACGCTCGGCGGCTGCGCGCTGATCCTGCTCGGCCTGCACCTCAGCTACGCCTCGCTGATCGCCTGCGCCGTGCTGCTCGGGCTCGCCAACAGCGTCTATCATCCCGCCGACTACGCCATCCTGGCGGAGCACATGGACGAGGCGCGGATGGGCCGCGCCTTTTCGATCCACACCTTTGCCGGCTATCTCGGCGGCGCCGTGACGCCGGCGATCGTCGCCGCGCTGGTCACCGTATCGGGTGGCGTCGGCGCATTGATCGCATCGGGCGCGATCGGCGTGCTGGTGGCGCTGCTGCTGGTCGCCATGAGCATTCCCGAGGCCGGCGCGCACAAGAAAAAGCCCGGTCACGAGAGCGCGCCGAAGCAGGCCGTCATCACGCCGGCGCTGATCACGCTGACCGCGCTGTTCATGCTGCTCAGCCTGTCGGTGGCCGGCATCAACAATTTCGGCGTGGTGGCGCTGATGAGCGGCTACGGCGCCTCTTATTCGATCGCCAACATCGCGCTGACCACATTCCTCGGCGCCAGCGCCGCGGGCGTGCTCGCAGGCGGCTTCCTCGCCGATCACACCGAGCGTCACGGCTATGTCGCCGCCGCCTGCTTTGCCGCGAATGCGGCGATCGTGCTCTTGATCGCACTGGTGACATTGCCCGGCTGGGCTTTGACCGCGACGATGACGGCGGCGGGCTTCCTCTCCGGCGTGATCGCCCCCTCGCGCGACATGCTGGTGCGCAATGCCGCTCCCGCCGGCGCTGCGGGGCGCGCCTTCGGCATCGTCTCCACCGGCTTCAATCTCGGCGGCATCGTCAGCCCGCTTTTGTTCGGCTGGATCATGGACCAGAGCGCGCCACACTGGGTGTTCGGCGCCTCCGTGATCTTCATGCTGGCGACGGTGGTGCTGTCGCCGTTCACCGAGCGGAAGCGGCAGGCTGCGGCGTAGCCACAAGTTCAACTGTCGTCCTGGCGAAAGCCAGGACCCATTACCCCAGGGAGAATCTGTCGCGCGAGACTGGTCACTCCGAGTCTTCGCCAAACTACTCCCTGTGGTTATGGGTCCCGTATCTGCGCTGACGCTTGTCCGGGACGACGAGTCGAGAGAACTGCGTGTAACAAAAACAAAACGGGAAGAAACACCATGACCAATCCTGATCTCGTGATCCGCGGCGGCACGGTCGCGGATGGAAACGGCGGCGAGCTGTTCGAGGCCGACGTCGCCATCACCGGCGGCAGAATCAGCGAGGTCGGGAAGATCTCCGGCAAGGGCAAAGAAGAAATCGACGCGCGCGGAAAACTGGTGACGCCGGGCTTCGTCGACGTCCACACCCATTATGACGGGCAGGTCACCTGGAGCCAGGATATCACGCCGTCCTCGCAGAACGGCGTCACCACCGCGATCATGGGCAATTGCGGCGTCGGCTTTGCGCCGTGCAAGCCCGCCGACCACACCCGCCTGATCCAGCTGATGGAAGGCGTCGAGGACATTCCCGAGCCGGTGCTGAGCGCCGGCATTCCCTGGGCCTGGGAGAGCTTTCCGGACTACATGGGCTGGCTGTCGAAGCGCGATTTCGACATCGACGTCGGCGCGCAATTGCCGCATGCGGCGTTGCGCGTCTATGTCATGGGCGAGCGCGGCGCGCGCCGCGATCCGTCCACGGCGGAAGACAATGCGGCGATGGCAAAGCTCGCGGGCGAAGCGGTCCGCTCCGGCGCGCTCGGCTTCTCGACCTCGCGCACGCTCAACCACCGCACCTCCACCGGCGATTTCACGCCGACCTTGAAGGCCGGCGAAGACGAGCTCACCGCGATCGCGGGTGCGATGCATCGCGAGGGCCGCAGCGTGCTGCAATTCGTGCTCGATCTCTCCACCATCGACGAAGACCTGCCGATGATGCTGCGGGTCGCCGACACGACGAAATGCCCGATCTCGTTCTCGATCACGCAGAACGACAAGGCGCCGCAGCGCTGGCGCCAGACGCTGGACGAGATCAATGCCGCCGCACAGCGCGGCCTCTCCATCACCGCGCAGATCGCGGCGCGCCCGGTCGGCCTGCTGCTAGGGCTCGAGCTGTCGCGCAACCCATTCCAGACCCATCCGAGCTACAAGGCGATCGCACATCTGCCGCTGAAGGAGCGGCTGGCGCGGCTGCATCAGAGCGAGATCCGTCAGGCGATCCTGAGCGAGACGGCGACCGCGACCGACGATCCGCTGTTCTTCCGGCCCAACTACGACAAGATGTTCCTGCTCGGCGATCCTCCCGATTACGAGCAGCCGCCGGAGAACGCGCTGGGGCCGCGGGCGCGCAAGCAGGGCCGGAAGCCCGAGGAGCTCGCCTATGACGCGATGCTGTCGGACGAAGGCCGCGGCATGCTCTACGTGCCGTTCCTCAACTATGCCGACGGCAATCTCGATGCGACGCGCGAGATGCTGATCGATCCGCAATCGGTGCCGGGCCTGTCCGACGGCGGCGCGCATTGCGGCATCATCTGCGATGCGAGCTTCCCGACCTATCTGCTGACGCACTGGACACGCGACCGCAAGCGCGGCGAGAAGCTGTCGATCCCGTTCGTGGTCGCGGCACAGTCACGCAAGACCGCGCTCTCGGTCGGCCTCACCGATCGCGGGCTGATCGCGCCCGGCTACAAGGCCGACGTCAACGTGATCGACTATGACCGCCTGCATCTGCATCCGCCGAAGGTGCATTACGATCTGCCGGTCGGCGGGCGGCGGCTGTTGCAGGACGTCGACGGCTATGAAGCGACCATCGTGTCGGGCGTGGTGACGCGGCGGCATGGCGCGGCCACGGGGCGCCGGCCGGGGAAGTTGATTCGTGGCGCGCAGGGGGTGGTGAACTAGCGCGGTAGGATGCATGTGAGACGCGAAGGCAGCGCCTCACATTCGGTGTCGTCGCGGCGAAGGCCGGGACCCATACGCCGCGGCAATTGTTTTGCGAAGACTTGGAGTTATCAGCTTCGCCTCAATCCACTCCCTGTGGTTATGGGTCCCGGCCTTCGCCGGGACGACAGCGGTGTTTGTGGCGGGCCTTGAACGCCTGCCACCCCTTACGTCGGCGACACCGCGCCTTTCAGCGCCGCTGCCTGCGGGGCGGCAGCGCGCGTCAGCCGAGCCTTTTCGCTGTTCGGCCAGAGCAGGGCCAGGCCGAGCAGGCCGGAGCCGACCATGATCACGGCGTTGATGGTGAAGCCGGTCATGTAGCCGTCGAGCATGCTGCCGGCGCGCTGGATCACGGTGCCCATCACGGCGGGCGCGATGATGCCCGAGAGCGTGTAGAGCGCGCCGTAGATCGCCAGGATCGCGCCGCGCTGCGACGACGGCGTGAATTCGCCGAGCATGGGCGGACAGACGACGTAGATCGCGCCGCACAGGCCCGTTCCGACCACGAGCAAGGCGAGCTGAAGGCCGGCGCCCTGAACATACGGCATCGCAGCCAGGATCAGGCCGCCGACCATCAACGGGACCGAGCCGAGCACGCCGCGGGCGACGCGCGTGGTCGATCCGCGGGCCATCATCAGTTGCGAGATCCAACCCGTCAGGATCACGATGGTGGCGCCGAACACCCAGGGCAGGGTCGAAATCCAGCCGGCCTGGCTCTGCGAGAAGCCGAGGCCCTTGATGATGAACGGCGTGAACCAGGTCAGCCCCAGCGACAGCGCCCAATAGGCCCCGAAGGTCGCCGCGACGCAGCCGACGAAGGTGCGCGAGGTGAGAAGCTGAAGATAGGGAATTTTCGCCTCGGTGGCCGCAAGGGTGTGCGTGTCCTCCAGCGGGCCTTCCTTGCCGAGCGCGAGCCAGGCACAGACCCAGATCAGGCCGACGACGCCGAGCGCGCCGAAGGCGTAGTGCCAGGAGTGATTGACGATGACCCAGTTCAGCGCCGGCACCGCCAGGATGACGCCGAAAGCCGAGCCTTGCGACAGGATCGCAGTCGGCAGCGTGCGCTTCTCGTCGGGGAACCATTTGTAGATGGCGTGCGCGGCGACCGAGAAGGCCGGGCCTTCGCCGGCGCCCAGCACGATGCGGCAGATCAGCAGCGTGGTGAAGGAGACGGTGCCGACCATCGGAAACTGCGCCAGCGCCCAGACCACCGCCAGCGTCAGGAGCACCCAGCGCGTCGGCACCTTGTTGACGATGAAGCCGACCACGATGGCCGAGATCGAGAACAGGAAGAAGAACGAAGACCCGAGCAGGCCGAACTGCTCCGGGGAGAGCTTCAGGTCCGCCATGATCGGCACGCCGGCGAGGCCGACGACGATCTTGTCGGCGAAATTAACCAGCATGAACAGAAACAGCAGAAAGGTGACCGTCCAGGCGCCCTTCGGTGTTTCCCTGGATGTCGTCGTCTTGCCCGCCACCATGGGCGTTCCCTGAGCGCTCATCGTTCTCCCCGTCTGTCTTTTTGGCAGTTTTTTGATTTGGCCGTTGTTGGAGCTAACAACGGCTTCGACGGCAACGCAACCCCGGCATTTCCGCGGCAGGTGTGCTACGCAGCATTTCCGTTAATTCCGTCCGGCGCCATTCATCGTGCTGAGCATCCGAAATCTCTCCAAGACGTTCTCCTCGGCCGCCGAACCGGTCCACGTGCTGCGCGGCGTCGACCTTGACCTCAAGGCCGGTGAACGCGTCGCGCTCACCGGCGAATCCGGCAGCGGCAAGAGCACGCTGCTGCACCTGATCGCGGGGCTCGATGCCGCCGATGGCGGCTCGATCCGGTTGGAAGACACCGAGGTCACCAAGCTGTCCGACGCGGGACGCGCCAGCCTGCGGCGCGACCGGATCGGCCTCGTGTTCCAGCAGTACAACCTGATTCCGAGCCTGTCGGTGGCCGACAATCTGGCCTTCCAGGCGCGGATCGCCGGCCGGCACGACGCGGCCTGGTCCAGTGAACTGGTCGAACGGCTCGGGCTCGGCGCCCTCCTGAAGCGCTATCCCGAGCAATTGTCCGGCGGCCAGCAGCAGCGGGTCGCGATCGGCCGGGCGCTGGCGACAAGACCCTCGCTGCTGCTCGCGGACGAGCCGACCGGCAATCTGGATGAAGCGACCGCCGAGGACGTGCTGGCGCTGACGCGCGACCTCGTCACGCGCACCGGCTGCGGCTTCCTGATGGTGACGCACAGCCTGCATCTGGCCGGTACGCTCGACCGCCACCTCACTTTGCATGCGGGGCGAATCGCATGAGGCGCGCGCTGTGGGTCCTCGCGGTGCTCCTGAGCCATTGGCGGCGGCACAGGATGCAGTTCGCGACACTTCTGATCGGGCTGATCGCCGCGACCGCGCTGTGGAGCGGCGTGCAGGCGATCAACCAGCAGGCCCGCAATGCCTATGACCGCGCCGCGGCGACGTTCGGCGGCGTGCGGACGCCGATGCTGGTCGCACCCAATGCGGCGACCTTTTCGCAAGACCTGTTCGTCAGGCTCCGCCGCGCGGGCTGGCCGGTCTCGCCGGTGCTGGAAGGCCGCGTCCAGATCAACGGGCGCTCGGTGCGGCTGCTCGGCATCGAGCCGGTGACGCTGCCGGTGGATGTCGGCAACGCGCCGCGCCTTGGTGCCGCGGACCTGACGCGCTTCGTCGCGCCGCCCGGCCGGACGCTGGTGGCGAAGGAGACGCTGGCCGACTTGCAGGAGCAGGAAGGCGCGGCGCCGCCGATCAGCAGCGGCGCAACACTGCCGCCGCTGCACGTGCAGCCGCAGCTCGTGCCCGACGTGCTGGTGGTCGATATCGGCGTGGCGCAGAAGCTCCTGAACAAGCCGGACCAAATCTCGCGGTTGCTGATCGGCAAGCCGAAGGGCAAGCCTGCGCCGCTGGCGAGCGTCGTCGGCGACCGGCTGCAACGGGTCGAGCCGAACGCCGAGACGGAGCTGGAGCGCCTCACCGACAGTTTCCATCTCAACCTCACCGCCTTCGGCCTGTTGTCGTTCTTCGTCGGCCTGTTCATCGTCAATTCGGCCGTGGGTCTTGCCTTCGAGCAGCGGCTGCCGATGCTGCGCACGTTGCGGGCCTGCGGCGCCTCGGCGCGCCTCGTCAACACGGTGCTGGTGATCGAGCTGGTGGCGCTGGCGCTGGTCGCCGGACTGATCGGGCTCGTCTGCGGCTATTTCATCGCGGCAGCGCTGTTGCCCGACGTCGCGGCGTCGCTGCGCGGGCTCTATGGCGCGCAGATCCCGGGGCAACTCAGCTTGCAGCCCGAATGGTGGCTCGCCGGCATCGGCATCAGCGTTGCCGGCGCGCTCGTTGCGGCGGCGACCAGCCTGATCAAGGCGATCAGGATGCCGGTGCTGGCGACCGCGCAGCCGTACGCCTGGCAGCAGAGGCAGCGCCGCTGGCTGATCCTGCAAAGCATTGCGGCGTGCATGGTGTTCGCGGTTGCGCTGCTGCTGCTTCACTATGGCGAATCGCTGATCGCAGGCTTCGGCGTGCTGGCGGCGCTGATGCTGGGCGCGGCACTGATCCTGCCGGCCTTCCTCGACATCATCCTGCTCATAGGCCAGCGCGGCGCGCGAGGACCGCTCGCGCTGTGGTTCTGGGCGGACAGCCGGCAGCAGCTCTCCGGGCTGTCGCTGGCACTGATGGCGCTGCTGCTCGCGCTCGCCGTCAATGTCGGCGTCTCCACCATGGTGGAAACCTTCAGCCGCACTTTCGTCGGCTGGCTCGACGGGCGGCTCGCGGCCGACGTCTACATCAGCGCTTCCGACAATGCGCACGGCGTCGCGATCCGGAACTGGCTGAAGGAGCGCAGCGAAGTCCAGGCGATCCTGTCGGGCGGCCGCGCCGAGACGCAAGTCCAGGGCCAGCCGGTGGAGCTGTTCGGCCTGCCCGATCACGCACTCTATCGCGAGCGCTGGCCGCTGCTGGAGACTGCGCCACGCGCCTGGACCCAGCTGGTGCCGGGCAATGCCGCCTTCATCAGCGAGCAATTGAGCCGCCGCCTCAACGTCCGCGTCGGCGACGTCGTCGAGGTGCCGGCGCCGGGCGGGACCTGGGAGCTCGACATCGTCGGCATCTATGCCGATTACGGCAATCCCAAGGGACAGCTGGCCGTGAATGTCGCGGCGCTGATCCGTCACTTTCCGCAGACGCCACAGACGCGGATCGGCCTCATCGTCGCGCGGGACAAGATTCCGGACTTGATCGCGGCCTTGCAGAAACGGTTTGCGCTCGACGACCGCAGCGTCGCCGACCAGGCGACGGTGAAGGCAGAATCGATCCGCATCTTCAACCGCACCTTTGCGGTGACATCGGCGTTGAACGCCTTCACGCTCGGTGTCGCCGGCATCGCGCTGCTGACCAGCCTTTTGACGCTGGCCAACTCCCGCCTGCCGCAGCTCGCACCGCTGTGGGCGATCGGCGTCACGCGGCCGCGCCTCGCCGCGATCGAATTGACCAAGACGCTGTCGGTGGCGCTGTTCACCTCGCTGCTGGCCGTGCCGCTCGGGCTGCTGGTGGCGTGGTGCCTGATTGCGATCGTTAACGTGAAAGCATTCGGCTGGCGGCTGCCGTTCCATGTGTTTCCGCTGCAACTCGTCGAGCTGGTCGCGGTCGCGCTGATCGCTTCGCTGCTCGCCGCGCTGCTGCCGGTCGCACGGCTGGCGCGGATGCAGCCGGCGAACCTCGTCAAGGTGTTTGCCAATGAGCGCTGACAAGATCTCGCGGCGCGCATTTGCCGGCGGCATAGCCGCGCTCGCTCTTGCGCGCCGCGCCGGCGCGCAAGGCTATGCCGGGCTCGGCGAGACGGCCGACGGCTTTGCGAAGGTCACGCCGGGAAAGACGTTCGCCTTCCCCGCCGATCACGGGCCGCATCCGGAATTTCGCATCGAGTGGTGGTATCTCACGGCGAACCTCGTCGACAGCAGCGGCGCGGCTTGCGGCCTGCAATGGACGCTGTTCCGTCAGGCGGCGCAGCCGGGACCGCAAGGCGAAGGCTGGGCCAATCAGCAAATCTGGATGGCGCATGCCGCGGTGACGCGTGCCGACACCCATCGCTTCAGCGAGCTGTTTTCGCGCGGCGGGATCGGACAGGCCGGCGTCGAAGCGAAGCCCTTCGCGGCGTGGATCGACGATTGGGAGATGAAGGGTCTTGAGCGCACCAACGATCGCACTTTGGCGCCCCTGACGCTGAAGGCCTCCGGCACGAACTTCAGCTATGCGCTGACGCTGGAGGCCGATCGTGCGGTGGTGTTGCAGGGTGACGGCGGCTTCAGCCGCAAGTCGGAGCGCGGCCAGGCCTCCTACTATTACAGCCAGCCGTTCTACCGCGCGCGCGGCACGCTCACCATCGACGACAAGCCGGTCGATGTGTCGGGGCAGGCCTGGATGGACCGCGAGTGGAGCAGCCAGCCGCTCGACGCCGACCAGACCGGCTGGGACTGGCTGTCGCTGCATCTTGCATCCGGCGACAAGCTGATGCTGTACCGGCTGCGGCAGAAGGACGGCCGGGACTATCCGTTCGGCAACTGGATCACCGCCACCGGCAGCACGCAGATGATCTCGGGCAGCGACATCCAGATGACGCCGAAGGCGACCGCCGAGGTCGCGGGGCGCAAGCTGCCGGTGGAGTGGCAAATCGCCATCCCCTCGCGCTCGTTCTCAATCCAATGCAAGCCGCTCAATCCAAAGGCCTGGATGGGGACCGGCTTCTCCTATTGGGAAGGGCCGATCAGCTTTGCCGGCACGCATGACGGTGTTGGCTATCTCGAGCTGACCGGGTATTGAAGCGCGACCTCTTCAAGGAAGCGAGCGATGTATCACCTCACCGCCCTCGTCACGCTGCTGGCGATTGCGTTTTATTTCTTCGCCACCATCAACGTCTCGCGCGCGCGAGCGAGGACGGGCATCAAGGTGCCGGCGACCTCAGGACACCCGGACTTCGAGCGCGCCTTCCGCATCCAGGTCAACACGCTGGAATGGATGCCTATCTTCCTGCCGTCGCTCTGGCTGTTCGCGATCTATATCAGCGACGCCGTCGCGGCCGGGATCGGCGCGGTCTGGATCGTCGGCCGCATCGTCTATTTCATCGGTTATTCGCAGGCCGCCGCAAAGCGCGGCCCGGGCTTTGCGGTCCAGGCGCTGGCCGCCATAGCGCTATGGGTAGGGGCGATCGGGGCGGTGGTGTCGCGGCTGGTGTGAGGGATGAATTGCAAGCCGTCATTCCGGGGCGGCGCGCCAGCGCCGAACCCGGAATCTCGAGATTCCGGGTTCGATGCTTCGCATCGCCCCGGAATGACGCTACGCCTCACTTCGTCAGCGGGCAGCCGCTGTCCTTGGCGGTGAAGAACGCCTTGTCGCCGGGGACGGTGGCGAGCAGCTTGTAGTAGTCCCAGGGCTTCTTCGACTCCGAGGGCTTCTTGACCTCGAACAGATACATGTCGTGGACCATGCGGCCGTTCTCGAGAACCTTGCCGCCCTGCGCGAAGTCGTCGTCGACCGGCAGCTCCTTCAGCTTCCTGGCGACGGCTTCCGTATCCTTGGTGCCGGCGGCCTTGACCGCTTTCAGATAGCTCAGCGTCGCCGAATAGGTGCCGGCATGGATCATGCTCGGCATCCGCCCGGTGCGCTTGAGGAAACGTTCGCCGAGATTGCGGGTCTTGTCGTTGATATCCCAGTAATAGCCCTCGGTCAGCACCAGGCCTTGCGCGGCCTGCAGGCCGAGGCCGTTCACTTCGGCCAGCGTCATCAGGAGGCCCGCGAGCTTCTGACCACTGGCGACGATGCCGAACTCGGACGCCTGCTTGATCGAATTGGTGGTGTCGAGGCCGGCATTGGCAAGCCCGACGATCTTCGCCTTCGAGCTTTGCGCCTGGAGCAGGAAGGAAGAGAAGTCCGAGGAATTGAGCGGCACGCGCACCGAGCCGACCACCTTGCCGCCATTGGCGGTGACGATCTCGCTGGTGTCCTTCTCCAGCGCGTAGCCGAAGGCGTAGTCGGCGGTGAGGAAGAACCAGGTGTCGCCGCCGGCCTTGGTCAGCGCGCCGCCGGTACCGACGCCGAGCGCGCGGGTGTCATAGGCCCAGTGGAAGCCGTAGGGCTGGCAGGCATCGCCGGTGAGGCGCGAGGTCGCGGCGCCCACGACGATGTCGATCTTCTTCTTTTCCTTGGAGAGCTCATGGATCGCGAGCGCGACCGAAGAGGTCGTCAGCTCCGTGATCATGTCGACGTTCTCGACATCGTACCAGCGCCGCGCGATCGAGCTCGCCAGATCCGGCTTGTTCTGGTGGTCGGCGGTGACGAGCTCGATCTTCTGACCGAGCACCTCGCCGCCAAAATCTTCGATCGCCATCCTGGCCGCTTCGACCGACCATTTGCCGCCGTAGTCTGCATAGACGCCGGACTGGTCGTTGAGGATGCCGATCTTGACGCCTTGCGCGGAGGCCGGTGCTGCCAGCAGCAGGGCCGAGGTTGCGACGGCGGCCAAAAGGGCTGATTTCATGTGTTGGCTCCCAGCAGTGTTCTGTTTTGAAATCGCGCGGATACTAGTGAAGAACCCCGGGAATGCCCATCCATTGCGTGTTGGTCGTTAGTATGAAGGGCGGCACCACAAAAAACCGTCGTCCTGGACAAGCGCAGCGAAGCGGAGCGTAGATCCAGGACCCAATACCCCAGGGAGCAATTTGGCGAAGACCGGTGGTCGCAACCTGCTCGCGCCGCAACTTCTCCCTGGGGTAATGGGTCCTGGCTTTCGCCAGGACGACGCTGGAGAAACATCACATTGCGACCTTCGGCTTCCCGTCGTTCTTCCCCTCAGCCAGGTTGCGCACCACCACATAGAAGATCGGCGTGAACAGAAGCCCGAACAGGGTGACGCCGAGCATGCCGAAGAAGACGGCGACGCCGACGGCCTGGCGCATTTCCGAACCGGAGCCCGTCGAGACCACCAGCGGCAGCACGCCGAGAATGAAGGCGAAGGAGGTCATCAGGATCGGCCGCAGACGCAGGCGGCAGGCGTCGATCACGGCCTCCAACCGCGGCTTGCCTTCGTTCTCGATGTCGCGCGCGAACTCGACGATCAGGATCGCGTTCTTCGCCGCCAGTCCCACCAGCACGACGAAGCCGATCTGGGTGAGGATGTTGACGTCCTGCCCCATGATGCGGACGCCGATGGTGGCCGCTAGCAGGCACATCGGCACGATCAGGATCACCGCGAACGGCAGGGTCCAGCTGCCATATTGCGCGGCGAGCACGAGATAGACGAACAGCACGCAGATCGGGAATACCAGCAGGCCCGCGTTGCCGCCGGTGACCTGCTGGTACGAGAGATCCGTCCACTCGAAGGTGAAGCCGCTCGGCAGGGTGTCGTCGGCGAGCTTCTTGATGGCGTTGAGCGCGGTGGTCGAGCTCGTCCCAGGCGCCGGCTCGCCCTGGAGCTCGGACGCCGCGTAAAGATTGTAGCGCGCGACGCGGTCGGGCCCCGAGACATCCTTGAAGTCGACCACGCTGCCGAGCATCACCATGTCGCCGGAGGCGTTGCGCGTGCGCAGCCGCGCGAGATCGCTCGGCTCTTTGCGGAACGGGAAATCGGCCTGCGCGGTGACGTGGTAGGTGCGGCCGAACAGGTTGAAGTCGTTGACATAGGTCGATCCGAAATAGGTCTGGATCGTGTCGTTGATGTTGGCGATGGGTACACCGAGCTTCTGCGCCTTGGTGCGGTCGATGTCGACGAAGAGCTGCGGCGTGTTGGCTGAGAACGGCGAGAACACCGTCGGAGCCAGCAGCGAGGGCGATTTGCGGGCGGCGGCGACGAGCTCGTCGGTCGCGGATGCCAGCAGCTCGGGCCCTCGGCCCTGGCGGTCCTGGATGCGGATGGTGAAGCCGCCGCCCGTGCCGATTCCGGGCACGGCGGGTGGCGGAATCACGATGATGAAGGCGCCCTGGATCGCGGCGAGGCGCTTGCGCAGCTCGGCCGTGATGGCATTCGCGGTCAGGCCCTTCTTCAGCCGCACCTCGGGCTCATCGAACACAGGGAAGAGCGCCGCCGCATTGCCGGCCTGCGTTCGTGTCGCGCCCGAGAAGCCGGCGAAGGCGGCCACGCGGATAATGCCTGGCGTGTCCAGCGAGATCCGCTCGATCTCTCGGACAATCTCGGTGGTCCGCGCCAGCGATGCCGCACCCGGCAACTGCACTGAGATAATGACGTAGCCGCGGTCCTGCGCCGGGATGAAGCCCTGCGACGTCGTCCCGATCAGCCAGCCTGCGCTGCCGATTAGCACGACATAGATTAGCAGCATCACCACCGAGTGCCGGATCACGAAATTGGCAAGGCCGGCATAGCCATGCGCGAGACGGTCGAACGTGCGGTTGAAGACGCCGGTGAAGGCATTCCAGCCGCGCGCGACGACATTCCAGCTCGCCGGCGGCCGCTTCTCCTCGTGCGGCGTCAGGATCTGCGAGGCCAGCGCCGGTGACAGCGTCAGCGAGCAGAAGCAGGAGATCGCGGTCGCAACCGCAATGGTGACGGCGAATTGCTGGAAGAACTGCCCGGAAATGCCGCCCAGAAATGCGGTCGGCACGAACACCGCGCACAGCACCAGCGCGATCGAGACCAGCGCGCCGCCGACCTCTTCCATGGTCTTCAGCGCGGCATCGCGCCGGCTCAGGCCGTGCTCAAGATGGCGCTCCACATTCTCCACCACCACGATGGCGTCATCGACCACGATGCCGACCGCGAGCACGAGACCGAACAGCGTGAGATTGTTGATGGAGAAGCCGAGCGCCGCCATCACCGCAAAGGTGCCGACCAGCGAAACCGGGATCGCGATGATCGGAATGATCGCGGGCCGCCAGCCCTGCAAGAACACCAGCACCACGATAACCACGAGCAGCATGGCCTCGTAGATGGTCTTGATCAGCTCGTGGACCGACTGCGCGATGAACTCGGTCGGGTTGTAGCCGATATTGTAGTCGAGGCCTTTTGGAAAACTCTCCTTGAGCTTCGTCATCGTGTCGGAGATGTGTTTGGCCGTCGCGAGCGCGTTCGATCCCGGTCGCTGCGTCACCAGCATCGCGACCGCCGACTTGCGCAACAGGAAGCTGTTGGTGGAATACGCCAGCGCCCCGAGCTCGATCCGGGCGACGTCGCGCAGCCGCACCGTGCGGCCGTCGGAGCCGGCCTTGATCAGGATGTCCTCGAACTGCTTCTGGTCCTTCAGGCGTCCGGTGAAGGTGAGGTTCGGCTGGAAGGCGCGATCGGCGATCGGCGGCTCGGCAATCTGTCCGCCCGCGATCTGCACGTTCTGGGCACGGATCGCCGCCAGCACCTCGGTCGAGGTCAGACCGAGATTTGCGATCCGGTCGGGATCGAGCCACAGCCGCATCGAATAATCGCGCGCGCCGAAGATCTGGATGTCGCCGACGCCGTCGATGCGGAGCAGCTGGTCGCGGACCTGCAGCAGCGCGTAGTTGGAGATGTAGAGCTGGTCGAAGCTGTCGTCGGGCGACAGCATGAACACGACCATCAGGATGTCGGGCGAGTTCTTGCGGGTGACGACGCCGTTGCGCTGCACCTCGTCCGGCAGTTGCGGCTGCGCGATCGCGACGCGGTTCTGCACCAGCACCTGCGCCTTGTCGAGGTCGGTGCCGAGCTTGAAGGTGACGGTGATCGTCAGCTGCCCGTTCGAGGTCGCCTGGCTGTAGAGATACAGCATGTCCTCGACGCCGTTGATCTGCTGCTCGATTGGAGCGGCGACCGTGTCGGACACGGTCTGCGCGGAGGCGCCGGGATATTGCGTGGTGACGACGACGGTCGGCGGCACGACTTGCGGATATTCGGAGACCGGCAGCGTCGTATAGGCGAGCGCGCCGACGATCAGCAGCACGATCGACAGCACCATCGCCAGGATGGGCTGGTTGATGGAGAGGCGGCCAAGGTTCATGACTTGTCACCGGGCTTGCCGCCGGCCGGCGCTGGCGCGGGAGACGGCGCGACCTTGGCGCCGACGCGGGCGCGCTGGATGCCGTTGACGATGACGCGGTCGTCAGCCTTCAACCCTTCGCGGATCACGCGCAGGCCATCGTCGATCGGCCCAAGCACCACGGGACGCGCTTCGACGGTGTCATCAGGCTTGACCACGAACACGATCTTGCGGGACTGGTCGGTCGCAACGGCGACATCCGGGATCAGCAGCGCCTCGTAGGGCGCGCTGCCGATCAGGCGGACGCGGCCGAACTGGCCGGGCAGGATCGACAGATCGGTGTTCTTGATCACGGCGCGGCTGCGCAGGGTCCCGGTGGAGACATCGAGGCGGTTGTCGAGGAAGTTGATGGTGCCCTCATGCGAGGGCTTGGTCTCGCCGGCCAGCGTCACCTGCACCGGGTTCGCCGTATCGCGCGAGCTCGGGCGCTTACCTTCGAACCAGAGCTTGCTGTATTTGATGAACGTCGTCTCATCCATGTCGAAATAGACGTAGATCGGATCCAGCGCGACGATCGAGGTGAGCAGCGTCGAAGTGCCGGTATCGCTGCCCTGCACGAGATTGCCGGGGCTGACGAGATGGCGGCTGACGCGGCCCGTGAGGGGCGCGGTCACATGGGTGAATTCGATGTTGAGCTTGGCGGCCTTGAGCGCGCCTTCGGCCTGCACTTCCGCCGCGTGCGCGGCCTGCAAGGCCTGGCGGCGCTGATCGACGACCTGCTCGGAGACGGCGCTGGTCTGCACCAGGTTGAGGCCGCGATCGAGCTCGCGCTTGGCAAGCTCCACCTTGGCGCGCGCATCGGAGAGCTGACCGTCCGCCTGCTCCGCCACCGCCTCGAACGGACGCGGGTCGATGACGTAGAGCAGATCGCCCTGGTGCACGATGGCGCCGTCCTGGAATTCGACGGAGTTGACGAAGCCGCCGACACGGGGGCGCACCTGCACCTCCTCCACGGCCTCGAAGCGGCCGGTGAATTCGTCCCAATCGGTGACGGTGCGCTTGACCGGCTGGGCGACCGTCACCGGCGGAGGTGGCGGGGCCGCGGCCTGCGAGGTCGGCTGTCCGCAACCGGTGAGTGCAAACGCCGCGGCGAGAAGGCCGGCGATGGCGTAAGGCCGCGGCCGAACGAAATCGTGCGTTTTGACAAGTTGCTCGCTTCCATCCGGTCCGCTCATCCCAGGTCCTCGCATAAAAGCCGCAGAAAACGCAGGGTACTCGCCTACCCGCGGGGGACACAAGATGGGCTGCCATAATGAAATCTTCAAGACGATGGCTCGCGCAACGCTCGGCGAGAGGACCTAGCCTGATGATGGGTTGACAGGGAGGGAGATGGCGCTCCTTCGCCTCTCCCAGCTTGCGGGGAGAGGCCGAATCGCATCGCAAGTTGCGATCCGGGTGAGGGGGAGTCTCCGCGAGTCCAACTGTCACCTCCCTTGCGGAGAGCCCCCCTCACCCCAACCCTCTCCCCGCAGGCGGGGAGAGGGAGAAGAGTAGCCAGCGTCTTCGCGCATGACGGGCGGGGCAGGCTCGGCTAGATTACCTCTACAAGAACAAGACGAATTGTCCGGGAGGACAGACGTGCACCAGGGACGTGTCGTTTACGGCGCGATCGAGGAGGTCGTCTTCGGCCATCCTGCGGCAGGCGCCATCGTCGCGCAGATGGACCGGCTGGGGACGCGCCGTGCCTTCCTGATGGTCTCCGGCACGCTGAACCGGCAGACCGACGAAATCGAGAAGATCAGACAGGCGCTCGGCGCACGCTGTGCGGGCGTGTTCGACGCCATGCCGGCGCACACGCCGCGCGAGGCGGTGATCGCCGCCGCCAATGCGGCCCGCGAGGTGGGCGCCGACCTGATCGTCACGGTCGGCGGCGGCTCGATCACCGACGGCGCCAAGGCGGTGCAGCTCTGCCTTGCCAACGGCATCGACGATGTCGACGGCATCGAGCGCATCCGCGTGCACAAGGGCGTCGCGCCGGAGATGAACGCGCCGACCGTACGACAGATCAGCGTGCCGACGACCATTGCCGGCGGCGAGTTCAGCGCGATCGCGGGCGTGACCGACCGCAGCACGCATGTGAAACAGATGCTGCGGCATCCGCTCACGGTGCCGCGCGCGACCATCCTCGATCCCGCCATCACCGTGCACACGCCGGAATGGCTGTTCCTGTCCACCGGCATCCGCGCCGTGGACCATTGCGTCGAGGCGATCTGCTCGCGCGAGACGCACCCTTATGCCGACGCGCAATCGGTCAAGGGCCTCGCCATGCTCGCCGACGCGCTGCCGCGGGTGAAGGCCGATCCTGCCGACCTCGACGCACGAATGGATGCGCAGATCGGCACCTGGCTGTCGATGGGCGCGCTTGCGGCCGGCGTGCCGATGGGCGCGAGCCATGGCATCGGTTACGTGCTGGGTGCGGCCTTCGACGTGCCGCATGGCTACACCTCCTGCATCATGCTGCCGGCGGTAATGCGCTGGAATGCGCGCGACAATGCCGAGCGCCAGATGATCGTGGCCGCCGCCATGGGCTTTCCCGGCCACAACAACGCCGCCGACGTGCTGGACGCCTTCATCCGCTCGCTCGGCATGCCGCGCAGCCTCGCGGAGGTGCACGTGTCGCCCGAGCATTTCGACGCCATCGCCGAGCAGGCGATGCGCACGCCCTGGGTGCCGCGCAACCCGCGCAGGATCGACGGCCCCGCGCAGTTGCGCGAAATCCTGCTTCTCGCCGCATAATCTCAAGCCGGAGGATCGATGTACACTGGTCTCCATGCCCGCCTGCGCCCGCTCCAGCCCGCCTTCATCATGGCGGCGACCGGCGAGACCGTCACCTATCGTGAGCTCGAGGCGCGCAGCAACCGCCTGGCGCACCTGTTCCGCAAGCACGGTTTGAAGCGGCTCGATCACTATTCGATCTTCATGGAGAACAATTCGCGCTATCTCGAGGCCTGCGGCGCCGGTGAGCGGTCCGGGCTGTACTACACCTGCATCAACTCCTTCCTCACGCCCGGCGAGCTCGCCTATCTCCTGGTCAACAGCCAGTCCAAAATCCTGATCACCTCCGTGGCGAAGCTCGACATCGCGCGCGAGGCGATCCAGGCCTGCCCCGACATCAGGCTCTGTGTCGTCGCCGACGGTCCCGGCGAGAGTGACCGCATCGTCGGACTTGCCGAAGTGACCGCCGGTCTGCCGAAGACCCCGATTGCGGATGAGTGGCTCGGCACCGCGATGCTCTATTCATCCGGCACGACAGGGCGGCCGAAGGGCATCCTGCGGCCGCTGCCGGAGGAGCCGCCGAAACACAATCTGCCGCTGTTCGATTTCCTGACGAAGCTCTGGCACTACCGCGAGGGCATGGTCTATCTGTCGCCGGCGCCGCTCTATCACTCCGCGCCGCAAGCCGCCGTGAACCTCACGATCCGCATGGGCGGCACCGTGATCATCATGGAGAGCTTCGATCCCGAGCGTTACCTCCAGCTCGTCGAGCGATGGGGTATCACGCACACCCAGCTGGTGCCGACGATGTTCTCGCGCATGCTGAAGCTGCCGGAAGAGGTGCGAAAGCGCTACGACCTGTCTTCGCTCGAGATCGCGATCCATGCCGCGGCGCCCTGCCCGGCCCTGGTCAAGGACGACATCATCAAATGGTGGGGGCCGATCATCCACGAATATTACGGCGCCACCGAGGGCCTCGGCTTCACCGCCTGCAACAGCGAGGAGTGGCTTAGCCATCGCGGCACCGTCGGCAAGGTGCTGCTGGGCGACCTCCACATTCTCGATGAGAACATGCGGGAATGCCCGACCGGCACGCCGGGCCAGGTGTGGTTCAAGACCGCCTCGCCGTTCGAATATTTCAACGATCCGGAGAAGACGAAAGAGGCGCGCTCGGCCGACGGCAGCATGAGCACGGTCGGCGACGTCGGCTATGTCGATGCCGATCGCTTCCTCTACCTCACCGACCGCGCGACCTTCATGATCATCTCCGGCGGCGTGAACATCTATCCGCAGGAATGCGAAAATCTGCTGATCACCCACCCGAAGGTTGCGGACGCCGCCGTGTTCGGCGTGCCCAATCCCGATCTCGGCGAAGAGGTGAAGGCGGTGGTGCAGCCGATGCCGGGCGTGGTGCCGGGCGAGGCGCTTGCCGAGGAGCTGATCGCCTTCTGCGGCCAATCGCTGTCGCGGCAGAAGGTGCCGCGCTCGGTCGATTTCGAGAAGGAATTGCCGCGGCTGCCGACGGGGAAGCTGTACAAGCGGCTGCTGCGCGACCGGTACTGGGGGAACAAGTCGTCGCGGATTGTGTGAGCGGTTTTGGGCAATCCTGCGCCACACATTCAGTGTCGTCCTGGCGAAGGCCAGGACCCATACCGCGTGATCTCGCGATTGTTGTAGGTCGCAATACCGGACGACGATCTTCGCCAAACACCTCCCTGGGGTAATGGGTCCTGGCTTTCGCCAGGACGACGCCGGGGGAACTCTTTCATTGTGAAAGAGTGAGACCTGCGGCCTTCCGTCATCCGAATTGTCGAGAGCGCCGCCACCCTTGCCGGTTGCCTCGCTGCGCGCGCGTCGCTATCGTCGCTTCAACAGGCCGCAAAAGGCTGTTGTCCAGGGAGGACGAGGATGCGGAGCGTGCGGGCGCTTGCCGCGACGGCGGCGCTATCTTTGCTGGCGTTTTCGACCATCGCATTGGCCGGCGGGCCCAATCAGGGCGGAATCCTGCGGATGTATCACCGCGACAGCCCCGGCAATGCCTCGATCCATGAAGGCGCGACCTACTCGCTCAACGTTCCCTTCATGCCTGTGTTCAACAACCTCGTCATCTACAAGCAGGACGTGGCGCAGAACAGCATGGACACCATCGTCCCCGAGCTCGCGGAGAGCTGGGCATGGGTGAACGACAACAAGACACTGACCTTCAAGCTGCGCCCGGGCGTCAAATGGCACGACGGCAAGCCGTTCACCTCTGCGGACGTCAAATGCACCTTCGACATGCTGATGGGCAAATCGCAGCAGAAGTTCCGGCAGAACCCGCGCAAGACCTGGTACGACCAGGTCAACGACATCTCGACCAACGGCGATCTCGAGGTCTCCTTCAACCTGAAGCGGCCGCAGCCTTCGCTGCTGGCGCTGCTCGCCTCGGGCTATACGCCGGTCTATCCCTGCCATGTCTCGCCCGGCGACATGCGTACGCACCCGATCGGCACCGGCCCGTTCAAGTTCGTCGAGTTCAAGGCCAATGAATCGATCAAGCTGACCCGCAATCCCGACTATTGGCGCGAGGGCCGGCCCTATCTCGACGGCATCGAGCTCACCATCATTCCGAACCGCTCGACCGCCATCCTCGCCTTCGTCGCCGGCAAGTTCGACATGACCTTCCCGACGGAGGTGAGCATTCCGCTGCTCAAGGACGTGAAATCCCAGGCGCCGAACGCGGTCTGCGTGGTCGAACCCAACAATGTCGCGACCAACATCATCGTCAACTCCTCCTCGCCGCCGTTCGACAACATCGACATCCGCCGCGCCATGGCGCTGGCGCTCGACCGCAAGGCCTTCATCTCGATCATGTTCGAGGGCCAGGGCGATGTCGGCGGCACCATGCTGCCGCAGCCGAACGGGCTGTGGGGCATGCCGAAGGAGATGCTCGAGACCATTCCGGGCTATGGCCCCGATGTGAACGCCAACCGCGAGGAAGCCAAGAAGCTGATGCAGAAGGCCGGCTACGGCCCGGACAAGCACCTCGCCGTCAAGATCTCCACCCGCAACATTCCGGTCTACCGCGATCCCGCGGTGATCCTGATCGACCAGCTCAAGAGCATCTATATCGACGGCGAGCTCGACGTGGTCGAGACCGCGAACTGGTTTCCGAAGATCGCGCGCAAGGACTACATGCTCGGGCTCAACCTGACCGGCAACGCGGTCGACGATCCCGACCAGTCGTTCTACGAGAATTATTCCTGCGGTTCCGAACGCAATTACACCAACTACTGCAACAAGGAGATCGAGAAGCTGTTCGACGTGCAGTCGCAGGAGACCGATATCGCCAAACGCAAGAAGCTGGTGTGGGACATCGACAAGAAGTTGCAGGAGGACGTCGCGCGCCCGATCATCTTCCACGCGCGCACCGGCAGTTGCTGGCAGCCCTATGTCAAGGGCGTGACGGTGATGTCGAACAGCTCCTATAATGGATACCGGTACGAAGACGTTTGGATGGACAAGTAGCGCGCTAACGGTTCGACGGGAGGGCGCGGGATGTTTGCCTATCTGGTACGGCGCCTGTTCCTGATGCTCGTGACCCTGTTCGGGATCTCGGTCGTCATCTTCTTCCTGCTGCGCATCGTGCCCGGCAACATCGTCGACATCCTGTTCGCCGCGGCCGGCTATGTCGATCCCGCCGACAAGGCCAATCTGGAGAAGGAGCTCGGCATCGACCAGCCGCTGGTGGTGCAATATTGGCACTGGATCAGCGGCTTCCTGCGCGGCGATTTCGGCTACTCCTATGTCTCGGAGAAACCGGCGCTTCAGGAGATCCTGCCGCGGATCCCGATCACGGCGCGGCTCGCCGGCCTGGCACTGCTGTTCTCGGCGTCGATCGGGATTCCCTTGGGCGTCATCAGCGCGGTGAAGCAGGGAACGCGGCTCGACTACGCGCTGCGTGTCGTCAGTCTTTCCGGCCTGTCGCTGCCGTCATTCTGGCTGGGGCTGCTGGTCCTCACGGCATCGGTGGCGATGTTCGGCCAGATGCCGCTCTTCAATCCGAACCCCCAGAGTTTTGGGGAGGCGGTTGCAACCTATTGCATCCCGGCGATGGTGGTCGGATTCCGCAGTTCGGCGCTGACCATGCGCATCACCCGCTCCTCGATGCTGGAGGTGCTGCGGCAGGATTACATCCGCACCGCGCGCGCCAAGGGCGCGTCCGACGCCGCGGTGAACTACCAGCATGCGCTGAAGAACGCGATCCTGCCCGTTATCACCGTGATCGGGATCGAGGCCGCGTTCCTGATCGGCGGCCTGATCGTCACCGAGACCGTGTTCAACATCCCCGGCGTCGCACGCTTCCTGGTCGAGGCGATCCGCTGGCGCGATTATCCGATCGTGCAGAACCTCGTGATGCTGATCGCCGTGGTGGTGGTCAGCGCGAATTTCATCGTCGACATGCTGTATGCGGTGTTCGACCCGCGTATCCGGTACACGGACTAGGAGAGCCGATTGGCCACGATCGACTATGATCTCGAACTCAGGCGCGCCGGCATGCATGCGACCGGGGGCTGGCGGCGCGTGCTGTTTCTGGCGCAGCGGCATGTGCTCGGCGCTGCGGGGCTCGTCATCATGACGGCGTTCGTGCTGACCGCAATCTTTGCCGATTTCATTGCACGCTATGACCCCCTGACGATCGACGCCGCCCGTGCGCTGGCCCGCCCGAGCCTGGCGCACTGGATGGGGACGGATTCCTTCGGCCGCGACGTCTTCAGCCGCATCATTCATGGCTCGCGGATCTCGCTTGCCGTCGGCATCGGCTCGACCGCGCTCGGCGGCACGATCGGCGTGATCGTCGGGCTGACGTCCGGTTATCTCTCCGGCTGGGTCGATCTGGTGTTCCAGCGTGTCTCCGACGTCCTCCAGGCGCTTCCATTGCTGGTCCTGGCGTTGATCATGACCGCCGCACTCGGTCCGTCCTTGCCGAACGTCATCATCGCCATTGCCATTCCGCTGATCCCGACCGTGTCGCGTGTCGTCCGCGCCAACACGCTGGCGCTGCGCGAGCTGCCCTTTATCGAAGCTGCCAAGTCGATCGGCATGAGCGAGGTGCGCATCGCGCTCCGCCACGTGCTGCCGAACACGCTGGCGCCGCTGATCGTGCTGGCGACCGCCCAGCTCGGCTCGACGATCCTGACCGAAGCCTCGCTCTCCTTCCTCGGCCTCGGCATTCCCGAGCCTTATCCGTCCTGGGGCCGCATGCTGTCGGAATCCGCTGCCGAATATGCCCGCACCGCGCCGTGGCTGGTGATCTTCCCGGGGATCGCGATCAGCCTCGCCGTGTTCGGCGCCAATCTGTTCGGCGACGCCCTGCGTGACATCCTCGATCCCCGGCAGCGCGGCTGATGGCTGATAAATCCGATCTCGTGCTCGAAGTGAAGAACCTGAAGACGGTGTTCTTCACGAACTCCGGTCTCTTCAAGGCCGTCGATGATGTTTCCTTCACCGTCAGGCGCGGCGAGACGCTGGCGATCGTCGGCGAGTCCGGCTGCGGCAAGAGCGTTACCGCGCTATCGCTGATGCGGCTGGTGCCCGATCCGCCCGGCCGCATCGTCGGCGGGTCGGTCTCGCTCGAAGGCACCGATTTGTTGACGCTGGACGAAGCGGAGATGCGCGCCGTCAGGGGCAACCGCATCTCCATGATCTTCCAGGAGCCGATGACGTCGCTCAATCCCGTCATGCGGATCGGCGACCAGATCGTCGAGGCCGTGCGGCTGCACCGGGTGATGTCGGCCAAAGAAGCCCGGAACATCGCAGTCGAGATGCTGCGGCTGGTACGGATTCCAGAGCCGGCACGGCGCGCGCGGGAATATCCGCACCAGTTGTCGGGCGGCATGCGTCAGCGCGCGATGATCGCGATGGCGCTGGCCTGCCGGCCGGCGCTGCTGATCGCGGACGAGCCGACCACTGCGCTGGATGTCACCATCCAGGCGCAGATCCTGGCGCTGATCCTCGACCTCCAGAAGGAGCTCGGCACCGGGCTCGTTCTCATCACGCATGATCTCGGCGTCGTCGCGCAGACCGCGCAGCGCGTGATCGTGATGTATGCGGGCAGGAAGGTCGAGGAAGCCAGCGTCGAGGCGTTGTTCGCCGATCCCAGACACCCCTATACGCGCGGGCTGATGGCCTCGATTCCGTCGGTGCCGGCGTCCGGCGCCGCGACGCAGGCGCGGCTCAACGAAATTCCCGGCACCGTGCCGTCGCTGGTGCGGCTGCCGTCAGGCTGCGCTTTTGCGCCGCGCTGCAAGCTCGCGATCAAGCGCTGCGAGGAGTACCCGCCATTGCAGGATTGGGGCGGCGGCCATCTCGCCGCCTGCTGGCGCGCGGCTGACGTCGCGGAGGTCGCATGACCGAAGCGCTGCTCGAGGTCACCGACCTTAGGAAGCACTACCCGGTGCGCGCCGGCGTGTTGCGCCGGCAGGTCGGCACCGTGCACGCGGTGGACGGCGTCTCGTTCACGGTTGGTGTCGGCGAAACATTGGGGCTGGTCGGCGAGTCCGGCTGCGGCAAGTCGACGGTGGCGCGCAGCGTGCTGCGGCTGGTCGAACCGACCTCGGGCCAGATCCGTCTCGAGGGCGAGGACATCACGCATCTTTCCAAGGCGGCGCTGCGCCCGCACCGTCGCTCGATGCAGATCGTGTTCCAGGACCCCTTTGCTTCGCTCAATCCGCGCATGACCGCGGGCGACATTGTCGGAGAGCCGCTGGCCGTGCACGGGCTCGCGAGCGGCAAGGAGCTGGAAGCGCGGACTGCAAAGCTGTTCGAGCAGGTCGGCCTGCGGCCCGACCAGATGCGCAACTTTCCGCATCAATTCTCCGGCGGCCAGCGCCAGCGCATCTGCATCGCACGGGCGCTCGCGCTGGGGCCGCGCCTGATCGTCTGCGACGAGCCGGTCTCCGCGCTCGACGTCTCGATCCAGGCGCAGGTGATCAATCTGCTGATCGACCTGCAACGCCAGCACGGCTTCTCCTATCTCTTCATCGCGCACGACCTCGCCGTGGTCGCCCATATCAGCCACCGCGTCGCGGTGATGTATCTCGGCCGCATCGTCGAGATCGCCGCCAAGGACGAGCTGTTCAGGAACCCCCGCCATCCCTACACGCAGGCCCTGCTCGCCTCGGTGCCGATCGCCAACCCGCTCGCGAAGAAGCTCGCGCCGCTGGTCGACGGCGACGTGCCGAGCCCGGTCAATCCGCCATCCGGCTGCGCGTTTCACACGCGCTGCCGGTTCGCGATGGACCGGTGCAGGACGGAGCGGCCGGCGCTATTAGATGCGGGCGACGGGCACCAGGTGGCGTGTTTGCTCAATGACGGGACTGGGCGGAGCCAATAGCAACAGGCGCCAACGCCCGGATCACCGGCCACGCCGCCAGCGCAGCAGCCAGATGCTTGAGTGTGTGGCCCGAGACGATGTGCCCTGTCGCTTCGAAAACGGCCTCGTCGCCGAGCTCGAAAAGCTTGGCCAGCACATAAAAGAAAATCACGCCGCCGAGCGGCACGCCAAGCGCACCAGGCCGGGGCCGTGTCAGCGCCAGTCCCACGGCCAACGCCATGCCGCCGAACTGCACGACCACCCATGGCGTGAGGTTCTCGCGTGCCACCCAGGCCGCGAGCAGGCCCGCAACCATCATCAGCACCAGCACCGCCTCGCCTGCGCGCACGCTGATGCGCTCGCTGGCCGCGATGCCCAGGAATCCTGCGAACGCCACCGCCATGCCGAGACGATCAGCCACGAGCCGTTGCGGCATGTCGGGGTCCAGATGATAGAAGCCCGAGCCTAAGCAAGTGAGGATCAGTCCCACAAAAAACCAGCTTGCTCCCACGGGTGCATCATGGCGGGCGCGCAGCCGCTCCGAGCCCCAGACGCCCATCGCGAGGAAGGCGAGATTGCTCAGTACGTCGCCGGCGTTGGGCACGCCGAGCCAGGAGCGGGCGTCGACGAAATGCGGGATGTGCCACGCGCCGGGGGGCAGAGTCGGCGCCAGCAGCGCCGCCAGGGCCAGAACGAAGAGCGCGCCGATCAGGTATTTTTCGCGAACTGTAGGTGCGGCGAACCGACGGGGCGTTGAGGGGAACGCGACATTGGGCTTTTGAGCGTGGTCATGTGCGCACAACATGGGAGCTCCGTATTTGAACAATGTTCAATATTGATAATCCACTAATGAACATTGTTCAATCTGAATCGCGCGATCGACACAAATTTCTAACATCTCTTTGAAATTATTTATGATTCCATACGAGACGGAGGCCAGCAACCCACAGCGAGTTGAGTTCGGGGCAACATCTCCGTCGTCATTGCGAGCGCAGCGAAGCAATCCAGACTGCCGCCGCGGAAAGATTCTGGATTGCTTCGCTGCGCTCGCAATCGAATTTGCCGCGCTAGCCCGCTCCGATCTCCGCGACGATCCTGCCCGTCGTGACCTGCTCACCCTCGGTGACGTCGATCGCGGCGACCACGCCGTCGATGCCGGCCTTGTGGACGTGCTCCATTTTCATCGCTTCCAGCGTCAGCACCGGCTGGCCGGCGGCGACGCGGTCGCCCGGCTTGACCAGGACGGCGACGACGCGGCCGTTCATGGCGGCGCGGACTTTTCCGTCGCCGCCGTTGGTTGCCGCCGCCTTTGGCGCAGCGAGAGTGAAGTCGGTCACCGCGAGCGGAAAGCCGCGATGCTGGAGATAGAGCCGATCGCCATCGCGCAGGAATTTGGCGCTGTCCATCATGCCGTCGTGACGGAAGCGGATCGCGTCAGGATCGAGCTGATCAATTTCGAACTTTTCCTGCCGGCCGTCGGTGGCGACGGTGTACCCACCATCCCGCTCTCGCGTAACTTCGAGTTCGCGCGCCTGGCCGGCGATCTCGATTTTCGCAGGAAGCGGAAACGTTGCCGACAGGCTCCGGCCGCCCTGCCATGACGGCGCGCGCGGATTTGTGACGTAGAGCAGCAGGCCTGCCAGCGCCGTGCCGAACGCCGCGTCCGCCGGGGGAGCCAGCAGCTCGTCGCGATGCGCGCCGATGAACGCCGTCGTCGCCTCGCCCCTGGCAAAGCCGGGATGACGCAGGCAGGACATCAGGAAGGCCTGGTTGGTGGTCACGCCGAAGGCGGTGAGCTGCTCCAGGCCGACGATCAGCCGCCCCCTCGCCTCCTCGCGTGTCGCGCCGTGGCTAATCACCTTGGCGATCATGGAATCGTAGAACGGCGGGATCTCCGAGCCCGATTGCAGCGCGTGCTCGACGCGGATGCCATCCGGCACCTGCCAGCGCGCCATGCGGCCGGATTGCGGCATGAAGTCCTGCGCGGCATCTTCCGAGCAGAGCCGCACCTCGATGGCGTGACCTGCGAAGCGGATGTCCTGCTGCTTTACCGGCAATTGCTCGCCGCGCGCGACGTGCAGCTGCAGCTCGACGAGATCGAGCCCCGTGATCGCCTCGGTCACGGGATGCTCGACCTGGAGACGGGTGTTCATCTCCATGAAGTAGAACTCCCCGCTCGCATCGAGCAGGAATTCCAGCGTGCCGGCGCCCTCGTAACGCAATGCCTTCACCGCGGCGACGGCGACCTCGCCCATTCTCGCACGCAGCTCCGGCGTGACGGCCGGCGACGGCGCTTCCTCGACCAGCTTCTGGTGCCGCCGCTGCACGGAGCAGTCACGCTCGCCGAGATGAATGGCGTTGCCGTGGCTGTCGCCGAACACCTGGATTTCGATATGGCGTGGATTCTGGATCGCGCGTTCGAGGATGACCGTGGCATCGCCGAACGCGGCTTTCGCCTCCGACCGCGCGCTGCGCAGCGCGTCGGGGAAGGATGCAGCATCGGTCACGAGCCGCATGCCGCGGCCACCACCGCCGGCCACCGCCTTGATCATCACGGGAAAACCGATCTTCCTGGCCTCCGCGAGCATGACCTCGTCGCCTTGCTCAAGGCCCTGATAGCCGGGCACGCAGGGCACACCGGCCTTCCGCATGATCTCCTTGGCGCCGGCCTTGTTGCCCATCGCCTCGATCGCCTGGGGCGATGGGCCGATGAAGACGAGACCGGCGTCCTTGCAGGCCTGCGCAAAGTCCTCGTTCTCGGCGAGGAAACCGTAGCCGGGATGGACGGCATCCGCGCCGCTGGCTTTCGCCGCGGCAATGATCGCGGGGATGTTGAGATAGGATTGCGCCGGCAGCGCCTCGCCGATGCGCACGGCCTGATCGGCCTGCCGCACATGGAGCGCATCGCGATCCGCGTCGGAATAGACCGCGACGACGCCGAGGCCAAGCTTGCGCGCGCTGCGCATCACCCGCAACGCGATCTCGCCGCGGTTGGCGATCAGGACCTTGAAGAACGGCCGGTGCTGCACTGATCCGTTCCTCATGGCCGGGCCACCGAAAACTGCATGCGCTGGGGCCTGCGTGCGTCGCCTTCGCGGCAGATCGCAAGCACTTCGGAGAGGACCGCCCGGGTGTCGCGCGGATCGATCACGCCGTCGTCGAGCACGCGCGCGCTGGTCGAGAACACGTCCATCTGACCATCGAACACGCCGACGATCTGCGCCTTCATCGCATCGAGCTTGTCCTTCTCGATCGGCTTGCCGCGCCGCGCGGCGGCGGCTTCCGTCACGATGGCCATGGTCTCGGCGGCCTGCTCGCCGCCCATCACCGCCGTCTTGGCGTTCGGCCAGGAGAAGCAGAAGCGCGGATGGAAGCCGCGCCCGCACATGCCGTAATTGCCGGCGCCGAACGAGGCGCCGCAATAGATGGTGATCTGCGGCACCGTCGCCGACGTCACCGCCTGGATCATCTTGGAGCCGTGCTTGATCATGCCGGCTTCCTCATAGGCCTTGCCGACCATGTAGCCGGTGGTGTTGTTGAGATAGAGCAGCGGCGTGCGGGTCTGACAGCAAGCCTGGATGAAATGCGTTGCCTTGTTGGCGCCGGCAGGATCGAGCGGGCCGTTGTTGGTGATGATGCCGATGGCCTGGCCCTCGATGCGGGCATGGCCGCAGACGGTGGCCGGGCCGTAATTCGGCGCCATCTCGGTGAAGTCGGAATCATCGATGATGCGGGCAATCACTTGCTTCATGTCCACGGGGCGCTTGTGGTCCATCGGCATGATACCGAGCAGCTCGTCCTGGTCGTAGCGCGGCGGCTTGAATTGCGGAGCAGCTCCGTCCGGCCGCTCCCATTCCAGCGCCGCCATGATCTCGCGTGCGATGCGCAGCGCGTCGCGATCGTCCTCGGCGAGATAGTCGCCGAGGCCGGAGACCTGGGTGTGCATCTCGGCGCCGCCAAGCTCTTCCTCGGTCGCGATCTCGCCGGTTGCGGCTTTCAGCAGTGGCGGACCTGCGAGGAAGGCACGGGTGCGGCCGCGCACCATGACGATGTAGTCGGACAGGCCCGTTTGATAAGCGCCGCCCGCGGTGGACGAGCCGTGCGTCACCGTGACGACCGGGAGACCCGCCGCCGAGAGCCGCGCCAGGTTGCGAAAGATATTGCCGCCGCGAACAAAATCCTCGACGCGGTAGCGCAAGAGATTGGCGCCGGCGCTTTCGACCAGCTGCACGTAGGGTAGCTTGTTCTCCAGCGCGAGCTCCTGCACCCGCAGCGTCTTGTCGAGGCCGAACGGCTGCAGCGCGCCGGCGTCGATGCCGGAATCGCTGGCGCTGACCATGCAGCGGATGCCCGAGACGAAGCCGATGCCGGCGATGACGCCGCCGCCCGGCACGCTCTTGTTCGGATCGGGCACGTCGAACATGTAGCCGGCGAGCGTCGACAGCTCGATGAAGGGCGCGCCGGGATCGAGCACCAGCGCGACGCGCTCGCGCGGCAGCAGCTGACCGCGCTTGTGAAAGCGGTCCTTTGCCGCGGCCGATGCGGCACGCGTGCGCTCTTCCAGCGCGCGCATGCGGTCGATCAAACCCAGCATGCCGTCGCGGTTGGCGTGGTAGGCCGCGCTGCCGGGGGAAATGGTGTTTTCGAGAATGGACATTAATGCTCCTTCCCGTCATTCCGGGGCGCGCGTAGCGCGAGCCCGGAATCCATATTCCCGATCGTGGTTATGGATTCCGGGCCTGGCCCTTCGGGCCATCCCGGAATGACGGAGTGTGGCTTACCGATTCGTCCCAAAGATCTTCCGCGCCTCGGCGGGGCTTGCGATCTCGCGGCCGGCGCGGCGGGCACAGGCGGCGACGGCTTCGATCAGCTGGCCGTTCGACGTCACCTTCGCGCCGTCGGCGAGATAGAAGGTGTCTTCGAGGCCGGTGCGCAGGTGACCGCCGAGCTCGGCGCAGCGCTGGTGCAGCGGCCAGATCTCCTCGCGGCCGATCGCCGTGACCTGCCAATGCGCCTCCGGACGCTTCAGCTTGATCAGGATCGGCAACAGGTCGGGATCCGACGGCATGCCGGAGGCGACGCCCATCACGAAGTTATATTCGAGCGGGCCCTTGTACATGCCGACCTGGGTGTACATGCCGACGCAGCGGACGATGCCGACATCGAAGCATTCGAACTCGGGGATGGTGCCGACCGCGTTCATGACGTCGAGATAGTCCTTCACCTTCTCGACGGCGTTGTCGAACATCATCGGCGGCCAGGCCCAGGTGTTGTCGGCTTTCACCTTCAAATAATTCAGCGAGCCGGCGTTGCAGGCGGCGATCTCCGGCCTGGTCTCGCGGATGCAGTCGAGCGCGCCTGAGTAGTTCGGCCCCGACACGCCCGAGGTGTGGTTGATGATCACGCCCGGGCAGGCTTCGCGGATCGCCTGCTGGATCTCCTTGCTGACACTGACCTCCCAGGACGGCAGGTGCCCTTTGTTGGGCGCCTGCTGACGCAGATGGATGTGCATGATGCTGGCGCCGGCATCGAACGCAGCCTTGGCCTCGCGCGCCATCTGCTCCGGCGTCACCGGCACGTTGTGCTGCTTGGGGTCGGTGAGCACGCCGTTCAGCGCGCAGGTGATGACGGCCTTGTCGCTCATGCCTTGACGCTCATGACTTGGATGTCTCGCACGTTGAGAATTCAACGCTTGCGATCATGTGACGCGCGGCATGCGGCTTCTTGCGCGGAGAAGCTGGAAAATAGCGAGTTGTAGGTGCGTAGGGTGGGCAAAGGCGCTCTTGCGCCGTGCCCACCACGTCTTGGTATTCGGTGAAAATGGTGGGCACGCTTTCGCTTTGCCCACCCTACGAGAGCGAGCCTAGCTCGCTTCCGCGAGCCTCACCGTCTCGGTGCTGCGATAGATCGCAAGATCGCGCGAGCCGACGAAGATCGCGCGCGGCTTCAAGCCGTAGAAGCGGCGGATCGAGTGGCTGAAATGCGTGCTATCGGGATAGCCGATGTCCTGCGCGAGATGGGCGAGGTTGAGGTCCTGGTTGGCGAAATGCAGCAAGTGCCGCGCGCGCTTCCAGGCGCGGAAGGAGCGGAACGAGATGCCGGTCTCCTCCTTGAACAGATGCAGGAAGCGCGAGGCGGAAAGACCTGCTTCGGCCGCGCAAGTATCCGCCGTCACCGGCTCGCCGGAGAAGCGCCCGATGCGCGCGACCGCGCGCATCACCCGCGGGTCGAGCACGCGGCGCGGCAGCGCCTCGCCGAAGCACATCTCGTCGAATTCGGCGGTGGTGATGTCGCCGTAGCGGCGCTGGCGCAGCAGCGCGTAGGCGGCGAGGATCTTGCGGGCATAGACGGCCCGGTCCGGTCCGGTCAGCCGCTCGGCCAAAGCCTCGATCACGCCATCCGGCATGCTTTCGGGCTCGAGCGTCACGCTGATTGCAGTGCGGTAGTCGCCGGCAATGGAATGCCGCTGGTTCGGCAGGGTGACGAACAGCTCGCCGGTGGCGAGGACATCGTCGATCGTCAGGTGCAGGTTGCCCTTGACCGCCACATAGACATGGCAGCAGCCGGGGGTCCGCTTGCGTGGGCGGCCGAGCAGGCCGGCATAAAACACCCGTTCCGGCGTGATCAGCATCAGATGGTCGGATTCGCGACCGTTATCTTCCATTGGGGTCCTCCTCGCGCGGCTCTCTGGCCGCTGCGGACGAAGATCACCTTAGCGCAAATTTGAGCGCTGTCACGAAGGGATAGCGCTGTCAGGGCGCGCAAAAGGGCAGCGGTTCCGGTAGGCCGTTGGGCGAACCCGGAACTCTCTCCAGCATCGTCGTCCTGGACAAGCGCAGCGAAGCGGAGCGCGGATCCAGGACCCATTCCCACAGTAAGGAATTTGGCGAAGGTCGACGGTTACACCTCCCACTCCAAACGATTACCGGGGTAATGGGTCCTGGCTTTCGCCAGGACGACAACTACGCCCTTACCCGCGGCGCGACATTCTGCTCGACTCCAGCCTTCTGCTCCGCAGCAACGGCGCGCTTGAAGCCCTCGCGCTGCTGCAATCGCGCCCAATAGGCTGCGACGTTTGGCCCGAAATCCTTGGCGAGCCCGATGTTGTCGGCGAGGCGGAGCGCGTAGCCGATCACGATGTCGGCGGCGGTGAAGCGGCCGGCGCACAAGGTTTCGGCATTCGCGGTCGCTGCCTCAACGGCGCGCAGCCGGCCCAGGAACCATTTGGCATAGTCGCCGGCAACCTGCGGGTTGCGGCGCTCCTCCGGCTCGAGCTGGGTGTAGCGGAGCACCAGCGTCTGCGGGAAGGTTAACGTGGCATCGCTGAAATACATCCAGTTCAGGAACGCGCCATAGGCGGGATCCTCGACGTCCACCATCAGCGGCGTCGGGGCGTATCTGGTGCCGAGGTAGTGGCAGATGCCGGAGGACTCCGTCATCTTCGTCTCGCCGTCGATCATGAAGGGAATCGTGCCGAGCGGGTTGAGCGCGAGATACTCCTTGGCGAACACCCGCGGCGGGAACGGCAGCATCTTCAACTCGTACGGCAGTCCCATCTCCTCCAGCATCCAGAGCGGACGGAACGAGCGTGCGGCGTCGCAGTGATAGAGCGTGATCATGATGCATTCCCTTTACTGCCGGGCAGCGTGCCCATCATCTTGCACAGGACCATCAGCATGACCTCGTCGGCGCCGCCGCCGATCGAGGTCAGACGGCTGTCGCGATAGGCACGGCTGACCGGCGTCTCGTTGGTAAAGCCCATTCCGCCCCAATATTGCAAGCAGGCGTCGGTGAGCTCCCGGCCGAGCCGGCCGGCCTTCAACTTGGCCATGGTCGCGAGCCTGGTCACGTCCTCACCCGCCACCAGCGCCTCACCGGCGCGATAGATCAGTGCGCGCAGCAGCTCGACCTCGGTCTGCATCTCCGCGAGCTTGAAGTGCACGACCTGGTTGTCGAGGATGCTCTGGCCAAAAGCCTTGCGGTTGCGGGTGTATTCGATGGTCTCGTTGATGATGTATTCGTGCGCCTTGAGGCAGGCGGCCGCGCCCCACAGCCGCTCCTCCTGGAACTGGATCATCTGGTAGGTAAAACCCTTGCCCTCCTCGCCGATCCGGTTGCGCTTGGGCACGCGGACATTGTCGAAGAATATCTGCGCGGTGTCGGACGAGCGCATGCCCATCTTGTCGAGCTTGCGGGCGACCGTGACGCCCTTGGCCTTCATGGGCACGCAGATCAGCGACTTGTTGCGGTGAACGGGCCCGTCGCCGGTGTTGGCGAGCAGGCAGATCCAGTCGGCCTGGGTGCCGTTGGTGATCCACATCTTGCCGCCATTGATGACATAGTCGTCGCCGTCGGAGCGCGCAGCGGTCTTGATCGAGGCGACGTCGGAGCCGGCGCCGGGCTCGGAGACGCCGATGCAGGCGACGAAATCACCCGCAATCGAGGGCGCCAGGAATTCGCGCCGCACCTCGTCGGAGCCGAACCGCGCCAGCGCCGGCGTCGCCATGTCGGTCTGCACCCCGATCGCCATGGGCACGCCGCCGCAGGTGATGGCCCCGAGCTCCTCCGCCATCATCAGCGCATAGGAATAGTCGAGCCCCGAGCCGCCGAATTCGACCGGCTTGTTCAATCCGAGGAAGCCGAGGTTGCCCATCTTCTTGAACAGCGCGTGCGCGGGGAAGATATCGGCCTTCTCCCATTCGTCGACGTGCGGATTGATCTCGTTCGCGATGAATTTTTGCAAGGAGCGGCGGATGTCGTCGTGGTCGGCGGTGAATAGCATTTCTTTCCCTTCGTCATTCCGGGGCGCGCGAAGCGCGAACCCGGAATCCAGAGATGAGTCCTACAATATCGAGATTCCGGGTTCGACGCTTCGCGCCGCCCCGGAATGACGGCGAAGGTCACAGCCCCATCTGCCGGCTTGCCAGATCCTTCATGATCTCCTCCGTCCCGCCGCCGATGGCGTTGACCTTGACCTCGCGGTAGATGCGCTCGGCCTTGATGCCGCGCATGAAGCCGGCGCCGCCGAAGATCTGCACCGCTTCCGAGGCGCAGAACGCCATGGTCTGCGTTGCCTGGTTCTTCATCATGCAGATTTCGGCGACCGGGCTTTCGCCCTGCTCCAGACGCCAGGCCAGCATCTCCAGCATCGCCTGCGAGGCCGCCACCTTCTGCGCCATGTCGACGATCTTGTGCCTGATGACCTGGTGCTGGGCGAGCGGCTTGCCGAAGGTCTTGCGCTCCTTGGCATACGCAATGGCCTCATCGAGGCAGACGCGTGCGAAGGCGGTGCAGCCCGCCGCCATGCCCATCCGCTCGCTGTTGAAATTCTGCATGATGATCTTGAAGCCCTGGCCCTCCTCGCCGATCAGATTTTCGGCCGGCACGCGGCAATCGTCGAAATGCAGCGTCGCGGTGTCGGAGGCCCACCAGCCCATCTTCTTCAGTTTTGTCCTGGACAGGCCGGGCGTGTCGCCCGCGATCAGGAGCAGGCTGACGCCGCCGGCGCCCTCGCCGCCCGTACGCACGGCGACGGTCAGATAATCGGCGCGCATGCCCGAGGTGATGAAGGTCTTCTCGCCGCTCACGACGTAGTGATCGCCGTCCCGCCGCGCCCGCGTGCGAAGGTTTGCAACGTCCGAGCCGCCGCCCGGCTCGGTGATCGCGAGCGCGGAGATCTTCTCGCCTGCCAGCACCTGCGGCAGCACGCGCGCCTTCACCTCCGGCCGCGCCGCACGCGCGATCGGCGGCGAGCCGATGGTGTGGCTCATCAGGCTGGCGCTGACGCCGCCGGCGCCGGCCTGCGCCAGCTCCTGGCTCGCCACGATCTTCATGAACTGGTCGGCGGCAATCCCGCCGTATTCCTCGGGGAATCCGAGCCCCAACAGGCCGATCTCCGCCGCCTTGCGATAGAGCGCGCGGGGAAATTCGCCGGCCTCGTCCCATTCATGGGCGAAGGGCGAGATCTCCTTCTCGACAAAGCGGCGCATCACGTCGCGGAAGGCATCGTGCTCGGCGGTATAGAACGGGCTCTTCATCGCACTCTCGCCTCGCGGACGGATTCGTCTCATCCACCATGGCTGGAACCTGGGCAGCTCACTTGCGCGGAGTGGCTGACCCGGGAAGGCCATTCAGCAGGCCATCACCTAGCAACTCAACGCAAGACGATTTTCGCCCCTCGCGCGCCAACTCCAAATCAAAAAAGACGTGTTGCACAAACTCCGGCTGGCCCCAGGGCCACGCCGGGCATTGCACGGCAATAGGGATACAGGCGGCACAAGACCGCCGAGGGAGGGTTTTTTGGCCGTTCGTTACTACGACTGGATCGCCCATCATGGCCGCCGCACGCCTGGCAAGGTCGCGGTCATCGACCTCGCGAGCGAGCGCCGCTTCACCTATTCGCAGCTGGATGCGAGGGTCTCGCGTCTCGCCTCGTTCCTGTGTCACACGCTGAAGGTCTCGCGCGGCGACCGCGTCGCGGTGCTGGCGCTGAACACGACCGATACGCTGGAGGTGCAGTTCGCCTGCGGGCGGTTAGGTGCGATCTTCGTGCCGCTGAACACCCGCCTCACCGTTCCCGAACTCCAGTTCATCACCGCTGATTGCGCGCCGAAGGTGATGATCCATGATGCCGACCTCGCCGAGACGGCGCTGAGCGTCGCCAAGCTCTGCGGTGTAGCGACCAGCCTGCTGCTCGGCCCCGGCGGGGCTTACGAGGCCGGCATCGCCGCCGCAAAGCCGCTCAACCGGATCGAGGAGGTCACACTCGATGACGTCTCGACCATCATGTACACGTCCGGCACCACGGGTCATCCGAAGGGCGCGACCATCACCCACGGCATGACGTTCTGGAATTGCGTCAATCTCGGCGGTCCCGCCTGCATCGGACCGTCCTCGGTGCTGCTCACCGTGCTGCCGCTGTTCCATACCGGCGGGCTGAATTGCTACACCAATCCGGTGCTGCATGCCGGCGGCACCGTGATGATCATGCGGGCCTTCGATCCCGGCACGGCGCTCGGCCTGATCAACGATCCCGCGCAGGGCATCAACGTGTTCTTCGGCGTCCCCGCGATCTACCAGTTCATGGCGCAGCATCCCGCCTTCGCAACGACCGACCTTACCCGGCTGATCGTCGGCGGTGTCGGCGGCGCGCCAATGCCGGTGCCGCTGCTGAAGGTCTGGGAGGCGCGCGGCGTCGCACTCCAGCAGGGCTATGGCATGACCGAGACCTCGCCGGCCGTGCTGGTGCTCGACCGCGAGGATGCGGCGCGCAAGGCCGGCTCCGCCGGCAAGCCGGTGCTGCACACGGAAGTCCGCATCGTGCGACCCGACGGCAGCGACGCCGATGTCGGCGAGCTTGGCGAGCTCTGGGTGAAGGGACCAAACATCACGCCCGGCTACTGGAACAGGCCGGAGGCGAACAAATCCTCCTTCACCGACGGCTGGCTCCACACCGGCGATGCGACACGCGTCGATGAGGAAGGCTTCTACTACATCGTCGACCGCTGGAAGGACATGTACATCTCCGGCGGCGAGAACGTCTATCCGGCCGAGGTCGAGAACGTCCTGCACCAGCTTGGCGCCATCGCCGAAGCCGCCGTCATCGGCATTCCCGATCCGCAATGGGGCGAGGTGGGCCTTGCCATCGTCGCGGTCAAGCCGGGACAAAGGCTGACGGAGACCGACGTCTTCGCACATTGCGCGGCCAATCTCGCGCGCTTCAAATGCCCACGCCAAATTCGCTTCGTCGATGCGCTGCCGCGCAACGCCACCGGCAAGATCCACAAGCCGACCTTGCGCAAGGAATTCTCGGCGACCTCCGAAGTCGACAAGAAAGTCGCCAACGCCTGACCAAAGCGCCCCTCTCGCGGGCGCTTTTTCTTTTTGTAGTGCCTGCTCCGACCCACAAGAAACCCAAGGAATTGCCATGAAAAACAAGAAACGCGTCCTGCTCGCGGCGGCGACGGCCCTGACATTGCTCTCGGTTCAAGGGGCTTACGCACAGAAGAGGTACGATACCGGCGCCTCCGACACCGAGATCAAGATCGGCAATGTCGAGGCCTATTCCGGCCCCGCCTCCGCCTACGGCGTCATCGGCAAGACCGAGGAAGCCTATTTCAAGATGATCAACGACCAGGGCGGCATCAACGGCCGCAAGATCACCTGGATTTCCTATGATGACGGCTACTCGCCGCCCAAGACCGTGGAGCAGGTCCGCAAGCTGATCGAGAGCGACGAAGTGTTCCTGGTGTTCAACGCGCTCGGCACGCCGACCCAGACCGCCGTGCAGAAATATCACAACGCCAAGAAGATCCCGCAGCTCTTCCTCGCCACCGGCGCCAGCAAGTGGAACGACCCGCAGAATTTCCCGTGGACCATGGGCTTCCAGCCGAGCTACCGGGTCGAGGCGCGGATCTTCGCCAAGTACATCCTGAAGGAGAAGCCGGACGCGAAGGTCGCGATCTTCTATGCCAACGACGATTTCGGCAAGGACTACGTCGCCGGCATCAAGGACGTGTTCGGCGACAAGGCATCGAAGCTGATCGTGGCCGAAGAGAGCTACGAGACCTCGGAGCCATCGATCGATTCACACATCGTCAAACTCAAGGGCACCGGCGCGGACGTCTTCGTGAACATCTCGACCCCGAAATTCGCGGCGCAAGCCATCAAGAAGATCGCGGAGCTGGAATGGAAGCCGATGCACCTGATGACTGATGTCTCGGTGTCCATCGGCGCGGTGATGAAGCCCGCCGGCCTCGAAGCCTCCGAGGGCGTGTTATCGGCCGGTTATCTGAAGGACGCGTCGGATCCGCAATGGAAGGACGACGAGGGCATGAAGAAGTTCATGGCCTTCATCGACAAATACATGCCCGGCGCAAACATCTCGGACGCCAATCTGGTCTACGGCTATGCCGCGGCCCAGACGATGGTGCAGGTGCTGAAGCAGGCGGGCGACAATCTCACCCGCGAGAACGTGATGAAGCAGGCCGCCAGCCTGAAGGACTTCGCCCCCGATACGCTGATCCCGGGGATCAAGATCAACACCTCGCCCACCGACTTCGCGCCGATCGAACAGCTCAAGATGTGGCGGTTCAAGAACGGCCAGTGGGAACTGTTCGGCCCCATCATCAGCGCGGAGCCGAGCGGCTAGTTCTCGGCGAACTCTCCGTGCATGGGGGATGGCGGCCGCGAGTCCGCCATCTCCTTGTCCGCGGATCTCCAGGGTGAACCAAGGGTGAACCTATGCCGGCAAGAACAGCGCGAACGGCTCTTCCACCGTGCGGCGCAGGTGTTTTCGGTACAGCTCATAGTTGGCGTCGCCGGACGCGACCCGTCCCAAGGACGGCGTCGGAACGTTTCTGAGCGGCACGTAGGCGATCGGTGCTGCAATCGGCGTCAGCTGCGAGCCGGGACCGGCGCGGAGCGTCGAGATGATGCCGTACATCTCGCCGGCGACCGTCGGCCGCGACACCGTGATCACGCGATGCTGGCCGTGCTTGATGATGACGAGATAGATGAAGCCGGACTGATGCGGCACGGCGACCTCGCCGGTATGCTCATAGGCGGCATCGGTCCGATCGCCCTCGCGGAAGACCAGCGACGAGACCTTCGGCTCCCACAAGATTTCGGTGCGGTAGGCGAAGATCGCGTCCTTGTCGCCAAACGACGGCCGCAGCGTGATGTAGACATCCTCGAGCCAGGTCACCGCGCGATGCGCATAGGAGCCGAGGCTGTCGGGCGCGACATCGTTCGCGGCCGGAGGCGCCACGACGACGACGCTCTTGCGTAGGGACACACCCAGCGCCTGCTCCAGCCGGACCGTCGTCGCCAGCGTGAACGGCCGGCGGCCGCCGAGCACCTTCTCCAGCGTCGACAGGCTGAGCTTGGCCTGTTCGGCCAGCGCCTGCCGGGAGATCCGGCGCCTGGCGAGCTCCTCGCGAATGGTCTCCGCGATCTCGCGGCACTGCTCGTCCGAAAGCTGCTTGTCGCCCTGCGTCTGCATCGTCACCCCTGCCTTGGGAGCACCACTCTAGCAGGCCGGACAAACCAGCACAAAACCGCACATGGCCACCCGTCCGCCGCCCGCCCGGGCCGGCCGCGGCGGAACATTGCCGATCATTCTGCTCGCGAAATCAGGCCCTCCCGGCGGATGCTGAGCCTGCAAACATCCTTCGGGAGCAGGCCAAATGAATACCTACGACACAGCCGACAGCGACGAACATCCCATGCTGAGCCGGCTGATCAAGCTCGGATTGTTTCTTCTCGCGCAGGGCATCGCAGTGATGCTGGTCGCCTTCGTGGCCCTGCTGGTGAGCTTCGGGACGAGCTGGTCAGCAACGACCGAACAGGCCAGCCTGCTCCAGCCCGGCGATGCCAGGTCCGGCACCCTCCTCCTGAAGGAAGATGGCGCCACCACCGAAGCGATCCGCCTCGGCATCGATATCGACATCACGGTATCAGGCCCGACGCTGCGCACCCGCGTCACCCAGGCGTTCCGCAATCCGACCAAGGACTGGGTCGAGGCCACCTATGTCTATCCGCTCGCGACCAATGGCGCCGTCGACACGCTGAAGATGGTGGTCGGCGACCGCGTCATCGTCGGCGACATCAAGGAGCGGCAACAGGCGCGCGTGATCTACGAACAGGCGCGCAGCGCCGGCCAGAAGGCCGCGCTCACCGAGCAGGAGCGGCCCAACATCTTCACCAACTCGGTTGCGAATATCGGTCCCGGCGAAACCGTGCTGGTGCAGATCGAATATCAGGAGCCGGTGCATCAATCCGGCAATGAATATTCGCTGCGCGTGCCCCTGGTGGTCGCCCCGCGCTACAATCCGGCGCCGATCGTGCAGAGTGTCGACTTCCGCAACGACGGCTCCGGCTGGGGCGTCGCCACGTCCGATCCCGTGCCCGACCGCGAGCGTATTTCCACGACAGTGCTGGATCCCGCCAGGAATGCGCCGGTTAACCCGACCAGCATCACAGTGCGTCTGAAGGCCGGCTTTGCGCTCGGCGAGGTCAAGAGCCACCATCATAACGTCAAGATCGAGAGCCCGGACAACGCGACGCGCATCGTCACGCTCGCCGACGGCGCGGTGCCCGCCGACCGCGATTTCGAACTGACGTGGAAGCCGGCGGCTCAGAAAGCACCGTCGGTCGGCCTCTTCCGCGAGCATGTCGGCGATGCCGATTACCTGCTCGCCTTCGTCACGCCGCCGAGCGCCGAGCAGGCAACGCAGAAGCCGCTTCCGCGCGAGGTCGTGTTCGTGATCGACAATTCGGGCTCGATGGGCGGCACCTCGATCGTCCAGGCCAAGGCGAGCCTGCTTTACGCCCTCGGCCGCCTCCAGCCGGCCGACCGCTTCAACGTCATCCGTTTCGACGATACCATGGATGTGCTGTTTCCGGCCTCCGTGCCGGCGGATGCCGCCCATGTCGGCGAAGCGACCTCGTTCGTCAGCGCCTTGCAGGCGCGCGGCGGCACCGAGATGGTGCCGGCGATGCGCGCCGCGCTGACCGACAAGATCGGTGACACCGGCATGGTTCGCCAGGTCGTGTTCCTGACCGACGGCGCGATCGGCAACGAGCAGCAATTGTTCGAGACGATCACGGCGATGCGCGGCCGCTCGCGCGTATTCATGGTCGGCATCGGGTCCGCGCCAAACACCTATCTGATGACGCGCGCTTCCGAGCTCGGCCGCGGCGCCTTCACCCATATCGGCTCTGTCGAGCAGGTCGAGGAGCGCATGCGCGGCCTGTTCGCGAAGCTGGAAAATCCGGCGGTGACCGGCCTCAGCGCAAAGTTCTCCGAAGCCACGGCCGACGTCACCCCGGCGATCATTCCGGACGTCTATCGCGACGAGCCCCTGGTGCTGGCGGCCAGGCTCGACAAGCTCGCAGGCTCGCTTGAGATCAAGGGACGCGTCGGCGACCGTCCGTGGTCGGTGACGCTGCCGTTGCAGAATGCCGCCGAAGGCAAGGGCCTGTCAAAACTCTGGGCCAGGCGCAAGATCGGCGACGCCGAAGTGGCGCGCACGATGCGCGAGATGACGCCGGAAGAGGCCGACAAGGCGATCCTGGCGCTGGCGCTCGACCATCAGATCGTCACGCGGCTCACCAGCCTCGTCGCGATCGACAAGACGCCGAGCCGCCCCGAAGGCGAACCGCTCAAGCTCAGCGAATTGCCGATCAATCTGCCGGCCGGCTGGGATTTCGAAAAGATCTTCGGCGAACGGCCGCAGCAGGTGCCGACGCAGCTGCGCGAACGTCATGCCGATGCGCGCAACCAGCCGGCGGCAAGGCGGCCGATCCCCGCCGCACCCGACGCGATCCGCCTGCCCAAGACCGCCACCTCGGCCGAGCTGAAGATGATCGCAGGTCTGGTCCTGATCGTGCTCGCCCTGATCCTGTTCGTGTTCAACCGGCGTCAGCCCTTGCTCACTGACGCCGCTTGAGAGAGGAGCCCCCCGAACTCCTCTGTTAGCGCGCGCGGCTGCCCGTCCCCTACCCAACGGCCGCGCGCGCCTTTTTGGGGAATGTCATTCCGGGGCGGCTCGTAGAGCCGAACCCGGAATCTCGAGGTTCCGGGTTCTCGCTACGCGAGCCCCGGAACGACGAACAAGAGATACTCAATGCCGCGCCTCATCTCTCCCCTGGTTCTCGCGCTGATCGGCGCCGTCCTGTTCGGCGACGGCGCCTATATCCATGCCAAGGCGTGGCTCGCGCAGGTGCTGCTGGAACGCGCGTTCGACAGAAGCGTCGCGACGGGAGAGGTGGTCAAGCCATGGTCATGGGCCGATACCTGGCCGGTCGCCCGGATCGAGGTGAAGCGGATCGGCGCCAGTGCGATCGTTCTGGACGGCACGAGCGGCCAGGCGCTCGCTTTCGGACCCGGCCATATCGAGCGGACAGCCGATGCCGGAGAACGCGGCGTTGCCGTCTATGCCGCCCATCGCGATACGCATTTCCGCTTCTTACGGAATGTTGCGATCGGAGACGTGATCGAGATCACCCGCCGCGACGGCAGGCATTTCCGCTATCGCGTGGATTCTTCGGCCGTTGTCCGTTTCGACGCATCGGGCATCGATCCCGCGACACAGGATGCCGAGCTCGTGCTCGCCACCTGCTGGCCGTTCGACGCCGTCACGTCCGGTCCCGAACGTTATGTCCTGCATGGCGTCCTGATGGGAGCGAATGAATAGCAGCGATGCATCGCTCATTCCATCACACGGCATACCATGTGGTTGCTACTGCGAAGAACTCGCCATAGAACAGAGTGACGCGCCACCAAGAAGAACAACAGGTGAGGTCACACCATGGAAGCTCGCGTATCTGCTGCATTCTCCTCTCCGCGCCCATGGTCTCCATCGCCCGACGCCAGCGACATCGTAAAGGGCATCCATGCCATGCTGCACCCGCACAACATCGTGCTGGTGGGCGCAACCGACAAGCCCGGCAATTATGCCGAGCGCATCTGGAACAATCTGGTCAAATACGGCTTCGAGGGCGGGCTCTATCCGGTCAACGCCAAGCGCGAGACGATCTGGGGTGTGCCCTGCTACAAGGACTTTGCGGCCCTCCCGGAAAAGCCCGATCATGTCCTGGTGCTGGTGCCGGCGCGTTTCGCCGTGCAAGTGATCCGCGATGCCGCCGCGGCCGGCGCGCGCTCGGCCACCATCGTCACCTCCGGCTTCAGCGAGTTGCAGGATGACGAGAGCCAGAAGCTCGCCGCCGAACTGCAAGCGGCCATCCGCGAAACCGGCCTCGCCGTCACCGGCCCGAATTGCCTCGGCAACTTAAGCGCCGGCGAAAAGCTCTTCACCAATATCGACGACCGCATCGTCACCATGGAGCAGGGCGCGGTGGCGATCGCCGGGCAATCCGGCGCCATCGTCATGGCGATCCGCCAGGCGCTGGAGGATCGCGGTGTCGGTGTCGGCTACATGGTGACGACCGGCAACGAGGCCGGGCTCGAGACGCCGGACCTGATGCGTTATTTCGCGGAGGATCCGAGCGTCAAGGTGATCGTGGTCTACCTCGAGGGCGTGCGCAACACCAAGGCCTTTCGCGATGCCTGCAAGGCGGCGCGCGCGGCGAGCAAGCCCGTGATCGCGCTCAAGCTCGGCGCATCCGAGGGCGGCCGCGCCGCGGCGATGGCGCACACCGGAGCGCTGGCGGGCTCGATCGAGACGTTCGACGCAATCGCAACGCGTGAAGGTGTCATCCGGGTCGGCGGGCTCGACGAATTGATCGAGACCACCGAATGCTTCGTCCACGCCGCCGTACCCAACGGGGACCGGCTCGCCGCGGTCACGCTGTCCGGCGGCAAGCGCGGCATGCTGATCGACGCCTTCTATGCGGAAGGCTTGAACTTCGCACCGCTCAGCCCGCATGTCAGCTCGGAGCTGGCGAGGATGCTCGGGCCCGGATCGATCGTAGGCAATCCGCTTGACGCCGGCTTTGCCGCGGTCGTCGATCCCTCCGTCTACATGAAGTCTATCAAGCTGATGATCGACGACCCCGATATCGACATCGTCATCATCGATGCCGAGCTGCCGAAGGCGCCGCACGAGCTGCGCGAGCGTAACCTGCGCATCGTCGACGAGATGGCGAGCCGGGCCTCAAAGCCCGTGATCTACATCAGCGCGATGTCGATCGGCTTCACCGAATTCACCAAGTCCTTGCGCAAATCGCTGCCGCATCTCGCGGTCATGCAGGGCATGGACCGCGCGGTCACCGCGATCAAGTCACTGCTCGCCTATGCGAAGCTACGCAAGGAAGTACCCGACATCGTCTCGAGCTCGAAACCCGCCGCGCGTGCCGTGCTGGAAAAGGCGCTGACTTCGGCGAACGGCGCCGCGCTCGACGAAGTCGCCTCGAAGAAGCTCCTGAAGGCCTATGGCATCCCGACCTCGAAGGAAGCGACCGCACAGACGGCGGCGGAGGCCGTGAAGATCGCGAAACAGATCGGCTTCCCGGTCGTGGCAAAGGTCGTCAGCGCCGAGATCCTGCACAAGTCCGACATCGGCGGCGTGGTGCTGAACCTGAGCAATGCGGCCGAGGTGAGGAAGGCGTTCGCCGATATCACCGCGCGGGTGAAGCGGCTGAAGGGCAAGCCGAGGCTCGACGGCATCCTGATCGCGCAGCAGGTCAAGGCCGACCTCGAACTCGTGGTCGGCGCCTCGCTCGACGCCGAGATGGGCCCGGTCGTGCTGTTCGGCACCGGCGGCATCGACATCGAGCTGATGAAGGACGTCGCGCTCGCCGGCGCGCCGCTCGACGAGGCCGAGGCGCGGCTCCTGATCGGCCGCACCAAGGCCGGCATCAAGATGCGCGGCTATCGCGGCAAGCCGGCCTTGCACGAGGCCTCCGCGGTGAAGGCGCTGGTCGGCCTGTCCAACCTGATCGCGGATGCCGGCGACCGGATCGCCTCGATCGACATCAATCCGTTCCTGATCAACACCAGGACGGGTGTCGCCGTCGATGCCCTGATCGTGCTGAACAATGCCGCGGCAAAGCGCGCGGCCGGGCATTGATGTCGCGTTGGGCGGACTAGCGCGCCATTTTGCACGGCGGAGAGCAGTGGCGGGTTACGCTTCCGCCTTCGCTCTTCGAGCTACGGCGGACAAGTCGTTAACCCGCTCGCGTTAGCATTGCGGTCGTTCGGACTCCTTCCAACTTCCCCGCTTTGGTCGTAAAATCGCACCCGCATGGCACGCGCGAGCAATCTGGTGATCGGAACGGCGACCCTGGCGGTGATCGCCGTGGCGTTCGGCGGTCTGCTCGGCGTGCAGAAATGGCGCACCATCCAGAGCCGCAGCCAGTTGCGCGTGGTGTTCGAAGGCGGTTCCGCCAGCGGCCTGCGCCGTGGCGGCCCGGTCAATTTCGACGGTGTGCTCGCGGGCCAGATCCTGTCGATCAAGCTGGACAATCCCCGCAAGGTCGTGGCGCTGGTGATGCTCGACAACACCGCACCGATCCGCAAGGACACCGTGGCGGGAATCGAGTTCCAGGGTCTCACCGGCGTCGCCGCGGTCTCCCTGATCGGCGGAGCGCCTTCCGCACCGCCGGTGCCGCTTGATTCGGACGGCATTCCCGTGCTCACCGCCGATCTCAGCGACGTCGAATCCATCGTCGACACCTTGCACAGTGTCGACCGCACGATCGTGAGCAACGCCCCTGCGATCAAGGAGGGGCTCCGCACATTCGAGAACTCCAGCGCCGACCTCAGGAGCAAGGGCGGCGAAATCGATTCCGTCATGGCCAAGGTCGACAGTGCCTTCGCAGGCTTCGACAAGGCGGTCACCAAGATCGAGGGCGTGGTGCCGGGCTTCGTCGATGGCAAGGCCGACGAGCTGTTCGAGACGGTGCAGGGGCTGCGCGAGCTGACCGACACCATGAGGAAGAAGTCGGCGAGCTACATCGAGGACATTCGTCGCTCGCTGCTCGACGTCAGCGAGACCGCCAACAAGATGGCCGGCACGCCCGTGCCGCCGCGGCCACCGCGCAAGCCCGAGCAGAAGAAGCGGTAGGCGTGGCGAGCCGATCCGCCCCCCAAAAACGTCGAAAACAACCCCATGCACAGTAGAACTGCCCCACCAGTCGGGGCTTGGCGCTGCGCCGCGAACACACTTGGCGCCCCTGTCCGCGGGTTCGCGATGAGGGGCGGGCACGCGAACGCTTTGCCCACCCTGCGACATCCGCGACAGCTCAGTAGTTGCTGGCTGCTGCCTCATTGGGGATGCCCTCGATCGGGCACTCGTCGGTCCCCGGCGTCGAGCGGGTCATCGCCTCGACCATGTCGCGCGTGCCTTCGGGATCGGCGATCCAGTTCTTGTAGAAATCATACGGACACGCCGCAACGCCGCGCGGGCTTTCGCCGGAATTGATCATGCCGGTGTAACCACGGTGGACCAGCTTGTAGAGGTGGTTCTGCGACTGGCCATTGCGGCGCGCGTCGCGGATCAGATGCTTCGACAGCTGGGCGTACTGGATGCCGTAATCCTCTTCGCCGCACTCGCCGAGTGTGCGGCCGTCGAAACCGATGATCGCGGAGTGGCCGAAGTAGGAATAGACGCCGTCGAAGCCGGCGGCATTAGCGACCGCGACATAGACATTGTTGGCCCATGCCATGGCCTTGGAAATCAGGACCTGCTGCTCCTTGGCCGGATACATGTAGCCCTGGCAACGCACGATCAGCTCGGCGCCCTTCATGGCGCAGTCACGCCAGATCTCCGGATAGTTGCCGTCGTCGCAGATGATCAGGCTGACCTTGAGGCCCTTCGGGCCGTCGGAGACATAAGTGCAATTGCCGGGATACCAGCCCTCGATCGGCACCCAGGGCATGATCTTGCGGTACTTCTGGACGATCTCGCCCTTGTCGTTCATCAGGATCAAGGTGTTGTAGGGCGCCTTGTGCGGGTGCTCCTCGTGGCGCTCGCCGGTCAGCGAGAACACGCCCCACACTTTCGCCTTGCGGCAGGCCTCGGCGAAGATCGCGGTCTCTTCACCGGGCACCGCCGAGGCGGTCTCATACATCTCCTTGGAGTCGTACATGATCCCCTGAGTGGAGTATTCGGGGAAGATCACGAGGTCCATGCCGGGCAGGCCGACCTTCATGCCCACCACCATGTCGGCGATCTTGCGGGCGTTGTCGAGCACCTCGGCCTTGGTGTGAAGGCGGGGCATCTTGTAGTTCACCACTGCGACGCCGACGGTGTCGTTGCTGCTGGAAATGTCGCCGTGAAGCATTTTGACCGCTCCTGTACTTGACTTGTTGTTCTGGGTTGGCCGCCGATCGAGCGGTCGCGTGGGTTAGTGGCTGATCATCCAGGGGCGGGCCGTTGGAAAACCCTTGGCGCCGCTCCTGCTCTTGGTCATCAACCGCGCCGGCTTCCTCCTGTCCGTCGAGCTCTTGTCCTTGACCGTCTTGCCCGTGGAGCAGCAGCCGCAGCCGGGGCCGTGCGAGGCCTTGTATTGCGCGAGCGTCTGCGGCGCGTGCGTGCTGCGCTCGTTGACGGCGTGCGCCTTGCGCTTCTCCGCCGGCATGCAGAAGAAATTCGGCGCGGTCAGGATCACCCGCGGCGCCATGGTCTCGCAATGCGGACAGCTTTGCGGATCGTCGCATTCCGCCATCGGGCGCAGGTCCTTGAAGGGACCGCAGTCGTCACAGAGATATTCATAGACCGGCATCGCATCATCCCCACGCTCTTGCCTGTTCAACACACCTGGCGGCGGATGCGGGGCGGCAGATACGCGCCGTCCCGCATCCCGTCGCGCAGGGATTACTTGTCCGGCGAGATCGGCATCTGGATATCGCCGGTGATGTGCTTGATGGGACCTGCCGCCGACGGCATCACGTCGAAGTCGAAGATCTCCGTCGGCAACCATAGCGTGGCGCAGGCGTTGGGCACGTCGACCACGCCGGAAATGTGCCCCTGGCACGGCGCGGTGCCGAGGATCGAGTAGGCCTGCGCGCCGGAGTAGCCGAACTTCTTCAGATACTCGATGGCGTTGAGGCAGGCCTGGCGGTAGGCGATGTGGACGTCGAGATAGTGCTGCTTGCCGGCCTCGTCGACCGAGATGCCTTCGAAGATCAGGTAGTCCTTGTAGTTCGGCGTGATCGGCGACGGCTTGAAGATCGGGTTCTTGATGCCGTACTTCGCCATGCCGTCCTTGATCACCTCGACCTTCAGATGCAGCCAGCCGGCCATCTCGATCGCGCCGCAGAAGGTGATCTCGCCGTCGCCCTGGCTGAAGTGCAGGTCGCCCATCGAGAGACCGGCGCCGGGCACATAGACCGGGAAGTAGATCTTCGATCCGCGCGACAGGTCCTTGATGTCGCAATTGCCGCCATGCTCGCGCGGCGGCACTGTGCGCGCGCCTTCGGCGCCGATCTTCGCCTTGACCTCGCCCTTGGCGCGGCCGCCATGGGCGGTCGGCGCGAATGGCGGGTTGGCAAGGCCGGGCACGCGGGTCGGGTTGGTCGAGATCAGCTCGGCCTCGCGCTTGTTCCACATATCCAGCATCTTCGGATCGGGCAGACAGCCGATCAGGCCGGGATGGATCAGGCCGGCGAAGTTGACGCCGGGAACGTGACGCGACGAGGTGTAGAGGCCCTTGATGTCCCAGATCGATTTCTGCGCCAGCGGGAAGTGGTCGGTGAGGAAGCCACCGCCGTTCTGCTTGGAGAAGAAGCCGTTGAAGCCCCAAAGGCTCTCCTTCATCGGGCCGACGTCGAGCAGGTCGACGACCAGGAGATCGCCGGGCTCGGCGCCCTTGACGCCGATCGGGCCGGAGAGGAAGTGCACGATCGACAGATCGATGTCGCGCACGTCGTCGGCGCAATCGTTGTTCTTGATGAAGCCGCCGGTCCAGTCATAGGTCTCGATGATGAAATCGTCGCCGGGATTGACCCAGGCAACGATCGGAATGTCGGGGTGCCAGCGATTATGCACCATGTCATTTTCGTAAGCCGACTTGGTGAGATCGACCTTGATCAGTGTCTCTGGCATCGAGATGCTCCCCTTTTACTACGGTTGATTAGACGGACAGATATTTGGAGACCTGCGCGGCATCGACGGCGTCGCGCGGATCGTCGCGAACGATCTCGCCGTTCTCGATGACCAGCACGCGGTCGGCGATATCGAGCGCGAAGCTCAGGACCTGCTCGGACACCACGATCGAGAGCCCCTTTTCGTCACGGATGCGCTTCAGGGTGCGCGCCATGTCCTTGATGATCGACGGCTGGATGCCTTCGGTCGGCTCATCCAGCAGCAGCACCTTCGGCTTGGTCGCGAGCGCCCGCGCAATCGCGAGCTGCTGCTGCTGGCCGCCGGACAGATTGCCGCCGCGGCGGCCCTTCATCTCCAGCAGCACCGGGAACAATTCGTAGATGTCTTCAGGCACCTCGGTGCCGCCGGAGACGACGAGGCCGGTCTCGATGTTCTCCTTCACCGTCATGGTCGAGAAGATCATGCGGCCCTGCGGCACGTAGGCGAGGCCCTTGGCCACCCTCTCGTAGCTCGGCAGACCACCGAGCTCGGCGCCGTCCATGGTTACCGAGCCGCTTTTCGTCGGCAGAATGCCCATCAGCGACTTCATCAGCGTGGTCTTGCCCATGCCGTTGCGGCCCATGATCGCGACGATCTCGTTCGGCGCGACCTTGACGTTGAGCCCGTGCAGCACCTCGCTCTGGCCGTAGGCGACGTGAAGATCGGAAATTGCCAGCATCGTCGCGTCTCCCTAATGGCCCAGATAGACTTCAACGACCTTGGGGTCGTTCTTCACCTTCTCCATGGTCCCCTCGGAGAGGATCTGGCCCTGGTGAAGCACGGTGACCTTGTGCGCGATGTCCTCGACGAACTTCATGTCGTGCTCGATCACCAGCACCGAGCGGTTCTTGATGATGCGATTAAGCAGCTCGGCGGTCTTGGCGCGCTCGGACACGCTCATGCCGGCGACGGGCTCGTCCAGCATCAAGAGGTCCGGGTCCTGGATCAGCAGCATGCCGATCTCGAGCCATTGCTTCTGGCCGTGGCTGAGCAGATCGGCGTTCACGTTGAGCCGATCCTTCAGGAAGATCATCTCGGCGACCTCGTGCACCCGGTCGCGCACGGCGGCGTCGCGGGTGAAGGTCAGCGCGCCGAACACGGAGCGGCCGCGGGGATATGAGATCTCCAGATTCTCGAACACCGTGAGATCGTCGTAGATCGAGGGGTTCTGGAACTTGCGGCCGACCCCGGTCTTGACGATCTCGTTCTCCTTCATCCGCGTCAGCTCCTTGCCGCGGAACTGGATCGAGCCCGACGTGGCCTTGGTCTTGCCGCAGATCAGGTCGAGCACCGTGGTCTTGCCGGCGCCGTTGGGGCCGATGATGACGCGGATCTCGTTCTCGTCCACGTAGAAGGAGAGATCATTGACCGCCTTGAACCCGTCGAACGACACGGTGAGCGCTTCGACGGCGAGCAGGAATTCCTTGGGCTGATGACCGACGAGCATGATCTATCTCCTCACTGCCAGCGTGGCATCGGCATCGTGATGACCGACGAGCATGACCTATCTCCTCACTGCCAGCATGGCATCGGCATCGTGGTGACCTACGAGCATGATGATCTCCTCACTCTGCCGGAGCGCCGTCGGCGACCGAGCTTTCGGTCCAGCCCTCGGGTTTCGGTTTGCGTGACGAGATCAGGCGATCGATGCGCGGCTGCACATAGTCGCCCCAGATCCCGGCAAGGCCGTTCGGGAAGGCCAGGACCACGGCGATGAACAATCCGCCGAGGCCAAACAGCCACAATTCGGGAAAGGTTTCCGACAGGCTGGTCTTGGCGAAGTTGACCAGCAGCGTGCCGTAGATCGCGCCCAGGATCGACAGCCGGCCGCCGACCGCGGTGTAGATCACCATTTCGATCGAGGGCACGATGCCGACGAAAGAGGGCGACATGAAACCGACGTTCAGCGCGAACATGGCGCCGCCGATCGCGGCGAAGACCGCGGCGATGCAGAAGGCGAAGATCTTGAAGTTCGCGACGCTGTAGCCGGAGAAGCGAACCCGGTCCTCCTTCTCGCGCATCGCGACCAGGATGCGCCCCAGCTTGGAGTGCCGGACGAACTGCGCGATCATGATGCAGGCGAACAGCAGTCCAACCTCGAAGAAGTACAGCACGATCTTGGCGTGGTCGGGCCGGATGTCCCAGCCCTTCAGCGTGCGCAGATCGGTCATGCCGTTGATGCCGCCGGTGTAACCCTGCTGTCCGACGATCAGGATGGTGAGGATGGCGGCGACGGCCTGGGTGATGATGGCGAAGTAGGTGCCGCCGACCCGGCGCTTGAACATCGCGGTGCCGATGATGAGAGCGAAGATGCCGGGCACGAGAATGATAGCGGCGATGGTAAAGGTGAGGCTGTTGAAGGGCTTCCAGAAGAACGGCAGCGCGGTGATCTGATTCCAGTCCATGAAATCGGGGATGCCGGGGGTCGACTGGATCTTGGTGTTCTCCACGCTTGATGCCTCGAGCTTGAGGAACATCGCCATGCAGTAGCCGCCGAGCCCGAAGAACACGCCCTGACCGAGGCTTAAGATGCCGCCATAGCCCCAGCAGATCACCAGCCCCAGCGCGACGAATGCATAGGTCAGGTATTTCGCGACCAGATTGAGCCTGAAGACATCGAGCGAGAGCGGCAGCACCACCACCAGGAACACCGCGAGCACCAGAATTCCGATGAGCTCCGATCGATTGAAGAACCGATTGTCGGTCATTGCATCAGCCCCATTTTCTTACTTCCGGACCTTGAGGGCGAACAGCCCCTGCGGCCGCAGCATCAGGATTCCGACAACGGCGAGCAGCGTCAGCACCTTGGCCATCGAGCCCGACATGAAGAACTCGAGGGTGGATTGCGTCTGCGAGATCGAGAAGGCGGAGGCGATGGTGCCGAGCAGGCTCGCGGCGCCGCCGAACACGACCACCAGGAACGTGTCGACGATGTAGAGCTGACCGGAGGTCGGCCCGGTCGAGCCGATCATGGTGAAGGCGCTGCCCGCGATGCCGGCGATGCCGCAGCCGAGGCCGTAGGTGTAGCGATCGACCTTTTCGGTGTTGATGCCGACGGCGCCGGCCATGATGCGGTTCTGCACGACGGCGCGCACCTGCCGGCCCCAGCGCGATTTGTACATCACATAGGCGACGCCCAGCGTGATCAGCACGGTGAGGCACATCACGAAGACGCCGTTGATCGGCACTTCGATGCTGTCGGTCACGTGCAGCGAGCCGAGCATCCACTGCGGCAGCTCGACGCCGACCTCGCGCGCGCCGAACACGGAACGATAGGCCTGCTGCAACATCAGGCTGAGGCCCCAGGTGGCGAGCAGCGTATCGAGCGGGCGCTTGTAGAGGTGCCGTATCAGCACCCATTCCACCAGCATTCCCAGCGCGCCGGACGCGACGAAGGCCAGGATCATCGCGAGGAAGAAGTAGCCGCTGAACAGGCTCGGCAAATAGGACTGGAAGAAATTCGAGGTCATCCAGGTGACGTAGGCCCCGAGGATCATGAACTCGCCATGGGCCATGTTGATGACGCCCATCTGGCCGAAGATGATCGCAAGACCGAGCGCCATCAGCACGTAGACCGAGAACAGGATCAGTCCCGCAAAACCCTGCATGACGAAGATGGAGCCAAGGTCGCCAATCGAGTAGTCGCCGAACATCGATGTCCTCCGTCAGGGAAAGGGTCCCGCGTCGCGAGCAGGTTCGCGACGCGGGGGTCTTGGGCATGGACGTGCGATCCACGCCAGGGAGCGGTTTTGCCTCGAGGGAGACGCGGCAGAGGCCGCGCTCTGACTGGTAGCGCTTCTTACTGGTAGCCCTTGGGGAACGGATCCGGCTCGACGAGATCGGCGGTCTCGTAGATCAGCTCGAACTGGCCATCGAGCTTGGCGCGGCCCACCCGGGTCTTCGACCAGAGGTGATGGTTCTCGTGGATGCGCACATAGCCTTCCGGAGCACCCTTGAACTCGACGCCCGGCGAAGCCGCCGCGATCTTGTCGACGTCGAACGAGCCGGCCTTCTCGACCGTCAACTTCCACAGCCACGGGCCGAGATAGGCAGCCTGGGTGACGTCTCCGATCACGGTCTTCTCGCCCCACATCTTCTTGAACGCGGGCACGAAGGTCTTGTTGTTCGGATTGTCGAGCGACTGGAAGTACTTCATGCAGGCATAGGCGCCTGCGATGTTCTCGCCGCCGATGCCGTCGATTTCGTCTTCGGTCACCGAGATCGTCAGCAGCGGCTGCTTGGCGAGGTCGATGCCGGCAGCCTTGAGCTGCTTGTAGAACGCGACGTTGGAACCGCCGACGACGTCAGTGAAGATCACGTCGGGCTTGGTCAGCTTGATCTTGTTGATGACCGAATTGAACTGGGTGTTGCCGAGCGGATAATACTCCTCGCCGACGACCTTGCCCTTCAGCACGTTCTCGACGTGCTTGCGCGCGATCTTGTTCGAGGTGCGCGGCCAGATGTAGTCGGAGCCGATGAAGAAGAACGACTTCGCGCCCTTCTCCTTGGCGATCCAGTTCAGGCCCGCGAGAATCTGCTGGGTCGCCTCCTGGCCGGTGTAGATCACGTTCTTGGACTGCTCGAGGCCTTCGTAGAAGGTCGGGTAGTAGAGCATGCCGTTATACTGCTCCATGACCGGGAGCACGGCCTTGCGCGAGGCCGAGGTCCAGCAGCCCATGATCGCCGCGACCTTGTCGTTGACCAGCAGCTTCTTGGCCTTCTCGGCGAAGGTCGGCCAGTCGCTGGCGCCGTCCTCCTGGATGAACTTGATCTTGCGGCCGAGCACGCCGCCCATGGCGTTGATCTGCTCGATGGCGAGCTTTTCGGCTTCGATCGAGCCGGTCTCGGAGATCGCCATGGTGCCGGTCGCCGAATGCAGGATGCCGACCGTCACCTCGGTGTCGGTGACCGCGAGACCCGTGGTATTGACCGCCGAGGTCGCCGGGGCCTGTGCAAAAGACGCCCGCGGCAGCATCGTGATGGCCGGCACCGCCGCCATTCCCATCAATAATTTGCGCCGGAGCGGCGACAACAGGCCCTTGTTTGCTTCGTCTGACATGAGCACCCCACTTTTGTTCGAGGACACGCGATTGGTGCCGTGAGGATGGCTCGAATTTGTGCAGCGCAAGCATACGCAAGATCGCGTATACTGCACCGCAAAATGCCGACGTAGGCTTTTGGTACGGGATTTGCGAGGGATCCGGGTCGTATCGGGAGTGGGATTAAGTGGCAGGGCGGCAGCGAATAGACCGCGTCAGGCGCCAGTACAACCAATGGGTCGCCAACCAGACGCTGGAAGACTACGCGCTGCGCTTCACGGCCAAGAGCGCGCGTCGCTGGTCCACCGCCCGCGTTGCCAACACCGCGCTGGGCGCGATCTCGTTCCTGGCGATGGAGGCGATCGGCGGCACCATCACCCTGAATTACGGCGTCACCAACGCCACCGCCGCGATCCTCGTGGTCTCGACCATCATCTTCTGCTGCGGCGTGCCGATTGCCTATTATGCCGCCAAATGCGGCATCGACATTGACCTGCTGACGCGCGGCGCTGGTTTCGGCTACATCGGCTCGACCGTCACCTCACTGATCTACGCGTCCTTCACCTTCATCTTCTTCGCGATCGAAGCGGTGATCCTGGCGTCCGCGCTCGAGATGTGCTTCGGGATTCCGAGGCCGGTCGGCTATCTCATCAGCGCGGTCGTCATCATCCCGCTGGTGGCCTACGGCATCACGCTGATCAGCCGCTTCCAGCTCTGGACCCAGCCACTCTGGATCATTCTGCACATCCTGCCCTTTGCGGCGATCGCCTGGGCCAACCCCTACTCGTTCACGGAGTGGCGCAAGTTCTCGGGCGAGCACGGCGACCTCAACGGACATTTCGATCTGCTGCTGTTCGGTGTTGCGGCCTCGGTCGTGTTTTCGCTGGTGGCGCAGATCGGCGAGCAGGTCGACTTCTTGCGATTCCTGCCGCGCGACCGTCGGGCCTCCAGGACCTCCTGGTGGATCGCACTGATGAGCGCGGGCCCCGGCTGGATCGTGCTCGGCGCGCTGAAATTGCTGGCCGGCTCGTTCCTCGCCTTCTTCGCGCTCAGCCACGGCGTGCCGCCCGAAGAGGCCGCCGAGCCGGCGCATATGTATCTCGAAGCATTTCGATACGTGCTGTCACAGCCCGATCTCGCGCTGGCGCTGACCGGCACCTTCGTGATCCTGTCGCAGGTCAAGATCAACGTCACCAACGCCTATGCCGGCTCGATCGCCTGGTCGAACTTCTTCTCGCGCCTGACCCACAGCCATCCCGGCCGCGTGGTCTGGCTGGTCTTCAACGTCATCGTGGCGCTGCTGTTGATGGAGATCGGCGTCTACAAGGCGCTGGAGCAGACGCTGGCACTCTATTCCAACGTCGCGATCGCCTGGGTCGGCGCACTGGTCGCCGACCTCGTCATCAACAAGCCACTTGGATTGCGGCCACAGCAGATCGAGTTCAAGCGCGCGCATCTCTACGACATCAATCCGGTCGGCGTCGGTGCGATGACGATCGCGACCATCATCTCCATCAGTGCCTTCTACGGCCTGTTCGGGCCGACCGCGAAGGCGCTGTCGGCCTTCATCGCGCTGGCGGTTGCCTTCCTCGCTGCCCCCCTGATCGCATGGGCGACCGGCGGCAAATACTACATCGCGCGCAAGCCGAAGCGGAGCTGGCAGAACATCGAGGCGATCCAGTGCTGCATCTGCGAGCACTCGTTCGAACCGGAGGACATGGCCTCCTGCCCCGCTTACGCCGGGCCGATCTGCTCCTTGTGCTGCTCGCTCGACGCCCGCTGCCACGACCTCTGCAAGCCGCATGCGCGCGTACAGACGCAATTCTCCGAGACGCTCGGCAAGATCCTGCCGCAGCCGATCTACCAGCGGATCAATTCGCAGCTCGGCCATTACATCGGCGTGTTCGTGATCTCGGCCGGCCTCGTCGCGCTCGTGCTGGGGCTGATCTATCTCCAGACCTCCGCGAGCGCGCATGGCGAGAACATGCTCGTCTCCGACGTGCTGTGGAAGGTGTTCTTCTCGCTCAGCATCATCATCGGCGTGGTGGCCTGGCTGTTCGTGCTGGCGCAGCAGAGCCGGCGGGCCGCGGAGGCCGAGACGCGGCGGCAGACCACGCTGCTGATCCAGGAGATCGACGCGCACAAGCGCACCGACGCCGAACTCCAGCGCGCCAAGGAGGTCGCCGAATCCGCCAACCTCGCCAAGAGCCGCTATGTCGTCGGCCTCAGCCACGAGCTGCGCTCGCCGCTGAATGCGATCAGCGGCTATGCGCAGCTCCTCGAGCAGGATACGACGCTCAACACCAAGCCGCGCGACCAGGTCCGCGTGGTTCGCCGCAGCGCCGACCATCTCTCCGGCCTGATCGACGGCATCCTGGACATCTCCAAGATCGAGGCGGGGCGGCTGTATCTCTCGCGCGACGAGGTTCGCCTCAGCGAATTCCTCGACCAGCTCGTCGGCATGTTCCGTCTTCAGGCCGCCGCCAAGGGCATCGACTTCGTGTTCAGGCGTCCCGCCCACTTGCCGGTCGTGGTCTATGCCGACGAGAAGCGGCTGCGCCAGGTGCTGATCAATTTGCTCTCCAACGCGATCAAATTCACCCAGGCCGGCAGCGTGCAGTTCGTGGTGCACTATCGCAGCCCCGTTGCCGAATTCGAAGTGATCGACACCGGTCCCGGCATCCAGGGCGACGATCTCGAACGCATCTTCGCGCCGTTCGAACGCGGCGCCCTCGGTGTCTCGCAGCCACAGACCGGAACGGGCCTCGGGCTGACCATCAGCCGGCTGCTCGCCGGCGTCATGGGCGGCGACATCAAGGTCATGAGCACGGTCGGCACCGGCAGCACGTTCAAGGTCAAGATCCTGCTGTCGGAGGTCGCCAATCCCCAGCGCATCGCGCCGGTGGAGGCGCCGGTCTCCGGCTATCACGGCGCGCGCAAGACGATCCTGATCACCGACGACGACCCCGTTCATCGCGACCTCCTGCGCGAAGTGCTGACGCCGCTCGGCTTCATCCTGCTCAGCGCCACCGACGGCCCGGGCTGCCTCGCGCTGGCGCAGCATTGCCGGCCCGATCTGTTCCTGCTCGATATCTCCATGCCCGGCATGGACGGCTGGACGGTCGCGGAGACGCTGCGCGCGAGCGGCCATCACCAGGCCCGAATCCTGATGGTCTCGGCGAGCGCGCTGGAGGCTCACGGCACGCCGCTGGCGCAACCGTTCCACGACGGCTATCTGATGAAGCCGATCGACATTCCGCGGCTGCTGGAGACGATCCGCCAACTGCTCAAGATCGAATGGCAATACGGCTCGGACGAGATCGCGGTGCCGTTCTGGCAGCCCGAGAGCGGCTCACGGCCGCCGGTGCGACACATCGAGGAGCTGATCGGGCTCGGCCAGATCGGCTACGTCAAGGGCATCCAGCTGAAGCTCGACGAGATCGGCAGCGAGCATCCGGAGCATGCCGACTTCGTCGCCCAGATGCGATCGCTGGTCGACCGCTTCGATCTCGACCAGTACATGACCACATTGAAGACGTTGCATGCGCATGAGCATTGAGTCAAAGAAGCGCGACGTCGCGCTCGTTGTCGATGACTCTCCCGAGACGCTGCGGCTGCTCACCGACGCGCTCGACGGCGCCGGGATGACGGTGATGGTGGCGCTCGACGGCGCGGCGGCGATGCGCATCGTCGAGCAGATCACGCCCGACATCGTGCTGCTCGATGCGGTGATGCCCGGCATCGACGGCTTCGAGACCTGCCGCCGCCTCAAGCGCGATGCGGGCCTTGCCAACGTCCCCGTGATCTTCATGACGGGCCTCGCCGAGACCGAGCATATCGTGCGCGGGCTGGACGCCGGCGGCGTCGACTACGTGACCAAGCCGATCGTGATCGAGGAGATGCTGGCGCGCATCCGTGTCCATCTCGGCAACGCCCGCCTGACCCAGAGCGCGCGCGCCGCGCTCGACGTCTCCGGCCGCTTCCTGTTCGCGGTCAACCGGCAGGGCAGCATCCTCTGGGCGACCCCGCAGGCGCAGAAGCTGCTGTCCGATCACCACGGGGCCCAGGCCGACGACTTTGCCCTTCCGCCATCACTGCTGCACTGGCTGGAGCAGGCCAAGGGCAAGGGCAGCTCGAAGTCGCAAGGCGCTTCCTTGCCCGACAATCCGCAACTCCGGTTCTATTACATGGGCGAAACCGCGCCGAACGAGTTCCTGCTGCGGCTGTCCAAGGAATCCGGCACCGCGTTGCCGCCGGAATTCACCAGCGAGCTCGGCCTCACCACCCGCGAAGGGGAAGTGCTGGCCTGGCTCAGCAAGGGCAAGACCAATCGCGACATCGCGCAGATCCTGGGATTGAGCCCGCGCACGGTCGACAAGCATCTCGAGCAGATCTATGCGAAGCTGGGCGTGGAGAACCGGACTGCGGCTGCGGCAATTGCGACGAGCGCAACGCGGAGAAATTCGTAGCCGCGGCGCGAATGAGTTGGGACACCGCTAACCCAACAAACGGTGTCGTCCTGGACAAGCGCAGCTCCCGACAACGCGTAGCGTTGTCTAGAGCGGAGCGCCGATCCGGGATCCATACCCACAGGGAGACGTTTGGCGAAGACTCGGAGTTACCTGCTCGCCCTACGACCACTGCCTGGGAGTATGGGTCCCGGGCTCGCTTCGCGCCCCGGGACGACAGTGGCGTGCGTGACGACGGCCATCGCCCCTACAGGAACAACCCCCTCACCCGTACACGAACGCCTTGTCATCCAGATCCGTCTTCGGGATCTCGTCCTTTTCGGTCCAGTAATCCTGGCTGTGCTGCCATTCCGGCTTGTCGCCGCGCTTGGGCAGCAGGTTCATGTTGCGCATCATGTAGCCGGGGTTGAAGTTCTCCGGATCGATCCAGGGCAGGATCGGCATGTTGTGGTCTTCGGGACGCAAGCTCACCTCGACCTTCTTTTTGCCCTTCGCCTTCATATGTCCGAGCAGACGGCAGACGAAATCGGCGACGAGGTCGACGCGCAGCGTCCAGCTGGCGCGGAAATAGCCGAACACCCAGACCATGTTCGGCACGCCCGTGAACATCATGCCGCGATAGGTGACGGTGTCGCCGAAGGCGAGCGGCTTGCCGTCGATCTCGAAGGCGATGTCGCCGAGCGCCGCGAGATTGAAGCCGGTCGCGGTGACGATGATATCGGCTTCCAGCAGCTTGCCCGACTTGAGCTGGATGCCGTTCTCGACGAAGCATTCGATCTCGTCGGTGACGACGGAGGCCTTGCCGCTGGCGATCCCCTTGAACAGATCGGCATCGGGCACGAAGGCGATGCGCTGCCGCCACGGCCGGTAGCTCGGCGTGAAGTGCGTCTCGACATCGTAATCCGGCCCAAGCACCGCGCTGATCTGGCCGATCAGTTCCTTCTTCACCTGCTCGGGCCTGGACACGCAGAGCTTCGTGAACGCATCCTGCTCGAACAGGATCTTGCGGCGGACGATCTCGTGGATCCATGCTTCATCCACCTGGAGCCGACGCAGCTCCTCGGCGATCTCGATGGCGTTGCGGCCGAGGCGGAAATAGGTCGGCGAGCGCTGCAGCATGGTGACATGCGCGCAATCGTCCGCGATGTTCGGCACCAGCGTCGCTGCGGTCGCGCCCGAGCCGATCACGACGACCCTCTTGCCGGTGAGGTCGATGTCGTCGGGCCAGGTCTGCGGATGGACGATGCGGCCCTTGAAGCGATCCATGCCCTTCCACTCGGGCGTGTAACCCTCGGAATGGCGATAATAGCCCTGGCACATCCAGAGGAAGTTTGCGGTGAAGGTCTTTGCTTCACCGGTATCGGTCGTGACCGCTTCGATGGTCCAGAGGTTTTGGTCGCTCGACCAGCTCGCGGAATTGATCTTGTGCTTGTAGCGGATGTGGCGGGCGATATCGTTGTCCTCGATCACCTCGTTCATATAAGCGAGGATCTCCTCGGCGGTCGCGATGGGCGGCCCGACCCAGGGCTTGAAGCTATAACCGAAAGTGTGGAGGTCGCTGTCCGAGCGGATGCCGGGATAGCGATGCGTGCTCCAGGTGCCGCCGAACGTCGCTTGCGTTTCCAGGATGACGTAGCTCGTGCCCGGCAGGTGCTTTGTGACGTGATAGGCGCTGCCGATGCCGGAGATGCCGGCGCCGACGATCAGCACGTCGAAATGCTCTGAAACCTGTTTGGCCGTGGCGTGACTGCGAACAGCGACATTCATTGTTGCTTCTATGCCTTGCTTGTTTTTGCGGCCGCCCTTGATTGAGCGACGCGTTTCCTCCGCGACAGGCATGGTCGCCCATCGGGCTTCCGCTACAAAATGACATAGATCAAGTTGCGGTCAAATCACAGCGCCGCACCCCAGCTCCGCGCGGTCTGCAAGATCCAGTCGCGGTAGAGCGTGAGCGGCGTGACGCCGGTCAACCCGCCGCAGCCAGCCGCGCCATTCGCCCCCGTGGACCAGCTGATGAGGCCGACGAGCACGGCGCCGTTCGGCTTGTCCTCGAACACGGGACCGCCGGAATCACCGGTGCAGGCGCCGATTCCGTCGCGAACACCGTTGGTTACGGGATCGACCAGCCGGATCTGAAGCGTGCCGGGCTGGCCGGTGGCGACGAGGCCCGCGACGCGCGTCGCGCCGCCGCTCTTGCCATCACCGCGCACGGTGACGCCTATACCGGCGATGACGAAGCGGCTGCCGACCTGAATTGGAATATTCGGCATGCCAACCGGCACCGCCGATTTTCCCTTGAGTGGAATTTCCAGTTGCAGCAGCGCCACGTCGGCGGTGGCGCGATGCGCCTGCATCGCCTGCATGTTGAAGTTCGGATGGATCGCGACGGTGCGGACATTCAGCAATTGCGGCTGGCCGTCGGTGCCGCGATCCACGATCTTGTAGTCCGCGCCGGGCTGCACGCAGTGGGCGACGGTGAGCACGAGTTTTGGTGCGATCAGGCTGCCAGTGCAGAAATTGCCGCGCGAGCCGACGATGGTGACGACGGCGCGCGCAACGCCGTCGGCTTGCGGCGTGCCGCCGCCGACGATGGCATGGGCGGGCGCGGCGAGCAGCAGCGCCGCGATGATGGGAGTTGCAAGCTTCTTCATGGGAACACGCTTTGGCGGCGGCCTCGGTGAGGGCGGATTGCTTCGGACTGGCCCTTGCCGATAGCGCATGCTAGCCCTCTTGGAAAGGAATTGACGAGGGCAGGACATTGGCGATCGAGGCGGTGATCTTTGATTTTGGCGGCGTGCTGACGAGCTCGCCGTTCGAGGCGTTCGCGCGGTTCGAGACCGAGCGCGGGCTGCCCATCGACATCATCCGGCGCACCAACGCGGCCAACCATCTGGAGAACGCCTGGGCCAGGTTCGAGCGCGCCGAGGTCGACATCGACACCTTCGACACGTTGTTCGCGGAGGAGTCGCGCGCGCTCGGCGCGGAGGTGCGCGGCCGCGACGTGCTGCCGCTGCTTCAGGGCGATCTGCGTCCCGAGATGGTCGAAGCGTTGAAGCGAATCAAGGCCGGGCTCAAGACCGGCTGCATCACCAACAACCTGCCTGCCAACGCCATCGGCAGCATGACCGGGCGCTCGCTCTACATTGCCGAGGTGATGGTGCTGTTCGACCACGTCATCGAGTCCGCCAAGATCGGCCTGCGCAAGCCCGACCCACGCATTTACAAGATGATGGTCGAGACGCTGAAGGTCGATCCGGGAAATTGCGTCTATCTCGACGATCTCGGCGTCAATCTGAAGCCCGCGCGTGAGATGGGTATGACCACCATCAAGGTCACCAGCGGCGCCCAGGCGATTGCCGAGCTCGAGGCGGCGACAGGGTTGAAGCTGACATAGTTCCCGAAGGCTGTAGGGTGGGCAAAGCGAAGCGTGCCCACCAATTCCATTGGGACAAGCAGATGGTGGGCACGGCGCTTTCGCGCCTTTGCCCACCCTACGAGAGCCTACTCCGCCGCGCCGGCGATTCGCTCCGGAAACGCTGCGGCGAGCGAGGCGCGGTCGGGCTTCAGCACTCCGCGCTCGGTGATGAGACCGGTGACGAGGCGAGCAGGCGTCACGTCGAAGGCGTAGTTCGCGACCGGCGAGTTCTCGGGCACGATGCGCACCGTCTCCAGCCTTCCGTCGGCGGTGCGGCCGGTCATATCGGTGACCTCCACGCCGCTGCGCTGCTCGATCGGGATGTCGCGGATGCCGTCATGGACGGCGAAATCGATCGTCGGCGACGGCAGCGCGACGTAGAACGGCACGCCGTTGTCATGCGCGGCGAGCGCCTTGAGGTAAGTGCCGATCTTGTTGCAGACGTCGCCATTGGCGGCGACGCGGTCGGTGCCGACGATAGCGAGATCGACCATGCCATGCTGCATCAGATGGCCGCCGGTGTTGTCGGTGATCACCGTGTGCGGCACACCGTGATGGCCGAGCTCCCAGGCCGTGAGCGAGGCACCCTGATTGCGCGGGCGCGTCTCGTCGACCCAGACATGGACCTTGATGCCGCGCTCATGCGCGAGGTAGATCGGCGCCGTGGCGGTGCCCCAGTCGACGGTGGCGAGCCAGCCGGCGTTGCAATGAGTCAGCACGTTGACGACCTCGCCCGGCTTCTTCGCCGCGATCGCCTCGATCAGCGCCAGGCCGTTGGCGGCGATGCCGCGGTTGATCTCGACGTCCTGCTCGACGATCTCGTCGGCGCGCGCATAGGCCGCCTCGGCCCGTTCAACCGGATCGATCGGCGCGAGGGTCGCACGCATCTCATCCAGAGCCCATTTCAGATTGATTGCGGTCGGGCGTGCCACGACGAGCGTCTCGTAGGCACGCTTCAGGCCCGCATCGGAAGCATCCTCGCGCATCGCGAGCGCCATGCCATAGGCTGCCGTCGCGCCGATCAGCGGCGCGCCGCGCACCAGCATGTCGCGAATCGCAACGGCCGCGTCTTCGCACGAGGTCAACCTTGCAACGACGAACTCATGCGGCAGCCGGCGCTGGTCGATCGCGCCGACCGACCAGCCGTCGCGCTCGCGCCAGATGCTGCGGAAATGCTTGCCGTCAACCTTCATGGCTTTCTGCCTTTCGTCTCAGCCACGTAGCACGCGCCCTGCTACGGCATCGAGCTTCTTCAGAAGCTCGGGATCACGCGCCTCGGGCGCAGTGATCAGCGCGGTGTCGAGCGCGCGGTCCGAACCGATCGGGCACGGCTCATGCTCGCGCGGGAAATCCTTTGCCAGCCGCGCCACCAGCGCCTTCGCCTTGTCGGCGTTCGAGGTCAGCACGCGGATGATGTCCTGCACGGTAACGGCGTCATGGTCGGGATGCCAACAGTCGAAATCCGTCACCATCGCGACCGTGGCGTAGCAGATCTCCGCTTCGCGCGCGAGCTTCGCCTCGGGCATGTTGGTCATGCCGATCACGGAATAGCCTGATGTCTTGTAGGTCATGCTCTCCGCATAGGTCGAGAACTGCGGCCCCTCCATGCAGACATAGGTGCCGCCGCGCGCGATTGCGATACCCTCGGCCTCGGCCGCCGCGGCAAGATGGATGCGCAGCCGCGGCGAGACCGGATGGGCCATCGACACATGCGCGACGCAGCCGCGGCCGAAGAACGAGCTCTCGCGCTTGTGGGTGCGGTCGACGAATTGATCGACGAGCACGAAGGTGCCGGGCGGCATCTCTTCCTTGAACGAGCCGCAGGCCGACAGCGAGATCAGGTCGGTGACGCCGGCGCGCTTCAGCACGTCGATATTGGCGCGGTAGTTGATGTCGGAGGGCGACAGCCTGTGGCCCTTGTCGTGCCGCGGCAGGAACACGATCGGCAGGCCTGCGATGGTCCCGCGCCGCAGGGGCGCCGACGGCTCGCCCCACGGGCTCTTGATCACCTCTTCGTGCGCGCCCTCGAGGCCCGGCAGGTCATAGATGCCGGAGCCACCGATGATGCCCAATACCGCCTGCGTCATGCCTGCTCCACCCTGTCCGCTACGTGCGACATGGTTAAGCTATGCCAGTTTTGCGGCGGTTTTGGAACGGGGGTGGGGGAACGATGCGCGTGAGGGGCGTGAGGCGCTCGTAACACGTTCGGTGTCGTCCTGGCGAAAGCCAGGACCCATACCGCGAGGTCCATCGATGGGGCGCGATATCAATCCCGAACGACCAAACTTCGCCAAACTCCTGCCTGGGGTAATGGGTCCTGGCTTTCGCCAGGACGATCCCGGGGAGACAGCTGTGCGCTTAGCTAAGCCGCGGTCGCCGGCTGCAGCTGGGTCATCACCATCCGCTCCAGCGTCTCGACGGACTGGAAATTCTCCGGCGTGATCTCCGACTGCGGAATGGTGAAATCGAATTCGGCTTCGACGCCGAGCATCAGATTGACCATATCCATTGAGGTCAGGCCGACATCGACGAGCTTGGCCTGCGGCGTGACGTCCGCGGCGAGCGCGTTCTGTTCGAGGATGCCCTTCACCAGCTTGATGATGCGATTGCGCACGTCGGTATTGAAGGCCTGCATCGGCAAATTCCCGTTTGTCTGGTCGGTCCGGACTGCCGCCTACGATGGTCAGGGACGGCCGATCCCGCAATGGCCGGCACCATTACTTCGCGTTTCTTAGTAAACGATGACTCAGATTGTCGGGAATCCGGACATCTTCCAGATCCCTAACGCGATCGCGGAAATTCCGGCCATGCCAACAACCCGACCTTAACTGTTCGTTCGGAATTTGGCTTTGTTTACCCTGTATTTCATCGACGAATTTGAATTAAATCCGTAGCCTCGTCTCACAAGCAAAGATGGCCGGAGGATCGCTTACGCGGCATCGCGAATGATGTCGGCGATCTCGAACGGCAAACCGGAGGCGGACGAGCATGAACGTGCGTGAAGCAGTTCTCACTGTCGACGAAACGCAGACGAACCTCCTCGAGCAGGGTCCCTCCCTGATCGAGCGCGTCGCCCGAACCGCGGTAGCGGCAGCGGCCGACGCAGACGGGGTCGATCGCGACGCCCGCTTCCCGCACAAGGCTTTCGACGTCGCGCGTGAGCAGAAATTGCTCGGCGTCATGATCCCGGTCGAGTTCGGCGGCTTCGGCGCCTCGATCTACGACGTCACCGACATCTGCTACACGCTCGGGCGCGCCTGCGCCTCGACCGCGATGATCTACGCGATGCACCAGACCAAGGTCGCCTGCGTCATCAGGCACGGCCACGGCATTCCCTGGATGGAAACCATGATGCGCCGGGTCGCCCGCGACCAGTGGCTGCTCGCCTCCTCCACCACAGAAGGCCAGAACGGCGGCAACATCCGCGCCAGCGCTGCCGCCGTCGACGTCGCCGGCGACACCGTCTCGCTGGTGCGCGACGCCACCGTGATCTCCTACGGCGCCGAGGCCGACGGCCTCGTCACCATCGCCCGCCGCGCCACCGACGCCGCCGCCTCGGACCAGGTGCTGCTGGCGCTCGCCAAGGACGATTATTCGCTGAAGCGGACGCTGGGCTGGGAAACGCTCGGCATGCGCGGCACCTGCTCCACCGGATTCGAGTTGAAGGTCGACTGCCCGACCGACCGCGTCTTCCCGGAAGCCTACGACAAGATCCATGCCCAGACGATGACGCCGTTCGCGCATCTGTGCTGGTCCTCGGCCTGGGCCGGCATTGCCGCCGCGGCCGTGACGCGCGCGCAGGCCTTCATCCGCAAGGCGGCCCGCAGCTCCGGGGGCCAGATGCCGCCGGCAGCAGCGCACTTCACCGCGGCAAAGATGTCGCTGGCAAAGCTCCGCGCGCTGATCGCCGCCAATATCGACGCCTTCGCCCGCGCCGAGCATGACGAGCGCGCACTCGGCTCGCTCGACTTCCAGTCGTCGATCACGCTGCTGAAGGTGCAAGCTTCCGAGCTCGCGGTCGAGACCGTGATGCATGCGATGCGCACCGCGGGCCTTTCCGGCTACCGCAACGACGGCGAGTTCACCATGGGCCGCCACCTGCGCGACGTGCTGTCGTCGCCGATCATGATCAACAACGACCGTATCCTGGCCAACGCTGCGACCTCGACGCTGATGAGCGGCATTCCGGCGAGCCTGCGGGACTGACAGGTTTTCGAGACCGACGTGCCTTCGTCCAACAAGAATAATTTCAGATAGCAGGAAGTCGAACATGAACATTGCTGTTCTCCCCAACTCGCCTGACACCGCGCCGCAAATCGCCGATCCGCTCGATCATCTCGCCGACAAGCTGTTCCACAGCATGGGCTCGGACGGCGTCTACGCCCGCACCGCGCTCTATGAGGGCATCGTCGAGCGGCTCGCCGCGCTGATCACCAGCCATCGCGAAGCCGGCACCGAAGCGCTGCGCTTCCCACCTGTGATGAGCCGCGCCCAGCTCGAGAAGTCCGGTTATCTCAAGAGCTTTCCGAACCTGCTCGGATGCGTCTGCGGCCTGCACGGCACCGAGCGTGAGATCAACGCCGCGGTGGGCCGTTTCGATGCCGGCGGCGACTGGACCACGTCGCTGTCGCCGGCCGACCTCGTGCTGTCGCCGGCCGCCTGCTACCCCGTCTATCCGATCGCGGCGAGCCGCGGACCTTTGCCGAAGGGCGGTCTCCGCTTCGACGTCGCCGCCGATTGCTTCCGCCGTGAGCCGTCGAAGCATCTCGACCGGCTGCAATCATTCCGGATGCGCGAATATGTCTGCATCGGCACGCCCGACGACGTTTCCGATTTCCGCGAGCGCTGGATGGTGCGCGCGCAGGCGATCGCCCGCGATCTCGGCCTGACCTTCCGCGTCGACTACGCCAGCGATCCCTTCTTCGGCCGTGTCGGCCAGATGAAGGCGGTGAGCCAGAAGCAGCAGCAGCTCAAGTTCGAGCTCCTGATCCCGCTGCGCTCGGAAGAGCAGCCGACCGCCTGCATGAGCTTCAACTATCACCGCGAGCATTTCGGCACCACCTGGGGCATCCAGGACGCCAATGGCGAGCCGGCCCACACCGGCTGCGTCGCCTTCGGCATGGACCGGCTCGCGGTCGCCATGTTCCACACCCACGGCACCGATCTTTCCGCCTGGCCCGCCAAGGTGCGGGACATCCTGGGCCTGCAGCCGCATGTTGCGGCCGGCGCCCATGGCGAAGGCTGGCGCTAGAGCATGATCCGGAAAAGTGCGAAGCAGTTTTCCGAAAAGATCATGCTGAAACGATAGACCAAACGAGGCCGACCATTTCCACGGGTAAGACGAGCGTGATCCACACCAAGGTTCGATGCCGCGAGATTACCGAGTCCGATGTCGATGCCATCGCGGACTTGCTGACGCGCGGCTTCGTGGGCCGCTCGCGCAACTATTGGATCCAGGGCCTGCGCCGGCAGGCCTTCCGGCCGGTGCCGGAGGGCTATCCGCGCTTCGGCTACATGATCGACAATGACGGCACGCCGGTCGGCGTGCTGCTGCTGATCTACACGGCACGGAAGAACGGTGAAGAGACCGCGATCCAGTGCAACCTGTCGAGCTGGTATGTCGATCCGGCGTATCGCAACTACGCCCCGCTGCTGACCAAGATCGCGCAGCGGCACAAGGACGTGACCTATCTCAACATCAGCCCGGCGCCGTGGACCTGGCCGATCATCGAGACGCAGGGCTTCCGTGCCTATTGCCGCGGCATATTCTTTTCGGTGCCAGCGCTGGCGCGGCCCCCGCGCTGGAGCAAGATCGAAGTCATCTCGCAGCACGCCAAGACGATCGAGGGACTTTCCGAGGCCGAGACTGAACTGCTGACGCGGCATGCGCGCTACAATTGCCTCAGCCTCGTCTGCCGCACGCCGCAGGGAACCTTCCCCTTCATCCTGCAACCGGTGCGCATCCGCCGCGGCTTCATCGCGCCGCCCGCGATGAAGCTGATCTACTGCCGCAGCGCCGCCGAATACGCCGCCTGCGCGGGTCGCATCGGCCGGCTGCTGCTGCGGCTCGGCAAGATCTCGGTGGCGGTCGATGCCAACGGCCCGGTTCCCGGCCTCGTCGGTATTTATACCGAGCGGCGTGGCCGCAAATATTTCAAGGGTCCGCACCAGCCGCAGCTCGCCGATCTCACCGACACGGAACTCGTGCTCTACGGGCCGTGAGGGCAGATGCCGCCACACTCAGTGTCGTCCCGGCGAAGGCCGGGACCCATACCGCGTGATCTATCTGTAAGCGCAGGGTGCTAGTACCGCGGGAAAACCTGTTCACTACTAGTCTTCGCCAAACCTCTCCCTATGGTTGTGGGTCCCGGCCTTCGCCGGGACGACACCAGGATATGTTGCGCTTGCAGGCACCTTTGCAATCCGGCGACGCTCTCCATCGCCGGTCACCCTCCGTAAACTACTGCGCTTAAGGGAATTTTCCGGGGTCTCCGTTACCCTCGGCGCTCGAATTACGCTGCGTTAAGTCTATTGCCCGCCGAGATCACGCCGACCCCATGACGTCGACCTGCGACAACGAGCTTGGTGCACGCCGCGAGCAGGGCCCGGAGGCCCTGGTCGCGCTGAGCCAGCTTGCGCTCGACCACATGGAGCAGGGTGTCTGCGTCTACGATGCCGACAACAGGATCGTGCTGGTCAACCAACGCTACCTGTCGCTGTTCGACATGTCGGCCGATGTCGTGCGGGTGGGCACGAGCTATCGCGAGGTGCTCGCGCACAGCGCGACGCGTGGGAATTTTCCGGAAAGCGAGCTCGACTCGCTGTATTCGACGCGGATCGTGCAGATCGCGGCAGGCAAGCCGTTCCGTACCGAGCAACGGCTGGCGACTGGCCTCGTCATGGCACTCGAGCTGAAGCCGCTTCCCGGCGGCGGCTGGATGACGATCTGCGACGACGTCAGCCGCCTCGCCCGGCTCGAGGCGGAATTGCGCGTGCAGACAGAACGCAGCCAGCATGCGCTCGCCAACATGTCGCACGGCCTCATCATGTATGACGCCGACAGCCGCGTCGTCGTCTGCAACGAACGCTTCCTGAAACTCTACAACCTCGACCCAGAAGTCGTGAAGCCGGGCGTCACGCACAGCGCGGCCATCGAACACTGGCTCTCGCGCGGCAACACGCCGGGCATGTCGGCCGACGAATTCCACGACACCAGGCTCGAGGACGTGCGCAGCCGGAAGGCGAAGACGCTGCTGGTGATGCGCTACGACGGGCGGATGGTGCAGGCGGTCTCCCGCTTCCTGCCCGACGGCGGCTGGGTGACGGTACACGAAGACGTCACCGAGCGGCTGAAATACGAGGAGACGCTGAGGCAGCAGAACTTCATCCTCGACGCGGCGATGGAGAACATGGCGCACGGGCTCGCCTTCTACGACAGCGACATGCGCCTGCGCGTCTGCAACACCACCTACCGCAAGATCTATTGGCTGTCGCCGGAGGAAACCAGGCCCGGCACGCATCTCGGCGAGCTGATCGAACGATCGATGGCGAACGGCGCGTTCGCTTCGGAATACAGTCCGCAACAGCTCCTGGAAGTCGCCAGCGCGAAGATCGCGAATCGCGATTCCTCGCCGATGCGCCGGCGCATGACGAACGACACCGTGATCTCGGTGCGCTACTGCGCCCTGGCCGAGGGCGGCTTCGTCGCCACCTATGAAGACATCACCGAGCGCGAGCGCGCGATCGAGGAACTGAGCGAACAGTATCGCCGCTTCGACGCGGCGCTGAACAACATGAGCCAGGGCCTGTGCATGCTCGATTCGAGCCTGCGCGTGATCGTCTGCAATCGCCGCTATATCGAGATGTACGGGCTGTCGCCCGACGTGGTGAAGCCGGGCATTTCGATGCGCGAGATCATGGATCACAGCTGCGAGCTCGGCATCCATCCGGACACGACCGGCGCCAAGCTCTATGCCGATTATGTCGAAAGGCTGCGCGAGGGCGAACACACGCTGCACCGCCATTTGAGCGACGGCCGTATCATCAAGCTCAACCACAAGCGGATGGAGCTTGGCGGCTGGGTCGTCACCTATGAGGACATCACCGAGCGCCACAAAGCCCAGGCCCGCGTCGCGCACATGGCCCGGCACGATTCACTCACCGACCTGCCCAACCGCACGCTGTTCCGCGACAAGATGGGCGAGGGACTGAACCAGGTCGCGATCGCCGGCGGCGCCATGGCCGTCCTGTGCTTCGACCTCGACAATTTCAAGACCGTCAACGACAGGCTCGGCCATGCCGCCGGCGACCGCTTGCTGCGCTGGGTCGCCGCGCGCCTGAAGGAGAATGTCGGTGAGCACGACACCGTCGCCCGCCTCGGCGGCGACGAGTTCGCCGTTCTCCAGCGCGGCCCGCAGCCACAGTCGGCCGAAAAGCTCGCCCGCCGCCTGGTCGAGATCATCGGCCACCCGCCGCCGCTGGAAAGCCAGTCGATCCATGTCGGCGCCTCCGTCGGCATCGCGATCGCGCCCGATCACGGGCTCGATGCCGACGAGCTGATGAAATGCGCCGATCTCGCGCTGTACCAGGCCAAGGCCAGGGGGCGCGGCGCCTATCAGCTGTTCGAACCCGAGATGGAGGAAGAGGCCCGCAGCCGGCACGCGCTCGAGCACGACCTGCGCGGCGCACTGGAGGCGCGTGAATTCCACCTGGTGTTCCAGCCACAGGTGCGGCTCGAGTCCTCGGAGCTCACCGGCTTCGAGGCGCTGCTGCGCTGGAAGCATCCCTCGCGCGGCTTCGTCTCGCCGGCCGAGTTCATTCCGATCGCCGAAGAGAATGGGCTGATCGTTCCGATCGGCGAATGGGTGCTGCGCACGGCCTGTGCGACCGCGGCGTCATGGCCCGATGTCACGGTCGCGGTGAACCTGTCGCCGGTGCAGTTCCGCGCGCGCGGGCTGACGGCGATGGTCACGAGCGCGCTCGCGGAAGCCGGCCTGCCGCCGCAGCGGCTCGAGCTCGAGGTCACCGAGACCGCGCTGCTCGACGACAGCGAGGCGACGATCGAGATCTTGCACCAGCTTCGCGCGCTCGGCGTGCGCGTCAGCCTCGATGATTTCGGCGTCGGCTATTCCTCGCTGAGCTATTTGCGCAAGTTTCCGTTCGACCGCATCAAGATCGACCGCTCCTTCGTCGGCACGCTCGGCGAAAGCCCGGAGAGCGTCGCCATCGTTCGCACCATCGCAAGCCTTGGCTCCGTGCTCGGCGTCGAGACCACCGCTGAGGGTGTGGAGACCGAGGAGCAGCTCGACTTCGTGCGCGAATGCGGCTGCACCGCGGTGCAGGGCTATTACTTCGGCAGACCGTGCCCGGCGGCCGAGGTTGCACGTACCATCGAGACGCTGAACGCGGTTCGCCGCGTGGCGTAAGGACGCCCACGTCAAATTCCGTGCCTCGGCACGCCTCCAAACGACCAATTGTCGCACATAACGTTTCCGGCTGGATAGCCGCGTCGACCGCTGCGCACGGTCCGCGCAATGCGCTTTTCTTCTCTGGCGATTTCAGGGACAATCCCGTCATGACAAAGAGAGACGGCGGCCCGAACGAGGCCGCTGCGAGGGAGGTAACCCGATGTCGCGGTATGGGCTGAGGACGGCTGTATTCGCCGCCATACATATTGCCGTGGGAGCGCTGCTCGCGACCGCGGCCGGCGCGCAGGACTATCCGAGCAAGCCGGTCACGCTGATCGTGCCATGGCCGGCCGGCGGCTCGACCGACATCTCGATGCGCGCGATCGCGGACAGCGCCTCGAAAGTGCTGGGACAGCCGATCGTGATCGACAACAAGGCCGGCGGCGGCGGCACGGTGGGCCCCGCGACCATGGCAGCGGCCGCCAAGCCCGACGGCTACACCATCTCGCAGATCCCGATCACCGTCTTCCGCCTGCCCTTGATGCAGGACGTGTCATGGGACCCGGCGAAGGACTTTACCTATATCATTCACCTCACCGGCTACACGTTCGGCGTGACCACCAGCGCTGAGTCGCAGTTCAAGTCCTGGAAGGACGTGGTCGAGTTCGCGAAGGCGAATCCGGGCAAGGTGACCTATGCGACACCGGGCACCGGAACCTCGCTCCATATCGGCATGGAGCAGATCGCGGCGATGTCCGGCATCAAGCTCACGCAGGTGCCGTTCAAGGGCGGCGCCGAGACCAACGCCGCAGTGCTGGGCCAGCACACGATGCTCCAGGCCGATTCCACGGGATGGCGGCCCTTGGTCGATGCCGGCAAGCTGAAGCTTCTGATGGTGTGGACTGGCGCGCGATCGCCGAATTATCCCGACGTGCCGACGCTGAAGGAGCTCGGCTACCCCATGGTCTACGATTCCCCGTTCGGCATCGCCGGCCCGAAGGGCATGGACCCCAAGATCGTCGCCAAGCTGCACGACGCCTTCAAGAAGGCCGTCGAAGATCCCGCGGTGATCGCCACGCTCGCCAAGTACGACATGGTGCCGAACTACAAGAACACCGAGGACTACAGGAAGTTCGTCGTCGAGGTCACGGAGTCCGAACGCAAGGTCATCGACACGCTCGGGCTCGCGAAGAAGTAGAATCGCGAGAACAACTTGGGCTACTGCAAATTCTGACGTCATCCTGAGGTGCGAGCCGCCCTTGCGGCTCGCCTCGAAGGATGGACACGGGCACCGTCGCCCTTCGTGGGCCACCGAAGAAGCGGCCGCCTCAGCGACAACGGCTTAGCCGTTGCGCGGGGGTGACGGTGGTCTAGGAGTGTTTCACATGGGCGACCAAACCGACGTCAAACTCCGCCTCTCCAACTCCGAACTCTGGGGCGGGCTGATCGGGCTCGGGCTCGGCGGCTTCGTGATCTGGCAGGGCTTGCGGCTGAAGCTCGGCACAATCAACGATCCCGGCTCTGGCTACGTGCTGTTCTACACCGGCATCCTGATGTGCGTGTTCGCGGCCTCCATCATCGTCTCGGCCGTCACCGAGGGCGGGCCGACGCTGGCCTCGCGCTGGGAAAATGTGCGCTGGGGCAAGCCGCTGCTCGTCATCGCCTGCCTCGTCGCGTTCTCCTTCGCGCTGGAGCCGCTGGGATTTCTGCTGTCGTCGATCCCCTTGCTGCTGCTGATGTTGCGGCTGATCGATCCGGTGCGCTGGACGCTGGCGATCCCGATCGCCGTGCTGGTGCCATCAGGCATGTGGTGGGTGCTCAAGCGCCTGCTCCTGATCCAGTTGCCCTCCGGCCTGTTCGGGATCGGCTGATCGCATGGATACGCTCGTCAACGTCGCGCATGGGTTCGGCGTCGCGCTGCTGCCGATCAACTTGCTCTATTGCTTCATCGGCGTCTTCATCGGCACGCTGGTCGGCGTGCTGCCGGGCATCGGGCCGATCTCGGCGATGTCGCTGCTGCTGCCCGTGACGCTGTCGGGTACGCCGGAATCCGGCATCATCATGATGGCCGGCATCTATTACGGCTCGATGTATGGCGGCTCGACCACCTCGATCCTGGTCAACATCCCCGGCGAGGCGGCCTCCGTCGTGACCTGCATCGACGGCCACCAGATGGCCAAGCAGGGCCGCGCCGGCCCCGCGCTCGGCATCTCCGCCTTCGGCTCCTTCATCGCCGGCACGTTCGCGCTGGTGGCGCTGATGCTGGTGGCGCCGAGACTTGCCAGCATTGCGATCGCATTTGGCCCGGCCGAGTATTTCAGCCTGATGGTGCTCGGCCTCGTGGTGCTCACCTTCCTCACCCGGGGCTCGATGCCGAAGGCGCTGCTGATGGCGTGCATCGGCGTCGTGCTCGGGCTGATCGGGCTCGACAGCATCACGGCGCAGCCGCGCCTGACCTTCGGCCGCATGGAGCTGATCGACGGCATCGGACTCGTGCCCGTGGTGATGGGCCTGTTCGGCGTCGCCGAGGTGCTGCTCAACACCGAGCAGGCGATCAAGCGCGACATCATCAACGCCAAGATCACGCAGCTCTTGCCGAACAAGGCCGATTGGCAGGCCAGCGCCGGCCCCGTCGCGCGCGGCACGCTGCTCGGCTTCCTGCTCGGCATCCTGCCCGGCGGCGGCGCGGTGGTGGCCTCGTTTGCGTCCTATGCGCTGGAGAAGCGGCTGTCGAAAACGCCGGAACGGTTTGGCCATGGCGCGATCGAGGGCGTCGCGGGCCCCGAATCCGCCAACAACGCGGCGGCTGGCGGCGCGTTCATTCCGCTGATGACGCTGGGCATCCCGCCGAACGTGGTGATGGCGCTGCTGCTCGGCGCCTTCGTCATCCACGGCCTGCAACCGGGGCCGCTGCTGATCACGCAAAACCCCGGCCTGTTCTGGGGCATCGTCGCCAGCATGTATATCGGCAACGTCATGCTGCTGATCCTCAATCTGCCGATGATCGGCATGTGGGTGCAGCTCCTGAAGCTGCCCTACAACATCCTCTTTCCCCTGATCATCCTGTTCACGATCCTGGGCGTGTACTGCTCCAGCAACAACGTGTTCGACGTCTATGTGATGATCGCGTTCGGGATCATCGGCTATTTCATGCGCAAGCTCGGCTACGAGCCGGCACCGCTGGTGCTCGCCTTCGTGCTCGGACCGATGCTGGAGAACAATCTGCGCAAATCGCTGATCCTGTCGCAGGGCGATCTCTGGACCTTCGTGCAGCGGCCGATCTCGGCGGCGTGTCTTGCGCTGGCGCTGGCGCTGCTGGTCGCCCCGCTGCTGCCGTCGCTGCGCAGGAAGCGCGAGCTGGTGGCGCTGGATGAGGGAGCGTGAGGGAGGGGAAGCGAGATCGCAGCGCGATTAAACGATGAACTCCTACCCCGCCGCAGGCAGCGCGCTGTCCGGCGGCGCACTCCACGGGCGTTCGGCTGACGCCAGCCCGATCAGACGGCCCTGGATGTAGTCGCAACCCCAGTCGCGCAGCATGTTTGCAGCCTCGTCGTCCTGCACCCATTCGGCCACCGTCTTGATGTCGAGGCGGCGGGCGAGATCGATCAGGGTCTGCACGAAGGCGCGATCGTCGGCGGAACGGGTGATGTTCTGCACGAAGGCGCCGTCGATCTTGACGATGTCCACGCCGAGCTTGCGCAAATTGCGGAACGAGGTGTAGCCGGCGCCGAAATCGTCGATGGCGATGCGGCTGCCGAAATTCTTCAGCCGCGTGACGAAGCCGCGGACATCGTCGATGTCCTGGATCGCGACCGTTTCGGTGATCTCGACGATCAGCCGCTCGGCGACCCCGGGATGCGCCAGCATCAGCGACTCGATTCCCGCCCACCAGTCCGGATCCATGGTGGTGTCCGGCGAGATGTTGAGGCTGAGACTGACAGCGGGCGCGGCCGCAAGCTCGGCGACCACGAGCTCGAGCACGCGGTGATCGACCAGGCGGATCAGGCCGAGGCGCTCGGCAACCGGCACGATGTCGGGCGCGAGCAGCACCTGGCCGTCACCCTGGTCCATCCGCACCAGGCATTCATGGAATGCGCGCTCGCGCGAGACGGCCGAGACCACCGGCTCATAGGCGAGCTTGATGCGGCGCTCGTTCAGTGCGGTGACGATCTCGTCGGTGACGCGGATGTTGACGCGGCGCTGCGCGTCGCGCGTGGCATCCGGACGCCACGCTGCAAACGAGCCGGCGCGGCGGCGCTTTGCGGCGTCCAGCGTCTCATGGGCGCGGTTGACCGCCTCGTCGGTGTTGCGGGCATAGCGCGGCACGCTGACCGCGCCGATCGACGCGGTGACCGAGACCGGGCCGGATTTGGTCGGCACCACCTCGTCCCGGATGCCGGCGAGGAAACGCTCGGCGGCGACGTTCATGTCGTCGATGGTGCAGTTCTTCAGGATCAGGCCGAACTTGTTGCCGGAGAAGCGCCCGAGCACGTCGCCGCCGCGCAGCCGCGCGCGAATGCGTTTGCCGACATCGAGAATCACGGCATCAGCAACGTCGAAGCCGAAGGCGTCGTTGACGCGGGCGAGATGATCGATGCCGACCAGCATGAAGGCCGCGGTCGAGCGGAAGCGGGTCGTCTCCTCGATCGCCTCGGCCAGCGCCGCGATCAGATGCGAGCGGTTGAGTTCGCCGGTCAGCGGATCGAGCCGGGCCAGCCTGGTCAATTCCTCGTCGCGGGCGTGGCGCTCATTGTTGATGCGGACGGAGCCGATCGCGCGGACCGGACGGCCGTCGGGACCGGCGAACCAGCGGCCGGTCTCCTCGACCCAGACCACGGGATCGGAGGCGCTCATGCGCACGCCGTATTCGACCCGGTAGGGCGTGCCGTCGGCGCCGTGCACGGCGGATGTCTGCGCCAGCGCGGCGGTCCGCAGCGACGGCGCGGGCTCGATCAGCTTGGCGAATTCGGCGCCGGTCGCGAGCCGCTCGGCGGGGATGCCGGGGAAGACGGCGCCGGCGTGCTCCCCCCAGACGATGACGTCGCTGGCGATGTCCCAGGCGAACACGGCCTGGCCGAGCGCGGCCAGGATGTCGGAGGCTTGTGGCAATGCGGGGGTCAAAATCGCCTCATTTCGGGACAGCGGGGAGTCCTGAGCCGGCACAGGATAGAGCCAGATTCGCCCCCAACCCTAGGCAAAGTTGATAAACAATTTGGAAACCATGTTTCGGGGCAGCGCGGAACCAAACCGGCCCGGCCGGCATAGGCCTTGCGAGTACGTGACTCGCACCGGCGCCCGCGTCCCGAAACGCGACGATCTTCGCCGGATCAACGGTGATTGCGATGTTGAGTACTGATCGATCGAACTTGGCGGACTACGGCACAGGCTCGGCCCTCGTGCCGCTGCTGCCGACGTTGCAGTGGGTTATCAAGGCGCCGCTGCCTCGCCCCGATCCGAGCTTCGTCACCCAACTCATCGCCAATGCCGAGCATTTGCCCCAGGCCAGCCGGCTCCGCCGCGCCTCCCCTGAAGATGCGCGGATGGCCTATGGCAGCAAGCGCCCGCTCGGAAGCGTCAGCGCGCGCACGCGGCAGGTGGCTTAATCCAACTTGCAGGACAATTGTTGCCTCACGCTCGCTGCACCTCTCCCGCCTGTGGGAGAGGTCGACGCGCTCGAAGAGCGCGGCGGGTGAGGGCTCTCTCCTCTTGGGGATTCCCTCTGCGGAGACACCCCCTCCCCAACCCTCCCCCGCAAGCGGGAGAGTGAGCACACCGTCAAAGCGGCAACAGGGGTAACGCGCTCGATCAGCGCGGCGTATCCGGCGACGACGGCGTGCCATTGCCCGGCTGCAGATGCGGCGAGGGAATTTCCGGCGAGGGCGGGCTCACCGGCTTCGGCGCCGGATGGTCCATCAGCACGGATTCGGCGACCGATTGCGCGGTGGGCGCGGGCGGCACCGGGGCTGCTTGCGGTGCCGACACCGGCTCGAATTTGGGCTCGGACGCGACGTCATCCGCCGGCGCCTCGGCCTGGCGCTTGGCCTTGCGCGGCGCGGGCACCGTCGTCTCGGCGACATAGGTGACGCGGCGGCGCGTGCGCTGGGCGATGCCGCCGAGGAAATCGGCCATCGCGAGCAGCACCAGCAGGAAATAGGTGGAGTTGCCGAATTTGGGCCACATCACGAATTCGGCGGCGGCCGCGCCGAACACGATCAGCGACAGCAGATGATCCATCAGGAATTTCGAGCCGGGCCGCGCGCCTTTGACCACCTCGAGCAGCAGCAGCACGATACCGAGCGCAAGCATCAGATCGGCGAGCGTGACCGGCCAGGTCTCGCCCGTGATCATCGGCACCTTGAACAGCACGTCCGAGAAGGACACGCTGGGCATCAGGAAGGCGATGATGTTGTAGACCGCGAGCGGAATCAGGAGCAGCGGGAAACCGACCATCGGCGAAATGCCTTCTCGATCAAGATATCCGGACAGAACAATGCAGCGGCGAAGCATTCGCTCCGCCGCCGTCACCGTCATATCTCATGGGTTGGCCGAAATCAGGCAGGTCACGTCATCCTGATTGAGGATAACCCTGCCCGAAGAAGAGTCCGACCTCAGGACTCTTTCTTCTTCAGGACCTGACGGCCCTTGTACATGCCGGTCTTGAGGTCGAGATGGTGCGGACGACGGAGCTCGCCGGAGTCCTTGTCTTCCACATAGGTCGGCTTCTTGATGGCGTCTGCCGAGCGGCGCATGCCACGGCGCGACGGCGAGGTTTTTCTTCTCGGAACGGCCATTTCAATATCCTCTAGGGATTGGTGTCATCAGGGCATCGTCCGCGAGGGACGGCTCAGCACCCGCAATACGAGGCGAGCTGAATGCCGATCAAGGCCGCGCTTATAGAGGAAGGCTGGCCGCAAAGCTAGGCTCTTGGGCCGGAAAATGCGCCCGAAAAGGGCCCGAAATCAGCGATTTTCCCGCCAGCAGGTCGCAAGCGTCGAGGCCTGCGCCCTTGCCACATAGGTCCCGGCGAGCCGCCGGACGCCCGGTCCGGGGGTCCTGGCGCTGCGTTTGACCGGATTCGGCAGGATCGAGGCCAGAAGTGCCGCCTCCCGGGGGGAGAGGCTGGCGGCCGATTTACCGAACGCATAGGCGCTGGCCGCCTCCACCCCAAACTGGCCCTGCGGACCGAGCTCGGCGATGTTGAGGTAAATTTCCAGGATCCGCGGCTTAGGCAGGACGAAATCGATCCACAACGCCAGCGGGAATTCCAGCGCCTTGCGGATGAAGTCCCGCCCCTGCCAGAGGAACAGGTTCTTCGCCACCTGCTGGGTGATGGTGGAGGCGCCCCGGAAGGCGGTGCCGTCCTCCTTCGCGTCGTCGATCGCCTCGCGCAACGCGCCCCAGTCGATGCCGTGATGCTTGCAGAAATGAGCGTCCTCGGCCGCCACCACCGACCGCGGCAGGTAGGGCGACATCGCCGCGAGATCGATCCATTCCCGCTGCATCGGCGCGCCCCGCAAGCTGCGCCAGGCCATCAGCGTCGAAACGGGATGGCCGGTGCGGTAGAACGGCGCGATCACATAGGGCGCGAGAACCACGACCGCGAGCGCTACCAGCAGGATTTTAACGATGCGCAAATCGACCTTTCCGGCGCAAAATGAAACGCAGCCACGGGCCCAGCCATTAAGTCTGTGATAATTCGGGTCTTTTCCAGCACTTTTTAGGCCTTCCAAACGATTGACTGAGGCGGGCTCATAAAGGATTGTCCCGCCGAATTTTAGTTCTGGAGCCCTTCTTGATGACCGGCACGTCCCCGTCCGATTTCGCCAAACGTCTGGACAAGACCGCTGATGACACCGAGGCCCTGCTCGGGCGCCTCCTCGCGGACGACATCCTGCCCGATGAAATCGCCCGTCCCAAGCGACTGATGGACGCAATGCGCTATTCGAGCCTGAACGGCGGCAAGCGCCTGCGGCCGTTCCTGGTGGTTGAAAGCGCAGCCGTGTTCGGCGTGCCGCGCGAGGCGGCGCTGCTCGCCGGTGCGGCGCTCGAATGCATCCACTGCTACTCGCTGATCCATGACGACCTGCCGGCGATGGACAATTCGGACCTGCGCCGGGGCCGGCCCACCCTGCACAAGAAGACCGACGACGCGACCGCGATCCTCGCCGGCGACGGCCTGCTGACGCTCGCCTTCGATATCGTCACCCGCGACGAGATCCATCGCGACGCCAATGTACGGCTGCTGCTGACGCGCGCGCTGGCGCGCTGCGCCGGCATCGGCGGCATGGTCGGGGGCCAGATTCTCGACCTCGCAGGCGAAGGCCGCTTCGGCGGCAACGAGCCGATCGATGTCGCCCGCATTCAGCAGATGAAGACCGGCGCGCTGCTGCGCTACGGCTGCATCGCCGGCGCGATTCTCGGCCAGGCCACGGCCAAGGAATATCAGGCGCTCGACGATTACGGCCGCGCGCTCGGCGAAGCCTTCCAGATCGCCGACGATCTGCTCGACGTCGAAGGCGATGCCGCGGCGCTCGGCAAACCTTCGGGCCAGGATGCTGCGCTCGGCAAGACCACCTTCGTCACCCAGCTCGGCATCGAAGGCGCCAAGCAGCGCGTGCGCGACCTGCTCGCGCGGGCCGACAGCGCGGTCTCGATCTTCGGCGACCGCGCCGCCGTGCTGCAAGCCGCCGCGCGGTTTGTCGCCGAGCGCAAGAACTGACCGGGCGATGACGGGCGTCGACAAGGAAGATCCCGTCCTCGCGCGCTTCCAGAGAATGTCGCGGCCGATGCGCGTGATCTACGCGCGGCCGCGGACTTTCATTTCACTCGGCTTCGGCATTCTGGTCTGCCTGCTGCTGCCCGGCTCCCTGCGGCTGGCGACGCGGCTCGTGCTCGGCTGGGATGCGCTGATCGCGGCCTATCTGGTGCTGGTCTACGTGATGATGCTGAACAACGACCACCAGCACATCCGCCGCAACGCTGCGATGCAGGACGACGGCCGCTTCGTGATCCTGCTGGTGACGGCGATCGGCGCATTCGCGAGCATCGCGGCGATCGTCGCCGAGCTCGGCGCCCATCGCGGCGCCACGGAGCTGACGATCGCGATCACCACCATCGCGCTGTCATGGGCCGCCGTGCACACCACCTTCGCGCTGCACTACGCCCATGACTACTATCGGCACCCGCCGGGCGGGTTGCAATTCCCGAGCGGCGACAAGGAAGACCACGCCGACTATTGGGACTTCGTCTATTTCTCGTTCGTGATCGGCATGACCGCGCAGGTCTCCGACGTCGGCATCACCGACAAGACCATCCGCCGCACCGCGACCGCGCACGGCATTATCTCGTTCATCTACAACACGGCCTTGCTGGCCCTGACGGTGAACATCGCGGCGAGCGCGATTGCGACGTAACGTCGTCCCGGCGAAGGCCGGGACCCATACCGCGTGATCTATCGTATGAGAACGGTGCGAGTACCGAAGACTCTATAGATCATAGCTAATCTTCGCCAAACCACTTCCTGTGGTTATGGGTCCCGGCCTTCGCCGGGACGACACCGTGCCCTTCAATTACACACCTCGGCGTTGGCATCGTTGCCGGGGCCGCCGCCACCGCGATACTCGAGATGGCAACCGCGGTTGACCGGGCGGCAGCCGCCATTAGTGCAGAAGACCTGCCCGCCGCCTGAGGCGCGCCGCGCACCGGTCGCGATGCCGGCAGCGTCGCCGCCCAAGCCACCGAGGCCGCCCGCGGCGCCGATCTGCGGACGCTGCCGTGCCGGGCGATCCTCGCTGTCGTCACGCCGCGAGGTCGCAGGTTTGGAAGCCGTCGGCTTGGCGGCGCGCTTCTTCTCGCATTCGTTGTCGTCGTTCAGCGCATAGCCGTCGCCGCAGACGATCCTGGTGCACTTGTCGCCGTCGGCCTTGAAGCCGTGCTCGCAGACCAGCGGGCAGACGCGCGACGGCTTCGACTTGACCGTATCGAGCGCATCGGTGCTCGCCACTTTCACGTCGAGCTTGGTGCCGGCATAGCGGTTGAACTGCGACAGCGACCGCTGCGAGGACGTGTTCCAGTTGCCGTCGGCCTGGCCCGAGAAACAGCCGACGCGGCCGAGCTCGGTCTGGACCGAGCGGCTGAGATCGGCCGGCGTGGTCGCCGGCGTCAGGGACGCAACGTTGGTCCCGGCGGGGCTCGCCGTGCTGGCCGGCGCAGCGCTCGGGGCCGCGGCGGCGAGGTTGACGCGCTGCTGCTCGGCGGCGGCCGCCTGCTGCTGCGCCTGCTCCTTTGCCTTCTGGGCGGCAAGCTGCGCCTGCTCGGCGGCCTTCGCATCGGCCGCAGCCTTGATCTGCGCATCCTTCTGCGCACCGACGGCGGCAAGACGATCGCGCTCGGCCTCGGCCTGCTTCGCCTTCTCGATCGCCGCCGCATGGGCCTGCTCGGCACCGATCTTCTCGAGCTGAAGCTTGGCGAGGCTGGAATAGAAACCGTCCGGATGCTGGGCGAGGAAGGCGTCCCATGCCGCCCTGTTGCCGACCTGGAGCGCGAGCTCGTAGTCGCGGCGGATGTCGGCCTGCGGGTTCGCCACGGGCGACGCTGCAGCCGCCACCTTGACCGGCACCAGCGGGACGTCGTCGCCGCCGAGCGAGCCATAGACGAACGGCTCCTGCTTGTTGCCGGTCGACTTGAGCACGTCGTCGCGCACGAAGCCGAAGGCGCGGCGGACATCGAGGCCCGGCGTCGTCAGGTGCTTCGACAACGCAACCGTAAACGGGCTGTTGGCACCGTCGCCGTCCTGCGCCGTGAAGCCGGCCTTGGCCGAATAGGCAATCAGCGTGTTGGGGCTGGTCGGCTCGACCTGGGCGAGGCCCCGGCCAAAGCCGCGCGAGGCCACCGAGCGCTTCATGGTCTTGCCGAACGGATTGTCGCGGCAGGCATCCAGGATCACCAGGCGGAGCTGCTTGGCAGGTTCGACGGCGACCAGGACGCGGTCGAGCGAGAGTGCTTCGTCATAGACGTCGGTATCGCGCTCGAGCCTGGCGTCAACGGGGATCAGATAATTGGAGCCTTCGACCTCGATGCCGTGACCGGCATAGTAGACCACGGCGATGTCGGCATCGCGGGTCGCGTCCGCGAAGTCGCGCAGCACGCGCCGCGTCTCGAGTGCCGACAGATCGTGCCGGGAATCGACAATGTCGAAACCGGCATCCTTCAGCGTCTTCGCCATCACCGAACCGTCATTGACAGGGTTGGTGAGTGACGGCGCGTGCTGATAGGCCGAATTGGCCAGCACCAGCGCCACGCGCTTTCCGGCAAAAGCAGGTTCTGCGCCGAACAGCAGCGCGAGGGCGAGGAGAAGCGGGCAAAGTCTGAGCAAATTGCGCATGACACGAATTCCGAAGTTCAGGGCCGTTCGAGCCCCCTTTGGGATCGCTCTAGCAGGCTCCAGCGCCGGTGCTTGTCAGATCGAATGCCCCCCTTTGGTTTGTCGCGCCAGCGCCATCGCGGTTCGCTGGGGTCCCGGCCGGGTTCCCTCATCCGTCCCCGACGTGCCCCCGATATTGCGGCAGATTGTCCGTAATCTCATGCCAGGGCGCCTTCGAGCCGACGAAAATGTGGGCGCTCGGCCGGATCGAGGGGGCATCGACCAGGGTTCCCATGGCGACATGAACCCATTTTCCGTCGCGCACCCGGGAATAAAGCAGCGAGCCGCAACGGGCGCAGTGGGCATCATGGGTGGTGTCGTCCCCGAAAATGATCCGCTGGTCGTCACCCCGGACGATGCGGAGCTTCTCTTGCGCGATGCCGGCGAACGGCTTGAAGGCGGAGCCGGTGGTGCGACGGCAATTCGAACAGTGGCAGTTCATTGCGTAAGAGAATTGGTCCGCGACCTCGTAGCGCACGGCGCGGCAGTAGCATTCACCGGTTAGGATACGAGCATTCGAATTTTCTGATCCGGTCATGGCAACGCCTGCGTGCAAATGGTTGACACACCCATAGCGCATTTTTATGCGTACGGCTAAATTCCCGCCGAGCCATCATTCAAAGGGATGACCCATGAGCCAGAATCGTTCGAGCGTCGAAGCCGTCGTGCAAAGCTACTTTGACGGGCTCTACGAGGGCGACGCCGACAAGCTCGGCGACGTATTCCATCCGTCCGCCGATCTGCGTTGGGTGGAAAAGGGCGAGCTGAAGATCCTGACCGTGCCGGACTGGCTCGCCTGGGTGCGCAAGCGCCCCTCGGCCAAGGCGGAAGGCAAGCCGCGCGAGGATTTCATCGTCACCATCGACCGTTCGGACGACAAGACCGCCTTCATCAAGGTCCGGTGCCAACTGCCGCCACGTTTTTTCACCGATTATCTGGTGGCGATGAAGCTCGCCGACGGCTGGCAGATCGTGTCGAAATCGTACCGGTATGACCTGAGGGAGTAAGGGAGCCTCAATCTCCCGCTGCCCAATATCTGCCGCGCTCGATGCCCATCCTCCGTCATTGCGAGCGTAGCGAAGCAATCCAGAATCTCTCCGCGGAAACACACTGGATTGCTTCGCTACGCTCTCAATGACGATGTGGGACAATCGTGCGCGACCTTCCCTCCCCCTGTTCCATCTGTCCCAAAGGTCCCCCATGCTGCTCGACCGCCGCTCCCTCCTCGCCTCGCTGTGCTGGATGGCCGCCACTCCCGTGCTCGCCGCCGACGCGCCGCCTGAGCTCGAAGCCTATGAGCGCGAAAGCGGTGGACGGATCGGGCTCTATGCGGAAAACTTGGCGACCGGCGCGAAGATCGCCTGGCGCGCCGACGAGCGGTTCGTCATGTGCTCGACGTTCAAGGCCTCGCTCGCGGCCTGCGTGCTGGCGCGGGTCGATCGCGGCCAGGAGCAGCTCGCGGCCATGATCCCTTACGGCCAGGCCGACCTTCTGAGCTATGCGCCTGTTGCCAAGCAAAATCTCGCGGCCGGCAAGATGTCGGTCGCCGAGATGTGCAAGGCGATCGTCGAGCTCAGCGACAACACCTGCGCCAATCTGCTGCTGGCACGGATCGGAGGGCCGGCCGCCCTCACGGCGTTCTGGCGATCGCTTGGCGACACCACCTCACGGATCGACCACAACGAGCCTGAGGTCAATAAGTCAGCGCCCGGCGATCCCCATGACACCACGACGCCGGCCGCGATGGCCGGCAATCTGCGGCGGCTGGTGACGGGCGAGGCATTGTCGCCGGCGTCGCGCGCCCAGCTCACCGAATGGTTGGTGGGCTGCAAGACCGGTGCGAACCGGCTGCGCGGCGGCCTGCCCGCGAGCTGGACCATCGGCGACAAGACCGGCAACAACGGCAAGGACGCATCGGGCGATATCGCGGTCGCCTGGCCCAAGCCCGATACTAAGCCCGATGCGCCGATCCTGATCGCGGCCTACACCCAGGGCGGCTCGCCGACTGCCCCGCAGATCGAGGCCGTGTTCGCGCGCATCGGACGCATGGTGGCAGGGCGCCTGGCGTAAGGCCCCCGCATTGACCTCTTGGCCGCTTCCGGGCGAAGACAGGCCATGATCGCAGCGAAATTCCAGACCTTCCTCATCCTGCTCGCGGTGCTGGCGGGCACCGCGCTCGTCGCCCGCCGTTTCAACATCGCGCCTGCGATCTTGCTGATGCTGTCCGGCGTCGGCCTCGCCTTCGTGCCGGGCATGCCGCCGGTGGAACTGCCGCCGGAGCTGGTGCTGCTGATGGTGCTGCCGCCGCTGATCTACTCGGCGAGCGTCGCCATGAGCTGGCGCGAGTTCCGGAACAATCTGCGCCCGATCGTGCTGCTCGCGGTCGGCGCGGTGATCTTCACCGCGGCGATGGTGGCGGCCGCCACGCACTATTTGATCGGCCTGCCATGGGCCATCGGTTTCCTGCTCGGGGCCATCGTCGCGCCGCCCGACGTGGTGGCACCGCTCGCGATCGCGCGGCGGCTCAACATACCGCGCCGCCTCCTGGTCATACTCGAAGGCGAAGGGCTCGCGAATGACGCCACCGCGCTGATCCTCTACCGCTTCGCGCTCGCCGCCATCATGGTCGGCCATCTATCGCTTCCGATGGCGGCCGGCGAGTTTGTCCTCATTATCGCCGGAGAGATCGCCTTCGGCATCGGCGTCGGCTGGCTTTCCCTGCGCTTCCGCAGATGGGCGAAAGATCAGCAGGTCGAGCTGACGCTGTCGCTGATCACGCCTTACGTCTCCTACTGGCTGCCCGAGCATGTCGGCGGCTCCGGCGTGATCGCCACCGTCGCCTGCGGCCTCTATGTGAGCTGGAACGGCCCGCTGCTGATCTCCTCGGCGACGCGCCTGCAAGGCATCTTCTTCTGGGACCTCATCATTTACCTGATCGAGGGCCTGCTGTTCCTGCTCACCGGCTTCCAAATGCGCGCGCTCTACGAGAAATCGAAGGCGTTCCCACTCGACGACATTCTCATCGCGACCGCCGTCGTGCTGACGATCATTGTGACCGCGCGTTTCGCCTGGCTCTATCCCGCGACCTATCTGCCGCGGATCCTCTCCAAATCGCTGCGCAAGCGCGACCCGTCGCCGCCATGGCAATGGCCGTTCGTGCTCGCCTTCACCGGCGTGCGCGGCGCGGTGTCGCTGGCGGCGGCGCTGGCGCTGCCGTTCACGCTGCCTGATGGCAATGCCTTTCCGTATCGCGACCTGATCCTGTTCGTCGCCTTCGGCGTCATCTTCGTCACGCTGATCGGCGTCGGACTGACGCTGCCGCCGGTGGTGCGCTGGCTCGGCGTCGCCGAAGCCGGCCGCAACGAGCATGTCGCCGAGCATGAGGCCGAGATCGCGGCACGCCGCCAGGCACTCGACGCTGCGCTGAAGTCGCTCGATGCGCTGACCGAGGCGAAGGAGGTGTCGGACGAGGTGATGCGGCTGCTGCGCGCCCGCCACGAGATCCGCGTCAACCAGCTCCCTGATTCACTCGATCCCACCCATCACGACGTCTCCGCCGCCGGCACCGCGCTGACCCGCGAGCTGATCGCCGCCGAACGAAAATTCATCCACAACCTCCTGCGCGACGGCCAGATCACCGACGAGACGCGGCGCCGGATCGAGCGGGATCTGGATCTGGAGGAGGCGAGTCTGGCGAACCGGGAGTATCGGGGCGTGCCGCTGTAGCTTCTCGTCATTGCTGAACCGGCTGCGCAAGCTACCGCTTCTCGCAGAATTTCCCCATCGCCGCCGCGACGGCTCCCGCGATCATCTCCTGCCGCTCCGGCGAGTTCATCGCCATCTCCTCGTCGCGGTTGATGATCGAGCCGGCTTCGAGCAGCACCGCGGCGCTGTTCGTTCGCGACAGCACGACGAGCCCGTCGTAGCGGTAGACGCCGAAATCCCTGTCCAGCAATTGGCGCCGGTAGCGCCCCATCACCGGCAATGTGTATTGGCTGGCATAATGCAGGCCCTGCTCTTTCAACTGCCGGCCGATCATCCGGGCCAGCAACAGGCTGGTGGCGAAGTGCGAATTGCGTTCGGATACGAACAGCGAATGGCCTGAAAACCGATCGCTGAAATAACTCATCGCGCCGTCGAATTCCCAGGTCTCGAGCAGCTTGTCCGGCACCGAGTCGTGATGGATCGACAGCAGGAGATCGGGCCGGCCGTCATTCGCGGCACTGACGCGCTTGAACAGGCTCGGCCGCGCCTTGCCGTCCGTCACGAGCAGGCGGGCTGCGGCAAAGCCTTGGTCCCTGAGTTTCGCCGTGATCAGCTTTCCGAGCCGGAAGTTGAAGCCGAATTCCGTATCATTGCGCGCGCTCAGCGCGCCATAGGAGTCCGGGGTGTGCCCGACATCCACGACGATCCGGAATTTCGGCATCTGGCATTTGGCCGATGACGCCGGCGGCTTCGTCATTGTTCGCGCGGCAGCGGCATGTCCGCGCTCGACAGGGGCAAGCGACGACAGCAGGGTCGACGCGACCAATCCGGCGATGATGCTGCGCAATTGGCCCAAGCGCTACTCCGCTGCTGCGACCTTGGGACGGCCGACGAAGCCCGCGACATCGCCAAAACGTTCCAGCATCACCGCGGGCAGGTCCTTGGCCTTGCTGGTGACGCAGGCGCCGGAGCGCACCGCATAGCGATCCTGATGCGCGGCCTGCGGCGGCGCTTCGCCGCGCTGGAGCGCGCGGGCCAGATCCATCACGACTTTCCGGAAATGCATGATGCCGAGATCGGTCGGGCCGAGATGCTCGCGGGTGCGGTCGGCGATCGGCCCCTGGCTGTCCTGCACGGCGGCGTCCTGCTCGGAGACGCCCTTGATGCCGGTATAGCTCCTCGTCTTCTGGAGCTTGCGATCGATCAGATAGTCGTTGCCCTTGTGGCGCAGCGGCACGTAATTGTCGTCGACCTCCGCGATCACGCCATTGCCGCGGTCATAGGCGTCGCGTTCGGCCTGCGTCAGCGGCCGCTCCGGATTCCAGGCGTAGGTGGAGATCCAGCAATTGGTATCGCTGACCGGCACGAAGGTCTGGCCAAAGATGTTCTCGCCCGGCATCGCGCTCGGTGCGTAGGCGTGGAACGGCATCAGGAACTGCGCGATCCGCCAATAGATGTTGTCGCTGCCGGTGAGCCGGCCACCGGCAATGGAGAGGCCGGCGTCGTGCGGGGCGATCTTGATCACCGGCCGCGGGTCCTCGGCGATCCAGCGCATGTGGTCGCTCGACATCCGCGCGATCGGATTCACAAAATGCTTCTTGATGTCGAGGATCTCGTTCTCCTCCTTGTCGAAGGAGAGATGCGCAAAGGTGAAATGCGCGGTGTCGATCGAGCCCTCCAGCGCCTGCACCCAGTTGCAGTCCTGCCATTTCTTGCTGACGTAACGATGCGAGGCCGGCAGCATCGCCATTTCGAGATCGGGCAGCTCGGGCATGACGTCCGCCGGGCCCATATAGGCCCAGATCATCTCGCCCCATTCGCGCACCGGATAAGACTTGATGCGGATGAGATCCTTGGCGTTGAGATCGGGATAGGAGGTCGGCATGTCCACGCAGCGACCGTCCGTGTCGAACTTCCAGCCGTGATAGACGCAGCGGATGCCGCATTCCTCATTGCGCCCGAGCCAGAGATTGGCGCCGCGATGCGGGCAGTATTGATCGATGACACCGACGACGCCGCGCGAATCGCGGAAGGCGAGCAGCTCCTCGCCGAGCACGACGATCTTCTTCGGCTCGCCATCGGCTTCAGGAAGCTCCTTCGACAGGAGCACAGGAATCCAGAAGCGGCGCAGCAGCTCGCCCATGCCCGTCCCGGGGCCGGACTCGGTCAGGAATTTATTGTCCTCTGCGCGGAGCATGGAAAATCCTCCCGATTTGTTTTTGGGAAGATTGGCGCGGACGTGAGACGACGTCAACGCAAGAACGGTTTCGTAGGGTGGGCAAAGGCGCGCTCTTCGCGCGTCGTGCCCACCGTCCTGTTGCATGCACAGCGAGATGGCGGGCACGGCGCTGACGCGCCATTTTCACCCTACGGCAGCCATGCCTAAACCGGCCGCTCCCCCTTCACCGTCACCCGTGTCCCCGAGCGCGTGTGCGGCCAGTAGTCCCACATCGCACGGTGCTGGGTGCAGCGGTTGTCCCAGAAGGCGATGGCGTTCTCGGTCCAGCGGAAGCGGCACTGGAACAGCGGGTTCTCGGCGTGCTGGTAGAGATAGGCGAGCATCGCGTCGCTCTCGTCGCGCGGGATGCCGTTGATGTGGCGAGTGAAGCCGCGGTTGACGTAGAGCGCCTTCCTGCCGGTGACCGGGTGCGTGCGCAGCACCGGATGCTCCGCGTTCGGATAGGATGGACGATCGGCGACGCCATAGTTGGCATAGAGGCCGCGATAGATCGGCTCGCCGTCATGCAGTGCGGTCAGGCCGTCGAGATAGGCCTTCATGCGATCCGACAGCGCCTCATAGGCCGCATACATGTTGGCGAACAGCGTGTCGCCGCCGCGGGGCGGGCACTGCTTGATGTAGAGGATCGAGCCCATTGGCGGCTCGAGGTCGCAGGACACGTCGGAGTGCCAGCCCTCGCCGTTGGCGCGCGGCGAGTTCTTGTCGGCATAGATCTTCATCAGTGCCGGGTCTTCGTCCTCGTGCGGCGCTGCGGGATGGAAATGCAGCTCGCCGAACTTGCGGCCGAAGGCGAGATGCTGTTGTGGCGAGATGTGCTGGTCGCGGAAGAAGATGACGAGATTTTCCGCGAGCGCGCGATGGATCTCGTCCATCTGTTGATTGGAACGAACGTCATCGGAGACGAGCCTGCCGATGTCGACGCCGGAGATTTCCGCGCCGATGATCGGTGTGAGCTTTTCGACCGCGATGGTTTCGTAAGGCGCGCCGTCCTCGGCCATGTGGCGATAGCGCGGACCCTGCTTGCCGGCGAGTGAGCTCATGGCGTGTCTCCCGATCATTTTGATTGGAGACATCGTAGCGCGGATGGAGCGAAGCGCAATCTGGGCTACGACCCGCGCAAAAAATAAGGCGGGTTACGCTTCGCGAACCCGCCTCACGATTCCAATGTTTGGGAACGACTACTCCGCCGCGGTCACCGGTACCTTGGCGCCCTGGCCGTAGCGCTGGTCGATGTAGTCGATCACCAGCGCCTTGAAGTCGGCGGAGATGGTCGGGCCGCGCAGCGTGCGGAACTTCTTGCCGTCGACGAAGACGGGCGCGGCCGGCGCTTCGCCGGTGCCGGGCAAGGAGATGCCGATATTGGCGTGCTTGGATTCGCCGGGGCCGTTGACGATGCAGCCCATCACCGCGACGTTGAGCTCTTCCACACCCGGATATTTCGTCTTCCAGGCCGGCATCTCGTCGCGGATGAAATCCTGGATCGAGCGCGCCAGCTCCTGGAACGTGGTCGAGGTGGTGCGGCCGCAGCCGGGGCAGGCCGCGACCAGCGGCACGAAGGTGCGGAAGCCCATGGTCTGCAGGAGCTCCTGGCCGACCTGCACCTCACGGGTGCGGTCGCCGCCGGGCTCCGGCGTCAGCGAGATGCGGATGGTGTCGCCGATGCCCTGCTGCAGCAGGATGCCGAGCGCGGCCGAAGAGGCGACGATGCCCTTCGAGCCCATGCCGGCCTCGGTGAGACCGAGATGGATGGCGTAGTCGGAGCGCGATGCGAGATCCTGGTAGACCGCGATCAGATCCTGCACCGCCGAGACCTTTGCGGAGAGGATGATGCGGTCCTTGGGCATGCCGAGCTCTTCGGCGCGCGCGGCCGAGAGCAGTGCCGACTGCACCATGGCCTCGCGCGTCACCGCGCGCACGTCGCGCGGATTGGCGGACGCGGCATTCTCGTCCATCAGCTTGGTCAGCAGCTCCTGGTCGAGCGAACCCCAATTGGCGCCGATGCGGACCGGCTTGCTGTTCTTGTTCGCGATCTCGATGATGTCGGCGAACTGGGTGTCGCGCTTGTCCTTGAAGCCGACATTGCCGGGATTGATGCGGTACTTGGCGAGCGCCTCGGCGCAGGCGGGATAGGCCGCGAGCAGCTTGTGGCCGATATAATGGAAGTCGCCGATCAAGGGCGTGGTGATGCCGCGCTTGGCGAGGCCGTCGCGGATGTGCGGGACGGCGGCCGCGGCCTCCTCGCGATCCACGGTGATGCGGACCATTTCGGAGCCGGCGCGCGCGAGCGCTGCAACCTGGGCGATGGTGCCGTCGATATCGGCGGTGTCGGTGTTGGTCATCGACTGCACGACGATCGGCGCACCGCCGCCCACGGCGACGTCTCCGACCTTGACCTGGGTGGTCCGGTGCCGGGGCGCGGGGCCCGCGATGTCTGAATCGATGGTGTTTTCGAGCTTGTTCATGGGGTCCAAATATCAGGTTTTGGTGACGTTCAGCAATGCATCGCGCGGCGCCGCAGCCGTTTGGCTGGGACGGTTAACCAGAAAAAGCCCAGCAATTACAAGGACCGCGGCGGCCCCGAATGTCAGGCTCAAGGTGTCGTGCATGATGAAATAGCTACCCACCACGCCAAACAAAGGGGTGATGAAGGTAAAAGCGGACAATTTGCTGGCCGAATAGGCCTTCACCAGCGCGAACCAAAGCGTGAACGTGGTTCCCACCACCCAGATCGCCTGGAAGGCCATCAGGGCGAGGGACAGCGGCGCCGGGGTGTGGGTGATGGATTCGCCGAACAACCAGGCCGCCAGGCCCAGGATCGGGATCGAGGTCGCAACCTGGTAGCCCAGCGCCTTCTCCGGCGCGGCGAAGCGCAGCCGCGTGCCCTTGGCAACCAGCGTGGTGGCCGCCCACAGCGCGGCACCGCCGACGATCATGAGGTCGCCGAGCAGCACCTTGGCGTCGACATCCGGCTGCGGCACGCCGATCGCGAGCGCGACGCCGGCAAAGCTCACCGCGAGCCCCAGCCATTGCGTGCCGCCGAGCCGTTCGCCGAGCACCTGGTAAGAGCCGAGCGCGACGAAGAACGGTGCGGTGTAAAGAAACACCACGGCCCGGGACGCCGGCGTGAGGCGCAGGCCCTGGAAGATCAGCACGAACTCGATGCCGAACATCAGCCCGGCGATCAGGCCGGGCTTCCACGTGCCGTCCTTCTCGAAGAATTTGACGCCGCGCAGCGTGCCGATGATGAAGAGTACCGGCAGCGCGCCCATCGAGCGGATCATCGCCTGGAGCATCGGCGGGATGTCCGGCAGCACCAGCTTCACCGCGATCTGGTTGAACCCCCAGGTCAGGCACAGCATCAGCATCAGGGCGATGGCGCCGGCACTGAGGGGGCGACCGGCGGACGGTATGGCTTGAGGTGAGGACATTTCTTCCCGATATCGGCTTTGCGCCGTTGTTGCTTTATGCAGTTTTCTGACAATGGGTGCAGATGCCCGTGATCTCCACCACAGACAATTTGGGGGCAAAACCTGAGCTGCGCGCAGCGGCGTTGATATCCTTGGCGAAGGACGCCGACGGGATCTCGCCGACCAGACCGCAGCGCTCGCAGATCAGGAACGCCACCGCGGAGGTCGCATCGTGGTCGTGGGCGGCGCAGGCGAGATAGGCGTTGCGACTTTCGATGCGGTGCACGAGGCCGTTGGCCATCAAGAAATCGAGAGCACGGTAGATCGTGATCGGCGCCGGCCGCGGCATCGACTTGGCGAGTTCGTCGATCACCTCGTAGGCCCCGAGCGGGCGGTGGCTGGAGAGCAGCGCCCCGAGCACCTGGCGGCGAATCGGCGTGAATTTCTGCGCGCGCTGCTCGCAAACCTCCTCGGCATGCGCCAGCGCGTCCGCAGTGCAGCGGCCGTGATCGTGGTCGGGCGCGGGGAATGCCGGCTTTGCGAGGGTCATTTGGCCTGCCTTCTAGCATTTCGGCGAGGGAACCCAAAGCACGACCGGCGAACGGCGGTCAGCCATGCTCTTGCAGCGGGACAGCGTCCCGTTAACCCGCCATGAAAAAATCATAAGCTTGCTTATAGTATCTCAAGCTTATAGGAGACCAAGCTCATGAGCCGCGGGCCCGTGGACCAGAACTTCCTGTTTACGCTCGCCGAGCTCTATCGCCTGCTGCGCGTCTATGCCGACAAGGAGGCGTCGCGCTTCGGCATCACCCGCGCGCAATGGGCGGTGCTGGCCAAGGTCGAGCGTAGCGAGGGCATGAAGCAGTCGGAGCTCGCCGAGCTCCTCGAGGTGCAGCCGATCACGCTGACGCGCCTGATCGACAAGCTCTGCGACAATGACTGGATCGAGCGCCGCAGCGACGCCTCGGACCGGCGCGTCAAGCGCCTCTACCTGAGGAAGGCCGGCCGGCAATTGCTCGGCAAGATGAGCGGGCTCAGGTCCGAAATCACGGCCAACGCGCTCGACGGTATCAATCCGGCGGATGCCCATCGCCTCCTCACCCAACTCGAAGCAATCAAGGAAAACGTGCGTACCGCGATCCAGACATCCGGAGCGGAACAAGCACGTAAGGAGCAGCGCTATGGCTGATCAAGTCATCAAGTTCCAGCCCGAGCAGAAGATCGACAGCGGCAAGCCCACCAAGAAAGCCGGCACCGATCCCCGCCGCCGCATCGTCGCAGGCCTGCGGCGCTATCGCCGCTTCCTGCTGATGGTCGTGCTGCCGATCGTCGTCGCCATTGGCGGCTTGACCTTCTATCTGAATGGCGGCCGCTATGTCGGTACCGATGACGCCTATGTCGGCGCGCAGAAGGTGCTGGTGACGCCCGACATCTCCGGCAAGATCGAGAAGGTCGTCGTGAGGGAAGGTCAGCTCGTCAAGCAGGGCGATGAGCTGTTCGAGATCGATCCCGTGCCGTTCCGCCTCGCGGTGGACGAGGCCAGGGCGCAGCTCGCGCAGGCGCAGTCGACCTACGACAATCTCCGCGCCAACATCAAGATCTACGGCGACATGCTGAGCCTCGCCCAGCAGGGCGTCGACCTCAAGCAGCGCGACGTCGAGCGCAAGCAGGCGCTGGTCAAGAACAGCTACGGCTCGCAGCTCGACCTCGACAACGCGGCGAACGCGCTGGTCACATCAGGCTCGATCGCGCAATACGTCAAGCAGCAGATCTCGGCGGCCAAGACGCAACTGCTCGGCGATACCGACCTGCCGCTGGAGAAATTCCCACCCTACGCGCAGGCCAAGTCCAAGCTCGACAACGCCGAGCGCAATCTCGATCACGCCGTGGTGCGCGCGCCGATGGGCGGCGTCGCGACGCAGGTCGAGCAGATTCAGCTCGGCCGTTACGTCACTGCCGGCACGCCGGTGTTCTCCATCATCGACGTCGCCCATCCCTGGGTCGACGCCAATCCGAAGGAAAGCGACCTCACCTACGTCACCGAAGGCCAGCCTGTTACCCTCGAGGTCGACGCGTTCCCGAACCACGTGTTCAAGGGCAAGATCGGCTCGCTCTCGCCCGGTACCGGCGCGCAGTTCGCGATCCTGCCGCCGCAGAACGCCACCGGCAATTTCGTCAAGGTGGTGCAGCGCGTGCCGATCCGCATCTATTTCGACGAGACCGACAAATACGTGCGGAAGCTGAAGGCCGGCATGAGCGTCTACGCCACCATCGACACCGGCCATCGGCGCTCGCTCGCCGGCCTGTTCGGCCTGTCGGCGACCGCGGGCCAGGACAAGGACTGATCCGATGTCCGGCCCCAATGCCAGCCTGATGGTTCCCGGTCTGCGCCGGAACATGGTGACGATCTGCGCCATGACCGCGACCATCATGCAGGCGCTGGACACCACCATCGCCAATGTCGCCCTGCCCTACATGCAGGGCACGCTGTCGGCCTCGCAGGACCAGATCAACTGGGTCTTGACCTCCTACATCGTCGCCGCCGCGATCATGACGGCGCCGGTGGGCTGGATCGCCAACCGCTTCGGCCGCAAGCGCATCTTCATCATCTGCTCCGCCGGCTTCACCATGGCGTCGGTGCTGTGCGGCCTCGCGCAGGACATCAACCAGATGGTGCTGTTCCGCCTGCTGCAAGGCGTGTTCGGCGCGGCGCTGGTGCCGCTGTCGCAGTCGGTGATGCTCGATTATTACACGCTCCAGGAACGCGCCAAGGCGATGTCGATCTGGGGCATGGGCGTGATGATGGGCCCGATCATGGGTCCCTCGCTAGGGGCATGGCTCACCGAGACCTATTCCTGGCACTGGGTGTTCTTCGTCAATCTGCCGTTCGGCGCCATCACCGTGCTCGGGCTGATCATCTTCATGGACGAGACCAGGAAGGACATCAGCCTCAAATTCGACTGGTTCGGCTTCGCTGCGCTGGCGGTCGCGATCGGCTCGCTTCAGCTCGCGCTCGACCGCGGCGAGCAATTGGGCTGGCTCGAATCCAATGAGATCGTCGCGGAGTTCATCGTCTCCGCCGTCGCGTTCTACTTCTTCGTCGCGCACTCCTTCACGACCTCGACGCCGTTCATCCGCTTCGCGCTGTTCCAGGATCGCAATTTCGTCACCGGCTGCATGTTCATGGTCGTGATGGGGCTCGTGCTGTTCTCGACCATGGCGCTGGCCTCGCCCTACATGCAGAACGTGATCGGCTACCCCATCATCACCGCCGGCCTGCTGCTGGCGAGCCGCGGCTTCGGCACCTTCTTCGCCATGATGCTGGTCGGCCGCATGATGCGTTATTTCGAGGCGCGCACGCTGATCATCTCCGGCCTGACGCTGACCGCGGGCTCGCTGTACCAGATGACCGGCTGGACCGACCTGACCCAGGTGCCGGAGATCGTGACCGTCAGCGTCATCCAGGGCTTTGGCTTCGGCCTGGTCTTCGTGCCGCTCTCGACCGTTGCGTTCCTGACGCTGTCGAACGAGCTGCGCACCGACGGCACCGCGATGCTGACCCTGATGCGCAACGTCGCGAGCTCGGTCGGCATTTCCGTCGTCATCGCCCAGCTGACGCAGGGCACGCGGCGGACCTATGCGATCCTGTCCGAGCACGTCAACCCGTTCAACCACGCACTCCAGATGCCCAGCGTCAGCGGCATGATCAACCTGTCCACCGACGCTGGCCGCGCCATGGCCGACAGGATGGTCAGCGTGCAGGCGCAGATCATCGCCTTCGCGCACGACTATATGCTGGTGATGGTCTTCATCCTCTGCACCATCCCGCTCGCCCTGTTGATCGGCTCGACCAAGGCCACGCTGCGCAGGCAGGCCGCGGGGCCGGAACATGCGGTGATGGAGTAAGGGGAGGGGCGTCACAAGCTCCGCCGTCGTCCTGGACAAGCGAAGCGCAGATCCAGGACCCATTACCCCAGGGAGGAGTTTGGCGAAGACTCGTGATTACCAGCTTCGCGCCACAACCTCGCCCTGGGGTAATGGGTCCTGGCTTTCGCCAGGACGACAGCAAGTATGTAGCGTCGCCTACCCCAAGAGCTCCTCACACCCCAGATCCTCGACCGCCATCATCACCCGCTCCAGATTGTTCCACCAGATCAGCGGCGGGATGTTGATGCTCCACTGCCAGACCGGCCCCGTGATGTGCCAGAGCACCGACAGACGATAGTCCTGATCGAGCGCGCCGCGCGTGTAGCCGCTGACGCCGTTGGCGACCAGCGTCTCGTGATAGCGATTGAGCAGCGGCCGTTCGAGCGCCTGCCTGCGGTCCGGGTACCATTGCATCGCCATCATGTAGGCAAGGTCACTCGTCGGCACGTTGATGCGCCACTGGTCGAAATCGAAGATGCGCACGGTATCCGCGACGCCGGGGCGCGGCAGCATGAAATTCCAGATATGGGCATCGCCATGGGCAATGCTGATGTGACGCCGCGAATGATAGCGCTGGGATAGCCGAGCCGAGTGCTCGATCAGGCGGCGATAGAGGGTGCGGCGCTCTTCGCCGAGGCGATCACCGAGCAGATCGGCGAAGCGGTCGTAATGGCCGGCGAAGGTTTCCAAGTGCTGCGCGCGGTCCTCGGCGCTCGCCCAGGTGCCGACGGTGTCGCCAAGACCGGGATGGTCCCACCATGCCGCATGCCAGCGCGCCAGTGTCGTGACGATCGCCATCGCCTGCTCACGCGACGGCGGCAGCGGCCACTTCGTTGCGATCTCATGGCTGTCGGTAAGGTCCTCGAGCAGCAGGTGCCAGGTGGGGCCGTCCTCGTCGAAATGCCCGTCAAAGCAGCGCGGCACCAGTCCCGGCGGCATCTTCGGCGCAAGCTGCGTGTAGAAGTCCACCTCGCGCCGGCCGCCATTGGCGAGGCTCTCGGCGAAAGCGGAATTGGGAGTCTTGAGGATCAGCGACTGCGGGGCGCCAGCGGACTCGCCGACATAGCGCAGCCCGAGCCTGACGATCTGTGACACGAGGGTGTCACGCTGATGCAGCACCTTCACCTCGCGCACCGCGCCCGCGTCAAGCACGCCGCCCCTGCGCAGCGCCGCCGTCAGTTGGGCGGACTCAACGACCGCCGGCAATTGTGGAGATGTCATAGCCACGATGCCCCTGTCCCGCGCCATACTGCACGATCACGCCCCCGGGCACCAGCGGCCGACGCGATGCCGGGCTCAAGCCGCGGCGGTCGAGTCGCGCACAGTCCGGACCACGACCGACCGCAGCTGTTCGAGATTGGACGCCATGCCGGCGATCGCCTGCCTGACCTCCGCGGCGCGCTCGTTCACGGAGGCAGCGTCGCGGCTGACATTGCTGATCTTGGCCGAGACCTCCTTCGCGGCGGACGCCGATTCGGAAATCGACCGCGCGATCTCCCGCGTCGCGGCGTCCTGCTGTTCCATCGCGGCAGCAACCGAGGTCGCCACACCGTCGATCTCGACGATGTGGCCCCCCATGGTCTCGACGGCATCGACCGCGGCCTGCGTCGAGGCCTGGATCTCGGCGATCAGCCGCCCGATCTCCTCGGTGGACTTGGCGGTCTGGTCGGACAGGGATTTCACTTCGGCGGCCACCACCGCGAAGCCGCGGCCGGCCTCGCCGGCGCGCGCCGCCTCGATCGTGGCGTTGAGCGCCAGCAGGTTGGTCTGGCCGGCGATGCCGCCGATGAGGTCGGAGACCTCGGCAATCTTCTTCACCGATCCCGCCAGCGCCTGAATGGTCGAACGCGCCTGCTCACGGCCGGCAACGGCCGATCTGGTGACCGTGCTGGTCCGCGCGACCTGGCCCGCGATCTCGCGGATCGAAACACTCAGTTCTTCGGCCGCGGCCGAAACGGTCTGGGAACTGCCGAGGGCCTGGGTGGAGGCCGCGGCCACCGCCTGCGATTCCGAGGACAGCGATCGCGCGATCTCGGACAGGCTGGAGACGGCCCGCTCGACGCCCTGGCTCGCCGCGCTCGCGGTGTCGACCGAGCGCCCGGTCTCGCGCTCGACGGTTTCGGCCATCTGGTGCAGGGCGCCGCGCTTGGCGAGCGCGGCCTCCCGCTCCTTCTGCAACTGCTCCTCGCGCAGCCGCGAATTCTCGGCCGCCGCCTGCTTGAACACCACAAGCGCGCCCGCCATCGAGCCGACCTCGTCCCGGCGGTGTGCAAACGGAATGTCGGCGGCGAGATCGCCGGTCGCGAGCCTTTGCATCGTATCCGTCATGCGCACGATCGGGCGCACCACGCCGAGGGCAACGCCAAGCAGGCCTGCGGCAACGAAGGCCAGGACGGCGGCGGAGACGCCGAGGAGGATATAGAGCATGGTGCTGTCGCGCTCCGCGGCCAGCTTCTCCATGTCGGCGTTCTGCTTGTTGGCGCTCTCGACGATGCTGTCGATGACGGCGCGGTGGGCCGTGTAGGCGTCCTTGAGCTGCGCGTAGGCGCCTTCGGCAGCGGCGCTGTTCTTGGCCTTGAGGGCCGGCAGGAGCTGATCGGACAGGACTTTCCAGAACTTCTGCACCTCGGCATCGGACTTCGACACCAGCGCGTTCTTCAGATCGGCCGAGAGGCTGGAGGCGATCCAGAATGCCTTGCGCTCGTCGTAATCCTTGCGGAGCTGGACCAGGCGCTCGCCATGGGCCGCCAGCTGATCCGGCTCGCGCATGGCGAGGGTCGCTTCGAGATAGGCCTCGATGACATATTCCGGCGGCGGCAGGATGTCCGCGATGAGGTCGTTGCCCAGCTTGATGTCGGAATAGAGCGGACCGCCGACCTTGAGCTCGCGCAGGGCGTAGAGGCTGGTGGAAACGACCGCCGTGAAGCCGATGGCGAGAACGATCCCGAATGCAATGACCGCAGAAGAAAGCGAGAGACGAAATTTCATGGAACAATCCAATGGCGCAGGTCGAGATCCAAACGGACCCTAAACGATTGCGGTAAACACGGGATTGCTTCGCGCGGAAATTGTATCCCGCGGACACCGGAAAATTACGGGACAGGACGTCAAACGGTCGGTTTTGAGTCAGCGAGACTGACTCACGGCGCGAAGAGAAACGACTCGGGCCCGATGCAACGCGGCAACCAGCTCAGTTGCGCGGGATGAGAAACGCGTGCCGGCCGTCGATATCGCCGCCACGCGTGCCGCCTCACACGTCGAAGAACACCGTCTCGTTGTCGCCCTGCAAACGCAGGTCGAGGCGATAGACCGCCTTCCCCGCCTCGCGCGTCGCGATCAGCGTGGCGCGGCGCTCAGTGGGCACCAGCGCCAGCACGGGGTCGGCGGCATTGCCGGCCTCGTCGCTGAAATAGATCCGGGTGTAGAGATGCCGCAGCATGCCGCGGCCGAACACCGCAAGGAGGATATGCGGCGCCTGCGGCTTGCCGTCAGGATCGGGCACCGCGCCCGGCTTGACGGTGTCGAAGGCGTAATTGCCGTCCTTGTCGGTGCCGCAGCGGGCGAAACCGCGGAAGCTGGCGTTCGGCAGCGCGCGCTTGTCCTGCGGATCGGAGAAGCGGCCTTGAGCATCCGCCTGCCAGATCTCCAGCATGGCATCGGGCACGGCGACGCCGTCACCGTCGAGCACGCGGCCCTCGATGCGGACACGATCGCCCGTGACGTCGGGCGTCAGCGTCGAGTTGGTGAACGCGTCGTTCCAGGCGTAGTCGCCGGTCGGCGTCAGGCCGTATTTGAAGAACGGACCGACGGTCTGCGATGGGGTGATCCCCTCGGGCTTCACAGAATCCTGCACGTTAGTGGTTCTCCATGGGCGTGGCGTTCTTGCCGCGCAGCACGATGTTGAAGCGGTAGCACAGCGCCCATTCGGGCTGGGTGTTCTCGAGATCGAACGACGAGACCATCCGCGCGCGCGCCTTCTCGTCCGGCACCGAATTGAAGATCGGATCGAACGGGAACAGCGGATCGGCCGGGAAGTACATCTGCGTCACCAGGCGCGTGACGAAGGAATGGCCGAACACCGAGAGATGGATGTGCGCGGGACGCCAGGCGTTGTGGTGATTGCCCCACGGATAGGCGCCGGGCTTGATGGTGACGAAGCGGTAGTAGCCGGAGGCATCGCTCTGGGTGCGGCCTGCGCCGGTGAAGTTCGGATCCAGCGGCGCCGGATGCTGGTCGCGGACATGGACGTAGCGGCCGCAGGAATTGGCCTGCCAGATCTCGACCAGCGAGTTCGGCACGCCGCGGCCGTCCTCGTCGAGCACATGGCCGTGCACGATGATGCGCTCACCGATCGGCTCGCCGGTATGCTGTGTGGTGAGATCGTTGTCGCCCTCGCGCACGGTCTCGTGGCCGTAGACCGGGCCGGTCAATTCCGACAGCGTGTGGCGCATCGGGATCAAGGGCTTGTTCGGTGCGCGCTTGATCGAGCTCTTGTACTCGGGCGACAGCGGCAGCGGATGCGCCTTGTTGCTATCGACGGGATAGATGAATGTCATTGGCGAACTCCTCCCCCGGCCATTTTCGGTCCGGCCGGTCAACACTTCCGCCAATCATTATAGGATATAACTAATTGGGGGAAGCGGGTTTAGCGGTCCTCCTGCGCTCGGCCCGGCACTTGCGCGCGTGCTACTTGATCGGCGGACGTGGCAGCACGGCCTCGCCGGCCTCGAGCCGGTAGGTGTGGTCGAGCGAATACCAGGGCGTCGCGACGTCGCGCGCGGCCGGATGCGGCGTATCGTGGCGCAGGAACTTGCCGATCAGCGCCTGCGTCACCCCGAACTGCACGTCGCTGTCGATATGCGGATCGGCGGGGTCGTAGACCTGCGAGATCAGCACCTTGAATCCGGGCTTGAAGATCAGCGCGTGCAGATGCGCGGGACGATAGGGATGCCGGCTCTGCGCCTTCAGCAGGCGGCCGACCACACCACTGGTCGGAATGGGATAGCCAACCATCATCACCGAACGGAAGGCGAAGCGCCCGTCCTGGTCGGTCGTGAACTTGCCGCGCAGGTTCATGTCCGCTTGCTCGGGGTCCTGGTTCTCGTAGAGACCGACCGGCGAGGCATGCCAGACATCGACCTCCGCCCCAGTGACGGGACGGCCATCCTTGTCCACGACGCGGCCGCTGACGAACAGCGGCGCACCCGGGGTCTCGGAGCGAACGATCGATCCGCCGTTCTCGACCCGCGGCGAGTTCAACCGCCAGAACGGTCCGAGCAGCGATTGGTCGGTTTCCGTATTGCCCTGATCGCCATTGTTGAGCAGGCACACCAGCGGCGAGACGCCGAGCGAGCCGGCCATCAGCACGACTTCGTTATGCGTATCGGTGGTCAGCTTGCCGAGCTCGGCCACGATCGCCGTGGCGTCGCGGAATTCCGCCTCGGTCAGGCGAACATCGCGGACGAAGGCGTGCAGGTGCTTGACCAGTGAGACCATGATCTGGCGAAGCCGCGGATCGGACGTCCGCTCCATCACCGCCAGTGCCGCGGCCGTGACGTCCTGCTCACGTTCGATGATCATGCTTGCCTCCCGGTCGCCCGTCATTCCGGGGCAGCCCGACAGGGCTGAACCCGGAATCTCGAGATCCCGGATTCCGCTCTAACGAGCGGCTCCGGGATGACGGGACGCGCAGCGTCCCGTCAGTTCAGCTTCTCGATCGCCACGGCAACGCCCTGGCCGACGCCGACGCACATGGTGGCGAGCGCGAGCTTGCCGCCGCGCTTCTCCATGCCGTGCACGGCGGTGAGCGCCAGGCGCGCGCCGCTCATGCCGAGGGGATGTCCGAGCGCGATGGCGCCGCCATGCGGATTGACGAAGTCGGCATCGTCGGCAACGCCGAGCTGGCGCATGCAGGCGATGCCCTGCGAGGCGAAGGCCTCGTTGAGCTCGATCAGGTCGAAATCGCTGATCTTCTTGCCGAGCCGCTCCATCAGCTTGCGGGTCGCAGGCACAGGTCCAATGCCCATGATGCGCGGCGGCACGCCGGCCGAAGCGAGGCCGAGGATGCGGGCGCGCGGCGTCAGGCCGTGCTTCTTCACGGCAGCTTCGGACGCCAGGATCATCGCAGCCGCGCCGTCGTTGACGCCGGATGCGTTGCCGGCGGTGACCGTGCCGGGATTGCGCACAATCGGCTTCAGTTTGGCGAGACCTTCCAGCGTGGTCTCGGGACGCGGATGCTCGTCCTTGTCCACCGTGATCGGACCGGCCTTGCCGCCGGGAATGCTGATCGGCGTGATTTCTTCGGCGAAATAGCCGGCCGCGATCGCGGCGCCTGCGCGCTGCTGCGAGCGGATGGCGAAGGCGTCCTGGTCGGCGCGCGAGACCTGGAATTCCTCGGCGACGTTCTCGCCGGTCTCCGGCATCGCATCGACGCCGTACTGCGCCTTCAGCAGCGGATTGATGAAGCGCCAGCCGATGGTGGTGTCGAAAATCTCGGCCGAGCGGGAGAAGGCCTCCTGCGCCTTGCCCATCACGAAGGGCGCGCGGGTCATGGATTCGACGCCGCCGGCAATGGCGAGCTCGATCTCGCCGGAGCGGATGGCGCGGCCGGCGGCACCGACTGCATCGAGGCCGGAGGCGCACAGGCGGTTCAGGGTCTGGCCGGGAACCGAGTCGGGGAGACCTGCGAGCAGCAACGCCATGCGTGCGACGTTGCGGTTGTCCTCGCCGGCCTGGTTGGCGCAGCCGAAGAACACCTCGTCCACCTGCGCCCAATCGAGATTGGGGTGCTTGGCCATCAGCGCCTTGATCGGCGCGGCGGCGAGGTCGTCGGCACGCACCTTGGCAAGCGAGCCGCCGAAACGGCCGATCGGGGTCCGCACGGCATCGCAGATAAAGACGTCACGCATCGTTGTTCTCCCTGAATGCCGCGGTCCGGCCAAATTCTTCAATTCCGGCGGAGTTTTAGGAGGGCGCCCGCGGCAGGTCAATTGACGGTTTCGCGGGTGGCCGTCATTCAAACCCCTCCGTCTTTCCGGGGCGCCCGGAGGGCGAGCCCGGAATCCATAACCACAAGCCGGGGTTATGGATTCCGGGCCTGCGCCTTTCGGCGCATCCCGGAATGACGACCGAAGATGAGGCGCGCTCATCCCGCCATACGGACAGCGTGGAAAACCTCGCTTCCCCGGCCAAACCGATAGGAGCGCGGGACGAAATTTTGTAGGTTGCGCCGCCCATGACGATGCAACAGCCGATACCCGTACCGCCGCCCGACGAAACGCCCGCACCGCAGGCGGAAGCCGCCGCGCGCGTCACGCCGATGATGGAACAGTACCTGGAGATCAAGGCGGCGCATCAGGGCCTGCTGCTGTTCTACCGGATGGGCGACTTCTACGAATTGTTCTTCGAGGACGCCGAGATCGCCTCCAAGACGCTCGGCATCGTGCTGACCAAGCGCGGCAAGCACCAGGGCGCGGACATCCCGATGTGCGGCGTTCCGGTCGAGCGCTCCGAGGATTATCTGCACCGCCTGATCTCGGCCGGCCACCGGGTCGCGGTCTGCGAGCAGACCGAGGATCCCGCCGCCGCGAAAGCGCGCGGCAACAAGAGCGTGGTGCGCCGCGGCGTGGTGCGGCTGGTCACGCCCGGCACGCTGACCGAGGACACGCTGCTCGATGCGCGCGCCAACAATTACCTGCTGGCGATCGCGCGCGCCCGCTCGTCCACCGGCGGCGACCGCTTCGGGCTCGCATGGATCGACATCTCGACCGCCGAATTCATGGTGACGGAATGCTCGGGCGGCGAGCTCGCCGCAACGCTGGCGCGGATCAATCCGAACGAGGCGATCGTCACCGACGCGCTCTACAATGACAACGAGCTCGGACAGACCTTGCGTGAATTGCCGGCGGTGACGCCGCTGACCCGCGACGTCTTCGACGGCGCCACCGCCGAGAAGCGGCTGTGCGACTACTTTGCCGTCGCGACCATGGACGGGCTGGCACAGCTGACCAGGCTCGAAGCGACGGCCGCGGCCGCCGCCGTCACCTATGTCGACCGCACCCAGGTCGGCAGGCACCCGCCACTGTCGCCGCCCGCGCGCGAAGCCTCGGGCGCGACCATGGCGATCGATCCGGCCACGCGCGCCAATCTCGAGCTGACGCGGACGCTCGCCGGCGAGCGCCGCGGCTCCCTGCTCGATGCGATCGACTGCACCGTGACCTCGGCGGGCTCGCGCCTGCTGGCGCAGCGGCTGGCGGCGCCGCTGACGGATGCGCCGGCGATCGCGCGGCGGCTCGACGCGGTCGGCGCCTTCGTTGCCGATTCGGCCGCTCGCGAAGACATCCGCAGCATCCTGCGCGGCGCGCCCGACATGTCGCGGGCGCTGGCCCGTCTCTCGGTCGGCCGCGGCGGACCGCGCGACCTCGCGGGCTTGCGCGACGGCATCATCGCCGCCGACCAGGTGCTGGCGCGGCTCGGCGAACTCGACCAGCCGCCGCAGGAGATCGCGGCGGTGATGGCGGCCTTGACGCGACCATCGCGCGAGCTCGCGGCCGAGTTTGCGACAGCGCTCGACGAGCAACTGCCGCTGATCAAGCGCGACGGCGGCTTCGTGCGCCAGGGCTATGAGCCCGCGCTCGACGAAGCCCGGAACCTGCGCGACGCCTCGCGCCTCGTGGTGGCCTCGATGCAGGCCCGCTACGCCGACGACACCGGCGTCAAAGGCCTCAAGATCCGGCACAACAACGTGCTCGGCTATTTCGTCGAGGTCACCGCGCAGCATGGCGACAAGCTGATGTCGGCACCGCTCAACGCGACCTTCATCCATCGCCAGACGCTTGCGGGCCAGGTCCGCTTCACGACCTCCGAGCTCGGCGAGATCGAAGCCAAGATCGCCAATGCCGGCGACCGCGCGCTCGGTCTCGAGCTCGAGATTTTTGAGCGGCTCTGCGCCAAGGCGCTCGAGATCAGCGACGACCTGCGCGCCGCCGCGCAAGGCTTTGCGCTGCTCGATGTTGCGACTTCGCTGGCCAAGCTTGCAGTCGACGAGAACTATGTGCGGCCGGAAGTGGACTCCTCGCTCGGCTTTGCGATCGAAGCCGGCCGTCATCCCGTCGTCGAGCAGGCCCTGAAGCGCAACGGCGAGCCGTTCATTGCCAATGCCTGCGATCTCTCGCCGGCGCCCGCGCAAAAGTCCGGCCAGCTCTGGCTGCTGACCGGTCCCAACATGGCTGGTAAATCGACCTTCCTGCGCCAGAACGCGCTGATCGCACTGCTGGCGCAGATCGGCAGCTTCGTGCCGGCGACGCGCGCCCGCATCGGCATCATCGATCGCCTGTTCTCGCGCGTCGGCGCCGCCGATGATCTCGCGCGCGGCCGCTCCACCTTCATGGTGGAGATGGTCGAGACCGCGGCGATCCTGAACCAGGCCGGCGAGCGCGCGCTCGTGATCCTCGACGAGATCGGCCGCGGCACGGCAACCTTCGACGGCCTCTCGATCGCCTGGGCCGCGATCGAGCATCTGCACGAGAGCAACCGCTGCCGCACGCTGTTCGCGACGCATTATCACGAGCTGACCGCGCTCTCGGCCAAGCTGCCGCGGATGTTCAACGCCACCGTGCGCGTCAAGGAGTGGCAGGGCAATGTCGTGTTCCTGCACGAGGTGCTGCCGGGCTCGGCCGACCGCTCCTACGGCATCCAGGTGGCAAAACTCGCAGGCCTGCCGCCGGCCGTGATCACGCGCGCCAAATCCGTGCTGGCGAAACTCGAGGCGCAGGATCGCGGCCAGACCGCGCGGGCCCTCGCCGATGATCTGCCGTTGTTCGCCGTGCCCTCACGCGCCGCCGCGGAAGCCGCGCCGCCGAGCGAGGCGGAGCTGCTGATGGACGCGGTGAAGGCGCTGCACCCCGACGAGATGTCTCCGCGCGAAGCGCTCGATGCACTGTATGCGTTGAAGGCCAAGCTGCCGAAGCAGTAACGGCGCCGTAGGGTGGGCAAAGCGTAGCGTGCCCACCATGCAACGACGAATTCGCGGATGGATGGTGGGCACGGCGCGCGAAGTGCGCGCGCCTTTGCCCACCCTACGATACTGCCCTACGCCCGCGCCGCGATCGCCGCCGCTTCCGCCGCGGCGCGCTGCATGCTGGTCGACATCTCGTTCGTGACCGTGCTCTGCTCCTCGACGGCGGCGGCGGTCGATGTCACGTATTCGCTGACATTGTTGATCGCCTGCTTGATGGAGCCGAGCGCGCTGACGACGTCGCCGGAGATGCCGTTGAGGCTGCCGATCTCCTGGCCGATCTTGTCGGTCGCCTGCTTGGCCTGGTTGGCGAGGCTCTTCACCTCGGAGGCGACCACGGCAAAGCCGCGGCCGGCTTCGCCGGCGCGCGCGGATTCGATCGTGGCGTTGAGCGCGAGCAGGTTGATCTGCCCGGTGATGCTGTTGATCATCTCGACGATGCCGCTCATCGCCTGCGCGGCCTCGGTGAGGCGCTGCGCCTGGGCGTCGGCGGCGGCGACCTGATCCACCGCGCTCATCGCGGTTTCGCGCGACTTGGTCATCGCCTCGGAAATCTCCCGCACCGAGGCGTTGAGCTCCTCCGAACCCGCGGCGACCGATTCCATCATGCCGCGGACGCGCTCGTTGCCCATGCGGACGAGCACCTGCTTCGTGGTGTCGGTGGCATATTTCACGACCTTGAACGGCTTGCCGTTGAGATCGAGGATCGGGTTGTAGGAGGCCTGGATATAGACCTCCTTCCCGCCCTTGCCGATGCGCTTGTATTCCGCCGCCTGGTACTGGCCGCGGTTGAGCGCGGCCCAGAACTCGCGATAGGTCGCGCCGTCGCGCTCGGCAGGCTCGACGAACATGCTGTGATGATGGCCCTTGATCTCGGCGAGTGAATAGCCGAGCGTCCCGAGGAAGTTGGCATTGGCGGTGATGATGGTGCCGTCCATGTTGAACTCGATCACCGCCTGCGCCTTGTCGATCGCCGCGATCTGACCGGCGAGATCGACGTTCTTCAGCTTCTCCGCGGTGATGTCGGTCGCGAACTTGGCGACGCCGAACGGCTTGCCGTTCTCGTCGAGCAGGGGATTGTAGGAGGCGAGGATCCAGACCTCGCGACCGCCCTTGCCGATGCGCTTGAACTCGCCGGCCTGGTATTCGCCGCGGTTGAGCGCGGCCCAGAATTCGCGATAGGCGCCGCCGTCACGCTCGGACTGAGCCACGAACAGGCTGTGGTGCTTGCCCTCGATCTCGGCCAGCGAATAGCCGAGCGCCTTGCAGAAATTCTCGTTGGCCGTGACGACGGTACCGTCGAGCTTGAACTCGATCACGGCCTGGGCGCGGCTGATGGCGGACACCTTGGAGGCTTCCGTCATGGCGCGGACCTTCTTGGCGGTGATGTCGGTCGCGATCTTCACGACCTTGACCGGCTTGCCGGCATTGTCGAGCACCGGATTGTAGGACGCCTCGATCCAGACCTCGCGGCCGCCCTTGGCAATTCGCTTGAATTCGGCGGCCTGCGGCTCGCCGCGGTTGAGCTGCGCCCAAAACGCCTTGTATTCGGCGCTGTCGCGCTGATCGGCCGGCACGAACATGGCGTGCTTCTTTCCCTTGATCTCGTCGAAGGAGTAGCCGAGCGCCTTCAGGAAATTCTGGTTGGCCGTAAGAATCGTGCCATCCATCGCAAACTCGATCACGGCCTGCGACCGGCCGATGGCGGCGAGCTGTGCGTCTGCATCACTGCGGGAGTTGCGACCAAACATCAAAGAATCTCCATCTCGAAACAACACCGATCGGGACGTGCCCGTCGGAACCAGGGGATGTGACCGCGCGGCAACGATGCCGTATTCCAATCAGCGGTTCCCGCAGGTCCGATCGCTTGAATAGAGATCCGCCAAAATATACGCGGGCGGTGTCGGACGCGGGTATGCAAATTGATTCGTACGGGAAAAGCTCGAACAAAGTTCTAATAGAAATGTCGGAAAGCAGCAGTCGGGGAAAATCGCCGGTGCACACGGCGCCCCGCAGCGGTCTCGGCCCAAATTTGAAATGACATTTGTCATTCAACGGCTTGTGGGACGCCGCGCTGATTGCTCGAATGAACTAGCCGCAGTTATGTCTTCGACGTCATCTCGCGTTCATCCGTAGTCTCACGGCTTCTGCCGAGCCTTGTGCATCGCGCGCCGGCCGATCCCCCACAGCGTCAGGTTCCAGGTGACGCAAGTGCCGAGCGCAAGACTCAAGCCGACGGCCAGGCCGAACTGCACCACCGCGACGTGCATGACGGCGACCGCCATTCCGAATCCGAGCAGACCCCAGGCGGAGTTGGCGAGCACGGCGGCGGTCGGCGGACCGCCGATGCGCGGATGCAGGATCACCATCATGCTGGAGAACACCACGGGATACAGCGCGATGATGCCGCTGATGCGGGGGCCGACCCAGCTGGAAGTCGAGACCACGATGGCGACGAGGGTCGCGACCAGCGCAGCCCGCATCGGGACGTCGTACCAGCGCCGCGTCACCAGCGGCATCTTCACGTGGCGATAGCCTGCGAGCAGCGGAATGCAGATGCCGAACGCGATCAGATTGGCGGCAAGCCCGGCGGTGAGCGACCAGTCGAACTGGCGGATGATCGAGGCCAGCCCGATCCACACCGCGACGGCGCTGCCGCAACTCACCGCGAGATTGTGCCGCTGCGACAGCACGACATAGGTGAGGCACATGAAGATGGTCGCCGCGTTCACCGGCAGGCTCGCCAGCGCGCCCTGCGCGATGAAGGCGGCGTCATGGTCGATCGCGAGGAAGACGTAGGACGGACCGGCCGAGACCGGCAGGGTCGCGATCAGCGCACCGATCACCGGACCCGAGCGTTCGGTGATGATCGAGGCGGTCACGACGAACGCCGCCGCGATCGCCATGCGCAGGAGCAGGAAGAGGATGAAGTGGAGCTCGGTGGACATTTTTTTGTTTGTCGTGCCGGACAAGCGAAGCGCAGATCCGGAAGGAAGGCATTCTGTCCGTCATTCCGGGGCGCGCGAAGCGCGAACCCGGAATCCATAGCCACAGGGCGTAGTGATTCGAGAGCCGGACCTACGACCGTCCGAAATCACGACAGCCTTGGGTTATGGGTTCCCGCCTACGCGGGAACGACACCAATTGTGGAGCAGCGACTCTCGCGTCTCACATCCGCTGCATCGACACCGAAACCTTCGGGCCGTTCTTGATGGTCTGGTAGACGACGCAATAGCGCTCGGTGAGCTTGAGCAGCAGATCGAGCTTGTCCTGCGGCGCCGGCGTGTCGACCTCGAAGCGGAGGCGGATCTCGGCGAAGCCGACCGGCGTCTCCTTGTCGACGCCGAGCGTGCCGCGGAAATCGAGATCGCCCTCGGCATAGACGTTGCCGGTCTTGAGCGGCACCTCGATCGCGGTCGCAACCGATTTCAGCGTGACGCCGGCGCAAGCAACCAGCGCCTCGAGCAGCATGTCGCCGGAGCAGAGTTCGAGGCCGGAGCCGCCGGTGGCCGGATGCAGGCCGGCAAGCGCGATAGCGCGGCCGGTCTCGACCTTGCAGGCGATGCCGTCGCTGTCAGTCGAGCCCTTGGCCTTCAACGTGATCAGCGCGGTCTTGGGATCGGTCTTGTAGCGTTCCTTGATCGGGGCCTGCATCTGGCGCAGTTGGGCAGCGTCCATTTTCGTTCTCTCCCGGAAAAATCGCCCCTCGATGTACCGGCTTGAGGAGAAATTGTCACCACCACATGGCCTGACCGGGACCCTGGGTTGCGTCACGGTCGGGCACGCTGCGGTCGAGCGAACGGTCGAGTGACGTCAGCACACTTCGCTTGAAGTTCTCGAACAGCGGCGAATTGCGGTCGCGCGGCCGGCCCAGATTGATCTCGATCTGGTCGAACAGGCGGCCCGGCCGCGGCCGCATCACCAGCACGCGATCTGCCAGCACCACGGCCTCGTCGACGTCATGTGTGACGAGGATCAAGGTCGGGCGCGTGTCGGCCCAGAGATCGAGCAGATGATCCTGGAGATCCCTGCGGGTGAATGCGTCGAGCGCGGAGAACGGCTCGTCGAGCAAGAGCACCTCGGGCTGCGGCACCAGCGCGCGGGCGATCGCGACGCGCTGCGCCTGCCCGCCGGAGAGCTCGCGCGGCCAGGCCTGCGCCTTGTCGGCGAGCCCGACGCGCGCGAGCGCGCGCGCCACCTTCTCGCGCCGCTCGGCCGCGGGCAGATCGGCAAGGCCAAAGCCGATATTGTCGGCGACGCTGAGCCAGGGCAAAAGCCGCGGCTCCTGGAAGATGATGCCGATCTTGGCATGCGGCGAGGCGATCGCCTCGTCGTCCAGCGTCACCGTGCCTGAGCTGGCGCGATCGAGGCCGGCGATGGCGCGCAGCAATGTTGATTTGCCGCAGCCGGAGCCGCCGATGATGGCGACGATCTCGCCTTGGCGGATCGCGGCCGAGAAACGCGCCAGCGCCTCGACGCCGTTGGGATAGGTCTTGCTGACCCTGTCGAGCGCGAGCATCGCGTTACGCTCCCCTGGGACGCCCGAAGCCGTCCTGCCAGCGCAGGAAGGGCGCGGACCCGACCTCGATCAGCCAGTCCGTGAGCTTGCCGAGCATGGCGAAGATCACGATCGCGGCGAGGATCTGCGCGGGCTTGCCGAGCTGCTGGCCGTCGAGCAGGAGATAGCCGAGACCTTCGGACGCCCCGATCAATTCGGCCGCCACCACGAACATCCAGCCGAGACCGAGGCCGACGCGCAACGACACCACATAGGCCGGCAGCACCGCGGGCAAGAGGATGCGGCGGATCATCGCCGGGCCGGAGAGGCGGAAGGTGCGCCCGACCTCGACGATCTTGCGATCGACCGAGAGGATGGCACCCATCACGCCGAGATAGACCGGGAAGAACACGCCGACCGCGATCAGCGCGATCTTCGATGTCTCGAAGATACCGAGCCAGAGGATGAACAGCGGCACCCAGGCCAGCGAGGGTATCGCGCGCAGCGCCTGCACGGTCGGATCGAGCAGCCGGCGCGCCAGCGACCAATAGCCGGAAATCGCGCCGAGCAGCGTGCCGGCGACCACTCCGAACGCGAAGCCAAGGCCGACACGCCACAGCGTCGCGGCGATGTGACGGACCAGCTCGCCGGAGCGGGCGAGGTCAGTGATGGTGACAAAGACGCGCGAGGGCGGCGGCACCAGCCGGCCGTTGGACCAGCCGGACCACACCACGAGCTCCCAGCCGAGCGCGAGCGCGAGCGGCAACAGCACACCCAGCACCGGCCGCGCGTAACGCGCGATGCGCGAGGGCGCGGTGGCGCCCTCGGCCGGTTCAGAGGATTGTTGCAAGGCAGGCGCGTCGGAGATCATGGTCGGTAGGAAGCGCGTCTGGTGAGGGAATGCAACAGTGTCGCCACACCCACGACCGTCGTCCCGGACAAGCGCGCCTCAAGCGCGCGCCGATCCGGGATCCATAACCACGGGGAGGAGTGGTTACGGGGATTCGGAGTGACCGCCTTCGCGCAACAACCACTCCCTGTGGTTATGAGTCCCGCCCTTCGCCGGGACGACGGCGGAGTTTGATGCACGCGCGGCTGCCTCTTCCTGCCGACTAATTCGTCGGCAGCGGGATCTGGTCGTCGATCAGCGCATCCAGCGTCGCCTTCACGTCAACCTTGGTGTCGACGACGCCCGCCTGCTGCAACGCCAGGCCGGCCGCGAGGATCGACTCGCGCTGGGGCGCGCCGATGCGGCTGTGGGTCAGCTCGGTGCGCTCCTTGAGCTGCTTGTCGACGACGGCCTCGGGAAGCTTCGTCACGGCGATGAAGGTCTTCTTCAGTTCGTCATAGTTCGCCAGGGAATATTTGCGCGCCTCTTCGTAAGTGGCGAGCACGCGGCGGGCCACGTCCGGATAGTCCTTCAGGAACTGCTCGCGCACATTGAGGATGCCCCAGGTGTTGGCGTCAGCCTTGCGATAGAACAGCTTGGCGCCCTCCTCCACTTCGGCCTGCGCCATCATCGGATCGAGCCCGGCCCAGGCATCGACATCGCCGCGGATCAGCGCGGTCTTGCCGTCGGCGTGCTGGAGCAGCACCGGCGTGATGTCCTTCTCGGCGAGGCCGGCGCCAAGCAGCGCGCGCACCAGGAAGATGTGCGAATCGGTGCCGCGCGTCACCGCGACGCGCTTGCCCTTGAGATCCGCAACGCTTGCGATCCTGGACTCCTTGCCCGTCACCAGCGCGGTCCATTCGGGACGCGAATAGACATAGATCGACTTGATCGGGTTGCCGTTGATCTTCGCCACCAGCGCCGCCGAGCCCGCGGTCGAGCCGAAATCGATCGAGCCGGCATTGAGGAATTCGAGTGCCTTGTTGGAGCCGGCCGATTGCACCCAGGTGATGGTGATGCCGTCCTTGGCGAACTCCTTCTCCAGCAGCCCCTTCTGCTTCAGCACCAGCGACACCGGATTGTAGGTCGCCCAGTCGATGCGGATTTCCTTGAGCGGATCGGCCGCCCGCGCCGCGGGGGTCATGGCGAGCGCCATCGCGCCCACCAGCAGAATGCGTCGTGTCACCTTGGTCATGCCCGCCCTCCTCAAAAACTTCATTGTTTTTCAATGAGTTATATCTAGAGGTCAACGAGAAAATCCCACCCTTGAAAGCGGGTCGCCCGAGAACAACTTTGCCCGATGCCGGGCTTTTCAAGCATGGAACGACTATTGCCAGCGAATGGCGGGTGACAGCGCCTGTCACCTCTTATATCCGGTGTGACATGGACAGCGTCACGACAGAGCACAAGCAAGAGGTGGACGATCGCTTCGACACCGCGCGGATCACCGCAGCGGTCGATGCGCTTGCCGAAAAGCACCAGGGACGCGAGGACGCGTTCCGCACGGCCATGGCGCAATTGCTCAAGGCCGAGCTGATCGCGGCGCGCGCCGCCGCACAGGCGATCCTGCTGAAGGACCGCCATGGCCGTCGCTGCGCCGAGCGGCTGTGCCATGTGCAGGACGAGATCATCCGCATCCTCTATTCGGCGGCAACCCGCCATCTCTACCGCTCGCCGATCCCGAGCGGCGCCGAGCGCATGGCGGTGGTCGCGACCGGCGGCTATGGCCGCGGCCTGATGGCGCCGGAATCGGACATCGATCTGCTCTTCATCCTGCCCTACAAGCAGACCGCCTGGGGCGAGCAGGTCGCCGAGGCGATCCTCTATTGCCTCTGGGACATGGGGCTGAAGGTCGGACACGCCACGCGCTCGGTCGACGAGTCGATCCGGCAGGCGCGCGGCGACATGACGATCCGCACCGCAATCCTGGAGACGCGCTTCCTGACCGGCGACCAGCCGCTCTATGACGAGCTGGTCGAACGCTTCGACAAGGAAGTGGTGCAGGGCACCGCGTCCGAATTCGTCACCGCAAAACTCGCCGAGCGCGAGGAGCGGCACCGGCGCGGCGGCCAGTCGCGCTACCTGGTCGAACCCAACGTCAAGGACGGCAAGGGCGCCTTGCGCGACCTGCACACGCTGTTCTGGATCGCCAAATACGTCTACCGCGTCCGCGACACCGACGAGCTGGTCGAGCGCGGCGTGTTCGACGCGCAGGAATACCGCACGTTCCGCCGCTGCGCCGATTTCCTGTGGTCGGTGCGCTGCAACCTGCACTTCTACTCCGGCCGCGCCGAAGAGCGCCTGTCCTTCGATCTCCAGCGCGAGATCGCGGTCCGGCTCGGCTACACCTCGCATCCCGGCATGCAGGACGTCGAGCGGTTCATGAAGCACTACTTCCTGGTCGCCAAGGAAGTCGGCAACCTCACCGCCATCCTCTGCGCCAAGCTCGAGGACCAGCAGGCCAAGCCCGCGCCGGTCCTGAGCCGGATGATGGCGCGGCTGCGCCCGACCCCCGCGAAGCGGCGCGTGCCTGACAGCGACGACTTCATCGTCGACAACAACCGCATCAACGTCGCCGCGCCCGACGTCTTCAAGCACGACCCGGTCAACCTGATCCGCATCTTCCGCCTGGCGCAGAAGAACAACCTCGCCTTTCATCCGGACGCGATGCGCGACGTGACGCGCTCGCTCGGCCTGATCAACGCCCAGCTCCGCGAGAACCCCGAAGCCAACCGGCTGTTCATGGAGATCCTGACCTCCGACAACGCGGAGATCGTGCTGCGTCGGATGAACGAGACCGGCGTGCTCGGCCACTTCATCCGGGCCTTCGGCAAGATCGTCTCGATGATGCAGTTCAACATGTATCATCACTACACCGTCGACGAGCACCTGATCCGCTGCGTCGGCTTCCTCCAGGACATCGAGCGCGGCGGCATCGAGGAATTCGCCGTAGCCAGCGACCTGATGCGCAAGATCCGGCCCGAGCATCGCTCGGTGATCTACATCGCGACGCTCCTGCACGACGTCGCCAAGGGCCGGCCGGAGGATCACTCCATCGCCGGCGCCAAGGTGGCGCGGCGGCTCTGCCCGCGGCTCGGCTTCAGCCCGGCCGACACCGAGCTCGTGGCCTGGCTGATCGAGGAGCATCTGACCATGTCCACGGTCGCGCAGTCGCGCGACCTGTCGGACCGCAAGACGATCGAGAATTTCGCTGCCGTGGTGCAGTCGGTCGAGCAGATGAAGCTGCTGACGATCCTCACCACCGCCGACATCCGCGGCGTCGGCCCCGGCGTGTGGAACGGCTGGAAGGCGCAGCTGCTGCGTTCACTGTATTACGAGACCGAGCCGGTGCTGACCGGCGGCTTCTCGGAGGTCGATCGCGGCAAGCGCCTCACGGCCGCCTACGCCGAATTCCGTAATGCCTTCGCCGAGTGGCCGGCGGACGAGCTCGATGCCTATATCGCCCGGCACTACCCGGCCTACTGGCTCAAGGTCGAGCTGCCGCGCAAGATCCGCCACGCGCGCTTCGTCCGCTCCAGCGAGCAGGCCGGCCACAAGCTCGCGATCAATGTCGGCTTCGACGAGGTGCGCGGCGTCACCGAGCTGACTATCTTCGCGGCCGACCATCCCTGGCTGCTGTCGATCATCGCGGGCGCCTGCGCCTCCGCCGGCGCCAACATCGTCGACGCCCAGATCTACACCACGACCGACGGCCGCGCGCTCGACACGATCTCGATCTCCCGGGAATACGACCGCGACGAGGACGAGGGAAGGCGCGCCACCCGCATCGGCGAGATGATCGAGGACGTGCTGGAAGGCAAGCTGCGCCTGCCCGAGGTGGTGGCGCGGCGCACGGTGCGCAGCAAGGCACGGCCCTTCGTGATCGAGCCTGAAGTGACCATCAACAACCAGTGGTCAGACCGCTACACCGTGATCGAGGTATCCGGCCTCGACCGGCCCGGCCTGCTCTACGAGCTCACCACCGCGATCTCGAAGCTCAATCTGAACATCGCCTCCGCCCACGTCGCGACCTTTGGCGAGCGCGCGCGCGACGTGTTCTACGTCACCGACCTGCTCGGCGCGCAGATCAACGCGCCGACCCGCCAGTCCGCGATCAAGAGCGCGCTGACCCACGTGATGGCCGGCGACAAGGCGGTTCAGCCCGCGGCGTGACGGCGGTCGCGCGCACCTCTCTCCCCTCGTCATTCCGGGGCGCCGCGCAGCGGCGAGCCCGGAATCCATCGAGCCACTGGTGACGCGGATAAATGGATTCCGGGTTCGCGCTACGCGCGCCCCGGAATGACCACGGGAGTGAGAACCTAGACCTCCACTCCCTCGTGCCGCAGCAGCCAGCGCTTACGCTCGAGCCCGCCGCCGTATTTCACCAGCGAGCCGTCGGCGCCGATCAGGCGGTGACAGGGCAGCACCACGCTGATCGGGTTGGAGCCGTTGGCATGGCCGACGGCGCGAATGGCCCTGGGCATGTCGATCCTTGCGGCCAGCGCGCCGTAGCTCATCGTGGTGCCGGCGGGGATTTGCGCAAGCGCGGTCCAGACCTTTTGCTGGAACGGTGTGCCGGCGATGCGCCATGCGATCGCTGATAGCCTTCCGAGGTTACCTGCGAAGTAATCCGACAGCGCGGCCTTGATCGCTGCCGGCGCGGAGCGCTGGCTCAGATCCACCGCGCCGTAGTGCAGGCGCAGCAGCTCGCGCATGCGGTGCTCGTAATCGTCCCAGTCGAGCGCACGCAAGGCGCCCTCGGCATCGGTGACGAGCAGGGCGGTTCCGATCGGCGTCGCCAGACGATCGAGGCCGAAGCGTTCCGGCAGGCTGGTTGATCGAGCGGCCATTGCGACTCCATCACTTCAAATCATGGGATCGCACTTGCCATGCCGGGCGTGCTACCGTCCACCCGAAAGCTGACGCTTTGGGGGAGCTCAACTTGAGTCTGATCGCGAATATCCTGGTGGCGCTGGTCGCCGCACTGCACGCCTACTTCCTGATCCTGGAGATGTTTCTCTGGGACAAGCCGCAGGGCTTGAAGGTCTTTCGCAATACGCCGGAAAAGGCCGCGATCACGAAGGTGATGGCTGCCAATCAGGGCCTCTATAACGGCTTCCTTGCCGCCGGCCTGATCTGGGGCCTGCTTCACGGCAACCCGGCCTTTGCATTCCAGATCAAGGCGTTCTTCCTGCTTTGCGTGATCGTTGCCGGCGCCTATGGCGCGGCAACCGTCAGCACGCGCATCCTGCTCGTGCAGGCGCTGCCGGCGGCGATCGCGCTGGCGGCATTGTTCCTGGCCTAGGACCGCTGGCCTAAGATCCTTGGGCCTAAGATCCTTGGCCTGAGACGCTACGGCGCAGTGCCGCGATCCTTGCGCGGCGGCGAACGTTCCTCCACACTCTTCGGCAGCGATGGCGACCGTTGCAACCAACGGAAAAAGACCATCGGCCGAAAATTCCGTCAGGAGGAACAACCCAACATGAGCAATCGCAGAGTCTTCATGGCTGCCACGGCGGCGCTCGCCTTCGCGGTCTCCGCCAGCCAAGCCCTCGCACAGAAGAAATATGACACCGGTGCGAGCGACACCGAGATCAAGATCGGCCAGACCGTGCCGTTCTCCGGCGCCTACTCGGTCTATGCCAATATCGGCAAGACCCAGGCCGCCTACTTCAAGATGATCAACGATCAGGGCGGCATCAACGGCCGCAAGATCAACCTGATCCAGTATGACGACGCCTATTCGCCGCCGAAGACCGTCGAGCAGGTCCGCAAGCTGGTCGAAGGCGACGAGGTGCTCTTCACCTTCCAGCTCATCGGCACCGCGGCCAACGCCGCCGTGCAGAAATATCTCAACGGCAAGAAGGTGCCGCAGCTGCTGGCCTCGACCGGCGCGGCGCGTTTCAACGATCCGCAGAACTATCCCTGGACCATCGCCTACAATCCGAACTACGTGTCCGAGGGGCGCATCTACGCCAAGTACATTCTGGCCAATCACCCCAACGCCAAGATCGGCGTGCTCTACCAGAACGACGACATGGGACGCGACTACCTCGCGGGGCTCAAGAGCGGCCTCGGCGACAAGGCCGCCGGCATGATCGTCGGCGAGGTGTCCTACGAGGTCACCGATCCGACCGTGGATTCGCAGGTGGTCAAGCTGAAGTCGATGGGCGTCGACCTGTTCTATGATGCCTCGACGCCGAAATTCGCCGCGCAGGCCATCAAGAAGCTCGCCGACCTCGGCTGGACGCCGGTGCACATCCTCGACATCAATGCGAGCCCGATCTCGGCGACGCTGAAGCCGGCCGGCCTCGAGATCTCCAAGGGCATCATCTCGACCCAGTATGGCAAGGAACCCAGCGATCCGCAGTGGAAGGACGATCCGGGCGTGAAGGCCTTCTTCGCCTTCATGGACAAGTACTTCCCGGAAGGCGACAAGCTCAACACCGTCAACACCTATGCCTATTCGGTGGCCGAGCTGCTGGTGCAGGTCTTGAAGCAATGCGGCGACGACCTCACGCGTGAGAACGTCATGAAGCAGGTCGCCAACATCAAGGACTTCACCCCGAGCTTCGCGCTGCCCGGCATCAAGATCAACACCGGGCCGAACGACTACCGCGTCAACAAGCAGATGCAGATGATGAAGTTCAACGGCGAGCGCTGGGAGCTGTTCGGACCGATCATCGAGGACAACGGTCCGTCGGGCTAGCGACTCGGAGACGTCACAGGGTGGGTTGGCGAACCGCAGCCCACCCTACGAACTGCGGGCACATCCCCGCCTTGCGTTGCAGCAACGCCTCCTCCACACTCCCCGGCAGCGATGGCGCCGGGCGCGCAACAGTGCGTCCGGCAGATCATCGGCAATAACAAGCTGAGGAAATTGCGAATGAGGAATGGAATGCTGCATCTGGCCACGGCAACGGCGCTGACCCTGGCGCTGTCGGTCTCTGCGGCCAATGCCCAGAAAAAATATGATCCGGGCGCCAGCGACACCGAGATCAAGGTCGGCCAGACCGTGCCGTTCTCGGGGCCAGCGTCGGCCTATGCGTCGATCGGCAAGACCCAGGCCGCTTACTTCAAGATGATCAACGACCAGGGCGGCATCAACGGCCGCAAGATCAATCTGATTCAATACGACGATGCCTATTCGCCGCCGAAAGCGGTGGAGCAGGTCCGCAAGCTCGTCGAGAGCGACGAGGTGCTGCTCACCTTCCAGATCATCGGCACGCCGTCGAACGCGGCCGTGCAGAAATATCTCAACTCCAAGAAAGTGCCGCAGCTGTTCGCGGCCACCGGCGCCTCGAAGTTCACGGACCCCAAGAACTTCCCGTGGACCATGGGCTACAATCCGAACTATTTCGTCGAAGGCCGCATCTATGGCCAATACATCCTGAAGGAGCATCCGAACGCCAAGATCGGCGTGCTCTATCAGAACGACGACCTCGGCAAGGACTATCTGAACGGCATCAAGGCCGGCCTCGGCGACAAGGCCGCCAAGATGATCGTGACGGAGGCGTCCTACGAGGTGTCCGACCCGACCGTCGATTCGCAGATCCTCAAGATCAAGGATGCCGGCGCCGATTTGTTCTTCAGCGCGACCACGCCGAAGCAGGCGGCGCAGGCGATCAAGAAGATCGCCGAGCTCGGCTGGCATCCGGTGCAGATCGTCGACATCAACGCGACCTCGGTCGGCGCGGTGATGAAGCCGGCAGGGCTCGATGCCGCCAAGGGCGTCATCAGCGTCAACTACGGCAAGGACCCGCTCGATCCGACCTGGAAGGACGATGCCGGCATGAAGCGGTATCTCGACTTCATGGCGAAATACTACCCGGACGGCGACAAGGACTCGAACTTCAACACCTACGGCTACGGCACCGCGCAGCTTCTGGCCCATGTGCTCCAGCAGTGCGGCGACAACCTGACGCGCGAGAACGTCATGAAGCAGGCGGCGTCGCTGAAGGACGTGACCGGCGACATCGCGCTGCCGGGCATCAAGGCCAACACCTCGCCGACCGACTACCGCGTCAACAAGCAGCTTCAGATGATGAAGTTCAACGGCGAGCGCTGGGAGTTGTTCGGCCCGATCCTGGAGGATGCGGGGCCGGCGGGTTAGTTTCCTCCGCTGTCATTCCGGGGCGATGCGACAGCATCGAACCCGGAATCTCGAGATTCCGGGTTCGGCTCTTCGAGCCGCCCCGGAATGACTGAACAAGAAGGCGTGGATGGCTGGGTCAAGCCCGGCCGTGACGGCAGAGAGAGTGTCGCTCCGCGGCTCTCAAGTCGGCACCTCGCCAAAGTTCTTGCCCACCGGCAGCACCGCGTGCCGGATCAGCCGCGAATCCTCCACGGCGGCCTGGCGGTGCTTCACCGCCTCGCGATAGACGGGATCGCGGATCATCTCGACGAAGGCGGCGACGCTTGGGTATTCAGCGATGAAGCAATGGTCCCAACGTTCCTCCTGCGGGCCGATCAGCATCAGCTCGAACCTGCCCTGCCAGACGATGCGCCCGCCGAGGCGTTCGAACACCGGGCCGCTCTCGCGGCCATAGGCCGCGTAGGCCTCCGCGCCGCTCGCCTTGCGGCCGTCCGGGTAGACGGCGTCTTTGCGCAGCCGCACCAGATTGAGCATGTGGATCGGGCCCGGGCGATCGTTGTCCCGGAATTGCGCGAAAATCTCCTTGGTCGGATCGATGTGGCCCATAGGTACTCCCTCGTGTGTTCCCTCTTGTTTTGTGGCGGCGATCCTAGCTTCGCCGTCCGATCAGCGGAACTGCGGCGGGCGAATGCCGCACCTCCTAATCGCGCGTTAAGCTCTGGGTAACCGGGCCTTAAACAGCGACCGCTAGCGTGCGGCGGGGCGGGCTGACCGGGCGTTTTGCGTATGGCGTGGGGAAAGAAAAAGGGTGGGCGGAAGGAGCCGCTGTTCGGCTTGCCCGCGGCGCTCGCCGACCTACGCCTGACCGCGGCCGACCGCGTCCCGGGCGGCGAGGACAAGCCGAAGAAGTCAGCGAAATCGTCCGCCAGGCGCAAAGCTGAGGATTCCGGCGACGAGCCGCCGCGCGAGCGGAAGCCACCGGCCGGCCGCAGCGGCGCCAAGCGCCGGTCGAAGTCGCGTATCGGCGCCAGCCTTGGCCGCCTGGTCTATTGGGGCGCGGTGGTGGGCCTGTGGGGCGCCATCGCCGTGGTCGGCGTCGTGATCTATGTCGGCGCCCATCTGCCGCCGATCCAGTCGCTGGAAATTCCCAAGCGTCCGCCGACGATCCAGATCGTCGGCATGGACGGCAGCATGCTGGCGCAACGCGGCGAGATGGCCGGCGCCAATGTCGCGCTGAAGGATCTGCCGCCATACCTGCCCAAGGCCTTCATCGCCATCGAGGACCGCCGCTTCTATTCGCATTTCGGCATCGATCCCGTCGGCATCCTGCGCGCCCTCGTCACCAACGTGCTTCATCGCGGCGTGTCGCAGGGCGGATCGACGTTGACGCAGCAGCTCGCGAAGAACCTGTTCCTGACCCAGGAGCGCACCATGCAGCGCAAGCTGCAGGAGGCGGAGCTCGCGATCTGGCTGGAGCGCAAGCATTCCAAGGACGAGATCCTGGAGCTCTATCTCAACCGCGTCTATTTCGGCTCCGGCGCCTATGGCGTTGAGGCCGCCGCGCAGCGCTATTTCGGCAAGTCGGCGAAGAACGTGACCATCGCGGAAGCCGCGATGCTGGCCGGCCTCGTCAAATCGCCTTCGCGGCTTGCGCCGAACCGCAACCCGGAAGGCGCGGAAGCGCGCGCGCAAATCGTGCTCACGGCGATGGCGGATGCAAAGTTCATCACCGAAGCGCAGGCGCAGGCCTCGATCGGCCATCCCTCCTACAACGTGAAGCCGGTCGGCGCCGGCACGGTCAATTACGTCGCCGACTGGATCGGCGAGGTGCTGGACGACCTCGTCGGCCAGATCGACGAGAGCATCAAGGTCGAGACCACGATCGATCCGAAGCTGCAGGGCGTGGCGGAAGCCGCCATCATCGACGAACTCGCGGCCAAGAGCGTGAAGTTCAATGTCAGCCAGGGCGCGCTGGTGGCGATGACGCCCGACGGCGCCGTGCGCGCCATGGTCGGTGGGCGGAACTATTCCGAGAGCCAGTACAACCGCGCGGTGACCGCCAAGCGCCAGCCGGGCTCCTCGTTCAAGCCGTTCGTGTACCTGACCGCGCTCGAGCAGGGCCTGACGCCCGACACCGTACGCCAGGACGCGCCGATCGAGGTCAAGGGCTGGAGACCTGAGAACTACACCCATGAATATTTCGGCGCGGTGACGCTGACCCAGGCGCTGGCGATGTCGCTCAACACGGTCGCCATCCGCCTCGGTCTCGAGGTCGGGCCCAAGAACGTGGTGCGCACCGCGCACCGGCTCGGCATCTCCTCGAAGCTCGAGCCCAATGCCTCGATCGCGCTCGGCACCTCCGAAGTCTCGGTCGTCGAGCTGGTCGGCGCCTATGCGCCCTTCGCCAATGGCGGCTTCGCGGTGACGCCGCATGTCGTCACGCGGATCAGGACGCTCAGTGGCAAGCTGCTCTACATGCGCCAGCCGGACGAGCGCAACCAGGTGATCGACCCGCGCTATGTCGGCATGATGAATTCAATGATGCGGGAAACGCTGATATCAGGCACCGCCAAGAAGGCCGAGATCCCCGGCTGGCCGGCGGCCGGCAAGACCGGCACCAGCCAGGATTACCGTGACGCCTGGTTCATCGGCTACACCGCCAACCTCGTCACCGGCGTCTGGCTCGGCAATGACGACAACGCGCCGACCAAGAAGGCCACCGGCGGCGGCCTGCCGGTCGAAGTCTGGTCGCGCTTCATGCGCACCGCGCACGAGGGCGTGCCGGTGGCGAGCTTGCCGAATTCGCAAGCCAGCTGGGGCCTGTCGAACCTCGCGCAGGCGGCTTCGCAGGTGTCGCCGCCGACGGCGGCCGCGCCCGGGCCGGCGCCGGCGAGCAATGGCGGCTATCGCCCGCCACCGACGCGCGCCAATGCGCGGCCGGAAGCGGCGGCGGGGCTGGATGGCTGGTTGATGGACCGGCTGTTTGGCGGGAATCGATAGGTTCGGCTTGAGGCCTTTGGGGCCTCAAAACAAAAACTGCGAAAACAACCCCATGCACAGTAGCCGGTGATTGCTGGCGCGATGCGCGGTGGATTGTGCGAGGTCATTAATACGTCGGGCAAATCAAAAGCCGTGGCGCAAGGCGCTGACGTCGCCCCACTCTCCGCCGTCATTGCCCGCGAAAGCGGGCAATCCAGTACGCTGCGGCCTCTCGATTCAATAACAACCGCCTCGGAATACTAGATCGCCCGCTTTCGCGGGCGATGACAGCTCCAATTTGGTTAGCAGCGGACGCTAATCCTCGACCCCGTACCGGTGCAGGTCGTTCCCGCACGTGTCGAGCCACTTCTTGGCGCGCTCCATCGAGGGGCAGACCTTGCCGCACACGCGCCAGAACCGCGCCGAGTGGTTCATCTCGACGAGATGGGCGACCTCGTGGGCGGCGAGATAGTCGAGCACGAAGGGCGGCGCGAGGATCAGGCGCCAGGAGAACGACAGCGAGCCGGTCGAGGTGCAGGAGCCCCAGCGGCTGGACTGGTCGCGGATCGACAGCCGCTTGACCCTGACACCGAGCTCGGCGGCATAGGCTTCGGCCGAACGCTGAAGATCGTGGCGCGCCTCGCGCTTGAGGAAGTCATGGACGCGGCGGTCAGCATGCTCGACGCCGCCGGCGACGCAGAGAATGCGTTCACCGCTGTCGCGCACTTCCGTCCACACCGTGCCGCGCGCACCGGCGCGATGAACGATGCGATGGGGAACACCGCGAAGCGGTATCACTGTGCCAGGCTGGAACGGCGCGGCCTTCGGCAAACGCCCGAGACGTGCCGCAATCCATGCACCGTGACGCTGCGCGAAGTCTTTTGCTTCGGCGAGCGTGCCGCGCGGCGGCATGGTGAGGATGGCTTCGCGATCGCTCGGATGAATTCTGAGCGTGTAGCGGCGCGCACGCCTGTGCCGGCGCAGCCGAATCGCAAAAAACTGCGATCCATGGGTGATGACGAGGGTCTTTGGCTCGTGGGGCCGCCGATAGAGGAGTGCGCGAGTGGCCATGTCTGTCAGTCCGGGGAGCAGGAGTTCGCCCGGATTCTGCCATAACCGCCGCCAGGGAAAGCGCTCGGCGCAAAAACAAATCATTTGCCCAATATACAGGGGTCTGGCGTCCGGGAGACCCTACAGACTGGGGTTGGAACCCGCTTTTTTCGCCCCCTCCGGACGCATGCGACACCCCCAAGGGGTGAGGGCTGACTCACTCCTATAAAGCTACCTAAATACCGCGAATCTGGAGGGAACCAAGCCCTGTCGGAACCTCCGGCAGCACCCGAATTTTCGACGGGAAAGCCGAAAAACGCGTCGAGAGCGATGTCCGCTCCGATGTGATCGAACGGAGATGGCTCTCGATTCCACTTCTGACGCGTTTTCTTTGCGCGGACCGGTCCCGCTTCGCTCGAAAACGTTCTATTCGGCCGCGAGAGCCTGCAACGAGCTCGGATTCGCAGCGGAGACCATGAAGTCGTGAATCCTCGGCACGATTTCCGACTTGAAACGCGAGCCGTTGAACACGCCGTAATGGCCGACGCCCTTCTGGACGTAATGAACGCGGCGATGATCGGGGATCGAGCGGCACAATGTGTGCGTTGCTTCGGTCTGACCCAGACCGGAGATGTCGTCGTTCTCGCCTTCGACCGTCATCAACGCCACACGCTTGACCTTGGAGGGATCGACGCGGGTTCCACGATGGGTCATCTCGCCCTTCGGCAGCGCGTGCTTCACGAACACGGTGTCGACGGTCTGCAGGTAATACTCGGCGGAGAGGTCCATCACCGCGAGATATTCGTCATAGAACTCACGATGCTTGTCGACGAGATCGCCGTCGCCCTTCACCAGATGGGCGAAAAGCTGCTTGTGGGCATCCATGTGCCGGTCGAGATTCATGCTGATGAAGCCGTTGAGCTGCAAAAATCCCGGATAGACGTCGCGCATCATGCCCGGATGCGGGAACGGCACCTTGGTGATGACGTGGTTGCGGAACCAGTCGATGCCGCGCTCCTGGGCCAGGTTGTTCACCGCGGTCGGATTGCGGCGGGTGTCGATCGGGCCGCCCATCAGGGTCATCGAGGTCGGCACGAACGGATCGCGCTGCGCTTCCATGATCGAAACGGCGGCGACAACGGGCACCGAGGGCTGGCACACCGCCATGACATGGGTGTTGCCGCCGAGGACGTGCAACATCTCGATGATGTAGTCGATGTAGTCGTCGAGATCGAAGCGGCCGTCGCTGAGGGGCACCATGCGGGCATCGGCCCAGTCGGTGATGTAGACATCATGCGCGGGCAGCAACGCCTCGACCGTGCCGCGCAGCAGCGTCGCATAGTGGCCGGACATCGGGGCCACGATCAGCACGCGCGGCTGCGGGCTGCGCAGCGGACGGGTGAACTTGCGATCGAAGTAGAGCAGCCGGCAGAACGGCTTTTCCCAGACCGAACGGATCTCGACGGGGACGCGGATGCCGTTGACCTCGGTGTCGTTGAGGCCCCATTCCGGCTTGCCGTAGCGGCGCGTGGTGCGCTCGAACAATTCGCAGGCCGCGGCGACCGACTTGCCGACCTCGGTGCGCGCCCAGGGATTGAGGGGATTCTGAAACAGGAACTTGGTCGCGTCGGTGACCGCACGTGCCGGATTGAGAGAGGCGTGGGCCATCTCGTACATCCAGTACATCGGCGTCGTCAGGACCGGACTGCCTTCTGCAGCCAGGGGCGGCGCGCCGCCAAACTCACCAATAGGCATCGCTATATCCCTCTTCGCATCGCAGCATACTGCCGAATGCGTAATATTGCGTCAATGCACCGTCCCCGTACATCTACGTGGCAAAGACGGTTAAATCAGCCTGAATCCACGGGAAAGTGAAACTATTCGCCGGCGGACAGCAGCGAGCCGTTCTTCCTGGCGCTGCGCAAAAGGGCAAGGAATGCCCCAAAAGATGCAACAAGCAGCCCTAAATTGATGGCCAGCGCCTCCAGCATCAGGTCGGTGCGGAAGGTGTTCTCGATCAAGAGCGCCCGCATCCCCTCGAAAACGTAGGTCGGCGGCAGCGTCCAGGCGACAACTTGCAGCCAGCCCGGCAGCACGCTGACCGGATAGTAGATGCAGGCGAGCGGCATGATCGCGAACATCAGGGTCCAGACGATGCTCTCGGCGCCGAGACCGTTTCGCAGCACGAGTCCCGAGACGAAGATGCCGACCGACCAGCTGGTGAAGATCAGATTGCAGAAGAACGCGATCAGCGGCAGGCCGAGGGCGTAAACGTTGAAGTGAAACAAAAACAGCGCGAGCAGCGTCATCGGGATCACGCCGATCGCGAGCCGGATCAGGCTCATGATCATCAGCGACAGCAGAAACTCGATCGGCTTCAGGGGGCTCATCATGAGGTTGCCGAGGTTGCGCGCCCACATCTCCTCCAGGAAGGAGATGGAGAAGCCGAGCTGGCCGCGGAACAGGATGTCCCAGAGGATGACGGCGCCGATCAGCGTGCCGCCGGCGCGCGCGAAGAAATTGGCGTTTTGCGCGATGTAGAGCTGCAGGAAGCCCCAGGTGATGACCTGGAGCGCCGGCCAGTAGAGCAGCTCGAGCAGCCGCGGCCAGGACGACATCAACAGGTACCAGTAGCGCAGGATCATCGCGCCGATGCGCTGCATGGAGATGCCGCGATGGAGGGTGAGCTCGGTCATGGCTGCACCGCGTAGCCCGGATGAAGCTTCGTCATTCCGGGGCGCGCGGAGCGCGAGCTATGATGCGCAATTGCGCATCTGAGAATCCATAACCACAGGCGGCGATTGTGGGGCGAGGCCGGTAACCCCGAGTCTTCGCCAAATTCAATCCTGTGGTTATGGATCCCGGGCTCGCGACTATGTCGCGCCCCGGGATGACGGGATCCATCCGGGCTAGGACCGAAAGATCGGGACTCCCTCATCGTGCCGCCTCCTGAGCTCCGTTCACCCGGCCGCGCGCAACGTCCAGGAACACCTCCTCCAGCGTGGTGCGGTTGTAGCGGGCCATGATGGCCTCCGGCGTGTCGTCGTCCTCGATGCGGCCGCGCTTCATGATGATGACGCGGTCGCACAGACGCTCGACCTCGAGCATGTTGTGCGAGGCCAAGAGGATGGTGGCGTTGTTCTCCTTGCGATAGCGCTCCAGATGGCCTCGCACCCAATCGGCGGTGTCAGGGTCGAGCGAGGCGGTCGGCTCGTCCAGGAGCAGCAGCTCGGGCTGGTTGATCAGCGCTTTCGCCAGCGCGACGCGGGTCTTCTGGCCGGCGGAGAGCTTGCCGTTGGCACGGTCGATGAATTCGGTGAGGTCGAGATCGTCGGCGAGCCTGGCGATGCGGCTCGCGAGATTCTTCACCGCATAGAGCTTGCCGAAGATGGTGAGGTTCTGCCGCACCGTGAGCCGCATCGGCATGTCGACATAGGGGCTTTCGAAATTCATCCGCCCCAGCACGGAAGCGCTCTCCTCGGGCATCTTATGCCCGAGCACCTGCACGCGGCCGGAGGTCGGCAGCACCAGGCCCATGATCATCGCGATGGTCGTGGTCTTGCCGGCGCCGTTGCCGCCCAGGAGCCCGGTGATGCTGCCGCGCGGCAGCGAAAAGGAGATATCGTCGACGGCGCGGGTCTGCTTGTAGACCTTAACGAGGTGATCGACCGCAATTGCCGCAGAGGAGCTGCGCTCCGCGACAGTCGGCGGACTTGAAGCTTTGTCGTTCCCGGTCATGCTGAGCCGTTCTTCTGCTATTGCAGCTGACAGCGCAAGGCTTGTAATCCGGGTGGTTCCACCAGCCGCGCGTTCGTGACCAGAAGGCACCGCCACATTGGCCGACATGACCGAAATTGCCGCTTCCGACTTTCGCCCCGCGCAGCGGCATATCCGCCTGGACACCATCCTGCGGCTGCGCTGGCTCGCGGTGCTCGGCCAGCTCGCCGCGATCTTCATCGTGGCGCAGGGGCTGGAGTTCAACGTCGAGATCGTCCCCTGCGTCAGCATCATCGCCCTGTCGGCCTCGCTCAATCTGGCGCTCCAGACCGTGTCCAATCCGCTGCAGCGGCTGGAGCCGATGCAGGCGGCCGGACTGCTTGCGCTGAACATCGTGGAGCTGGCCGGCCTGTTGTTCTTCACCGGCGGGCTCCAGAACCCGTTCTCGTTCCTGTTCCTCGCACCGGTGCTGATCTCGGCAACCGCGCTGCCGGCCCGCTTCACCTTCGGGCTTGGCGTGCTGGCGGTCGCCTGCGCCTCGGTCCTGTTCTTCTTCCACCTGCCGCTGCCCTGGGATTCCGACGATCCGCTGGTGCTGCCGCCGATCTATCTCGTCGGCGTCTGGCTCTCGATCGTGCTCGCGATCGGCGTCACCAGCCTTTACTCGTTCCAGGTCACCGAGGAGGCGCGCAAGCTTGCGGATGCGCTCGCCGCGACCGAACTGGTGCTGACGCGCGAGCAGCATCTGACCCAGCTCGACGGCCTCGCCGCCGCGGCCGCGCACGAGCTCGGCACGCCGCTCGCGACGATCTTCCTGATCTCGCGCGAGCTGGAAAAGACGGTGAAGGACCCGATCTTTGCCGCCGATTTGAAAACCCTGCGCGAGCAGACCCAGCGTTGCCGCGACATCCTCAGCAAGATCACCCAGCTCTCCTCCACCGGAGCGCCGTTCGACCGCATGAAGCTGTCGGAGCTGATCGAGGAAGTGGTGGCCCCGCACCGCGATTTCGGCGTCGACATCAAGGTGCGGATCGCGGTGGCCGCCTTCGCCGAGCCGGTCGGCTCGCGCAACCCGGCGATCCTCTACGGCGTCGGCAACATCGTCGAGAACGCAGTCGATTTCGCCCACACCACCGTCGAGGTGAACGCGTGGTGGAACAAGGACACGATCGAGCTCCTGATCTCCGACGACGGCCCCGGCATTCCGCCCGATATCCTTAACCGGATCGGCGAGCCCTATCTGTCGCGGCGGCGCACCCCGGATGACGCCGGCGGCGAACGGCGCGGCCTCGGGCTTGGCGTGTTCATCGCGCGCACCCTGCTCGAACGCACCGGCGCCAAGGTCTCGTTTACCAACCGGATCTTTCCGGAACACGGCGCGGTGGTCCAGATAACGTGGCCGCGACAGCGTTTTGAGGCTATCGAGACGCTTGAAGAAACAATAGGATAGACCGCGACCTTGCGTCGCACAGGCCGGCTGATCGACTATTGGCGGCCTTGGCGCCGCCCGTTTGCGACGCCATATGTGGATGTGCAGAGAGAGGACGAAACCTTGAACGCCATCGCCGAACTGAACGAACAGACCGACCGCTCGCTTCTCATCGTGGAGGACGACAAGCCGTTTCTGGAGCGCTTGTCGCGCGCGATGGAGACGCGCGGCTTTGCGGTGACATCGTGCGACACCGTCTCGGACGGTCTCGCGCAGATCGGCAAGGCGGCGCCGGCATTCGCCGTGGTTGATTTGCGCCTCGGGGACGGCAACGGCCTCGACGTGGTCTCGGCGCTGAAGAAGAAGCGCCCGGATGCACGCGCGATCGTGCTGACCGGCTATGGCAACATCGCCACCGCGGTGACCGCGGTGAAGATGGGCGCGATCGATTATCTCTCCAAGCCGGCCGATGCCGACGACGTCGTCGCCGCGCTGCTGTCGACCAGCGCAGAGAAATCCGAGCTGCCGACCAACCCGATGTCCGCCGATCGCGTCCGCTGGGAACACATCCAGCGCATCTACGAGATGTGCAACCGCAACGTCTCGGAAACGGCGCGGCGGCTCAACATGCACCGCCGGACGTTGCAGCGCATTTTGGCCAAGCGCGCGCCGCGGTAACGGTTTCGTAGGGTGGGGAGAGCGAAGCGAAACCCACCTTCCTTGCTGACCTGACCGCCTTGCTTACCTGACCGAAAGTGATGGGTTTCGCTTCGCTCTACCCATCCTACGGACTCATTCCCAGAAATCCGCGTGCCCCTGCGGATCGACCAGCCGGTTGATCCGCAAAGCCGCCGCCATCGCAAAACGCACCGTCATCTGCTTGCGCGTGGCGGCCGCGATCTTGTGCTCGGGCGCCTCGCAATGCAGATGCGCGCCATAGGCGTCGGCGATGATGAGGCCGGTGCCTTGCGGAAAGATCTCGCACGGCAGGTCCTGCGTGAAGGCGAAGAACAGCCGGTCGCAGTGGGCGCGGTATTCGTGCCATTTCTGATCCGCGCGCAGATCCTCGACCGACGACTTGATCTCGACGATCCAGATCTCGCCGCGCTCGTTCAGCGCCACCAGATCGGCGCGCCGGCCCGACGGCAGCGGCAGTTCGCTGATGCAGGAAAATCCGAGCGAGCGCAGCAGCCGCGCCGTGCCGCGCGCGATCGCCAGCGCCGTCTCGGATTGGCGGCGGTCCGGCGGCGGCACGAGGGCGATGTTGCGGGCGCTGCTGTCCATGGGATGAGGATAGCCGATTCCATTCCACCCGTCATTCCGGGGGCGCGCCAATTGGCGCGAGCCCGGAATCCATAACCACGGGGAGCGGTTGTGGCGCAGGACGGGTAACTCCCGGTCTTCGCAAAACTACTCCCTGTGGCTGTGGGTCCCGGGCTCGCGCTTCGCGCGCCCCGGGACGACGGCCGGGCAGGAACCTCCCCCTGCCCTCGCACTTATCACGCAGCCGCCGCACCCCGGCGGGACCTGTGAGGCCGCTCGCGCATGATCGACGATCTCTGGTACAAGAACGGCGTGATCTACTGCCTGTCCGTCGGCACCTATATGGATGCCGACGGCGACGGCGTCGGCGACTTCAAGGGCCTGCTGCGGCGGCTCGACTATCTGCACGGCCTCGGCATAACCACGATCTGGCTGATGCCGTTCCAGACCTCGCCCGGCCGCGACGACGGCTACGACATCGCCGACTATTACAGCGTCGATTCCCGCTACGGCACGCTCGGCGACTTCGTCGAATTCGCCCATGGCTGCAAGCAGCGCGGCATCCGCATCATCATCGACCTCGTCGTCAACCACACCTCGGACCAGCATCGCTGGTTCAAGGAAGCGCGGCGCGACAAGAACTCGCCCTATCGCGACTGGTACGTCTGGTCCGACACAAAGCCCGCCAATGCCAACAAGGGCATGGTGTTTCCCGGCGTGCAGAAATCGACCTGGACGCGCGACAAGGACGCCGGCGCCTGGTATTTTCATCGCTTCTACGATTTTCAGCCCGACCTCAACACCTCGAACCCGCACGTGCAGGCCGAGATCTTGAAGATCATGGGCTTCTGGATCCAGCTCGGCGTCTCCGGATTCCGCATGGACGCCGTGCCCTTCGTGATCGCGACCAAGGGCGCCAAGGTGAAGAAGCCGGTCGAGCAATACGACATGCTGCGCGCGTTCCGCGAATTCCTGCAATGGCGCCAGGGTGACGCCATCATCCTCGCCGAAGCCAATGTGCTGCCGGAAACCGACATGGAATATTTCGGCCGCGATGCCGACCGCATGCACATGATGTTCAACTTCCACGTCAACCAGCATCTGTTCTATGCGCTGGCGTCGGCCGACTCGCGACCGCTGGCAAAGGCGCTGAAGGCGACCAAGCCGCGGCCGGGCTCGGCGCAATGGGGCCTGTTCCTGCGCAATCACGACGAGCTCGATCTCGGGCGCTTGACCCCGGCGCAGCGCGACACCGTGTTCAAGAGCTTCGGCCCCGACAAGGACATGCAGCTCTACGACCGCGGCATTCGCCGCCGCCTCGCGCCGATGCTCGGCGGCGACCGCAGGCGGCTCGAGCTTGCCTACAGCCTGATGTGCACGCTGCCGGGAACGCCCGTGATCCGCTATGGCGACGAGATCGGGATGGGCGACGATCTCTCATTGCTGGAGCGCAATTGCGCGCGCACGCCGATGCAATGGTCGACCGAGCCGCATGGCGGCTTCACCAAGAACGACAAGCCGGCCTGTCCCGTCATCGACAAGGGCCCTTATGGCTTTCCGCACGTCAACGTCGCCAAGCAGCGGCGCGATGCCAATTCCATGCTGAACTGGACCGAACGCATCGTCCGCATGCGCAAGGAGGTGCCGGAGATCGGCTGGGGCAATTTCGCGATCATTGCGACGCGTGATCCGGCCGTCTTCATCATGCGCTATGACTGGCGCAACAATTCGGTGCTGTTCGTGCACAATCTCGATGAGAAGCCACGCGAGATCGCGTTCTCGACGGGGCTGCCTGATGATGCCGGCGCGCACCTGATCAATCTGCTCGCGGAAGACCACAGCCACGCCGACAAGCGCGGCCAGCACCGCGTCGTCCTGGAGCCGTATGGCTATCGCTGGTATCGGGTCGGCGGGTTGGATTATTTACTGAAGCGGAGCGATATCGATGAGGATATTGCGGGTAACAAGCATCCGGGGTAGGTGCATCCACACACTCCGCCGTCGTCCTGGCGAAAGCCAGGACCCATTACCCCAAGAGGTCGTTGGCGCGTGAGCTGATAACCACCAGCCTCCGCCACACTGCGTCCTGTGGTAATGGGTCCTGGATCTGCGCTTCGCTTGTCCAGGACGACGTTGGAGAATGACGCTGTCGCCTCGCCCTACTTCTTAGGGCGGCTGCACGATCACCCCTTCATTCCCGCGCAAATCCAGCACGCCTTCCAGCCTCTCACCCTCACGATCCAGGAACGTCGACAGCAGGATCTCGCTGCCGAAGCGGATCGCGCTGGTGGTGACGGCGATCGGGTCGGGGCCGAGATTGAGGGCCACGATCACCGCCCTGCCCTCGGCCTCGCGGCGGTAGATCAGGAGATCGCCCTGCGCCGCGATCGGATGATAGTTGCCGGCCACCAGGGGCGGGCTGCTCTTTCGCAGCACGATGAGCCGCCTGTACAGGCTGAGGATCGAGCGCGTGTCGGCTTCGAGATTGACGACATTCTCGTGGATATGATCCTCAGGCAGCGGCAGCCACGGCCTGACGTCCGAGAAGCCGGCGAAGTTCGAGGAATCCCACTGCATCGGCGTGCGGCAACCGTCACGGCCGACGCCGATGCCGGGCACGTTCTTCTCGAAGGGATCGCGCACGTCCTCGGGCGCGATCGCGAGCTGATGCATGCCGATCTCGTCGCCGTAATAGAGCGTCGGCGTGCCGCGCAGCGTCAGCAGCAGCATGGCGGCGACGCGGGCCTGCTCGGGCCCGACACGGCTGGCGACCCGCGGGCGGTCGTGATTGCCGAGCACCCAGTTCGGCCAGGCGCCTTTCGGCAGCGCCTTCTCGTAGTCGTCGATGATCGTCTCGATCGAGCGCGCGCTCCAGAACGTCGAGAGCAGCGCGAAGTTGAACGGCATCTGCGCGCCGGTGAGGTCGTTGCCGTAATAGGCCATCAGCCGGTGCAGCGGCAGATAGATCTCGCCGATCAGCACGCGGGCGCGATAGGCATCGGTGACGCGCCGCATCTCGGCGATGACGTCGTGCACCTCCGGCTGGTCGGTGGAATATTGCGTCAGGATCTTCTCGTTCGGCGGACGGCCCTCGACGTAGTGAGGATTGGGCGGATTGTCGCGGAATTCGGCGTCCTTGATCAGGTGCCAGATCACGTCGACGCGAAAGCCGTCGACGCCCTTGTCCAGCCAGAACCGCATCGCGTCGTAGATCGCCGCGCGGACGTCCGGGTTGCGCCAGTTGAGGTCCGGCTGCTGGGCGAGGAAGGCGTGATAGTAATATTGACCCGTCGTCTCGTCGAACTGCCACGCGCTGCCGCCGAACTCGGACAGCCAGTTGTTCGGCACGCCGCCATCGGGCGCCGGATCGCGCCAGACGTACCAGTCGCGCTTGGGATTGTCGCGCGAGGACCGGCTCTCGACAAACCAGGGATGCTGGTCCGAGGTGTGGTTGGGCACGAGGTCGAGGATCAGCTTGAGGCCATGCTCATGCGCGGCCGTGAGCAGCGCGTCGAAATCCGCCATCGTGCCGAACAGCGGATCGATGCCGGTATGGTCGGAAATGTCGTAGCCGAAATCGGCCATCGGCGAAGGGAAGATCGGCGACAGCCAGATCGCGTCGACGCCGAGCGACTTCACATAAGGCAGCCGCCGCAAGATGCCGGCGAGATCGCCGACGCCGTCACCGTCGCTGTCCTGAAACGAGCGCGGATAGACCTGGTAGAAGATGCCGTCGCGCCACCAATTCACCTCGCCCTGTGCCATGTCGGAGAACCCACCCGAAAATCCGCCTCGCGCGAGAGAACGCGGAAGCAACGCCCCGGTTCAAACCAGCAGGCCAATTGGGACGGCCGTGTGACGGCCGAGGCGGCTGTTCCGGGGCCGGGCCACGAATCTTTTGCTTGGCGGCATGGCAAAAATCGGCATTGTGGCGCCATGACCGAGCAAAATGATACCCAAGGATCCTCGCAAGAGTCCTCGCAAGCCAAGGCCGGCGCGATCATCGTCCCCGTGACGCTGTTCGAGCAGAACTGCACCATCATCTGGGACGAACCCGGCAAGAAGGCCGTGGTGATCGACCCCGGCGGGGACGTGCCGAAGATTTTGGAGGCGATCAAGCAGACCGGCGTCACCGTGGAGAAGATCTGGCTGACGCACGGCCATATCGACCATGTCGGCGGCGCCGCGGAATTGCGCGATGCGCTGAAGGTGCCGATCGAGGGACCGCATCAGGCCGACAAGTTCCTGCTCGACAATGTGGTGGAGAGCGGCGCGCGCTTCGGCATGACCGGGGTGCGCAACTTCGCGCCGGACCGCTGGTTAGAGGAGGGCGACACCGTGTCGATCGGCGGCTTGCAGTTCGACATTCTGCACTGCCCCGGCCATTCGCCCGGCAGCGTGGCGTTCTTCAACAAGGAATTACGTTTTGCCCATGTCGGCGACGTCCTGTTCGCAGGCTCCGTCGGCCGCACCGACCTGCCCGGCGGCAGTCACGCCACGCTGATCAGCTCGATCAAGACCAAGCTGTTGCCGCTCGGCGACGATGTCGGCTTCATTTGCGGCCATGGCGCCGGCTCGAGCATCGGCCAGGAGCGGATGACCAATCCGTTCATCACCGGCGAGATGTAAGCTCTATTCAGCGATGCACCGGCGTCGCCACAAACAGAGCTGTCATCCCGGACAAGCGTAAGCGCAGATCCGGGACGACGCGTGAGGGCTGAGCTACTTCATCAACCCCGCGGCGGTGAGCGCGCGCGTGATGATCTGGCCGAGGTCGAAGCCGCGGGCGTCCTCGCGCTTCGGCTCAGCCGGCGGTTCGGCGACCGCGTCGCGGATCGAGCGGGCCAGATGCGGCGCTGGCGTCAGCGCCGGCTTCGGCGCTCCAGGCTTTGCCTCCGCCTTCTTCTTCGCCGCGTCCGGAATCCAGCCGGTCAGGCCGAAGAACTTTGCGATGTGGTAGGATGAGGAGATGCCGGCCTCGATCAGGAACGCGCCTTCGACGCCATAGCGCTGGTCGTTGTCGGCTAGCCCGAGCGGCGTGCCGTGCGCCATGTCGGTGATGGCGTAGGACTCGACCAGCGTCTCGCCGTCCTTGTTCCACCAGGCCTGACGCGGATAGCCGTCGACATTGGTCTCGGCCATCGGCACGTCAGGCAGGTCGTGCAGGTCGAGCCACTGCTTGACGATCTCGTTGGCATTGCCGGGATTGACGGTGCGGTCGGCACTGCCGTGCCACACCGACATCTTCGGCCAGGGGCCGCGATAATCGGAAGCGTTGCGCACGAGATCGCCGAGCTCGCGCGCGGGACGCGCCGGCGAATGGAACATGCCGTCCAGCGCCTCGCGCAAATTCGAGGCGATGCCATAGGGCAGGCCTGCGATCACCGCGCCGGCCGCGAAGACTTCCGGATAGGTCGCGAGCATCACGGACGTCATGCCGCCGCCGGCGGAGAGGCCGGTGATGAAGACGCGCCTGGGATCGATGCGGTGCGTCTTGACCATATGCGCGATCATCTCGCGGATCGAGCGCGCCTCGCCGCTGTCGCGCGCAGTGTCTTCCGGATTGAACCAGTTGAAGCAGGTGTTGCCGTTGTTGGCGCGCTGCTGCTCGGGCATCAGCAGCGCGAAGCCGTAGTGCCGTGCGAGCGTCGACCAGCCCGCGCCGAGATCGTAAGCCGCTGCGGTCTGTCCGCAGCCATGCAGCACGACGACGAGCGCGCGCGGCATCTGCAACTGCGCCGGCGCGAACGCGAACATGCGAAGATTGCCGGGATTGTCACCGAAGTCCGCAACCTCTTGCAATGGACCGGGCGCATCCGCGCTGCGGCCGAAGTCGGCAAAGCGCAGACCATCCACCTTCGGCAGGCGTCTCAAGAGATCGATATTTCTGGCAAGCGACACGGCAACTCCTGGCAGGCGACGTTCAACGTCCACCCAAACCAGATAGTTGCTGCACTGCAAAATGAAAAGTGTGTGTGCTGTCAATTACCAGAAATTCACGGAGAAACCGCACGCATTAACCGCAATGCCTCAACTTCGTGCAGATGCGCGGCGCATCCACGCCAGAAATGCGGCGCAGATCATTATTAATGTCACAAACAGCGCGAGCGAGACGAGAAATCCTGCGCGCGGTGATTGCAGAGCTTCGAGCGCGAAGAACAATGCGCCGATTGCGGCCACTCCGGCCGCATTTCCGATCTGCGCAATGGTGCCGTACATGCCGGACGCCGAGCCTGCGGCGACGGGCTTCACGGTGGAAAGCACCGCGCCGGACAGCGGCGCCATCACCAGGCCCTGACCGTAGCCGAAGATGATCATGGTGAGCGCAAGCCCGATCGGCGTCGGCGCATCGAGATCGACTACAACAAGCGCGAGCGCGGCGAGGCCCGCGATCTGAAGCGCGCAGCCCTCGATCAACACCTTGGTGCCGCGATGGCGCGCCCGCACACCGCTGTGACGCGAGGCCACGACGAAGGCGAACGCGAGCGGAATGAAGGCCATGCCGGCTTCGAGCGGCGGGATCTTCAGGCCGCGCTGCATGAACAGCGTCATGACGAGATAGAACGAGAGATTGGCGACGAAGAAAAAGAAGGCCGCGCCGAGGCCGCGCAGGAACGCCGCATCCGCCAGCAGCGTGAGATCGATCAGCGGCATGCCGCCGGCGCGCCCGACTGCGTGCTCGAGCTTCAGGAATAGCGCGAGGATCACCCCGCCGATCGCCATCGCCGCCCACAGAAACGGCGCCCAGCCGACGTCGTGGCCGAACAGCAGCGGACCGATCAGGCACAACAACCCTGCGAACAGCACAACACTGCCCTTGATGTCGAGCTTCGTACCGGCCCGGCGAGGCACCGACGGCATGATGCGCCAGGCAGCACCGGCGATGACGAGGCCGCTGGGAACGTTGACGAAGAACACCGAGCGCCAGCCGGTGCCGGCGAGATCGAGCGTGACGAGAAGCCCGCCGAGCAGGAAGCCCGCGGCGCCCGCAAGCCCGAGCACAATGCCGTAGACGGCAAAGGCGCGGTTGCGCTGGCCGTCGGTGAACAACAGATGCAGCGTCGCCAGCACCTGCGGCACCATCAGCGCGGCGGTGGCGCCCTGCGCCAGCCGCGCGATGATCAGCTCCGCGCCTGATCGCGCCAGCCCGCACCACAGCGAGGTCAGGGTGAAGCCGAGCACGCCGGCCAGGAATACGTTCTTGGTCCCGTGGATGTCGCCGAGCCTGCCGCCGGTGACGACCAGCGTGGCATAGGCGATCAGATAGATCGCGATGACGGATTCGATCTGCGCCGGCGTTGCGTGCAGATCGACGGCGATGGTCGGAATGGCGACGTTCACGATGAAGGCGTCGACGCCGAACATGAACTGGGCGGCGACGACGATGCCGAGCACCCACCAGCGGCGCGACGAATCGATCTGCTTTGTGACGGTTTGATGCATCGGCGCGCGGCCCTTCCGGAATTTATTTGCGCGCGATGCTCGCAGATCGGCGTCATCGGCGCGATTACCTCCGAGGTAGGCCTTGCCGCCTTCTTGCCGCCTTGGCCCGATTGCTGCATGTCGGTTCCCGCTGGTCTCGCGGGGTTCGGAAGTCTTCCGATGTACGACTACGACATGGTGGTGATCGGCTCGGGCTCGTCGGGGCGCCGGGCCGCAGTGCAATGCGCCAAGCTCGGCAAGGCGGTGCTGGTGGTGGAGAAGGGCCGGCGGGTCGGCGGCGTCTCCGTCCACACCGGCACCATTCCCTCCAAAACCCTGCGCGAGACCGTGCTCAATCTGTCCGGCTGGCGCGAGCGTGGCTTCTACGGCCGCTCCTACCGGGTGAAGCAGGATATCGCGGCAAGCGACCTGACGACCCGGCTGCAGAAAACCCTCGATCACGAGGTCGAGGTTCTCGAGCATCAACCTCGAGGCCGCCGGCATCGCCGTCGATCATCGCGGGCGCATCACGGTCGATCCCGTGACATTGCAGACCAGCGTGCCCCACATCTACGCGGCCGGTGACGTGATCGGCTTTCCGAGCCTCGCCTCGACCTCGATGGAGCAGGGCCGCGTCGCCGCCTGTCACGCGCTCGGCATGGAGCCCCTGGCGCCGCCGGAGTTCTTTCCCTACGGCATCTATTCGGTGCCGGAGATCTCGACCGCCGGCCTCACCGAAGAAGAGGTGCGCACGCGCGGCATTCCCTACGAGGTCGGCATCGCCCGCTTCCGCGAGACCTCGCGCGGCCACATCATGGGGCTGAACAGCGGCATGATGAAGATGATCTTCTCGACCAAGACGCGCCGCCTGCTCGGCGTGCACATCCTCGGCGAAGGCGCTACCGAGCTGATCCATATCGGCCAGGCCGTGCTCAACCTCAAAGGCGGCATCGACTATTTCATCCAGAACACGTTCAACTACCCGACACTGGCGGAGGCGTACAAGATCGCCGGCCTGGATGCGTGGAACAGGATGACGCGGTGATCTTCCTTCGCCTCTCCCCGCGGGGAGAGGGAGAAGATGAGCGCATGCCTGCATTCCGCCGCGCGGGACATCGCGCGATTGCGTTCGCGCCATCGGGCACGTAGCCTCACCGTCTCAACAAACAAAAAATCCAGCCGGAGAGAACGCCATGGCGCGCCTGAAGTTCGGAGCCTTCCTTGCCCCGCATCACCCGATCGGGGAGCATCCGATGCTCCAGTTCCGGCGCGACCTCGACCTGGTCGAGCAGCTCGACGCGCTCGGTTATGACGAGTTCTGGTGCGGCGAGCACCATTCCTCCGGCTGGGAGATGATCGCCTCGCCCGAGATGTTTTTGGCCGCGGCCGGCGAGCGCACCAAGCGGATCAGGCTCGGTACCGGCGTGGTGTCGCTGCCCTATCACCATCCCTTCAACGTCGCCCAGCGCATGGTGCAGCTCGATCACATGACCGGCGGCCGCGCCATCTTCGGCTCCGGTCCCGGTGCGCTCGCCTCCGACGCGCACACGCTCGGCATCGACCCGATGACGCAGCGCGACCGCCAGGACGAGGCGATCGGCGTGATCCGCCGCCTGTTCAACGGCGAGCGCGTCACCGCCAGGAGCGACTGGTTCACCATGAACGATGCCGCGCTCCAGCTCCTGCCCTTGCAGGAGGAAATGCCGTTCGTGGTCGCCTCGCAGATCTCGCCCTCCGGCATGACGCTCGCCGGCAAATACGGCATCGGCATCATCTCGCTGGGCTCGATGACGACACAGGGCCTGATGTCGCTCCAGCAGCAATGGCAGTTCGCCGAGGATGCCGCCAGGAAGCACGGCACGACGGTGAATCGCGCCGACTGGCGCGTGCTCCTGACCTGGCACGTCGCCGAGACCCGCGAGCAGGCCCGCCGCGAGGCCGGCGCCGGCCTGATGCGCTGGCACAACGAATATAATGTCGGCACCTTGCAGCGGCCGGGCCTCACCGCGTTCACCTCGCCCGACGAAGCCGTGGACAAGACCGCCTTCGTCGAAGGCGCCGCCTCCGTCATCGGCACGCCCGACGACCTCGTGAAAATGATCAAGAACGTGATGCAGGTCTCCGGCGGCGTCGGCGCCGTGATCGGCTTCGTGCACGACTGGGCCAACCCGGAGAACACGCGCCGGAGCTGGGACCTGGTCGCGCGCTATGTCGTGCCGGAGATCAACGGCTATATCGATGGCCTCCGCAAGTCGCAAAAATTCGTGATCGAGAACCGCGCGATCTTCGAACGCGCCGGCCAGGCCGTGATGGCCAAGATCATGGAGAACGAGAAGGCTGCCGAAGCGCTGAAGGTCACCGGACCCGGCCGCGTCGCCATTCCCGCCGTCAACGCCCCGGATCTGCAGAAGGAAGCGGCGAAGCGGTAGGGCTCGTTGGCGTTACACGTGTAACCACGATCTCAAGCAAGCGATATCGGCCTGTGCTATGCTGCCCCGGTCAGCTGGCGCAGGCCGCAATAAAGTCGCGGTCGCGCGATGTCCGTTCGGTCAGCCAACCGGAGCACTCGTCATGTCGATGCAGAATGTGGCCGCCCCTGCGCTTCAGTTCACCGCCCCCAGGCGTAACGAGCTGACGCACATCCCGGGCGACGAGGGCTGGCCGGTCATCGGCAAGACCTTCCAGGTGCTGGCCGACCCCAAGGGGCATATCGAGGCGAACGGCGCCAAATACGGCCCGGTCTACCGCACCCATGTCTTCGGCGAGACCAATGTCGTGCTGCTCGGACCCGAAGCGAACGAGCTCGTGATGTTCGACCAGCAAAAACTGTTCTCGTCGACGCACGGCTGGAACAAGGTGCTCGGCCTGCTGTTTCCGCGCGGATTGATGCTGCTCGATTTCGACGAGCACCGGCTGCACCGCAAGGCGCTGTCGGTCGCGTTCAAGTCCGGACCGATGAAATCCTATCTCAGCGATCTCGACCGCGGCATTTCCGCGCGCGTCGCGCAGTGGAAGGCCAAGCCCGGCGAGATGCAGCTCTATCCGGCGATGAAGCAGCTCACGCTCGATCTCGCCGCCGCGTCCTTTCTCGGCGCCGATATCGGGCCGGAGGTCGACGAGATCAACCGCGCCTTCATCGACATGGTCGCGGCCGCCGTCGCGCCGATCCGCCGTCCCCTGCCCGGCACGCAGATGGCGCGCGGTGTCGCGGGCCGCAAGCGCATCGTCGCCTATTTCCGCCAGCAGATTCCGCTCCGCCGCGGCAATCACGGCGGCGATGATCTGTTCTCGCAGCTCTGCCGCGCCACCCATGAGGACGGTGCGCTGCTGTCGGAGCAGGACATCATCGACCACATGAGCTTTTTGATGATGGCGGCGCACGACACGCTGACCTCGTCGCTGACCTCCTTCATCGGCGAGCTCGCCGCAAACCCGGACTGGCAGGACAGGCTGCGCGCCGAGGTTCTGGCGCTCGGGCTCGCCCCGGGCGCGCCAAGCAGCTTCGACGATCTCGAGAAGATGCCGCTGTCCGAAATGGCGTTCAAGGAAGCGCTGCGGATCAAGCCGCCGGTGCCGTCGATGCCGCGCCGCGCGATGCGCGACTTCACCTTCAAGGGTTTCAGGATTCCCGCCGGCACCGCGGTCGGCGTCAATCCGCTCTATACGCATCACATGAAGGACATCTGGCCGGAGCCGGACCGCTTCGATCCGCTGCGCTTCACCGAGGAGGCCCAGCGCAACCGCCACCGCTTCGCCTGGGTGCCGTTCGGCGGCGGCGCGCATATGTGCCTCGGCCTGCACTTCGCCTACATGCAGGCCAAATGCTTTGCCCGGCACTTCCTGCAGAACATCGAGGTGTCGCTGGAGCCGGGCTACAAGCCGGACTGGCAGATGTGGCCGATCCCGAAGCCGCGGGACGGGTTGAAGGTGCGGGTGAAGGCGGTGTGATGACAAACACCGTCATTCCGGGGCGCACGAAGTGCGAACCCGGAATCTCGAGATTCCGGGTTCGCACTTCGCGCGCCCCGGAATGACAGCAAATAGCTGGGCCGCCTTACGCCTCCTGATCGAACGCCTTGCGTAGCGCCACGTAGCCCTGCTGCTGCTGGCTCCAGTTGCGGCCGCCGGTGATGGCGCCGTCGATGACGAGGTCGTGGCCGTTGATGAAGCTGGATTCGTCGCTCGCCAGGAACACCGCGGCATGGGCGATGTCGTCGGGAATGCCGGCGCGCGGGATCGGCTGGGCGGTCTTGTAGACTTCGCGCATCACCGCCGGCGTCTTCTCCGCGGCGTCGGTCGCCAGCCCAAGCGCCTTGCCGAAAATGCCGGTCGCGATCGCGCCGGGCGAGATCGAGTTGACGCGGACGTTGGACTCGCCGAGCTCCATCGCCACGCATTTGGTGAGATGGATCACCGCCGCCTTGGCCGCGCCGTAAACCACCGACGAGGAGAAGCCGGCGAGCCGGCCAGCGATGCTGCCATTGTTGATGATGCTGCCGGACCCCTGCTTCTTCATGTAGGGCGCGGCGTGCTTCATGCCGAGCATGACGCTGCGCACCAGCGTCGCCATCGCCGCGTCGAAGCGCTCGACCTCGAGGCCCTCGATGCCGCCGGTCTGCGCCGGCCCGCCGGCATTGTTGAATAGGCAATCGATCCGGCCGAATTTGTCTACCGCGAGCGCGATCAGCGCCTGCATCTGCGCTTCGACCGTCACATCGGTCTGGCGGAAGATGCAATTGGCCCCGAGCTGCTTCGCCAGCGCCTCGCCTTCCGGTATGCGCCGCCCCGCGATCACAATTTTGGCACCTTCGGCAACGAAGACTTCAGCGGTCCGTAATCCGATCCCGCTCGTCGCACCCGTAATCACCGCGACCTTTCCGTCCAGCCTGCCCATGGAATGTCCCTGTTTTCGAACCTCTTGACGCCAAATGGCGGATACCGATCGACGACGACGCCGCGACAGTCGGCGCCGCGACGGTCACTATTCCTGCCGGCTCCCGACAAGGCAAGCTTTGCTTGCGCTGGCGAGATGCGTAACATTCGCAACGAACGCACCTCGCAACCGGGCGGCGCATGGAGAAGCTGATCGACGAATTCCGCAAGGGCTGGCAGGGCGCGGCACCTCCGTCGCTCGGCTTGAGCATTGCCTTTGCGGTGGCCTGCCTGCTCGTTGCGACGCTGGCGCGCTGGGGCCTCGCGCAAGTGCGGCCCGACGTCTACTTCACCCCGTACTTTCCGGCCGTGTTCTTTGCCGCCGCGTTCGGAGGCTTCCGGATCGGCATCGTGACGGCGATCGTCGGCGGCGTGCTCGGCGTCGTCGTGAATTTCAGCGATGCGCTTGCCGATCGCGCGCGTTTTGCCCTGCTGGCGCTCTACTGGGCCGTGAGCGCGCTGACCATCTGGGGCGTCGAGCACTATCGCACCATGCTGGCGGAGCAGCGCCGGATCTCCAAGCGCCTGATCGAGGAAGAAGACTATCGCAAGCTGCTGGTCGACGAGCTCCAGCACCGGCTGAAGAACAAGCTCTCGACAGTGCACGCCGTGATTCACCAGGTGCTGCATGACCAGCCGCAGGTCTGGGCCCGGGTCGATCCGCGGCTGCGATCGCTGGCCGCAACCGACGATCTGATCTCGCGGATCGACAAGGCCGGCTGCGACATCCGCGATCTCCTGATCTCGGAGCTCGGCCCCTACGGCCACGTCCGCTTCACCCTCAACGGCGACCGGCTGTTCCTGCCGGCGAAGCTCGCGGTCACGCTGTCATTGATGTTTCACGAGCTCGCCACCAATGCAGGCAAATACGGCGCATTCTCTGCGCCGCGCGGTCTACTGCAGGTGTCGTGGACCGTCAGCGACGATCGCTTGACCATCACCTGGGACGAGACCGAGGGGCCAACCGTGGACAAGGTGTCCGAGCCTGGCTTCGGCACCAAGCTGCTGAAATCGGCGCTTTCCGCCTTCGATGGCAGGACCGAGATCTCGTATCTGAAGACCGGGCTGCATTGCATCATGCAATGCCGCATCCCCCAAGGTGAAAGCCGCTAAAGCGAAAGCAGGCCCGCGCGCCCCGCTCGCGGTTTCGCTGGGCGCATTGACCCTCTGTTAATGACGATCGGCGCGCGTGCCGCATCGCCGCAAGACACCACCGTATTTCTCCGGACCCCTTAACCAAACTTAAGAGGGAACCACGCAAGATCGCGCCCATTGCAAAGGCGCGCTGAAACAACAAGATTCATGACTTCTATGAACGACAACAGATATTCCGGCGCGAGCGAAGCCGAACTCGGATTCCTCAAGGAAATCGTTAGAATGCTGCCGGCCGGCCTGACCGTTCAGGACGCCCATGGCGAGCTTCTGCTGGTTAACGATGCCGCAGCGGCGCAGCTCGGCATGGACGGCAGCCGTCCCTCGCCCGATCTGACGCCGCGCCGGGAAGCCTGCCGCCGGGCGCTGAGCGCCGGCCAGGCGGTCGTCACCGAGGAAGCCCTGCACGACGGCGCGGCGCGCCAGGTGCTGCTCACGACCCATCGCCCCGTTCGCCTCGCCGGACGAGAGCTCCTGATCTCCGCCTCCTCCGACATCACCGAGCAGAAGAATTTCGAGGACCAGCTGTTCCGCTCGGCCTATTTCGACGAGCTGACCGGCCTGCCGTCGCGGCGCGTGATCGAGCACCGCGCCAACAACCTGCTCGCGCGCGATGGCGGCGGCGAGCGCTTCGCGCTCGCCTTTCTCGACGTCGACAATTTCAAGCACATCAACGACTATTACGGCCACGCCGTCGGCGATGCGCTGCTGGTCGAGCTGGCGAAGCGGCTCGGGCGCGACCTGCGCGATTCCGACATGCTGTCGCGCATCTCGGGCGACGAATTCCTGCTGCTGCTCTCCCCGATCCAGGGCCAGGAGGAAGTCGCCGAATTCATGCAAGCGACGCTGGAGCGGCTGACCGCGCCGTTCTTCATCGACCATTCGGAGGTCTTCGCCTCGACCTCGGTCGGCATCAGCATCTATCCCGATCACGGAAGCAGCTTCGAGATGCTGCGTCAGAACGCCGACATCGCGATGTACCGCATCAAGAACGACGGCAAGGGATCGGCCGCCTTCTTCGACGCCAGCATGGAGCGCGAGGCGCTGGCGCGGACCAAGATCGAGCAGTCGCTGCGGCTCGCCATCCTGGAGAAGCGCTTCTGCTGCGCGTTCCAGTCCAAGGTCGACATCCGCACGCAGGCCGTGAAGGGCATCGAGGCCCTGGTGCGGCTGCGCGACGACGAAGGCGTGATCCAGGCGCCGGGCTCGTTCATCAACCTTGCCGGCGAGCTCGGACTGATCGACGAGCTGACCCATCTCGTGCTCGCCGAGATCGTCAAGTCGATCGACCTGATCAACGACACGTTCGGCGCGGACGCCTCGATCAGCATCAACGTCGCCGCCAGGCAGGCCGGCAATCCCGAGTTCATGCGCAGCTTCGCGCAGGCGCTGGACAACACCGGCTTTCCCCAACGCTTCATGATCGAGCTGACGGAAGAGGCCTTCGTCGCCAAAAGCCATTTCCAGTCGGAAATCCTGCCGATGTTCCGCAAGCTCGGCGTCGGCATCTCGATCGACGATTTCGGCACCGGTTATTCCTCGCTCTCGGCGCTCGCCGACATCACGGCCGACGAGATCAAGATCGACCGCTCCTTCATCACCGACATCCATAAGCGGCCGCGCAGCCAGGGCATCCTGCGCGCGATCGAATCCTTGAGCGAAGCGCTCGGCATGACCGTGATCGCCGAGGGCCTCGAATCCTACGAGGAGCTCGCCTACCTGCAGGCCGCGACCAAGATCCGCTACGCGCAGGGCTATTATTTCTCGCGGCCGATCTTCCTGGAGGAGCTGAAGCTCGCAACACCCGTCGCCAGCGAGTCCCGCGCCAGCGTGGCCAGCCGCCCGATGCAGCAGAACCGACACGGCTATTCGCGGGCGGGCGGGTATCGGCGGTAGGGCGACAGCGGCGCAACAAACACCGCCGTCGTCCTGGCGAAAGCCAGGACCCATTACCCCAGGCAGGTGTCGTGGCGCGGGATGGTGACCACGAGTCTTCGCCAAACAGCTTCCTGGGGTAATGGGTCCTGGATCGGCGCTCGCTTTGCTCGCTTGTCCAGGACGACGACCGAGAATGGGTCGCGAAGCCAGCGCCAATTCTCCCCTTTGAAATTACTGCCCTTTTGGTAATAAACAGGCGGGCTTCCCGCGAGGCACGCCATGTCCGGTCCCTCTTCTGTCGTCAGCGATCCCGCCTATATCCGCGCACGCGCCATGGAGACGCTGTTCGAGCGGCTGGAGCATCTGTGCGAGGGCGCCATCGCGATCGATCGCAGCGGACGCGTGGTGTATGTCAACGAGAAATACGTCACCGCGATGGGCCTCTCGCATGAATCCGAGGCGCTCGGCCGCCCGATCGAGGAGGTCATCCCCAACAGCCTGATGCGCAGGGTCGTGGAGACGGGTGAACCGATCATCCTCGACATCATGGAGCTCGGCGGCGAGCAACTCGTCGTGACCCGCATGCCGATCGAGGACGAGAAGGGGAATATCATCGGCGCGATCGGCTTCGTGCTTTACGACCGCCTCGAGGGCCTGAAGCCACTGCTCGGTCGCGTCGCCCAGCTCGAGAACGACTTGCGGCTGGCGCGGCGGCAATTGTCGCATGCGCGCGCCGCCCGGTTCACTTTCGACGACTATGTCGGCGCAACCGCCGGCATCGCACAGGCCAAGGAGCTTGCAGCGCGCGCCGCGCGCCAGAGCGTCACCGTTCTGCTCACCGGGGAGACCGGCACCGGCAAGGAGATGCTGGCGCAGGCCATCCACAACGCCTCCGCCCGCGCCGAAAAGCCGTTCGTCAGCGTCAACGTCGCGGCGATCCCGGATACGCTGATCGAATCGGAGTTCTTCGGCGCCGCGCCGGGCGCCTATACCGGCGCGGACCGCAAGGGTCGCGACGGCAAATTCCGGATCGCCGACGGGGGCACGCTGTTTCTCGACGAGATCGGCGAGATGCCGCTGCAATTGCAGGCCAAGCTGCTGCGCGTGCTGCAGGAGCGCGAGATCGAGCCACTCGGCTCCGACAAGGTCACCAGGGTCGACGTGCGCGTGATTGCGGCCACCAATGTCGACCTGCACAAGCGGGTCAGCGAGGGGACATTCCGGGCGGATCTCTACTACCGGCTGAACGTGCTCTCGATCGAGCTGCCGCCCCTGCGCCACTGCCTGGACGACCTGCCCGAGATCTGCGGACGGCTGCTCGAGGACATCAGCGCATCCGGCGACTACCTCAATGCCAGGATCACGCCGAGCGGTCTGGCTGCGCTTGCGCGTTATGGCTGGCCCGGCAACGTCCGCGAACTGCGCAACATCCTGGAACGCGCGCTGATCCTGAGCGATTCGGGACGCCTCACCAGCGACGACTTCGATCGCATTCTCCCCGTCGGCGCGGAGACGGTGCCCACGGCACCATCGCGGCCGGCCGGCCTCGTCCTGCCCTATGCGGAAGCCGAGGCCGAGTTCGAGAAGCACACGCTGGAACAGGCGCTCGCCGCCAGCAACGGCCAGATCTCGGAGGCCGCCAAGATGCTCCAGATCTCGCGCGCGACCTTCTACAAGAAGCTCGCCAAGTTCGGCCTCGCCTCGGGAGCCGCATCCGTCTGAGTTGCGAGACATCGCGTGTCCGGAGTCTCGGACTCCAGACACGGCGCGCTGCCGTTCTGTCCCGGATCAGGCGCTGAAACTGCTGGGTTTTCAGCCATTTTGCGCAAACCTGTGGCATCTGGCGCGGAGCTTGCTCTTCGCTCTGCACAATGACGCGTGCTGCACATGCGCATTCGCAACCAGGGAGGACGCAAGATGAGTGAAGCGATCTCAGTCCATCAGCTTGAGGCGAGACAGCCCTCGCACGTGACCGTCGCCACCGCGAGCCTGATCGGCACGGCCATCGAGTGGTACGACTTCTTCCTTTACGGTACCGCCGCGGCGCTGATCTTCAACAAGCTGTTCTTCCCGACCTTCGACCCCATGATGGGAACGCTGCTGGCGTTCGCGACCTACGCGCTCGGCTTCATCGCGCGTCCGCTCGGCGGCGTCGTGTTCGGCCACTACGGCGACAAGATCGGCCGCAAGACCATGCTCTATCTGACCCTGCTGATCATGGGCGCGGCGACCGCCGCGATCGGCTTCCTGCCGACCTACGAGACCGCCGGCATCTGGGCCGCGGTCCTGCTGGTGACCTGCCGGCTGATCCAGGGCTTTGGCCTCGGCGGCGAATGGGGCGGCGCGGTGCTGATGGCGGTCGAGCATGCGCCCGCGGACAAGAAGGGATTCTACGGCAGCTGGCCGCAACTCGGGGCGCCGCTCGGCCTCGTGCTCGGCACGCTGGTGTTCTCGGTGGTGTCCGCGATGCTGACCGACGCGCAGCTTCTTTCCTGGGGCTGGCGCATCCCGTTCCTGTTCTCGATCGCGCTGGTGCTGGTGGGCCTGTGGATTCGCTTCACCATCGCGGAATCGCCGGAGTTCCAGAAGGTCAAGGACACCAAGCAAGAGGTCAAGATGCCGATCCTCGAGGCGATCCGGATGTATCCCAAGAACATCCTGCTCGCGATGGGCGCGCGCTTTGCCGAAAACGGCTTCTTCTACATCTACGCGACCTTCGTGCTCGCCTATGCGACGCAATCGCTCGGCATGAACAAGCAGGACATGCTCAACGGCGTGCTGATCGGCGCGGCGATCGAGACCTTCACCATTCCCGCCTTCGGCGCGCTCTCCGACCGGCTCGGGCGGCGGCCGATCTACATCTTCGGCGCGGTGTTCTCGGCGCTGATGTCGTTCCCGCTGTTCATGCTGCTTTCGACCAAGAACCCGCAATATGCCTGGATCGCGATCGTGCTCGGCCTCGCCGTCGGTCACGCCGCGATGTACGGCCCGCAGGCGAGCTTCCTGTCGGAGCTGTTCGGCACCAAGGTGCGCTATAGCGGCGTCTCACTCGGCTACAACCTCGCCTCGATCTTCGCCGGCGCATTGTCGCCGCTGATCGCGACGGGATTGATGACGGCGTACGCGCCGGCGACCTGGCCGATCTCGCTCTACATGATCGCGCTGGCGATCATCACCGTCGTGTCGGTCTATTTCGCCACCGAAACACGCAAGATAGTGCAGTCCTGAACGTCCTGACGATACCTCTTGACCTCTTGTCGCGAGGAGCAGCCTGTTCCGGGCCTGCTCCCCGCGCTAGGATCGACGCACAGCAACGACGGCATACCGTCCAGGGATCGGGAGGAACGCCGTGAGCCATCATCCAGCTCTGCCCTATCTGCGCAATTCCGAGAAAGGCAAGGTCGTCACGGCGGCCGAAGCGGTCATGCTGATCCGCGACGGCGACACCGTCGCGACCGGCGGCTTCGTCGGCATCGGCTTTGCCGAGGAGATCGCGATCGCACTGGAGGAGCTCTATCTCTCACACGAGGGCGATGCGCCCTATACGCAGGGCAAGCCGCGCAATCTGACGCTCGTCTATGCGGCCGGCCAGGGCGACGGCAAGCATCGCGGCCTCAATCATTTCGCACATGAAGGCCTGGTCCGGCGCGTGATCGGCGGGCATTGGGGCCTTGCCCCAAAGCTCCAGCAGCTTGCGATCGCCAATCAGATCGAGGCCTATAACCTGCCGCAGGGCGTCATCACGCATCTGTTCCGCGACATCGCTGCGCGCCGGCCCGGCCACATCACCCGCGTCGGCATGGGCACGTTCGTCGACCCCCGCAATGGCGGCGGCAAGCTGAATGCGCGCACCACCGAGGACATGGTGGAGCTGATCAAGATCGGCGGCGAAGAATGCCTGCTCTACAAGACGTTCCCGATCGATGTCGGGATCATCCGCGCCACGACGGGCGATCCCGACGGCAATCTCACCATGGAGAAGGAGGCGCTGACGCTGGAGGCGCTCGCGATCGCCATGGCGGCGCATAATTCCGGCGGGATCGTCATCGCGCAGGTCGAGCGCGTCGCCGAGAGCGGCAGCCTCAATCCGCGCCAGGTCAAGATTCCCGGCATCCTCGTCGACTGCGTCGTCGTGGCGAGACCTGAGAACCACTGGCAGACCTTCGGCACGCAATACAATGCGGCCTTCTCGAGCGAGATCCGGGTCCGCGCCGCCTCCCTGCCCGTGATGCCGGTCAGCGAGCGCAAGATCATCGCCCGGCGCGCCGCGCTCGAGCTCAAGGCCAACAGCGTGGTCAATCTCGGCATCGGCATGCCCGAAGGGATCGCTTCCGTCGCAAATGAAGAGCGGATCATCGACCTCATCACCCTGACGGCGGAGCCCGGCGTGATCGGCGGCATCCCGGCGAGCGGGATCGATTTCGGCGCGGCGATCAACACCCAGGCGGTGATCGACCAGCCGTATCAATTCGACTTCTACGACGGCGGCGGCCTGGATGCCGCCTTCCTCGGGCTCGCCCAGGTCGATCGCGCCGGCAACCTCAATGTCAGCAAGTTCGGGCCGAAGCTCGCGGGCGCCGGCGGCTTCATCAACATCAGCCAGAACGCCAAGGAGGTCGTCTTCGTCGGCACGTTCGGCGCCGGCAAGCAGCGCATCGCGGTGAACGACGGGAAGCTCGCCATCCTCGACGAGGCGAGGTCGCGCAAATTCGTCGACAGCGTCGAGCACGTCACCTTCAGCGGCCCCTTCGCCGCGGCACGGGGGCAGCGCGTGCTCTATGTCACCGAGCGCTGCGTCTTCGCGTTGCGGCCCGACGGGCTCGAGCTCATGGAAATAGCGCCCGGCATCGACATCGAGCGCGACATCCTGCGCCTGATGGATTTCAAGCCATTGATCCCGCGCGACCCTATCCTGATGGACACCCGCATCTTCCGCGACGGCCCCATGGACCTGCGCGAGCGGCTGCTGACCATCCCGCTCGACCAGCGCTTCACGCTCGACGAGCAGCAGAACCTGTTCTTCGTCAACCTGGAACGCTATCCGCTGCGCAGCAAGGCCGAGATCGATGCGATCGCGGCCCTCGTCGAGGCGAAGCTCGCCCCGCTCGGCCGCCGGGTCTACGCCATCGTCAACTACGACAACTTCTCGATCCTGCCGGAGCTGATGGACGACTATTCGGCCATGGTGCGCAGCCTGGTCGACCGCTTCTATTCCGGCGTGTCGCGCTACACCACGTCCGGCTTCCTGCGCATCAAGCTCGGCGAAGCCCTGGAGAAGCGCGGCGTCGCGCCGCACATCTTCGAGAGCGCGGAAGAGGCGCAGTCGGACCGGCGGCAGATCGAGTCTGCCGGCAGCCCCGCCGCATCAGGCGACACGCGCGTGACACGGCAGGCCTAAAAATGATGCATGCTCATGTGCCGGCGCAGTCCGCCGGAAGGATGAATTGCAATGTTCGTAACGTTGTGCAACTCGCTGTTACCGAGAAACTTTGAATCAGGAGGGACCATCGTGCGTCGATCACTCATCATAACAACAACCATCCTCGCCCTCGCCGCGGGCACCTCCGCACGGGCCGACGATCTCAAGGTCGCGCTGATCTACGGCAAGACCGGTCCGCTGGAAGCCTATGCCAAGCAGACCGAGACCGGCCTGCAGATGGGTTTTGAATACGCCACCAAGGGCACCATGACGCTCGACGGCCGCAAGATCGTCGTCATCACCAAGGACGACCAGGGCAAGCCCGATCTCTCCAAGGCCGCGCTCGCGGAAGCCTATCAGGACGACAAGGCCGATATCGCGATCGGCACGACATCGTCGGCCGCAGCGCTTGCCATTCTCCCAGTCGCCGAGGAGAACAAGAAGATCTTGATCGTCGAGCCCGCGGTCGCGGACCAGATTACCGGCGAGAAGTGGAATCGCTACATCTTCCGCACCGCGCGCAACTCCTCGCAGGACGCGATCTCGAATGCGGTCGCGATCGGCAAGCAGGGCGTCACCGTTGCAACGCTGGCGCAGGACTATGCCTTCGGCCGCGACGGCGTCGCCGCCTTCAAGGAGGCGCTTGCCAAGACCGGCGCGACGCTCGCCGCCGAAGAATATGCGCCGACCTCGACCACCGACTTCACCGCGGTCGGCCAGCGCCTGTTCGACGCGCTGAAGGACAAGCCGGGCCGCAAGGTGATCTGGGTGATCTGGGCCGGCGCCGGCAATCCGCTGGCCAAGCTCCAGGACATGGATCCGAAGCGCTACGGCATCGAGCTCTCCACCGGCGGCAACATCCTGCCGGCACTCGCCGCCTATAAGGGCCTGCCCGGCATGGAAGGCGCCACCTATTACTTCTACGAGATCCCGAAGAACCCGGTGAACGACTGGCTGGTCGCCGAGCACCAGAAGCGCTTCAACGCGCCGCCGGACTTCTTCACCGCGGGCGGTTTCGCCGCCGCGATGTCCGTCGTCGCCGCCGTCACCAAGGCGAAGTCGACCGACACCGAGAAGCTGATCACCGCGATGGAAGGCCTGGAGTTCGACACGCCGAAGGGCAAGATGGTGTTCCGGAAAGACGACCATCAGGCGCTCCAGAGCATGTATCACTTCAAGGTCAAGGTCGATCCGAACGTCGCCTGGGCCGTGCTCGAGCCGGTGCGCGAGCTGAAGATCGAGGACATGGACGTTCCCGTCCGCAACAAGCGCTGAGCTTTCTTGCTTCACCTCCCCCGCTTGCGGGGGAGGCCGGGTGGGGGCTCTTCTCGCTCGGGGGTTCTCGATTGCTGAGACACCCTCTCCCCAACCCTCCCCCGCAAGCGGGGGAGGGAGCGCAGCGTGATCGCGGATACATCTCCATTTTATTCGCCAAACTCGGTCGAAACATCGAATGACGCTCTCTCTCGAAACCCGCGACCTCACCATCCGCTTCGGCGGCCACGTCGCGGTCAACAACGTCTCCTGCACGTTCCGCCCCGGCGAGCTCACCGCCATCGTCGGGCCGAACGGCGCCGGCAAGACCACCTATTTCAACCTGATCTCGGGCCAGCTACGCGCATCGAGTGGCAGCATCCTGTTCGACGGCACCGACATCACCCAGCATTCCGCGCCGCTGCGCACCCGCGCGGGCCTCGGACGCGCCTTCCAGCTCACCAACCTGTTTCCGAACCTCACCGTGGAAGAGAACGTCCGCCTCGCGGTACAGGCGGCGAACGGCACCCATTACGACATGCTGCGGCCGTGGATGGTCCGCCGCGACCTGATCGCGCGCGCCGACGCCATCCTGGACCAGGTCGCGCTCGGTGGCCGCCGCGGCGTCGCCGCGACCGCGCTGTCGCATGGCGACCAGCGCAAGCTGGAGGTGGCGCTGATGATCGCGCTGGAGCCGAAGGTGTTCATGTTCGACGAGCCGACCGCCGGCATGAGCATCGACGAGGTGCCTGTGGTGCTCAACCTGATCGCGCAGCTCAAGCAGGACAGGAGCAAGATCATTCTGCTGGTCGAGCACAAGATGGACGTGGTGCGCTCGCTGGCCGACCGCATCATCGTGCTGCATAACGGCCAGCTCGTCGCCGACGGCGTACCTGCCGAAGTGATCGCCTCGCCGATCGTGCAGGAGGCCTATCTCGGCATCGCACCGAAGAGCGCCGCATGACCGAGCTGTTGAAACTCTCCGGCGTGCACACCCATATCGGCCGCTATCACATCCTCCAGGGCATCGATCTCGTCGTCCCGCAAGGACAGACCACGATGCTGCTCGGCCGCAACGGCGCCGGCAAGACCACGACGCTGCGCACCATCATGGGCCTGTGGCAGGCCTCGAAGGGCGAGATCAGCCTCGCCGGGATGCGCATCGAGAGCCGCGCCACGCCCGACATCGCCCGGCTCGGCGTCGGCTACGTGCCCGAAAGCATGGCGGTGTTCTCCGATCTCACGGTGAAGGAGAACCTCGTGCTGGCGGCCCGCGACGGGCCGCTCGACGACGCCCAGCTCGACTGGATCTTCGGCTTCTTCCCGGCGTTGCGCCGGTTCTGGCTGTCGCGCGCGGGAAGTCTCTCGGGCGGACAGAAGCAGATGTTGTCGATCGCGCGCGCCATTATCGAGCCACGAAAGCTGCTGCTGATCGACGAGCCGACCAAGGGGCTGGCGCCCGCCATCGTCATGGCGCTGATCGAGTGCCTGAAGGAGATCAAGCGCAAGGGCGCCACCATTCTCCTGGTCGAGCAGAACTTCTTTGCCGCGCGCGAGCTCGGCGACAACGTGCTGGTCATGGACAACGGCACCATCGTTCATCGCGGCGAGATGGCGGCGCTCGCCGCCGACGTGCCGCTGCAGGAGCGGCTGCTCGGCCTGAGCCTGGAGGCGCATCAGTGACAGAACTTGCCGCAAACGATCCGCTGCCGAAGCCGAAGCGCGACATCGCGCCGATCCTGCTGCCGATCGCGCTCGCCCTCCTGGTGATCCCGCTGGTCGGCTCGCCCAGCACCTGGCTGACGCTGACCGCCGCGAGCCTCGCCATGGGCATGATGATCTTCATCATGGCCTCCGGGCTGACGCTGGTGTTCGGCCTGATGGACGTGCTCAATTTCGGTCATGGCGCCTTCATCGCCGTCGGCGCCTATGTCGCAACCCTGGTGCTGGCACCGTTTGCGGCGTCCATTCAGGCCGATTCGCTCTGGATGAACCTCGCGGTGCTGGCGCCGGCTGCGCTCCTCTCGATGGCGATGTCCGGCGCGCTCGGCCTGATCGTCGAGCGCGTGCTGATCCTGCCGGTGTACGGCCAGCACCTGAAGCAGATCCTGATGACGACCGGCGGCCTGATCGTCGCCGAGCAGACGCTCTATGCGCTGTGGGGGCCGCAGATCATCCCGATGCCGCTGCCCACCTCGCTGCGCGGCTCCTTCATCCTCGGCGACGTCGCGATCGCCAAGTACCGCGTGCTGGCGACGCTGATCGGCCTTGCCGTCTTCATCGCGATCCAGCTCGTGCTCAACCGCACCAAGCTCGGCCTGCTGATCCGCGCCGGGGTCGAGAACCGCGAGATGGTCGAGGCGCTCGGCTATCGCATCCGCCGCCTGTTCCTCGGCGTGTTCATGACGGGCTCCGCGCTCGCAGGCCTCGGCGGGGTGATGTGGGCGCTCTATCGCGAGCAGGTCCACGCCTCCATGAGCGACGACCTCACCGTGCTGATCTTCATCGTCGTCATCATCGGCGGGCTCGGGTCGATCGGCGGCTGCTTCATCGGCGCGATCCTGGTGGCGATGGTCGCCAATTACGGCGGCTTCCTGGTGCCGAAACTCGCCCTCGTCTCCAACATCCTGCTGATGGTCGCCATTCTGATGTGGCGGCCGCGCGGCCTCTATGCGGTGACCAGCCGATGATGATCCTCTCAGGCGATCCGCCGCGCAGCCGCGTTCTCACGCTCGTCCTCGTCCTCATCATCCTGGCGCTTGCGGCGACGCCGTTCCTGTTTCCCGGTGCCAAGGCGCTGAACGTTGCGGCCAAGATCTGCGTCTTCGCCGCGCTGGTCGCCTCCTACGACCTGCTGCTCGGCTATACCGGCTCGGTGTCGTTTGCCCACACCATGTTCTACGGCATCGGAAGCTACGCGATCGCGATCGCGCTGTACGGGATGGGTCCGAACTGGGCCGCGGTCGCAACCGGCATCGTCATCGGCCTGCCGCTTGCGGCTCTGCTCGCGCTCGCGATCGGATTGTTCTCGCTGCGGGTCGCGGCGATCTTCTTTGCCATGATCACGCTGGCGGTCGCCTCCGCCTTCCAGGTGCTGGCCTCGCAGCTGTCCTGGCTAACCGGCGGCGAGGATGGCCGCAGCTTCCAGCTGCCCGAACTGCTGCGCCCCGGCACGGTGCTGATCTCCAGAAACCTGTTCGGCTTCGAGGTCAACGGCCGCATTCTCACCTATTACCTCGTGCTCGCCATCTCGGCCCTGATGATCCTCGCATTGCTGCGCGTGGTGAACTCGCCGTTCGGCCGTGTGCTGCAGGCGATCCGCGAGAACCGTTTTCGCGCCGAGGCGCTCGGCTTCCGCACCGTGTTCCACCTGACCTACGCCAACTGCCTCGCGGCCCTCGTCGCCGCCAGCGCCGGCATCCTGAACGCATTGTGGCTGCGCTACGCCGGCCCCGACACCTCGCTCAGCTTCTCGATCATGCTCGACATCCTGCTGATGGTGGTGATCGGCGGCATGGGCACGATCTACGGCGCGATCATCGGCGCCACCATCTTCATCCTCGCGCAGAACTATCTCCAGTCGCTGATGGGCGTCGCCTCCAAGGCGGCGTCGGAAGCCGGGTTGCCGCTGCTGCCGGGACTTCTGCATCCCGACCGCTGGCTGCTGTGGCTCGGGCTGCTGTTCATTGCCAGCGTCTATTTCTTCCCGACCGGCGTGGTCGGACGGCTGCGGAGTGGCGGCGGTGACAAGAGCGCGGGCGCCTCGCATTAAGCTGCCGTTAGTGATGCAGCGCAGCGATTGTTACGCGCATCGCGCAACCGCGGAGCGATTCCCGCCCAGCTGCATGCGGCCGGGCCGTGCAACCGCATTAATGCTCAGGTAACCGGCTTTCCTAAGGTTTGGGCCATTTGTGCGGTGTATTCATGTTCCTCCAGGGAGGGGGAATGCGCCAGGTCTTTTCCACGGTGGCAGCCGGAATGTCCTTAGCCGCAAAGAGCGGCTGGGCGGCCTTGGCGCGGCGTGGTCCTGTCCTGTGGCTGACCCTGTGCGGCGTGTTGCTGGTCGCGGGGATCTTCGCCGTGACCGCCATGGCCGTCGGCGAATTCCGCGAGCGAACCCTCGCCAACCGCGAGCGCGAGCTGGAAAACACGGTGCAGCTGATCGCGCGGCATTTCGATCAGCAATTCGAGGATTCCGACGTCGTCGCCGCCGATCTGATCGGGCAGATGAACCTGCCGGGCATCGCCTCGCCCGGGATGTTCCGCGAGCGCATGTACGGACCTGCCACAAACCAGATGCTGCGCAGCAAGGTCAGCTCGGTCTCCTATCTCGGAGACATCGCGATCTACGATGCCGACGGCGAACTGATCAACTGGTCGCGGGCCCAGCCGTTGCCGAAGATCAACATCTCCTCGCGCGCCTACTTCCAGACCTTCAAATCGGACCCGATGGCCGAACCGGTGCTGCTGGAGTCCGTCCGCAGCTTCATCATCGGCAAATGGACCACGGTCGTCGCACGCCGGCTGAGCCTGCCGGACGGCACCTTCGTCGGTGCGATGGTCCGGCGGATCGATCCGGACAGCTACCAGAACTATTTCGCATCCGTGGCGCTCGCCGAAGGCACGGCGATCTCGCTGTTCGATCGCGAAGGCAAGATGCTGGCGCGCTATCCGCATGTCGAGGAGCTGATCGGCAGGAGCTTCAAGACCGCGCCGCTGATGCACAAGGTGCTGACCGAGGGCGGCCATCAAACGCTTCGCGTCAGGAGCCCGGTCGACGGCGAGGAGCGGCTTGGCTCAGCCGCGTCGCTGAACCATTTCCCGCTGGTCATCGTTGCCACCAACACCACGGCGGCGGCGCTTGCCGACTGGCGGCAGCAGACCGGCTTCATGGTCACGACGGCCGCGCTTTCGGCCGTCGTGATCGCGCTGATCCTCTTTCTGATCATCCGCCAGATCAACCGGCAGAACCGCGAAGCCCAGGAGGGAATCGAAGCGGAGCGGCTGCGGCTCGACACGGCCTTGAACAACATGTCGCAAGGGCTGATCCTGTACGACGCCGCCGGATACATCGTCACCTGCAACCGCCGGTACGCCGACATGTTCGGCCTCTCCCACGACGTCATCAAGCCCGGCTGTCACATCCGCGAGGCGATGTACCATCGCAAGGAACGTGACGCGTTCGACGGCGACGTCGAGGAATTTTGCGACGACGTCATGAGGACCGTCGCCGAAGGCACGGTCTCCACGAGAACCCATCAGATCGCCAACGGCCGCGCCTTCCAGGTCATCAATACCCCGCTCGCGCAGGGCGGATGGGTCGCCACGATCGAAGACATCACCGAGCGCCGCAACCTGGAACAGGAGCGCGATCGCAACCACACCTTCCTGCGCGAGATCATCGACCATATTCCCTCGCGCATCACCGTGAAGGACGCCCACACGCGGCGCTACCTCCTGGCCAACCAGGTGGCCGAGGAACAACTCGTCACCGCCCCCGAGACGATCGTCGGCAAGACCGCGTTCGACCTTTATCCGACGGACGCCGCCGAGATCATCACCCGGGACGACGACAAGCTGCTGCAATCGCCGGACGGACTATTTCTGGATGAGCACATCTGGAGCACCCCGACCATCGGACGGCGCTACATCACCTCGACCCGGATCGGCATTCGCGACAAGTCCGGCGAGCCGCGCTACATCATCAATGTCGTCGAGGACGTCACCGAGCGGCGGCGCGCCCACGAGAAGATCGCGCATATGGCGCACTACGATGCGTTGACCGACCTGCCGAACCGTACGTTGTTCCGCGAGCAGATCGAACGCGAGCTGGCGAAGGTCGCCGACGGCGGGCAGTTCGCGCTGCTCTACATCGACGTCGACGAATTCAAGGGCATCAACGATTCGCTCGGCCATCACGTCGGCGACGAGCTGTTGAAGGCGATCGCCACCCGCCTACGTGGCTGCCTCAAGAAGAGCGACCTGATCGCGCGGCTCGGCGGCGACGAGTTCGCAGTGATCCAGACCGGAATCCAGTCCCGTGCCGACGTGCTGTCCTTCGTGACGCGGATCTACGAGGCGATCCGGCAGCCCTATCACTGTCTCGGCCACCAGCTCTCCACCGACGCCAGCATCGGCATCGCGCTGGCGCCGCAGGACGGCAACGATCTCGACCAACTCATCAAGAACGCCGACCTCGCGATGTACGGCGCCAAGGCCGAGGGACGCCGCACCCACCGCTTCTTCGAGCCGGAAATGGACGCGTGCGCCAAGGCGCGCCTGACCATGGAGCAGGATCTGCGTCAGGCCCTGGTGAACGGCGGCTTCGAGATCCACTATCAGCCGCTGGTCGATCTGCGCTCGGGCGAGGTCTCCGGCTGCGAGGCGCTGCTGCGCTGGCGCCATCCCGAACGCGGCGGAATCTCGCCGGCGGAGTTCATTCCGATCGCCGAGGATACCGGCCTGATCAACGAGCTCGGCGACTGGGTGCTGCGCATGGCCTGCAACGAAGCCGCGACCTGGCCGGCGCATGTGCGGGTTGCGGTCAACGTCTCGCCGGTGCAGCTCAAATGCGACACGCTGGCGCTCAGGATCGCCGGCGCGCTCGCCGCCTCCGGACTCGATCCGCGCCGGCTCGAGCTCGAAATCACCGAGGCCGTGCTGATCCGCGACGACGAGGCGGCGCTCGCGATCCTGCACCAGCTTCGCGCGATCGGCGTGCGGATCGCGCTCGACGATTTCGGCACGGGCTACTCCTCGTTGAGCTATCTGAAGCGCTTCCCGTTCGACAAGATCAAGATCGACCGCTGCTTCGTCGCCGACATCGCGGAGACGAGCGGCGCGCCCGTGATCGTGCAGGCGGTGGTGAACATCGCCGCCGCGAGCCACATGACCACGGTCGCCGAGGGCGTCGAGACCGAGGCCCAGCGCGAGCTGCTCCGCGCGCTCGGCTGCACCGAGATGCAGGGCTATCTGTTCAGCGCGCCGAAGCCCGCCAGCGAGGTGCGAAAGCTGTTCGGCCCGAGCCACGCCGTTCCGGTGGCGGCGGTGGCCTGAGATGGCGAGATCCGCATCGCCGTCATGGCCTTGCGGATCGCCCATGGCGCCAGGGAGCCGGCGACCACGTCACCCTCAGCGTCGGCGTCGCCAGCCACATTCCCGGCGAGGCCGACGGCACCCCCGACCGGCTGCTGGGCCTGGCCGACCAGGCGCTCTATGCGGCAATACGGCTTGGCTGCGACAGCCTGCCGGTTCCTGTCCGCATTGCCCGCAAATCAACGTGGCCGAACACGGCGGAAGCGGTTGCCCACCCCTCGCCAATCGGCTAAATGAGGCCCACTGCACCCGTAGCTCAGCTGGATAGAGCGTTGCCCTCCGAAGGCAAAGGTCACACGTTCGAATCGTGTCGGGTGCGCCAGCCTTGTCGCCGTCTTCACGCCAGCGCCTAGCTGAGCATCGAGATCATCGTCTGGATCTGGTCCGAGGCGGACGCGACCAGGCCGTCGTAGGACGTCTGGCCGTGTGCGGCGGCCTTCAGGATGCATTCGGCCACAGCCGCTTTCAGACCGAAGACCGATTGATGGGCCGGTACGCTCGCCATCACGGTCTCCAGCGCTTGACGCATCGTGCGAATGAGCTCGGAGCTGTATTGCATGGGTTGTCCTCCGCGCCCTCATATTAGATCGCGTGCCCATGCTTGCCACTCACAAGCCTGAGACTGTTGTTTGAACCTGGTCGAGACTGAACGCCTCAATTCAAACGCCAGATGGCCGCATTGAGCAGGCCGGCAAACGCGAACCCAGGCTGCGTAAGGCGCGAAAAGCATCGATCGCCTCGCGCTTCTCCTTGCACGATTGTATCATCTCTCCATGAGCGATTCCGGCACGGTGACGGGCGAAACCTCGCCCGTCCGCAAGATCATCCATATCGACATGGATGCGTTCTATGCGTCCGTGGAGCAGCGCGACAATCCGGAGCTGCGCGGCAAGCCGGTCGCGGTCGGAGGCTCCGCCGAACGCGGCGTCGTCGCGGCCGCCAGCTACGAGGCCCGCAAGTTCGGCGTTCGCTCTGCCATGCCGTCGGTGACGGCGAAGCGGCAATGTCCCGACCTGATCTTCGTCAGGCCGCGCTTCGAGGTCTACAAGGCGATCTCCAGGCAGATCCGCGAGATCTTTGCCGAACACACCCCGATCATCGAGCCGTTGTCACTCGACGAGGCCTATCTCGACGTGACGGAAAACCTGCAGGGCATTCCGCTGGCACGCGACGTCGCGCTGCGGATCCGCGAGAAGATCAAGGCCGAGACGGGGCTCAACGCTTCGGCGGGCATCTCCTACAACAAGTTTCTGGCCAAGCTCGCCTCCGATCATCGCAAGCCCAACGGCCAGTTCGTGATCTCGCCGGAGATGGGACCCGCCTTCGTCGAGGCGCTGCCCGTCGGCAAGTTCCACGGGATAGGCCCGGCGACCAGCGCGAAGATGAATGCGCTCGGCATATTTACCGGTCGCGACATGCGTAACCAGACGCTGGAGTTCATGAACGCGAATTTCGGCAAGGCGGGCGCCTATTACTATTGGATCTCACGCGGTGTCGACGAACGTCCGGTGCGGGCCAACCGGATCCGCAAGTCGATCGGCGCGGAGACCACGTTCCAGGCCGACCTCGACGAATTCGAGGCGCTGGTCGCCGCGCTCAAGCCTCTCGTCGACAAGGTCTGGCGCCATTGCGAGGCGACCGGCAACCGCGGCCGCACCGTCACCTTGAAGATCAAATTTGCCGACTTCGAGATCATCACACGCAGCAGGTCCGCACCAACACCGGTTGCAGGCCGGGACGATCTGGAGCGGCTGACCTGCGGCCTGCTCGAAGTCGAGATGCCGCTGCCCAAGCGCGTCAGGCTGTTGGGCGTATCGCTGTCTGCCCTCCAGGACGGGGATGATCCGGAGCCGCAGCTGACTTTCGGCATTTGAACCGGATGGACGGTGACGGGATTTTTCAAACATCGCTTCCGAATGTGCCGCGCGCAATGACGGCTAGGAAACCAGCCTGGTGCGAAGCCGCCTGTACTCGTCATCCGTTACGGATCCCGCCTTTCTGAGCTGATCAAGCTTGGTAAGCTCGTCTGCAACGCTGAAGCCGACGATGTGCCGCAACTCCTCGCGCGCCCGTTGAGCTTGCTCGGCGTTACGTTCGGCCATGCTTCGCCCTTGCGTAATGAGGTATGCAAAGATGCCGAGGTAGGAGGTCAGAACCAGCACGAGCACCCATAGTGCCTTGCCCCACCCGGAGATGTCGTGGCGCCTGAACAGGTCGCCATAGATGACGATGAGCAGCCAGAACCAGACGACGAATGCGAATATCGCAATCATGTCCATCAGGAAATTTCGGTACGTGAATCCCTCTTGAACGAAGAACATTGCCATCCCCTCGTTGAATTACCGTTCTCGATCCGTCGCTCCACTTAACGGCAGTACCGATGCGACACGCGGTGCGACCTTCCGCTGCTCGAGCGGTACCAGCAGCTGCCGTTCCGCCAATAATATCTATGCCAATGCCGATGCCGCCGGTGGGCGCCGGCGATCGCTCCGGCCGTAGCTCCTATCGCAGCGCCGCGACGACCGCCGACGGCACCGCCGATGACCGCACCCCGAAGCGCGCTCTGAGGATACGATTCGCTGGAAGGGAACATTCCCGCGAACGCGAGCAGGATGACGAACAGTGCAAGCTTTCGCATCTGAGCGTGCCTTTCCTGATTGGACGCGTCTGCCGCGCAGATAACCGCAGAACGGTTTATCTCTGAGGGTGATCAGCGCCGCCGCGGAGCGGCATAGCGTGGATTGATGCCGCAATATGCGTTCGTGCCGGAAGCGGCAGCCAGACATTGCGGGCGTGTGGCGAACTGGCAATTGCCCGGAAAGCCCCAGTTGCGACCACGCAGGCAGTAACGATCCGCCTCGGCGGCCTGGGCCGGCCCCGAGAATACAACGGATAAAAATGTGGCAAGCAATGCCAGCATCGGAACGGCACGATGCATCTCGACCTCCATGGATGGATGGAGGCGAATTATATCGCCGACGCGTCGGCCATACCGCCAGTAAAAGCCCTTGCCAGACGCTGCGGCGTTTATTGATGCGACCTGAGGCGAAAAGCGCCCACGCTATCGCGAAAATCTCAAGCTCGGAGCTGCCTGAAGGCGGCCGTATCGATTGACGGCGTCACACCTTCACGGCGGGGGTCTCCCCCGCCGATCTGATCTTCCTTCACGACCGGCAATGGTCAATGCCTCACATGCTCAAACACGACGATCACACCCGTCGGCTCCGGCTCGTGGGCCATCAGGCGCGTGAGGTCGGCATCGCTCCAGTCGGCGAGGCTGACGACTTCGCCGGTCTGGCGCTCGGCGCCGAGCGACGGGGTCGGCTCGAGGACCTTCAGGCCCGTCTCGTCGACGAAGAAGGTGTGCTCGCCGAACATGCTGTTGAGCTGCGGCATTGCGGGATGCTCGTCGGGCAGCACCTGGGCGCCGAGTTGGTTGACGGTCTGCTTCACCTGTTCGGATGTGAGCTTCATGAGCTGCTCCGTTTCTGTCGTGCCGGGTTTCATTGAGTTGAGCTAGGACCGGCGTTCCCTGCGCCTGTGTCGCCTGGCTCAAATTCCCGAACCGGTGCTGCGCACAAATGTTCCGATGAAATGTATTTCGTGATCGCGAGTTTCATCCGCCGCGCTCACGGCACGGGTTCGCCACACGATGTCCACGATCTGCCTGTGAGCGGCTCTAATCGGCAGCTTCGACGATCCGAATGTCGCGGTCCGCGCCGTCGCCGAGCAAATCATGGGCAGCCTGATAGGCTTCTCCTGATGCCTTTTGATCCGTTACTCGCTCCTGACCTCGCCGACCGAGAGCGCGCAGATGCGTGACAGATATGTGTAGGGCAGACCGGTCTCCCCGGCCCAGGCGTTGAACTGCGCCTGCACTTTTGCGAGATCGCCCTTCGACTTCACCTCTTCGCCGATATCGAGGCCGGCACCGCGCAGGCAGGCCACGACATCCCTGGAGGTGACGAAACCGTCCCAGCCGACGAAGCGCAGCAGCATCTGGCCGGTATTGCCGCCGAGCCGGCTGCCGCGCTTGGTGAGGAGATCGAGCAGGCCGATTTCGTCGGACGACGGCCACTTCGCCAAAAACTTGCCGAAGCTGCCGTGCTCCTTTGCGATCGCCTGGACGAAGGCGGCGTTGTCGCGCACCGACATGATCTTGGCGCCGTTGCGCACGATCCGCGCATCGCGCAGCAGACCTTCCCAATAGTCTTCCGGCTGGAAGGTGAGCTTGGCCGGCTGGAAATGCAGGAAGGCCGCTTCAAAGCCGTCCCATTTCGAATCGATCACGCTCCAGGCAAACCCTGCGCAAAACACCCGCCGGGTCATCTCGGCGAGGATGCGGTCGTCGCCGAGCTTGGCCAGACGCTTGAGGTCGGGCTTGTCGGGCATCAGCCTGTCCAGCGCCTTGGGGCCGCCCTTGCGCTTCTCGGCGCGGGCACGAATGGTCTTGAAGGGGGTCATGCGGACACGAGCGATTGAGGATATGCCACGACAGCAGAATTCGATGGTCCGGTCCAGACCTGCGACGCCCGATGCCCTGCATGCCGCGATACGCCGCGGCATGCTCCGGCTCATTGGATTGACGCGAGGGGGCGGCCGTGCTGGTCTGCTTCTTGCTTTTTGCCGTTTTGGAATTCCCAGACAATTTCAATCGCGAACGGATTTCAAATGCGCTGCCTGGTCGTGGCTGACCTGCACTACGCGCTGCCGCAGTTCGACTGGCTGGTCAGCGCGGCGCCGCAATTCGACCTGGTGATCTTCGCCGGCGATGCGCTCGATATCGGCTCGATGGTGGATTTTCGCGCGCAGATCGTGGTGGTGAAGAAATACCTCGCGCTGCTTGCCGGGAAGACCCGCGTGATCATCCGCTCCGGCAACCACGACCTCGACGAGCGCAATGCGGAAGGCGAGAAGATCTCGCGCTGGATCTCGGAGGTGCGCGAGCTGGGCATCGCCTGCGACGGCGACAGCCTCACCATCGGCGACACCCTGTTCACGGTGTGCCCGTGGTGGGATGGACCGCTGGTCAAGCAGCGCATCGCCGACCAGCTCCGCGATGCCGCGGCGAGCCGGCCGCAGCGCTGGATCTGGGCGCATCATGCGCCGCCGGCGAATTCGCCGACGAGCTGGGGCGGCAAGCGCTTCTTCGGCGATGTCGAGGTGGTGCAGTGGATCATGCAGTATCAGCCGTCGATGGTGATCTCGGGACATGTGCATCAGTCGCCCTTCATCACCGACGGCTCGTGGTTCGACCGGCTGGGCCAGACCTGGGTCTTCAACGCGGGCCTGCAACCGGGCCGGCCGCCGACGCATATCGTGCTGGATCTCGATGCCGACAGGGCGTACTGGCTCGCGGCCGGCGAGGCGCAGTGGATCGACCTCGGCGCGCCGCTGAAGCGGCCGGCGGCATTTGTCGAGGCGCCGCCGGACTGGCTTACATTCTTGGATCGGATTGCCGATCCGAGCCTGGCGAGACCTCAAGCGGTGGCAAGTTGATCATGCTCTGAAGCACTTCGCCGACCATGGCCAGATGCGTGCCGTGGCCGGCATATTGCCGCTTGAGATCGGCAAGATAGGTGTTGGCGACGTTGAGCCGCTGCGCCAGCATCTTCGCGATCAGCAGCGCCACCCCCGGCTCCTGCTTCAGGAACGAGGCGGCATCCTCGAACTCGTAGACGATTGCATCGGAGCAGGCCCTGACCGTCGCGGTGTGCGGCTGGCCCAGCAGCACCGACATTTCGCCCAGCACCGCGCCCGGCTCGGTGACGGTGGCGACCACCATCTCGCCCTTGAGCACTTCGAGCTTGCCCTGCATCAGCACATAGAGATGGCCGCTGGTGCCGCCCTCGGTGACGAAAACCGTACCGGCCGCAACCTGCCGCTCCATTCCGCCGGTGCAATAATCCAGGACTGCGCGCATCGCCGAAGCTCCCATCGCTGGGGATACCCATCGCCGGGATACTAGAGCACGATCCGTGCCACGCGGCAATTCGACCTGTGTAGAGCTATCGCGACAGGTGCTTTGCGAGGTGAACCGACTGCCAGTCGCCGAGCCCGGTATCCCTGAACCCGGCCTTCTTCGCCAGGCCGCGCATTTCCGCGTTCGTCCGCGCGGTCTCGCCGGCGATCATCTCGTGGCCGAGATCGATCGCGCGCGTCTCCATCGCCGTCATCATCTGGAGGCCAAGGCCCAGGCGCTGGAAGGCGTCGGCGACCGAGATGGCAAACTCGCCGTGCCGTGCGGCCGCATCGTAGGCGTAGTGCGTTTCGCCGATGATGTTGCGCTGCCCCTCCTGCCTGAACTCGGCCAGCAAGGTGAAGTGACCGGGACGGTCGGCCTTCGCCACGCATTCGGCCGCGACCACGGCGAGGTCGGCGCGCGCCCCCATGAAACGCTTGTTGCGCGATGACGTGGACAGGCCGGTGAAATAGACCGACAGGTCCTCCACATCGGACGCACTGGCGGCCCTGATGCAGACCATCCCCTTCGCTTCGGCCAGTTCAACCGGCGCGACGACGCCCCCCGGAAACAGCTGTAGCATGCGTGACGCTCTCGGCAGGTTGCGTGAACCGCACACCTAGCCGAGACCGTGCACTTACCGCTTGGACATTGCTGCCAATCTTGCGGCCGAAAACGAACTGCGCGCCGCCCTATGCCGTACCTCACACCCGCGAGAGTGACGGCACCTCCTCGGGCATGATCGCCTGGAGGCCGCCGAAGCGCCGCTCACGGCCGTGGAACGCGGCGAGCGCCTCGGCGAGATCGCCCGCATCGAATTCCGGCCACATCCGCTCGGTGAAGTGCAGCTCGGCATAGGCGCCTTCCCACAGCAGGAAGTCCGACAGCCGCTTCTCGCCCGAGGTGCGGATGATGAGATCGACGTCGCGCAAACCGGCCTCGCCGGTGACGAGCTGCGAGAACGCCTCGCGGGTGAGGCTGGTCAGCGCCGCCGCCTTCGCCGCCGCGTTGAGGATGGCATCGCGCGCGGAATAATCGACGGCGATGCGGAGGTGGAGCGTGCTGCCGTGGGCGGTGGCCGCTTCGGCCCGCGCGATCGCATTCGCGATGCCGTCAGGCAGTCGGTCGCGACGGCCGATCACGGTGAGACGCACCCCGTTTTTCACCAGGCTCTGCACCTCGTTGGCGAGATAGAAGCGTAGCAGGGTCATCAGCGCTGCGACCTCGGCCTTCGGCCTTCGCCAATTGTCGGTCGAGAACGCATAGAGCGTCAGCGTGCCGATGCCCTGCTTGGGCGCCGCCTCGACGATGCGGCGGATCGTCTCGACGCCGGCCTCGTGGCCGCGCAGCCGCGACAGGCCGCGCCGCGTCGCCCATCTGCCGTTGCCGTCCATGATGATGCCGACGTGAAGCTTCTCGCTGCGAGAGGTCATGTCACTTTGCATTGCAAAGTCTCCGGTCAAAAAAGGGGAGGATCAGGTCGAGATGATACCGAGACGGCCGAGCGGCGGCGCTTCGCGACCGGCGGCCTTGGCGGCGTCGCGCACCAGGCGCTCGAGCACGGCCAGATAGTCGAGGAAGCGGCGGCGGCCTGCCCTGGTCAGCCGGCATGTGGTGTGCGGGCGATTGCCCTCATAGCCCTTGGTTACCTCGACGAGGCCGGCCTCCTGCAGCACGGCAAGATGCCGGCTGAGATTGCCGTCGGTAAGGCCGCAGAGCAGCTTGAGGTCGGCGAACGCCAGCCCCTTCGGATGCGCCATCAGCGAGGTCAGAAGCCCGAGCCTCGCCTTCTCGTGGATGACGCGGTCGAGCCCTTCATAGGAAAAAGGCGCGCTGTCAGTCTTCGACATCATGATCTCCGGACGCAAAATACAGAATGCCCGCCATCACCGACTGGCCGATCACGAAAGGCAGGCCCATGGTCCACGGCGACAGCGTGTGGGTTCGGCTCGCGAGCACCACGACCGCGAAACCCGAAACGAAATACCAGGCGCCGGCGAGCGCGACGGTGCGCGGCAGCGAGCGAATGGAGGCGAAGATGCCAAGCGACACCAGGATCTGCCACAGACCCGGCAACAGCCACAGCGTCTCACTCGCGAACTTCCACATCACCACCGCAAGCAGCACGCCGGCGACGCCTGCCGGAAGGAACTGCTCGACCGCCTGGTGGATCATGGCGTCGGCAAGGCCGGAATGATGGCGGCGCGAACGCGCGCGCATCTCGATCCCGATCATCAGGCCGGAGACCACGGCGGCGATGAACCAGCCGAAGAAAAAGCCGAGCGGCTCTCCGGTGGGGTCGCCGAGCAGCCAGAATTGCAGGATTGCCGTAATCAGCGCGACACCGCCGGTCGCGACCATGGTTGCCGGGCCGTAGCCGCGGAACGCCGTGCCGGCCGCAATCTGGCTGCGGATCGCCACGATGTCGGCCAGCGCCTTGTCGAGATCGCGCATCGGCAACGCCAGAACCTCGCTCGACCCCGCTTGTCGGGATCCGTTACTTTGTATTGCAAAGTATATAGCATTGCAAAGTAAGCGCAAGCCCGAAGGATGCCCCGAGGAAACACGCTTCAACAGAACAACTGCCGGTTGCGCCAATGGGGACCGGCCGGATAAGATGAGCCAATAGCGTTCCGGGGGCGTGGAGATGTTCAAGACGACTGTTGTTGCGTGCGTGCTACAGATGATCCTGGCCGGGGTGGCCCATGCGGCGGGGCCTTTCGGCACGATCCGCGTCGGCAACTGGAACGGTGGCGCCTATTCCAATGATTCGACCGGCGCGTTCTCTCACTGCGCCGCAAGCACACCTTACGCCAACGGCGTCACCTTGCTTGTTGGCCAGGATGCAAACAGCTCTTGGCTGCTCGGCTTTGCCAATCCGGCATTTCGCTTCAAGAAGGGTGAGAACCTGACGATCGACGTAACCTTCGACGGTCAGGCCGAGGTAAGACTCTTCGCGACCGCGTTTTCCGAGGTGATGGTCTCGGCAGTTCTGCCCACCAACGTCGCCCGCGCGCTCCAGAAGGCGAGCCTGATGGTGGCGGTGGCGAGAGGTACGCCCTTTCAGTTCAGCCTGACGTCAACTGCGCCTTTGGTGGCTGCGATTACCAATTGTGTGACCAGAGTCAAAGCCGACGGCCTGGATAAGGCCGGCGATTTTACAAAGATTGCCGCCAAGCCGCAGACCGCGCCGGACAAGCAGGCATCACCGGCAACCGGCGGCAAATCTGCTCGAACCAAGAGCGGCACCGGCTTCGTGGTCAGCGCCAACGGCCACGTCGTCACCAACAACCATGTGATCGACGGCTGCGTCGGCGACATCAAGGGCAACCTCACCAGCGAGGCCTCGATGGCGCTGCGCGTTGTGTCCAGCGATGCGAACAACGATCTCGCTTTGTTGCAGGCGCCGTCGACGGCGGCTTTCAAGGACTTTGCCCGTATCCGCGACCGCTCGATCCGCTCCGGCGATTCCGTCATCGCGATCGGCTTTCCTTACCATGGAATGCTGACCTCGGACTTCACCGTGACGACCGGTATCGTGAGCTCACTCAGCGGCATGCGCAACGACACGCGCTTCCTGCAGATCAGTGCGCCAGTGCAGCCCGGCAACAGCGGGGGCCCGCTGTTCGACGCCACCGGGCAGATCGTGGGCGTCGTTACCGGAAAGGTCGACGCGCTCCGCATCGCCGTGGCGACCGGCAACATTCCCGAGAACATCAACTTCGCCATCAAGACCGGCGTGCTGCGCGACTTCCTCGACAATTCCGTGGTGCCCTATCAGACCGCCGAGCCTAAGGCCGAGCTCAAGACCACCGACATCGCCGGCAACGCGCGGCCCTATACGATGCTGATCTCGTGCAACGCGACGGAGCAGGCCGACGCGAAGCGGTAGCCCTCACGAGCAAGGCAAGCTGCCGCGCCGACCACTGCTGTCATTCCGCGCGAAGGCGGGGAATCCAGTACGCTGCGGCCTCTCGTCTCTATCACTCCCCTCTCGGAGTACTGGATCGCCCGGTCAAGCCGGGCGATGACACCTTTGACGTGGGCAGGGCGTCCCCGCCCCCTCACCCGTGGCAGCACGCACCCTTCTCCGCCTGCGGCTCGTACTGGTCGCGCAGGCGCACCCAATCCATCGGATAGGGCAGTCCCTCCTCGTGACGGCCGAGCGGGGTGAGGTCGAGGTACTGATAAGCGGCGTTCATCATGTCGAGGCCGCGGGCGAAGCAGGAATAGGTGTGGAAGATCTCACCGGCCTCGTTGCGGTAGAACACGCTGATGCCCGGCAGCTCCGGCCCGTAGATCTTCGTGGTGCCGAAATTGTACATCGGCTTGTCCGTGGCGATCTGGTCCGGCGAGAACGTCACGCCGTAATCCCGGTTGAAGTCGTTGCTTCCCGACGAGACCCAGTCGAAGGTCCAGCCCATCCGCGTCTTGAAGTCCTCGAGCTTTGCGATCGGCGCCAGCGAGATTGCGACCGTCGCGGTGTCGCGTGCGGCCAGGTGCGGCACCATGCGATCAAGACCGTCAGCCCAGAACGAGCAGCTCTTGCAGGCCGCTTCCCAGTCGGGCGCGAACATCACGTGCTGGACGACGAGCTGCGGACGCCCCTTGAAGAGATCGCCGAGCGTCACCTTGCCGCTCGGTCCGTCGAACACGTAGTCCTTGTCGACCTTGACCCAGGGCAGCGCGCGGCGCTCCTCGGCGAGGCGCTCGCGAGCCGCTGTAAGCTCCTTCTCATGCGCCATAAGGGTTTTGCGAGCCGCGATCCATTGCTCGCGCGATACGATCTGATGGGGTTGCATGACGGTCTCCTCTGACAGAAATCAGGCGACGAAGGCATCGAGCTTGTCGAGGAACGAGCTCCAGCCCCGCCGATGGTTGTCGCGTGCGGCCTCGTCGAAGAACTGGGCGTGATGAAAGATCATCAGCGTGCCGGCGCTATCCGGCTTGAACGAGATCGTGACCAGCGATTCGCGCTCGGGCGTCGAGTGCCAGGCCCAGGTGAAGACCAAAAGCTCGTTCGGCACGACCTCGCGATAGGTGCCGCCGGCCTCGAAATATTCGCCGTCGTCGCTGACGAAGCTGATGCGGTAGCGACCGCCGGTGCGAACGTCGAGCTCGGCGGTCAGCGTCGCCGGTTTCATGTTCGGCGGCCCGAACCATTGCGCTAGCTGCGCGGCCTGCGTCCAGGCGGCGTAGACTTTTTCCGGCCGCGCGCGGAGCCGGCGCGTGAGCGTGAGGCTTGGACGTTCGCTTGGACGTTCTGCCGGGCGCTCGGCGCTGCGGGAATCGGCGTTGACGGCTGTGTTGGCCATGTCTCTTCCTCCACGAAGGCGGCAAGACGATCTAGATTGTCGGACCAGAACTGCGCGTAACGATTGAGCCAGTTCATCGCCTGCTCCATCGGCTGCGCGGTGAGCCGGCACGAGACCGTGCGACCGGTTTTCTCGCGCACGATCAGGCCTGCGTCCGTGAGCACATCGAGATGCTTCATGATCGCCGGCAGCGAGACCGGAAACGGCGCGGCCAGCTCGCTCACCGACAGACTGTCCTGCTCGCCGAGGCGGGCGAGAAGCGCGCGCCGCGTCGGGTCGGATAGCGCCGCAAAGGTCCGGTCCAGCGTCTCGTCCTGATACTTAACCATGTGGTTTAGTATAGACGTGAACGAGAAGGCGTCAAGCGGGAACCCGCGCGCCCGGATCTGCACGATCAGGTGATCAGGCAGACGTCAATGAGAGGCGCCGCTAGTATGGCGGAGCGTGCCGGGCTCGTGGAGCCGGCTGAGGTGGCGCTCGCGTGACCAAGGCGGGATTCTGACCGCAAAAGCCCTTGCGGCCTGAGGCGCTCAGCAGACACTGCTCCCGGGTTTGATAGGAGCAGTCGCCGGGATAGCCATATTCCGAATCCTGAATGCACCACGCATAGTCCGCCCGCGCCGGGCTGCCGCCGGCGAGCCACACAAGGACCATGGTGCCCAGCACGAGTTGCGCCTTGCGCATGACCGATCTCCCATGTTCGCCGCGCGACATGCGACCTCACAGAGAGAAAGGCTCGCGGAGCCAGTTTATTCCGGAGCGATCACGCGAAAATGCGCCGCTGCGGGTTTCGAGATGACTTCGTGCGGCTAGTACGGCGCGACGGGCCGCGTGCGCCGGCGCGGCTGCGGTTGGCGCTGCGGCACCTGGCCATAGGCCATGAGCGGATTGGGGCCGCAGTACAGCAGCCGGCCGGACACACTGGCCAGACACTGCTCGTAGGTGCTGTAGGCGCATTCGCCGGGATAATCATATTCGCCGCCCTGGGCGCACCAGGGATAGTCGCGCGCCGCGGCGGGCGTGACGGTGACGACACCGGCAAGGGCCGTCGCACCCAATGTCAGCAGGACCAGTTGCGTCTTGCGCATGTCCCAACTCCTCTCTTCACGGCGCCAGATACGGCGCCATACATCATCAGGTTTCGCCGGGCCGCTTTATTCCAGATCAACGAGACAACGCGCGCAAGAAAAAAAGCCCTGCCGAACGGCAGGGCTCCAATTCCGATCATCACAAGATCGCTACTCGACCTTCAGGCCGGCGAACTCGACGACCTTCTTCCACTTCTCGGTCTCGGCCTTGATCTCCTCGCCGAACGCCTCGGGGGTCTGCACCCGCGGCTCGCCGCCGAGCTCGACCAGACGCTTGGTCATGTCGGGCTCCTTCATCAGCGTGTTGATCTCATCGTTGAGCTTGGCGATGATTTCCTTCGGCGTGTTCTTCGGCGCCCCCATGCCGAACAGCGCGCTCGCCTCGTAGTCCTTCACGGTCTCGCCGATCGCCGGCACGTCGGGCAGTTGCGGCGAGCGCTGCGCGGTGGTGACGCCGATCGCACGCAGGCTGCCCGAACGGATGTGCTGGATGATCGAGGGCATGTTGTCGAAGATCACCTGCACCTGACCGCCGAGCATGTCGGTGATCGCGGGCGCCGCGCCGCGATAGGGCACGTGCTGCATCTTGCAGCCGGTCATCGCCATGAACATCTCGCCGGACAGGTGCACCGAGGTGCCGTTGCCTGACGAGGCCATATTGACCTTGCCGGGATTGGCCTTCACGTATTCGATGAACTCGGCGACGGTCTTGGCCGGCACGTCCTTGTTCACGGTCATCACGTTCGGCACGCGCTGGAACGAGGCGACCGGCGCGATGTCGCGCACGAAGTTGAACTTCAGGTTGGTGTAGAGCGAGGCGTTGATGTAGTTAGCCGGATTGACCAGCTGCAGCGTGTAGCCGTCGGGCTCGGCATTGATCACGGATTCGGTGGCGATATTGTTGCCGGCGCCCGGCTTGTTCTCGATCACGAATTGCTGGCCGAACTTTTCCGACAGCCGCTGGCCGATCAGCCGTGCCAGGATGTCGGTGGCGCCGCCCGGCGGATAGCCGACCACCCATTTCACCGGGCGAGCCGGATAATCGGCGGCAAGCGCCTTCGACAGCGGGCTGGCTGCAAGAGGAGTGGCGGCAAGCAGGCCCAGCGCGGTACGGCGAGTGATCATTTCAAGGGTTCTCCCAACGTGTTGTTCTTGAAAGCCAGATATCTTGAAAGCGTCGTCGGCGGCGTTGTAACAAAGCCGGAAGCACGCGGAAAGTGCGCAACGCACATGGCGACGAAAGGATAAGGCATGCCGGTCAAGGTCGAGGCCCTCGATCACCTCGTGATCAACGTCGCCGACGTCGCGGTGACCGCGGAGTGGTACCGCAAGATTCTCGGCATGGAAGTCAAGGTGTTCGACCCCGGCGGCGGCAAAGCGCCGCGGACTTCCCTTCAATTCGGTAACCAGAAGATCAACGTCCGGCCGCGCGATGCCGACAAGGTCGAGTGGTTCACCGCCGATCACCAGACCGCCGGCAGCGAGGATCTGTGCTTCCTCACCTCCGCCGCGCCCGACGAGGTGGTGGCGCATTTGCAGGCACATGGCGTCGCGATCGAGGAAGGCCCGGTTCCCAAGCAGGGCGCCCGCGGCACGCTGCGCTCGGTCTATTGCAGGGATCCGGACGGCAGCCTGATCGAGATCTCGTCGTACGAAAACTAGACTCGTCATTCCGGGGCGATGCGAAGCATCGAACCCGGAATCTCGAGATTCCGGGTCTGGTCCTTCGGACCATCCCGGAATGACGAATGAGAGAACGAGCGCGCGGCCACTGCACAGCGCACACCGCCCCCGATTTGCTCCCCGCGCCGTCCGGTGGCAGGAAGACGCAATAATCAAAAGGCGGCCGCCATCAAGATGCAGGCTGCACGGGAGGACGCATGCCCAATCAACAGACCGCAGCCGGAATCGTGGGCCCGTTTGACGGGCTGGATGTGCCGTGGCTCCTGAAGATGCGCGCCGAGGTGCGCAGCGCTCATCCCTTCCTGATCTGGGCGCCGTTCGACGCGCCGGCGCGGCACTGGAGCTATGGCGAGTTTCACGAGCGGGTCGGCGCGCTCGCGGCGGGGCTGGCGAAGCGCGGCGTCAGGCCGGGCGAATATGTGCTCATTCACCTGGACAATTGCATCGAGGCGCTGCTGGCCTGGTTTGCCTGCGTCGAGCTGGGCGCCATCGCAGTGACCACAAACACGCGTTCGGCGCCGGCCGAGATGGAATATTTTGCGGATCATTGCGGCGCGGTTGCCGCCATCACGCAACCGTCCTACGCCGAGATCCTTGCAAAGCACTGCCGCAATCTGCGCTGGATCGCGGTGACCTCGCACGATGCGGGCGCGGCGCCGGCACAGCCCGTCGCGCACGACGACAGCTTCGGGGCGCTGTTCGCCGACAGCGCCGACCGTCCCGGGCGCATGGCCGATCCGCTCGCGCCGTGCAGCGTACAATACACCTCCGGCACGACATCGCGGCCGAAGGCGGTGCTGTGGACCCACGCCAACGCGCTGTGGGGCGCCAAGATCAACGCCGCGCATGAGGACCTGCACGCCGGCGACGTGCACCAGGCCTATCTGCCGCTGTTTCACACCAACGCGCTGGCCTACTCCATGCTGGCGACGCTTTGGGTCGGGGCGACCTGCGTGATTCAGCCGCGCTTCTCCGCAAGCCGGTTCTGGCGCGTCGCGCGCGAGCACGGCTCGACCTGGACCTCGACCATTCCCTTCTGCATGAAGGCGCTGCTCGAGCAGGAGATCCCGAAGGACCACAAATTCCGCCTGTGGGGCAGCGCCGTCAACGAGCCGCCGGCCTTTGCCGCGTTCGGCGTCAAGATCATCGGCTGGTGGGGCATGACCGAGACCATCACCCACGGCATCGTCGGCGAGGTCGATCAGCCCAACATCCCGATGTCGATCGGCCGCGCCGCGCCTGAGTACCAGATCCGGATCACCGACGATGACGGACGGCCGACCGAGGTCGGCGACACCGGCAATCTCTCGATCAAGGGCATCCGCGGCCTGTCGCTGTTCGCCGAATATCTCCACAACGAGAAAGCCACGCGCGAGAGCTTCGACACGCACGGCTTCTTCCTCACCGGCGACCGCGTCGAGCGGCTGGCGAACGGCTTCATCAGGTTCGGCGACCGCGCCAAGGACATGCTGAAGGTCGGCGGCGAGAACGTCGCGGCCTCCGAGATCGAGCAGGTGATCGCGCTCGTCCCCGGCGTGCGCGAGGCGGCGGTGGTGGCGAAGAAGCACCCGATGCTGGACGAGGTGCCGGTCGTCTTCATCATCCCGCACGGCGGCGTCGCGGGTGCAGCGCCGGACCTGCATGACAGCGTGATGGCCGCCTGCCGCAAAGGCCTCGCCGACTTCAAGGTGCCGCGCGAGATCAGGCTGGTCGACGACATGCCGCGCTCGACGCTGGAGAAGGTGGCGAAGGCGGAGCTGAGGAAGATGGTGGGGTGATCACAGTCGTTCCGGGGCGGTGCAAAGCACCGAACCCGGAACCTCGAGATTCTCAGGTGCGCAACTGCGCACCATAGTTCGCGCTGCGCGCGCCCCGGAATGACTCGTCAAGAAGTCAAAACGACCCCAGCGCCACGGGCCTGAACGCCTGCAGCAGCTGCTGGTCGAGCTTGCCGCCCATGCCTTCCATCATCGTGAAGGCGCGGGAGTGGGTGAAGGGCATGCGGTAGGCGCGCTTCTCCACCAGGGCGGCGTAGATGTCGACGATCGTCGTCAGCCGCACGATGTCGCTGATCTGGTTCGACGACAGGCCGTTGGGATAGCCGCTGCCGTCGAGGAATTCGTGGTGATGCAGCACGACGTCGAGCATCTCCGGCGGGAAGCCGCCCTGGGCTGCGAGCGCATCATAGCCGCGGCGCGGATGCTGGCGGACCTCGTCCATCTCCTCGTCGGTCAGCTTGCCGGGCTTGTCGAGCAGCGCGGAGGGAACGAAGGCCTTGCCGACGTCGTGCAGCAGCGCGGCACGGGTCAGGCGGCGCTGGTCGTCCTCGCGCATACCGAGATGCTGCGCGAAGGCGACCGCAAATCCGGTGACGAACAGGCAGTGGCGATAGCTGCCGACATGGTGGCAGCCGACCGTGGTGAGCCACTCGCGCAGCGAGGAGTGCTTCATCGCCTTCAGGATCTTGCTCTCGGCGGCGATGACGTCGTCGAAGGTCAGGGGCACGCCGAGAGGCAGCTTCTCGAACATCTTGGCGAGCACCGCGTGCGCCGCCTCGACGCCGCGGTTGAGCGTCTTGCCGCGATCGGTCGCGTCATAGGTGGCGGTGTCGGGAAATGCGGCGCGGATGCGCTGCAGGATCGCGTCGGCCTGAAGCGGCCGCGAGATCGTGTCGGTGGCGCCCAGCGCCCAGGCCTGCATGGTGCCGTGGTGCAGGGCATCGGCGAGCACGAACAGCCGCGGCATCGAACGATAGGCATCGCCGCGCAGCTTGTTGCGCACCCGCTGCACGCTCTCGGGCGAGCGCAGATTGATGTCGACCACGAGGCCGGAGAGATCGCGCGAGGGCTTCTCGGGGATGTCCTGGGTCGTCACCGTCGAGACGTCGCCGACCGCCTTCAGGATGCTGGCAAGCTCGGTGCTCTCGTCGCTCCGGTCGGAGGCGAGCAGAAGCCGGCGTTTGGCGGCGGGTTTCACTGAGGCGTTCATGGCTTCCCCAAGAGAACGGGAGTGTTTCGGGCGAAAGCCTAAGCCGGATCAGGTTCTCCGGCCCTTAAGAGGCGTACTCAATGGAACCTTCCGGAATTGCGCGCAATTTTACGGATTTCGGTTACCGGCAAGGGAACTGCAGAACGGTGAAAACAACCCCATGCACAGTAGAACGGCCATTGAAGATAAAGGGGAATTTGGGTCCCACTGTCATCACCCGCGAAGGCGGGTGATCCAGTATTCCAGAGGCAGCGTGAGGATACGGAAAGGCCGCGGCGTACTGGATGCCCCGCCTGCGCGGGGCATGACAGTGAATATGTGGATGCGGCGTTCCGCATAACAACCAATCCGCCGGAAGTTGCCCTCCGGCGGATGATCTCTGGCCGCCTTCGACCGGCTTACGCCTTCATTGCGCCCTTCACGGCCTCGGCCGTGATCGGCAGCGCCCGCACGCGGGCGCCGCTGGCGTTGAAGATGGCGTTGCCGATGGCGGGGGCGATCACCGTCACCGCCGGCTCGCCGACGCCGGTGGCCTTCTCGCCATTGGCGATCACGGTGACCGCGACCTCGGGCATCTGGCTCATGCGCAAGGGCGTGTAGCTGTCGAAATTGGTCTGCTCGATGCCACCGCCCTTGAGCGTCGCCTTCTCGTACATCGCCAGCGACAGGCCCCACAGCGCCGCACCCTCGACCTGGGCGCGGATGTTGTCGGGATGCACCTGCGTGCCGACATCGGTTGCGACCGTGAGCTTCTTCACGGTCACCTCGCCCGACGGCGCCACCGCGACGTGGGCGACGCACGCCGTCCAGCTTGCGGTCGCGCGCTCCTGCGACGAGACGCAGGCGACGCCCATGCCCTCGCCTTTCGGCAGTTGCCTGGTGCCGTAGCCGGACAGTCCCATTGCGGCGAGCAGCGTGTTGCGCAGCCGCTGCGCCCCGCCGTCGTTCTTGCCGGCACCGTCGAGCAGCGAGATGCGGAACTGCGCGGGATCCTTGCCGGTCGCAGCCGCGATCTCGTCGATCATGCTTTCGACCGCCCAGAAGGTCCAGCCGGGCGCCACCGAGCGAAGCTGCCCGGACGGCGTCGCATTGTGCGCGAGCTCGTTCTTGATCGCGCGCACATAATGGTTGGGCACGGTGTAGAAGAAGTCGGCACCGTTCACCGTGAAGCTGTCGAGCGGCCCCTTCTTGTCGACCGATGGCGTCAGGAAATCGGGGATTCCCCAGCGCGCGGTCGGCCAGGCGGAGACGACGTCGTGGCTGAGCGCGATGAGCTTGCCGTCGCCGTCCACGCCGGCCTTCACCTTTTGGTAGGTGAGCGGACGCGAGAAATCCATCGTCATGTCGTTCTCGCGCGAATAGATCACCTTCACCGGCTTGCCGACCGCCTTTGCCGCCTGCACGGCCGGAATCATCATGTCGGCATCGAGACGCCGGCCGAAGCCGCCGCCCAGCCAATGCTGGTGCATCACCACGAACTTCGGATCAATCCCGGCCGCGCCCGCGGCGATCGCGCCGGAGCGCGTCGCGAACTGGTTGCCGGAATAGATGTGCAGGATGTCGCCCTTGAACTCCGCTGTGGCGTTCATCGGCTCCAGCGGCGCGTGGATGTTGATGCTGGTGGTGTACTCGGCCTCCACGACCTTGGCCGCCGAACCGAAGGCCGCATTGGGATCGCCGTCCTTGACGAAGAACTGGCCGGAATCCTCGAGGCCCTGGAGCCGCTTGGCCTCGTCGAGCAGCGACTGGCTCGACAGCTTGGCGTTCGGACCGCCGTCATAGGCGATCTTCAGCGCATCCGCCGCCTTGCGCGCGTTGGCATAGGTGCCGGCCACCGCGACCACCCAGCCGGAGGTGGTTCCGGTCTTGTCGTCGAGGATGATGGCCTTGATGAAGCCGGGCACCTTCTTTGCTTCGCTGTCGTCGACCGATTTCACCGTGGCGCCGAAGCGCACCGGCGGGGTCACCACCTTGCCGTAGACCATGCCCGGCAGCATCACGTCGATGCCGTACTTGGCGGTGCCGTTGGTCTTGGAGGGGATGTCGAGCTGCGGCACCGACACGCCGATCATGGTGTATTGATCCGGCGTCTTCAGCTTGATCGCCTTGAGCTCGTCCGGCGTGAAGGTCTTGGTCGCCTTGCCGCTCCTGACGATGTCTGCAAACGACATCTGCTTCTTCGACTTCGGATGCGAGACCATGGAGTCGCGCACCACCAGCTGGTCCTTGAAGTAGGGCGGCAGGCCCATGGCTGCGGCCGCCGCTTCCGTCAGCGCAATGCGGCCGGCAGCGCCCGCCCGGCTCATCGCCTCGAAATTCATCATGGTTGACCAGCTGCCGCCGGTGATCTGCGCCCCCAGAACGGGATCGTTGAACTTCGGATCGTTGGAGGCGAGCTGCACGCGCATGTCGCTCCATTTCGCGCCCAGCTCCTCGCAGACGATCTGCGCCATGGTGGAGGCGATGTGCTGGCCCATGTCGGCCTTGCCGCAGGTCACGGTGACGAGACCGTCAGGCGAGATCGCATACCAGACGCTCGGCTCGAAATTGGCGGGCGCGGCGGCCGACGCCGGATCGATGCCGGGCATGCCGGCATAGCCGAGCACGAGGCCGGACGCGGCGGTGCCGACGAGGAAGGAGCGGCGGCTGAGATCGGTCGTCCCGGGGGCGACGTTGTTCACGTGCTTATTCATGTGGACCTCCGCTCATTGCCGGAGGCGGATGCAGTGCGCATCTCGGTTGCGGCACGCATGATTGCCTTCTGTATCCGCGAATAGGTCATGCAGCGGCAGAGATTGCCGTCCATGTGTGCGACGACCTCTTCCTTGGTCGGATTGGCATTCTTCGCGAGCAGCGAGGCTGCCTGCATGATCTGCCCGGACTGGCAGTAGCCACATTGCGGAACCTGCTCGGCGATCCATGCCTTCTGGAGCGGATGATCGCCCTTGGCGGAGAGGCCTTCGATGGTGGTGACCTTCTTGCCGGCAACATCGCCGACCATGGTCTGGCACGAGCGCACGGCTTCGCCGTTGACGTGCACGGTGCAGGCACCGCACAGGCCGGCGCCGCAGCCGAACTTGGTGCCGGTCATCTGCAATTGCTCGCGGATAGCCCAGAGGAGCGGCGTGTCGTTCGCCGCATCCACGGACAGACTCCGCCCGTTGATGGTGAGAGTTGGCATAGGCGTCTTCCCCTGCCGGTGCATGAAGCCGCTTACGGCGGCAACTTGTATTGGCGGACGCCCACCGGGCTGGCGTCAACCTTGATCGCAAGAATGATCGCGTTCCGCTGCAGAGGCAAATGCAATCTGGAATTGATCGAAGCCATCTCGGCCTTTGCATGTTGTGCGTTGCGAGAACGGAACTGACGCAGCGCGCATGATGCAAAGGAAAACGGCAGACCTCGCGTCAAGCATACATGCCATCGCCTTCAGGCGGTTTCTTCGAGGTAACCCGGCGGCTAGGATGGCCGCGACGAAACAAACAATAAAGGCGGGAGAAATGCCGAAGATCGATCGGGACGGCGTCGGAATCTATTACGAGGTTCATGGCGACGGGCCGCCGCTGCTGCTCACGCACGGCTACTCATCGACCTCGGCGATGTGGCATGAACAGGTCGATGCGCTGGCGAGGGACCACAAGCTTGTCTTGTGGGAGATGCGCGGCCACGGCCAGTCCGACTATCCCGACGATCCCAAGGCCTATAGCGAAGCGCTCACCGTCGGCGACATGGCGGCGATCCTCGATACCGTCGGCTCGAAGCGCGCCGTCATCGGCGGGCTGTCGCTCGGCGGCTACATGTCGCTCGCCTTCATGCGTGCTTATCCGCAACGCGTCCGCGCTCTGCTGATCATCGACACCGGCCCGGGCTTCAAGAAGGACGATGCACGCGAGGCCTGGAACGCACGGGCGCTTGCCACCGCCGACAGGCTCGAGCGCGAAGGTCTCGACGTGCTGAAGGCGGCGACGCACGAGCGCGCCTCCGCTAGTCATCGCAACGCCAGCGGGCTGGCGCTCGCCGCACGCGGCATGCTGACCCAGCGCGATGCGAAGGTGATCGAGCTGCTTCCCGATATCACGGTGCCGTCGTTGATCGTGGTCGGCGCCGACGACACGCCGTTCCTGGCCGCATCCGACTACATGGCGGCCAAGATCCCCGGCGCACAAAAGGTCGTGATCCCCGCCGCCGGACACGCCGTCAACATCGATCAGCCCAAGGCTTTTGTTGACGCGGTCGTGCCTTTCCTGAAGAACTTGCCGCAATAGGCCGGCCGGACGGGGACCTGAGGCGATGAAGCGAGCGATGTTGGTTGCGGGCGTCGTGGCGACACTTTTCTCGGCGCCTGTGCAGGCCGAGCCGTTTGGCACCATGCCGCCGCGCCGGCCCTTCGTCGCGACCTTGTCGAACAACACACCGCTCGCCTTCGGCATGGACGCCGAGCAGAGCGCGCGAGCCCTGGGGCAGCCGCTGCAATATGTACGGGGACGTCCCGGCAACGAGATCTACCTCGCGCTTCGCAACATCGGCGGCAGCGGCTTGATCCCCTACCGCCACCGCCTGTTCCTGCAATTCCGCCACGGACGGCTGGCGGGATGGAAGGAGGACTACGGCGAGAACTGGATGTGGGAATAACTGTCACCCCTCATGGTGAGGAGCGCGGAACGCGCGTCTCGAACCATGCAGGCCCGCCTCTCGCAGCTCGGCCTCTATCCTTCGAGACGCGCGCGAAGGGCGCGCTCCTCAGGATGAGGGGAGAGAGCTGAGTTCGCAATAACAAAGAAGGACAACCCGCGTGGGACAAGACATCAGACTGACGGCCTCCGACAATTTCCAGCTGGGCGGCTATCGCGCCGATCCCGCAGGCAGCCCGAAGGGCGCGGTGGTGGTGATCCAGGAGATCTTCGGGGTCAATCATCACATCCGCTCGGTCTGCGATCGGCTGGCGAGCGAAGGCTATGTCGCGATCGCGCCGTCGATCTTCGACCGCACCTCGCCCAATTTCCAGTCGGGCTATACGCCCGACGAGATCGCCGAGGCGCGCAAGTTCGTGGCCAGTCCCGACTGGGCCGCGATGCTGCGCGACACCCAAGCCGCGATCGATGCGGTGAAGGGCGTCGGCCCGGTCGGCATCATCGGCTTTTGCCTCGGCGGCAGCGTCGCCTTCGTCGCAGCGACGCGGCTGTCGGGCCTGAAGGCCGCGATCGGCTATTACGGCGGCGCGGTCGTGCGCTTTGCCGACGAGACGCCGAAGGTGCCGACGCAACTGCATTTCGGCGAGAAGGATGCCGGCATTCCCCTGACCGACGTCGAGACCGTCAAGGCGAAACGGCCGGACGTGGAGGTCTTCATCTATCCCGGCGCCCAGCACGGCTTTCATTGCGACGAGCGCGCGAGCTACGACAAGGCGAGTGCCGACATCGCCTGGCCACGCAGCATGCAATTCTTCGCGAAGCATTTGACGAAGTAGCGCGGGCGACTCTCTCCTCCGTCATTCCGGGATGCGCCGCGAAGCGGTGCAGGCCCGGAATCCATCATGCGTCAAAGTCGGAGGCGCGATGGATTCCGGGTTCGCGCTACGCGCGCCCCGGAATGACCAGAGGAGAGAGCGGGAATCGGGTGGCCGCACCTTGCCCCCGGCGCTAGAGCTGGCCGATCAAGCCAACACACGCCGGGAGATCGTCATGCAGCAGGTCAACACGAACCTCGTCATCCGCAACCCCTTCGGCACGATGGACGTCCCCGGCCCGGACGATTCTGACGTCATGAACTACGCCGCGGCCGCCACGCTTTCCGGCGATGCAGCCGACGTCAATGCGGCGCATTGGGCAGACATTTCTTCGCGCGCCGATCCGCTTGAAGGCATCTGGGCAAGCCGCTGGAACGGCGGCGCCGATCCAACCATCGCGGGCGATACGCCGGAGATGTGGAAGCAGGGCCGCGCGGAAATTCGCGTCGCGGGGAACCGGATCTATCTGCGTTTCGACTGGGACAACGGCCGCCGGCACGGGCTGATCGACGCTGTGCGCGAGGGCGCGGATCGCTTGGTCGGCAAGTACATCAACCTGACCAACCCTGCGATCACGCGGCCGTGGGTCGGGCGCGTGGTCGATGCCGCGCGCATCGACGGATGTTTTCCGGAAGGGCGGCTGGATTTCAGGAGATAGGTCGCGAGGTCGCCGACATCATCCCTGCCGTCACTCCGGGATGCGCCGCGCAGCGGTGCAGGCCCGGAATCCACCGTGCGTCAGAGATGGTGGAGAAATAGATTCCGGGCTCGCGCTACGCGCGCCCCGGAATGACGAGAGAGCTAGAACCAGCGCTCGCCGACGAACACGGTGTCGCCCGGTGCCAACGGCGTGCCGAGCGGAACCACGGCGCGCATCGAGCCGCCGGCTTCTGTGTGCGTGACGGTGACTACGTCGCGCTTGGCGCGGGGCGAGAAGCCGCCGGCGATGGCGACGGCGCTTTCGACCGTCATGTTCGGCACGTAGGGATATTGGCCGGGCGCCGAGACTTCGCCGAGAATGAAGAACGGGCGATAGGCCTCGATCTCGACGGCGACCGAGGGCTCACGGATGTAGCCGTTGCGCAGGCGCGCGGCGATTTCACCGGCGAGGCCCGCCGTGGTGCGGCCACGGGCCGGCACCGCGCCGATCAGCGGCATGGTGATGGAGCCGCCGGCATCGATCGCGTAGCTGTTGGTGAGACCTTCCTGGCCGTAGACCACGACGCGCAGCTTGTCGCCGGCATCGAGATGGTAGGAGGCGTCATAACGGACCGGCGCTCCCATCGGCGCGGCGTAGCCGACCGGCATCGGCGCAGGCGCGGAGGCAAAGGAGTTGCGCAGCGCGCCGATGGCGCCGCCACCGTCGGCGACGACAACCGGCTGCGGCGCGTTGTAGGGCTGGCCGTAGGCCATCGAATCGAGATCGGCGCGCGGCTGCATCACCGCGACGGGGCCGGCGGTCTGCATGCAGCCGCCAAGGGCAAGCGCGGCGGACGCTGCCAACATCGACCATCGAAACGCGCGTGCAACCGGCACCGGACCTATCCCTCGAAACGAGACGGCTCCAGTGATGCACCGGTTATGGTTAATAAAGCGTTGAGGGGGATGGAGCGCCGCGAGCAACGGGCACACTGCGCTCCCTCTCCCGCTCTTGTCCGCCGAAGCCTTGGCGAAGGCGGATGCGGGGCGCGACGAGCTTCGCTCGCGCTGAGAGGGCTGGGGAGAGGGTGTCTCCACAACGGGACAATCCCCCAGGGGATAGAGCCCTCACCCGGCGCGCGGGACGATGCTTCGCATCGCCCGGGCACGCCGACCTCTCCCGCAAGCGGGAGAGGTGCAGCGAGTCCGGAGCTGACTTACGCGCTCACACCGACGCCGATCGGGCAGGACACGCCGGTGCCGCCGAGGCCGCAATAGCCGGCGGGGTTCTTCGCCAGATATTGCTGATGGTAGTCCTCGGCGAAATAGAATGCGCCGGCGGGCGCGATCTCGGTGGTGATGGCACCGAGGCCCTTGGCCGCGAGCGCCTTCTGGTAGAGCGCCTTCGACTCGTCGGCCGCTTTCTTCTGCGCATCCGAGTAAGTGTAGATCGCGCTTCGGTACTGCGTGCCGACGTCGTTGCCCTGGCGCATGCCCTGCGTCGGGTTGTGGCTCTCCCAGAACGTCTTCAAGAGCTTCTCGTAGGAGACCTTCTTCGGATCGAACACGACCAGCACCACTTCGGTGTGGCCGGTGCGTCCCGAACAGGTCTCCTCATAGGTCGGATTCGGCGTGTGGCCGCCGGCATAGCCGACGGCGGTGGTGTAAACGCCATCGCCAAGCTCCCAGAACTTGCGCTCGGCGCCCCAGAAGCAGCCGAGCCCGAACACGGCCTGCTCGAGGCCGGCGGGATAAGGCGGCTGCAACTTGCTGCCGTTGACGAAATGGGTGCTCGCGGTCGGGATGGCTTGCGCACGGCCCGGCAGCGCCTCAGTTGCGCTCGGCAATGCGGTGGTCTTGCGCATGAACAGCATGGTCGGATCTCCGAAGAACGAGCTGTCCGTCGCTTGTGCCGACTTGAAAAGCCAGGCGCTCAGGCGGCGTGCTCGCGATCAGGTGGGAATATAGGCGTTTACGCGCGAAGGGGCAGCCTTGTTACGCGGCGCCGCGCGCGGGACTCAGTCCCGGGAATAGCCGATCAGCGGCTTGCGCGGGCGGAACAGGATCATCAGGAGGATGCCCAGGATGCCGAGGACGGCGAACACCGGCTGATCCAGCACAAGGCGGATCACCGAGGTCCAGAGCCAGGGCGCCTTGGCCTCGACCCAGGTCCGGAACGCCGACTGGCTGGCCTGATTGATGTCGTTCCAGAACTGGCCGAACCGGGTGAACTTGAGGGTCTGGTCGGCCACCCAGCGGGCGCCGTCATAGACCATGAAGATGAACCCGCCGGCGAGCAGCAACAGCCCAATCAGTCGGAAAAAGCCGCGGATCATGCCTCACCTTATATGGTCGTCCGGTCGGAGGACCCAAAGAAACGCCGCCAGCCAATAGCCGGGCGACGGCAGAAATTCAACCTCTTCAGGGCGTTACGGCACCCATTCAGGCCGCCAGAGCCGGTTTTCCGGGTCTTGAAAGCGTTGACGGTGCCAAAGACCCTCTCTATAAGGGCGCCAACTGGCGGCGGGCGCAATCCTGCCGCCGCTGTTCTTTGAGCAGTTGCAGGCTCTTTGAGGCCTCATGTTCCGGGAACAGCCTTGAACCGAACACCCTAAATCCGAGCGTCGATTACGCGGTCAAGCAAGCCGGCGCTACCCGACCAAGACGCGACCGGTACCCGCAAAGGACATTGAGACCATGGCCAATACCACCTCCGCCAAGAAAGCGACGCGCAAGATCGCCCGCCGCACCGCCGTCAACAAGTCGCGCCGCACCCAGATGCGTGGCGCCGTGCGCAACGTCGAGGAAGCCATCAAGACCGGCGACCGCGCCGCCGCCGTGAAGGCGCTGGCGAATGCCGAGCCCGCCTTGATGCGCGCCGCGCAGCGCAACATCATTCACAAGAACAATGCCAGCCGCAAAGTCTCGCGGCTCACCGCGCAGATCGCCAAGCTCGCCAAGTAAGTTCGCGAAGCAAGTTCGCTGACCAGGCTCGCCAAGCGACTGGTTGCAATCATCCGATCGGTTGATCCGCTCGACATCACGTTCGTCAATCAGCCCGGCCTCGCGCCGGGCTTTTTGCTGCCTGTCATATTCACGCAAGCAGTCACGCGCCAATCCTCGATTGGAGGATTTGCATCTCCGCACTATGATGCGTTCCGCAATTTTACCTCCAGCCTCGTTGCGGGTGATATTGCAACAGCGGAAACTTTCGCTGCGCTGCGCTGCGAAAAACCCTTGCGAGGCGGGCCCAACTCGCACCTGCACGCGCGCCAGGTTCTGCACACCGTAGTTTCACCGGGACACATCGTGCGATGGAGTTACCCTGTGAAACGAGACTCAAAAAACGGTGTCTCGCTAATCACTTATCGACATAGCGATCGCAAGCATTTGGAAAATTCGTCTGCACGTCGCGCGCGTGACGATTTTGTAAAAAATTTTTGGCTGTGACGAGGATTTGTCACATGACGCGGCGCATTTTCGATTCTGTGCACGAATCCAAAAACTTGGTCACGAGCCTGTGCACAAGTCGCGCGCGGCGTTAACGCTGGTCAAGTTTTTTGATGCATCGAGTGTGAATCAATTTCGTTGCGAGTCTTTCCGCTTAGTGTATTCCTTAAGTCGTTCGCGGCGCCCACGATCTTGAGACCAGCGCGGTTTTGGAAACGGGGCGAGCGTGCAAATCGGCGGCGGTGTGCACGTTGGCGACGCTTCAACAAGCGATTGTCGGTTCAAAACCCATAGCAACATGGGAATGGTAGCTTTTTGTCTGAATGTCTCCAAGCGAGATCCAAGCGCAAACGAGAGACATCTTGAGACTACCCCGACACGCGTGATTGGCGAAGCCGGGCGAACGAACAGTGCAGACGGGCAGGACATCGGCGACTTTAGCCGCGGATGTCTTCAGGACACGCAGGACCTTGCCGTGAGCAATCACGGCAGGACGGGGAGGTATCATGTCTTACGGACAGAACGCGGTATTGAAACAGGTTTCCCATTCCAACGATGCCGTTTTAAATCCGTCGGACACCCAGCCTCCCGCGTGTGACGGAGCGCCGAGTACGCGCTGACCTCGCGACCCCTCCATCTCTGACATCGCTGATCGGACGCGGCGTTCTCGCCGAACGGTCGAGCCATGCCTGACGATGGACTCGCTTTGAGGTCGCGCCATGCCAGGAACCCTATGGCAGGAACCCTGCATGGCGCTCACAACGCAACTAAATCTCTCAAGAGAAGTTTTGACGATGAACACATCGGAACAGGATCGCTGGTCACGCGTGAAGGGTCGGCTGCGCTCGAGCGTCGGCGAAGACATCTATACGAGCTGGTTTGCGCGCATGGATCTCGAAGACGTGCAGGATGAGAGCGTGCGGCTCTCGGTTCCCACGCGCTTCCTGAAGAGCTGGATCCAGGCCCATTATGCCGAGCGCGTGCTGTCGTGCTGGCAGGCCGAGATGCCGGAAGTGCATCGCATCGATCTCACCGTGCGCTCCGCGGTGCGCCCGGTCGCGCCGCCGAAGGAAGCCCCGGTGCCGGTCGAAACACGCCGCGCGCCTGCGCCGGAGCTGCGCTCGACTGCGACCGCGCCGGTCTCGGCCAATCATGACGCGCTCGGCGGCTCGCCGCTCGATCCGCGCCTGACCTTTGCGAGCTTCGTCATCGGCCGCTCCAACACGCTGGCCCATGCAGCCGCGCGCCAGGTTGCCGAAGGACGTCGCGGCGATCCCGTCATGTTCAACCCGCTCTACATCCATGCCGGCGTCGGCCTCGGCAAGACGCATCTGCTCCAGGCGGTGACCTGGGCCGGCAATTCCGGCAACGAGCGTAAGGTGCTGTATCTCACGGCCGAGAAGTTCATGTACGGCTTCGTCGCCGCGCTGAAGACGCAGACGGCGCTCGCCTTCAAGGAAGCGCTGCGCGGTATCGACGTGCTGGTGATCGACGATCTCCAGTTCCTGCAGGGCAAGTCCACTCAGGCCGAGTTCTGTCACACGCTGAACGCGCTGATCGACGCCGGCCGCCAGGTCGTGATCGCGGCCGACCGTCCGCCGTCCGATCTCGAAAGCCTGGATGACCGCGTGCGCTCGCGGCTGGCCGGCGGCCTCGTGGTCGAGATGGGCTCGCTCGGCGAGGAGCTGCGCCACGGCATCCTCAAGTCGCGCGTCGCCGCCGCCCGCGCCCATCATGCGACGTTCGACGTGCCGGAGGAGGTGCTGCATTATCTCGCCCGCACCATCACCCATAACGGCCGCGACCTCGAAGGCGCGATCAACCGGCTCTTGGCGCATTCCAAGCTCAACAACCAGCCGGTGACGCTGGAGATGGCCGAGCGCGAGGTGCGCGACCTGGTCCGGCCGCAGGAGCCGAAGCGGATCAAGATCGAGGACATCCAGCGCGTGGTGGCGCGGCAGTATAATGTCAGCCGCTCCGACTTGCTGTCCTCGCGCCGCACCGCCAACGTGGTCCGTCCGCGCCAGGTGGCGATGTACCTCGCCAAGACGCTGACCCTGCGCTCGCTGCCCGAAATCGGCCGCCGCTTCGGCGGACGCGACCACACCACGGTGCTGCACGCCGTGCGCAAGATCGAGGCGCTGGTCTCCAAGGACACCGCGCTGTCGGAGGAAGTCGAGTCGCTGAAGCGCCAGCTTCAGGAATAAACGCCTATTTCTTTCACCTCTCCCCGCTTGCGGGGAGAGGTCGGAATACGCGCGCAGCGCGGATTCCGGGTGAGGGGGACTCTCGGCGCGTCCAACTCTCACCTCCCTTGCGGAAACTCCCCCTCACCCCAACCCTCTCCCCGCAAGCGGGGCGAGGGAGCAGACCTATGCCTGAGCGGCGGCGGGTGTTTTTGCCTGTAAATCGTGGGGAACTGCCTCCCGATCCCTTGAAACCGGGGGCCATCCGCGCCACCTTGCGCGACCCTGACGGCTTTGGTCATATCGGCTGGAGACCCTGGCCTGTCGGGGTCTTCGGTGCCGCGGCGCGCTTTTCGGCCGCCCGGCTTTTTTCATCTTGGGGATCGGGCGAGTAGTGCAATGAAGGTTACGGTCGAACGCGCGCAACTCCTGAAATCGCTGGGTCATGTCCACCGCGTGGTCGAGCGCCGCAATACGATTCCGATCCTCGGCAACGTGCTGGTCCGGGCCGAGAACGCGAAATTGTCGCTGAAGGCGACCGACCTCGACCTCGAGGTGACGGAAACGCTGCCCGCGGAAACCGCGACTGCCGGCTCCACCACGGTGCCGGCGCACATGTTCTACGACATCGTGCGCAAGCTGCCGGACGGCTCCCAGATCGTGCTCGAGGCCGACGGCGACCGCGCCGTGCTGGCGATCCGCGCCGGCCGCTCGCGCTTCACGCTCCAGACCCTGCCGGAGAATGATTTCCCGGATCTGGCCGCCGGCGACATGTCGCATTCGTTCTCGCTCGCCGCCAAGGACGTCAAGCGGCTGATCGACCGCACCCAGTTCGCGATCTCGACCGAGGAGACGCGCTATTATCTCAACGGCATCTATCTGCACGCCGCCGGCACCGCCAAGGCCGCGACCCTGCGCGGCGTCGCCACCGACGGCCACCGCCTCGCCCAGCTCGACCTGGTCCAGCCCAAGGGCGCCGACGGCATGCCCGGCGTAATCGTGCCGCGCAAGACGGTCGGCGAGGTGCAGCGCCTGATCGAGGACACCGAAGCCGAGATGACGATCGAGCTGTCGCAGGCCAAGATCCGCTTTACGATCGGCAACGTCGTGCTGACCTCGAAGCTGATCGACGGCACCTTCCCCGACTACGGCCGCGTGATCCCGCAAGGCAACGACAAGGAGCTCGTCGTCGACAAGAAGGATTTCGAGAACGCGGTCGACCGCGTCTCCACCATCTCCAGCGAGCGCGGCCGCGCGGTGAAACTGTCGCTGTCGCCGGGCAAGCTGGTGCTGTCGGTGACCAACCCCGATTCCGGCAGCGCGACCGAAGAGCTCGAGGTCGAATACGCCTCCGACGCCCTCGATATCGGCTTCAACTCCCGCTATCTGCTCGACATCGCCGCCCAGATCGAAGGCGAGGTCGCGACCCTCAGGCTCGCCGACCCCGGCTCGCCCACCCTGGTCCAGGACCGCGACGACAAGAGCGCGCTCTACGTGCTGATGCCGATGCGGGTGTGAGGGCCCTCTCTCGGCCAACCATCGAAGCCGTAGGGTGGGCAAAGCTTGCGCCGGAGCTCGAAGAGCGAAGGCGAAAGCGTGCCCACCATGCAGCACCGCAGATCGCGGCAAGACGGTGGGCACGCCGCGCGAAGCGCGCGCCTTTGCCCACCCTACGGCAGGCTCCCGCAAAGGGAGAACGCGCCCATGACGAAGAACTGATGACCCCCTCCCGCATTCATCGCCTGACGCTGACGCATTTTCGCAATTATCGGGCGGCGGGGCTCGAGACGGCGGCTGACATGGTGGCGCTGGTCGGGCCGAACGGGGCGGGCAAGACCAATTGCATCGAGGCGATCTCGTTCCTGTCGCCGGGGCGCGGCCTGCGGCGTGCGACGCTGGAGGACGTTGCCGACAATCAGGGCGACGGCTCCTGGGCCGTGTCTGCGCAGGTCGAGGGCGCATTGGGCCTCGCCACGCTCGGCACCGGCATCGAGCCGCCGCGCGCCGACGCTGCCGTGACCCGGCGCTGCCGCATCGACCGCGAGCCCGTGAATTCGGCGGCCGCCTTCGGCGACCACATCCGCATGGTGTGGCTGACGCCGGCGATGGACGGGCTGTTCATGGGCGCGGCCTCCGAGCGGCGGCGCTTCTTCGACCGCCTGGTGCTCGCCATTGACAGCGAGCATTCCAGCCGCATCAACGCGCTCGAGCGCTCCCTCCGCTCGCGCAACCGCCTGCTCGAGACGCGCAATTACGACGACCATTGGTGTGACGCGATCGAGCGCGAGACCGCCGAGCTTGCGGTCGCGGTCGCAGCAACCCGCGGCCAGACCGCAGCAAGGCTGACCGGCATGCTGAACGCACGCGCGCAGGCTTCCGCCTTTCCTTCGGCGCAGATCGCGCTCGACGGCTGGATGGAGAACGCGCTGCTCCGGGAGACCGCGACGTCGGTCGAGGACCGCTACCGCCAGATCCTGCGCGACAACCGTCCGCGCGACGCCATCGCCGGCCGCACCACCGACGGCCCGCATTTGACCGATCTCCAGGTCATCTACGCGCCGAAAGGCATGCCGGCGCGCGATGCCTCGACCGGCGAGCAGAAGGCGCTTCTGATCGGCCTCGTGCTGGCGCACGCGACGCTGGTCGCCGAGATGACCGGCATCGTGCCGCTGCTGCTGCTCGACGAGGTCGTCGCCCATCTCGATCCGAACCGCCGCGCCGCGCTGTTCGAGGAGCTGAAAAAGCTCGGCGCGCAGGTCTGGCTGACCGGCGCGGACCCCGCCGCTTTCGCCGAGATCGGCGCCGGGGGCGAAGTCTTTGACGTCGAGAGCGGACGCGTCTCCGCCCGGCGCTAGAACGCCATTGAACCCGACGATTTCCCGCCGCGACTAGCTGTCGGAGGCCGCGCCGACGACGTCGCAGCCGTGACTGCGCGATGACATGAATCGCAATCCCTTGGAGAGTGAGATGCGGACGGTAAGGTCCGGGGCGCAAGCCCCGGCACGATGGCGGGCGTTTGCGTGCGGCCTCGCCCTGCTCGCAAGCTGCATGCTCGCGGCAACCGCCGGCGCCTTTGTGCCGGATCTGCCGCGGCTGTTTTCGGCAGAGCTCACGCCGGACCCCGAGGCCAAGCTGCCCGCGCCGACCCGCTACAGCTACAGGGGGACCCACACCACCGTGGTGCAGGGCGTTAAAGCGCCGCTTCGCATCAGACTGGAGGCCACCGTACCCGCCGAGCTCGGCAACGTGCTCGCCTTCTACCGCACCGAGCTCAGCAAGCTCGGCTGGCAGGAGCAGCGCGACGGCGCGGTGATCGCCGCCGATCACGTCCAGCTCGCCTTCGCCTCCCCGCTGGGACCAGCGCTGCTGGAGCTCCACCGCAAGGACAGCAGCACCACGGTCAAGCTCGTGCAGAAGAACGCATTGGTCGCGACCGACGCGAACGTCATGCCCGAACCCGGCCAGGCCAAGCTGGTGTTCGCCAATATCAGCAAGACGGACGCCACGCTCACGATCAATGAGCAGAACATCAAGCGCGCCGCCGGCGCCCATGCGGTGTCGCTGGATCTGCAGCCCGGCAAATATTCCTACGAGATGAGCGTGCCGGGCCATCCAGCCACCACGAATGTCCTCGACGTCGCTGCCGGCGATACCTGGGAGCTCACCGTCGGGCCCGACGGTGACGCATGGTCGCCGCTCCTGCTGTATTGAGCCCTTTTGAACCTCACGGGTTCCTGCCGCGACTTCTCGTCTGAGGCCGCGCCGACGGTGTCGCAGTCTGCAATTGCGCGAGGGATCAAGACCCGCGCGAAATCCAGGAGTTTTGGCGATGTCGATCATCAAGCGCGGGACGCAGGTCCCGGCACGCTGGCGGCTGCTTGCCTGCGGCCTTCTGCTCATGGCGAGCGCGTCTCTGCCCGCACGCGCCGACGATGGCATTGTCGACGTTCACGCGCTGCCGCAGCTCGAGGGTGCGGTGGAGGATAATTCGCGCCCCGATCCCTACCGCGTCGAATATCGCATGGCGACGCCGGAATCCGTGACATCGCCGGCGGTGAAGAAGCTCCTCAGCGCCGCCGGCTGGGTGCCCTATGTGCGGCCACTGGAGGAGAAGAGCACCACGCTGAATTTCAAGAAGGGACGGCAGGGCCTGTCCGTTCATTTCACGCAGGCCCTCGGCCGGCCCGACCAGTCCGTGGTCTACTATTCGACCGACCGGATCTACGGCAACGTGCCGTTCCCCGACGGCGCGAGCGACATCGTGTTCGATGGCACAAGGCCCTATCTCGGCTGCGTCGCGCCTCAAGCGCTCGATGCGACATCGGACTTTTACACCGGCCAGATGGAAGCGATCGGCTGGCGCAAGCTCACGCCGGAAACGGCCGCGCGCTGGACGACCAGCCTGGATGAGACCGTTCCCAACGGCTTACGCGTGTTCTACGAGCATCCCGACAGTGAGGTCACCGGCTTCTACAAGCAGAAGCCCGTCATGCTGACGCTGACGCGCCGCGACGACGGCCGCACCAATGTCGACATCCGCGTCGCGCCCTTCGCGCTTCCCTTCGATCTCAAGGCCGACAGCGACGCCGCCGGGCTGCCGCGGCCAACTTTCACCAAGTCGTCGAGGGGGCTCGGCAGCGCAAGCTCCAACAAGCGCGAGATGTCGGCGGCCGCGATGGCCGAGCTGCCCGCGGTGCTGGCCTTCTATCATCGCGAGCTCGCCGCGCGCGGCTGGCAGGAGGACGGCAGCGCGCCGCTCGCGCCCGGCGACGAGGTGGCGATCAAGATCTCCAACGCCGAGGAAGCCGGCGTGCTGCGGCTTGGCCGCAAATACGATTTCACCATGGTCAGCCTGACCGCGCAGGTGAAGGAATCAGCCCTTGCCGCCCGCGCCAAGGCAAAGAAGGAGGCTGACGACAGATTCTTCAGCGATGCCGCGGCAGCCGCAAAGCAGGTCATCGCCGCCGACGAGGCGCGGCGCAAGGTGCAGGCGGCCGCGCTGTCCGATGTCCCGCTCAACGCGCTCGCCGACAGCAAGACGCCGGTGCCGCTGCCGGAGAACGCCGAGGGCGTGAAGTTCGAAGGCAGCGACGGCAGCCTCGAATTCTCGTCCACATCGAGCGTGAAGGCGCTGACCGCGTTCTACCGGGCCTCGCTGAAGCCATTGGGCTGGAACGAGCGGCCTTCGGTCATCAACCAGCCCAACATGGCGATGCTGGAGTTTGCCAGAAGCGGCAAGTCGATCTCCTTCACCGTGATGCAGATGGGCCCCAAGGTGCGGGTCAGTGCCGAGGGTTCGGGCCTCAGGGTGACTGCGGCCAAGCCTGCGGATAAGCCTGCGGAGGTGCAGGCCAAGTCATCCGAGCCGCTCAAGCCGGACACCGAATCCCAGCTTCCCGTGCCGACGCAGCGGTCGTCGACCTCGCTCGCCACCACGAAACTGCCGGGCAGCGAGACGCCGTTCCGCCGCGAGCTGGAGGCCAGCATCCCCGCCCCGCTCGGCGACGTGCTGGCGTTCTACCGCACCGAGCTTGGAAAGCTCGGCTGGCAGGAAAAGGCCGACGGCGCCGCCGTGTCCGCGGAGAGCGCGCAGATCGACTTCACCTCGCCGCAAGGCCCGGCCGTGCTCAAGCTCGGTCGCGCCAAAGGCGAGACCATTGTCAATCTGGCGCAGAAGAATCCGGATGCCGCGACCAAGGCGGACATCATGCCCAAGCCGGGCCAGGCCAGGGTGATGCTCGGCAATATCGGGGCGAAGGAAGCATCGCTCACGATCAACAAGCAGACCATCAAGATCGCGGCCGGCGCCGGCGGCCCGCAGTCGCCGAAAGGTCCGATGCTCAATCTGGCGCCCGGCAAGTATCAGTATGCGCTGCGCGTACCGGGGCGTCCCGCCCGCACCGAGACCCTCACGGTCGCCGCCGGCGATGCCTGGGGCCTGATGGTGGGTCCGACCGGCGAGGTGCTTCCGCTGCAGATGTATTGATTCCGCCGCCTGTGCCTGTAACGGCCAGGTTGAACCTGTCCGGTTCCTGGGGCGACTAGTCGTCTGGAAGCGGCGGCGACCGTGTCGCAGCCGCCGCATCGCGCGAAGACCACAACGCGCGACATTCTCGGAGATGGAGCATGACAACGGTCAAGCGCGGGACGAGAGTTCCGGCACGATGGCGGCTGCTGGTGTGCGCCCTCACGCTTCTCGCAGGCTGTTCGAAGGAGCCGCTGACGGCAGATCCCGACGTCGACATGCCGGCACCGAAGCAAAGCAGCTTCAGCCAATTCCGCACCACGCACGCGCATGACGCCAAGGTCCCGCTCCGGCTCGAGATCGAAGCGCGCGTGCCCGCGGAGCTCAGCGAGGTGCTCGCCTTCTACCGCAGAGAGCTCGGACAGCGCGGCTGGCAGGAGAAGCCGGATGACGCGGTGATCGCCGCCGATCGCGTGCAACTGGCCTTCGTCTCCCCGAAGGGCCCGGCCGTGCTGAAGCTTGGCCGCGCCAAGGGCGAGACCACGGTCAGCCTGGCGCAGCGGAATCCGGAGGCTGCAGCCAAGGCCGATGTCCTGCCGATATCAGGACAAGCGCGGCTGATATTCGGCTATCTAAGGCCGGATGTGGCTTCGCTTGTGATCAACGATCAAACCATCAAGATCGCGGGCGGCGAAAATCATCCACAAACGCTGGATCTGCCGCCCGGCACGTATTCCTACGAGCTACGCGTGTCGGGCCTTCTGGTGCGCACCGATACCGTCACCCTGGCCTCAGGCGAGGCCTGGGGCCTCAGCGACGATAAGAAACCGTCCCAGATATACTGAACCCAGTGGCCTGGTCCGGCGCGCCACGGCGCCCGGAACGCCGTTTCCCACCCCGCAAAATCCACGCCTTCGAGGGAGTGAAAAAGAGGGTCCGAATCGCGCTTTTTGCGGCGCCCAGAATCGGCCTTTGCGAGGCTTGAAAACCGGCCAAAAATCCCTATTTAGTCAAAGGGTTGCCGGAGGATACTTTGCGCTAGGCGCGAGCGGTCTTTCATGGCACAAATAGCCTCACATCAGCGCCTTTTGCGCGGCTGATTCGGGCGACATCTCGAAGGCCTCTTATGACAGAACCTGCTCGGCAGACGCCTGCCGAAAACGAGCCCTCAAATCCGAGCGATTACGGGGCGGAATCGATCCGCGTGCTCAAGGGTCTCGATGCCGTCCGCAAGCGCCCGGGCATGTATATCGGCGACACCGACGACGGCTCGGGCCTGCACCACATGGTGTACGAGGTCGTCGACAACGCGATCGACGAGGCGCTCGCAGGCCACGCCACGCGCGTCGATGTCGTGCTCAATGCCGACAATTCCGTCACCGTGCGCGACGACGGCCGCGGCATTCCCGTCGACATCCACAAGGGTGAAGGCATCTCGGCGGCCGAGGTCATCATGACCCAGCTCCATGCCGGCGGAAAGTTCGACCAGAACTCCTACAAGGTGTCCGGCGGCCTGCACGGCGTCGGCGTCTCCGTCGTGAATGCGCTGTCGAGCAAGCTCGGCTTGCGCATCTGGCGCGACAACAAGGAGCACTACATCGAGTTCGCCCATGGCGATGCCGTCGCACCGCTGGTGGTGGTCGGCGACGCGCCGGGCAAGCGCGGCACCGAGGTGACGTTCCTGGCCTCGCCCGACACCTTCAAGAACATCGAATATGATTTCGCGACGCTCGAGCACCGCCTGCGCGAGCTCGCCTTCCTCAACTCCGGCGTCAACATCGCCCTCTCCGACATGCGCCACGCGGTCGAGAAGCGCGAGGAGATGCACTATTCCGGCGGCGTCGAGGAATTCGTCAAATATCTCGACCGCAACAAGAAGGCGATCGTGCCGGCGCCGATCATGGTGCGCGCGGAAGCCAACGGCATCGGCGTCGAGGCGGCGCTGTGGTGGAACGACAGCTACCACGAGAACGTGCTGTGCTTCACCAACAACATCCCGCAGCGCGACGGCGGCACCCATCTCGCCGGCTTCCGCGGCGCGCTGACGCGCCAGGTCAACGGCTATGCCGAGGCCAATGCGAAGAAGGAAAAGATCGCGCTGACCGGCGACGATTGCCGCGAAGGCCTCACCGCCGTTCTGTCGGTCAAGGTGCCCGATCCGAAGTTTTCGTCGCAGACCAAGGACAAGCTGGTGTCCTCGGAAGTGCGTCCCGTGGTCGAGAACGTGCTCAACGAGGCGCTCCAGGCCTGGTTCGAGGAGCACCCTAGCGAAGCCAAGATGATCGTCGGCAAGGTGATCCAGGCCGCAGCCGCCCGCGAAGCCGCGCGAAAGGCGCGCGAGCTGACGCGCAAGAGCCCGCTCTCGGTCTCCTCGCTGCCCGGCAAGCTCGCCGACTGCCAGGAAAAGGATCCGGCCAAGTCCGAACTCTTCATCGTCGAGGGCGACTCGGCAGGCGGCAGCGCCAAGCAAGGCCGCAACCGCGAATTCCAGGCGGTGCTGCCGCTGCGCGGCAAGATCCTCAACGTGGAGCGCGTGCGTCCCGACAAGATGCTGGGAAGCGAGCAGATCGGCACGCTGATCACGGCGCTCGGCACCGGCATCAGCGACGAGTTCTCGATCGAGAAGCTGCGCTATCACAAGATCATCGTGATGACGGACGCCGACGTCGACGGCGCCCACATCCGCACGCTGCTGCTCACCTTCTTCTACCGGCAGATGCGCGACATCATCGACGGCGGCTATCTCTACATCGCCCAGCCGCCGCTCTATAAGGTCTCCAGAGGCAAGTCCGAGCAGTACCTGAAGGACGAGCGGGCGCTGGAGGACTATTTGATCGAGACCGGTCTCGATGATTGCATATTCACGCCCGGCACCGGCGGCGACCGCAGCGGCCGTGACCTGCGCGGACTGATCGACGACGCCCGCGTCGTTCGCAGCATCCTGCGCAATCTGCACACCCGCTACAACCGCAAGGTCGTCGAGCAGGCCGCCATCACGGGCGTGCTGAACAAGGACATCTACGGCGATCCCGACAAGGCCGCCGCGGCCGCCCAATACGTCGCCGGACGGCTGGACAAGCAGGCCGAGGATGTCGAACGCGGATGGGTCGGCCACTACGTGGAAGGCCAGGGCTTCCAGTTCGAGCGCACTGTGCGCGGGGTCAAGGACGTCGCGATCATTGACTCCGCGTTCCTGGGCTCGGCCGAGGCCCGCAAGCTCGACGAATTTACGCCCAAGCTGCAGGATGTTTATGCCCGCCCCGGCAACCTGCGGCGCAAGGACGTCGAGCACACGGTCCACGGTCCGGTCGATCTGTTCGAAGCGGTCACCGACGCCGGCCGCAAGGGCGTCACCCTGCAGCGCTACAAAGGACTGGGTGAGATGAACCCGGAGCAGCTCTGGGAAACAACGCTGGATACCAATGCGCGCTCGCTGCTCCAGGTGAAGGTCAAGGAGGTCGACGAGGCCGACGACATCTTCACCAAGCTGATGGGCGACGTGGTCGAGCCGCGCCGCGACTTCATCCAGGAACATTCGCTGAGCGCGACGATCGATATCTAGCCCCGACCTCGTTGCACCTCTCCCGCTTGCGGGAGAGGTCGGCGCGCCCCGGGCGATGCGAAGCATCGTCCCGCGCGCGGCGGGTGAGGGCTTTCTCCTCGCGGGGATATTCTCCGTAGATTTCGACAACCCCACCGCTGAAGCACCCCCACCCCAGCCCTCCCCCGCAAGCGGGAGAGGGAGCACACCTCCTTCGTGGCGACCATCAAGCCCGAATTGCTACCGTGCCCAAATCTCGGTAGTTTGCGCCTCCAAAGTAGCCCGCCCCACCCAACAGGACAGCGAGAACCACCGTGGCGCCCATCCAGTACATCGTCGAGGGCGGTCACCGGCTCTCGGGCTCGATCGAGCCGTCCGGCAACAAGAATTCGGCGCTCCCGATCATCGCCGCCGCGCTGCTCACCGAGCATCCGGTGACGCTGGAGAACGTGCCGCGGATCCGCGACACGGAGACGCTGGTCGAGCTGATCCGCTCGGTCGGCGCGGCGGCGGAGTGGACCGCCCGCAACACGCTTCATATCCATGCCAAGAGCATCCGCGCTGCGGATCTCGACCCCGAGCTCTGCGTCCGCATCCGCGCCTCGATCCTGCTCGCGGGCCCCCTGCTCGCCCGCTGCGGCGAGGTGATGCTGCCGCCGCCCGGCGGCGACGTCATCGGCCGCCGCCGGCTCGACACCCATGTGCTGGCGCTGGAACAGCTCGGGGCCAAAGTCACCGCGACCGACCGGCTCGAATTCCGCGCGCCAAAGCTCGCCGGCGCGGACGTGTTCCTGGACGAGCCGAGCGTCACCGCGACCGAGAACGCGCTGGTGGCGGCGGTCGCCGCCGACGGCGTCACCTATTTGCGCAACGCCGCCTCCGAGCCGCATGTGCAGGACCTCGCCAACTTCCTGGTCGCGCTCGGCGCCAAAATCGAGGGCATCGGCACCAACACCATGATCGTGCACGGGCCGGCGACGCTGGGGGAAGCGACCTACCGGATCCAGCCCGACCATATCGAGGTCGGCTCGCTGATCGGGCTTGCCGCCGTGACGCGCTCGCCGCTTCGCATCGTGCGCGCCGGTGTCGAGCATCTGCGCTCGATCCGCATGGGTTTCGAACGGCTCGGCATCGTCTGCCGCGTCGAGGGCGACGACCTCATCGTGCCCTCGAACCAGACGCTGAAGATCCAGGACGATTTCGGCGGCCACGTGCCGAAGCTGGAGGACCAGCCATGGCCGGCCTTCCCGGCCGATCTGATGTCGATCGCGATTGTCACCGCCACGCAATGCGAGGGCGTGATCCTGATGTTCGAGAAGATGTTCGAATCGCGGATGTTCTTCGTCGACAAGCTGATCGCGATGGGCGCGCGTATCGTGCTCTGCGATCCGCATCGCGCCATCATCGCCGGCCCCAGCCGCCTGCGCGGCGCGCCGATGACCTCGCCCGACATCCGCGCCGGCATGGCGATGCTGCTGGCCGCGGTCTGCGCCGAGGGCACCTCGACCATCAACAACGCCGACCAGATCGAGCGCGGCTACGAGCGCATCGAGGAGCGGCTGAACGCGCTGGGCGCGAAGATCAAGCGCGTGCCGGAAAGGAAGAGCTGAGGTCTTTGCCTCTCCCCGCTTGCGGGGAGAGGCCGGATTGCATCGCAGATGCAATCCGGGTGAGGGGGAGCCTCCGCGAATCCAACTGCCATCTTTTCTGCGGAAACAGGCCCCTCACCCCAACCCTCTCAGCGCGAGCAAAGCTCGTCGCGGCCCGTAAGAACGGGGAGAGGGAAAAAACACGGGCCATGTTTTCGTCGCTCAGTGATGCTATTGAGTGACCATGCTCGACACCGTGCAACATCATTCGCAGCCGCAATCCGGCGTGCCGCAAAACCATCTCGCCGATGAGTTCGTCGAGACGCTGCGGCTGGCCGTGCCGATGATGCTGACGCAGCTCGGGCAGATCGCGATGATCACGACCGATCTCGCGCTGATCGGCCGGCTCGGCGAGGATGCGGTCGCCGCCGCCGCGCTGGCGCATACGGTTTATTTCGTCAGCTTTACCTTCGGGCTCGGATTGATGGCTGCGGTGTCGCCGCTGGTGGCGCAGGCGTTCGGCGCCGGCGACGTCAGGCGCATCCGCCGCGCCTTGCGCGTCGGCCTGTGGGTCGCGCTGCTGATCTCGCTGCCGATGATGGCCTCGCCGCTTTATGGCGAACACATCCTGATCGCTCTCGGACAGGTGCCGCAATCGGCCGCGCTCGCCCAGCGCTATCTGAACGGCCTCGCCTGGGGCATCGCACCGGCGCTCGGCTTCATCGCGCTGCGCAGCATGATGAGCGCGGTGAACCGGCCGCAGCCGCCGCTGTGGATCACGGTCGCGGCGATCCCCGTCAATGCCGCGCTGGTCTATGTCCTGATCCACGGGTTGTTCGGCCTGCCGGAGCTCGGCCTGTTCGGCGCCGGGCTCGCGACCACGCTCGTCAATCTCGGCACCTTCCTCGCCGTGCTCGCCATCGCCGCATGGCGAAAACCATTCGCGGACTACCGCCCGCTCGCCCATCTCTGGCGGATCGACTGGCCCCTGATGCGCCAGCTCATCGCGCTCGGCGCGCCGATCTCGTTTTCCCTGCTGCTGGAATATGGCCTGTTCTCGTCCGCCGCGCTGCTGATGGGGTTGATCTCGACCACGGCGCTTGCCGCGCACCAGATTGCGCTCCAGGTCACGGCCGTGCTGTTCATGGTCCCGCTCGGCATCGGCATGGCGGCGACGGTCCGCGTCGGCCACGCCTTCGGCCGCAACGACCCGGCCGCGGTGAGACGTGCGGGCCTCGTCGCTGCGGTGCTTGGCGTGGCGCTGGTCTCGGCCCTGACGGTTGCCATCATCCTCGGCCGCTACGAGCTCGGACGGCTGTTCTTCGGCGGCAGCGAGGCCAGCGCGGCAACGATCGAGCTGACGGCGACACTGCTGCTGGTCGGCGCGACCTTCTTCATCGCCGACGGCCTCCAGACCATTATGGGTGGCGCACTGCGCGGCATCAATGACACCAGGATGACGCTGGTGTTCGCGGCGATCGGCTATTGGTGCGTCGCCTTTCCCGTCGCCTGGGTCCTGGCTTTCCACACCGGGCTGGGCGCAGTCGGCGTCTGGATCGGATTCTCGATCGGCACGTTCGTCTATGCCGGCCTCCTGGTCTTGCGCTTCCGGATGCTGGCGCGCAGACTGGCGGGATGATCGGCACAGTCCGCGAAGTTCCTCCCAATGTCGACGCCGGCACGCTGCTGGCGGGCGCGCAGTTCATGGACGCATTTCGCGTGGAGATCGGCGCAACGGCGGTGAATGCCCGCGAGGCCTGCGTGCGGATGGTTCTCCACGGACCGCGCTGGGTCGATGCGCTCATACGCCTGCGCAACATCCTGGTGAGACCGTTCGGACTGAAGACCTCGGGCGAAGGCGCACCGGCGCCGTATGGCCTGATCGGATTGTTTCCGGTGGTCAGCGAAACACCCGAGCGGCTGGTCGCGGGCTTCAACGATTCCCATCTCGATTTCCGCCTCGTCGTCGATGTCGCCGGAACGGAGGCGGACCGCCAGGTGACATCGACCACGCTGGTGCGCACCCACAATCTGCTCGGCCGGACCTATCTCGCCCTCATCATGCCCTTCCACAAGTTCGTGGTCCGCGGCATGATGAAGCGCATCGCGGAACCGGCGAGATGACCCTGTCCGTCGACCTCTTCTACTCCTACCGCAGTCCCTTCAGCTATCTGGCGCTGCCGAAGACGCTGAAGCTCGTCGCGGAGTATGACCTCGCGGTGAACCTGCGACCGGTCTATCCGCTCGCAGTCCGCGTCCCCGGCTTCTTCAAGAAGGCCAGCCCGAACTTCATTCGCTATGTGGTGCTCGACAGCACGCGCGTAGCGCAGCACGAGGGCATTCCATTCCGCTTTCCGAGGCCAGATCCGATCGTGCAAGACAAGACGACGTTCGATGTCGCGGCCGAGCAACCCTACATCCACCGCCTGACCCGGCTGGGCGCGATGGCGCAGCTCGAGGGCCGTTCGCTCGCATTCACCGATGCGATCGCGCGCGTGCTATGGGACGGCTCGGTGGCGGGCTGGAACGAAGGCGATCATCTCGCCCGCGCGGCCGAGAAGGCCGGCTTCGATCTCGCCGCGATGGATGCTGCAATCAGCGCCGATCCGGATCGTTACGAGCAGGTGATCGCGGCGAACGAGAAGGACCTCGCCGCCTCCGGCCATTGGGGCGTGCCGACCTTCGTGTTCGAGAACGAGCCGTTCTTCGGCCAGGACCGCATCGATCTCTTGGTCTGGCGCATGCAGGACAAGGGCCTGACGAAGCGGTAGGGCAAGTCCTGATGCGTACCGGCCTCGGCCCATGACCGCCATAGGTCAACATGCCGCGGCCGGGCGTGCATCCGCGTTGATCCCGGTCAAATGACGCATCTCGCCGGCTGCATAGCGTCTCCTCGCGGAAGGAGCCGCGATCATGCTGCCGTTCACGATCGAGCAATTCCTAGGTGTTTTTGCGAGCTACAACCGGGCAATCTGGCCGATGCAGGTTCTCGCATATCTGTTGGGCGGGCTGGCCTTCGTGCTGGTGTTTCGCAAGGACAGATGGGCCGATCAGATCGTCGCCGGCATTCTTGCGGCGATGTGGGCATGGACCGGGATCGTCTATCACCTGACCTTCTTCGCAACGATCAACAAGCTGGCCTACATTTTCGGCGCATTGTTTGTCGTCCAGGCTGCGGCCTTCGTCTATTTCGGCGTGTGCCAAAACCGGATCGATTTCGACTACAATGAGGAATCAGCGGGGGTTATCGGAGTCGCGTTCGTGTTCTACGCGGCGGCGATCTACCCCCTGTTCGGCCTCGAGATGGGTCAGCACCCCAACGAACTGCCGATGTTCGGAGTCACGCCGTGTCCCGTCACCATCTTCAGCTTCGGCATGTTGCTGCTGACAAGGCAGCCGGTCCCGCGCTGGCTCCTTGTGATCCCGTTTCTATGGTCGCTTGTCGGCGGCAGCGCCGCGATACTGCTCCGCGTGCCGCAAGACTGGGCGCTGTTGGTGGCTGGAGCTGTCTCTCTGGCACTGCTGATCCAGCGTGACCGGCGGGTCGCATCGGCCTGCTAGTTCCAGCACCGGCTCACTCCGCCACGCGCGCGGGCTTGTCGCTTGCTGCCTCCGACCACTCGCCGACGACGCGGTCGAGATCGCAGAGATTCTGGTGCATCTGCTCCAGCGAGAAGCCGATGGCGAAGAAGCGCTCGGCGGTGTCGCCGGAATGGCCGCGGATCAGACCGTCCTGGCGCACGGCGGCAACCGCCTCGGCGTAGTGCTGAAGCGCGACATGCACGGGATGGATCGGCGGCGCGCCGGCGCCAGCCCGCAACGCTTCGGCCGCCGACCGCAGGAAGCGCACGATCGCCGCACTGACCTCCGCCAGCGGCGCGGCGAGCCGCATCTGCACCTCGACCGGCAGCGGGACGACGGTGGCGCGGCCGATCATCACGACGTCATGGCGCAGCCGCAGCACCGTTCGCAGCAAGGGACCGGTATCGGGCCCGCTCGACAGGCGCGCGGCACGCTCGCGTTCGGCTTCTGCACCGATGGCATTCATGCCCACCATCGCGGTGCCGATGCCGTCCTGGATCCGGTGCAGCGCATCGTTGTCGCGGCCGCGCGTGAGACCCGCGAGCAGCTCGGTGAAGGCGTCCGCGATCAGTTCGAGCAGTCTTGCCGCGCTGGCGCGGATCTGCCGCACCGCGCGTGAGGGCAGCACCAGGAACGAAACGAGCAATCCCGTGATGGCGCCGACCCCGACCTCGCTGACGCGATCGATCGCCGAGGTCATGGGATCGGAATGATGCATGGTCGGAACCAGCAGCACGATGATCGCGGTCACCGTCGCCGCGTTGAGGCTTGGGTTGATCGCGGCCACGAAGGCGAGCGGCGCGACCGCCAGCACCAGCAGCCCCAACAGGCCCGCCTCGGTAGAGTAAGGGATCAGGATCGCGATGGCGCCGCCATAGATGGCGCCGCCGATCGTGCCAAGCACGTAGTCGCGTGTCGCCTTCAGCGAGCGGCCGACGCTCATCTGGGTCACGATCAGCGAGGTCAGCACCGCCCAGAGCGGCAGCAACAGATGCAGCGCGGTGGCGATGGCATAGGCCGCCACCGCGGCGACCGTGACCCGGATGGCCAACCCCAACTGCGTCCGCCGTGATCGGATCCGGTCGAACATTTGTCTTGCGAGTGCCATCGTCGAATGTCCCGGTCCGATCCTCTTGCGCCTGCCAAAAGCATAGCTGATGCCCGCGGCCCCAAGGCCGCTTGAAAGGCCAAATCAGCCCGCCTAACTTGCGCGCCAAAACGAGGAAACACGATGGCCCACGAAACCGCAACGCTCGCCGCCTATGTCTTCAATCTGAAATACCAGGATATTCCGGCGGAAGTGCTGGATCGCGCCAAGGTGTTGACGCTGGATTTCCTCGGCAGCGCGATCCGGGCCAGAAGCGAAGCGGAATCCACCCCCTCGATCCTGAAGATGCTGGAGGCGCTCGCGCTCGACACCAGGGGCGAGTCCACCGTGTTCGGCGACAGCAAGACCTGGACCCCGGCGGTGGCGGCGCTGCTGAACGGCGCACTCGGCCATTCCCTCGATTTCGACGACACGCATGCGGATTCTTCGCTGCATCCGAGCGCGCCGGTCGTTCCGGCCGCGTTCGCCGTCGGCGAGATGGTCGGCGCTTCCGGGCGCGACGTGCTGACCGCGATCGTGGCGGGCTATGAAGTCTGCTGCCGGCTCGGCAACGCGCTCGACCCGACCTCGCATTATGCGCGCGGCTTCCATCCGACCGCGACCGCCGGCACCTATGGCGCGGCCGCCGCGGCCGGAAAACTGTTCGGCCTCAGCGAAAAGCAGATCATCGCCGCCTTCGGCGTCTCCGGCAGCCAGGCCGCCGGCTCGCTGCAATTCCTGGTCAACGGCGCCTGGAACAAGCGCTACCAAGTCGGCGCCGCCGCGATGAACGGCGTGATCGCCGCGACGCTGGCGCGCAACGATTTCGTCGGCGCGACCGAATCGGTCGAGGGCAAGCACGGCCTGCTCACCGGCTACACCGACGACGCGCATCCCGGCAAGGCCGTCGCCGAGCTCGGCAAGACCTATGAGACGATGAAGATCGGCGTGAAGCCGTATCCGAGCTGCCGCTACACCCATGCCGCAATCGACGCGCTGATCGCGATGCGGCGCGAGCACAATCTGACGCCAGACCAGGTCAAGCGCGTCGAGATCGGCCTGCATCGCAACGGCATCACGCTGACCGGTGATGCCGCGACCAAGCGGCATCCGACCTCGATCGTCGGCGGCCAGTTCTCGATGTTCTTCACCGGCGCGCTCGCGCTCGATCAGGGCAGCTTTGGTTGGGACGACTACAACCGCCTCGGCGATACCGCCATCGACGCGCTCGCCGACAAGTTCGACGTGGTGCAGGACGACCGGCTCGAGATCGGCCGCACCCATCCGTTCGGCGCGCGCGTCAGCATCACGACGGACGACGGCGTGCACGAGCGGCTGTATGCCGATCCCTCCGGCGAGCCGAATTCGTTTCCCGATGCGCAGGCGATGCAGCAGAAATTCTTGACGCTGGCGCGCCCGGTGCTGAATGCGCGGGCGGAGAAATTTGCCGACGCGATCCTGACGCTGGAGCGGTTCGACCGCGTGGCGAAGGCGACGGAATTGGGGAGGTAGGACTCTCTCTTCCCCCTCTCCCCGTTCTTACGGGGAGAGGGTTGGGGTGAGGGGCATCTCTCCGCGAATGAGATGGCCGCGAGACCTGTACCCCCTCACCCGGATTGCTGCGCAATCCGACCTCTCCCCGCAAGCGGGGAGAGGTTAAATCAATTCACCCCCGCCAGCTTCCCCTTCTCGCGCGTTGCGGCCACCACGTCGCGCACGAGATCGAACACGCCGTCCGCCTCCGGCGGCCAGTTCGGCGAGCGGCCGAGCCGCACGATCACGAGTCGCTCCGAGGGAATGACGATCGTGTACTGCCCGATCGTGCCCTTGGCGAAGAAGGCATCGCGCGGCCAGCCGTGTGTGATGCGAAGGTTCGCGCCAAAGCTGTCGCCGTGGTTGGTCCAGAAGCCGGCGCCGATGCCGACCCACGCGTTTGGCGTCGCCGTCGCCGAATAGTTCACCCATCCCTCGGGGAGGATGCGCTTGCCGCCGGCGAGGCCGTCATTGAGATAGAGCTGGCCGAACCGCGCCCAGTCACGCGCGGTCGCCAGCATTTCGCTGGAGCCCTCGACCGTGCCGGCACCGTCGAGCTGGAGCGTGACATGACGCATGCCGAGCGGAGCGAACAATTCGCGGCGCGCGAAGCGCAGCGCGTCTTCGGGGGTACCGCCGGCAGCAACGCGGATCAGATGCGCGAGAATGATGGTGTTGCCGTCGTGATAGTTCCACGCGGTGCCCGGTGCGGTCTCGAGCGGGATGCTCTCCGCATAGGTGGCCATGTCGGATTCCATGAACTTCATCCGGTTGACGGGCTCGAAGGCGGAGCCGAGCGAAGCCTCCAATGAGCTGCCGAGCGCAAGGCCCGCAGTGTGGCGCAGCAGCTGATCGACGGTAATGGCGTGGCGCGGATCGTCAGGATCTTTCCAGGCTGCGACCGGCGCAGGCCCATCGAGCTTCAGCTTGCCCTGGCGCACCAGCACGCCCGTCAGCGCCGAGATCACCGATTTCGTCATGGAGAAGCCGAGCAGCGGTGTCTCCGGTCCGAGGCCGTCCGCATAGCGCTCGGCGATGATGCGGCCCGCCTTCATCACGACGACCGCGCGGGTGCGGCGATGAGGCGGCTGCGCGGGCTCCGCAAAGGCACGGTCGAGCGCGGCGGCAAGCTCGGGACTCTGCGGCGGCACGATCGCAGGGCCGGCGATCTCGGGCAGCAGCGCCGGCTGCCTGTCGTCCGCAGGCACGGTGACGTCGGCGATCGCCGCGCCGTGCTCCAGCGTGCAGCCGAGCCCCTCGCGATAGACGGCATGGCTGCGGCCGATGCCGAACAATGTCACCGTGACGTCCTTGCGCGCGCGATCGACCTGATAGTCCATCGCCCAGGTGATCAGACTGGTGCCCGGCATGGCGTCCATGGTTTCGGCGAAGGTCCGCCTGATATCCAGGCCCGAGACGAACGTCTCGGAGCACAGGATGTCGGCGACGAAGCCGGTGGCGATCCTGGGCACGTCGTGCGCCCGCGCCGCGCCGAGCGCGAGGCCGGCAGCGACGATGGTGGTGGTGAGGAGGATGATCTTGCGGCGGCGGGTCACGGGCTTTCTCCGGCTTCGGGGCAGGTGCGGGAGAGCAGGCCGGATGCGGGCGACACGCGCTCGCCGGATTTGGAAAATAGCGTGGCTGAAACCGAGCGGGTGCTGGCCGATTCCGAAATAACTCAAATATTTCAAAGCAATGCGAGGATGCAGTCACGACGGTGGTCCGCTCCCCCGCCCCGCTTGCGGGGAGAGGGTTGGAGTGAGGGGGAGCCTCCGCGGGGGCGGTGAGAGTTGGACTCGCGGAGGCTCCCCCTCACCCGCCGCGCTTCGCGCGTCGGCCTCTCCCCGCACGCGGGGAGAGGCGAAGAGCCGGTTACGCCGCATTCACCTTCAGCCGCCGGTACTCCGTCGGCGTCACGCCGGTGACCGCCTTGAAGGCGCGGTTGAACGGGCCGAGCGACTGGAAGCCGGCGTCCATGGCGATGGTGATGACCGGGACCTCGGCCTGGGCGGGATCGGCGAGCGCGGCCTTGGCTTCCTCGATGCGGTGGTTGTTCAGGAAGACATTGAAGTTGCGGTAGCCGAGCCGCTGGTTGATCAGCCGGCGCAGCCGGTATTCGGGAATCTTCAGCCGGCCCGCCAGGACGCCGATGGTGATGTTCTCCTGGCGATAGATCCGCTCGTCGGCCATCAGCCGCATCAGGGCGTCGATGAGCTTTTGATCGGCCGCGTCATCGGCTGCAGGCTGACTGAAAACAATCGGCGGTGCGGGCTCCGCCGCAGCCGGAAACAGATCCGCCCCGTCAACGCGCATCATGGCATAGACGATCGCCGCGACGGTGCAGGCAAGCACGCCGGCATTGATGGTTTCGGCGACATCGCCGACGTGGTGGCCGGCGACGACGATCTGGAGTACCGCGTTCAGCCCGCCATAGAGTGCGGTTACGCAGACGATGAAGACACGAACGTGGCGGCGGCGCTCGACCAGGTCGGCCGGCCAGGAGGCGATCATCTGCCCGACCGCGAGCGCGATGAAGCCGAGCGCGATCAGATTGACCACCGTCACCGAGAACCGCACATGGCCGCTGGGTGCAATCCAGACGCAGCCTGCGAAGCTGAAGGCGGTCACCAGCGCCCAGACCCATCCGTGCCACCAGCGGAGGCGAAACTCGTCGTCGAACAGGGAGCGTGTGAACAGCCAGAACACCACGATGGTGCCGGTCGAGAGCGCGATCAGCGGCGCATGCAGGAGCGGGATCCGCGACGTGACATCTACCGAATAGCTCGCCGCGTGCGCCGCTGAGCCCAGCGCGAAGGCCGCACCGAGCCGGGCCGCCAGAACATTGCGAAAATCCGAGACCAAGGACGCCGCAAGCACCAGCAGCAGCGCCACGGACGCCGCGCGAAATGCGAGTTCTGTTGCGGCAAGTGTCATCGGGTGATGCGATCGGTCGCGGTTGAAATCAGCCGAACATCGTTCGTTACGTCCTTTTTTTCAAGGACCATCCACACCCCAACTGTCATCGCCCGGCTTGACCGGGCGATCCAGTACACCGAGACGGTTGTGATTGAGCCGAGAGGCCGCGGCGTACTGGATGCCCCGCCCCCGTGCGCAATTGCGCACTAGGCGGGGCATGACAGTTGAAAATGTGGCACCGCCGCCCCCACAACATCTTGTCCGGCTTTGTCGCGACGGCGACGCCAAATCCTGCTACGATCGTGGCCAAGAAAGTTAAAAGGAGTCCATCATGAGCTGGCAACCCTCCAACGATCCCGTGCTCGGCGATCCCATGTCCTGCGATGCGCTCGATCTTGTGATCGTGCCGCGCACGCGCGACCTCGGCGACGGCTTCGTCGTGCGACGCGCGCTGCCCCATGGCAGGCGGCAAATGGTCGGACCCTTCATCTTCTTCGATCATTTCGGCCCGGTGCAGTTCGTTTCCGGCAAGGGCATGGACGTGCGGCCGCATCCGCATATCGGACTTGCCACCGTCACCTATCTGTTCGACGGCTCGATCATGCATCGCGACAGCGAGGGCAACGTCCAGGAGATCGCGCCCGGCGCGATGAACCTGATGACGGCGGGCCGCGGCATCGCGCATTCCGAGCGCACGCCGGATGCGCAGCGCGCCTCGGGCCAGCAGATGCTGGGCCTGCAAAGCTGGATCGCGCTGCCGGCCGGATCGGAAGAGATCGCACCGTCGTTCCAGCATTACGGCGCCGGCGACCTGCCGATGATCTCCGAGCGGGATTTCACCGCGCGGGTGATCGCGGGCTCCGCCTTCGGCATCACGTCGCCGGTGTCCATGGTCTCGCCCTGGTTCTACACCGAGGTCACGGCGGTCGCGGGCGCGAGCGTGCCGCTTGACCCCGATCACGAGGAGCGCGCGATCTACGTGGTCGACGGCGAGGTCGAGATCGCGAACGAGCGCTATGAGGGGCCGCGGCTGCTGATCTTCCGCCCCGGTGACCGCATCACCGTGAAGGCACTCAAGGCCACGCGAATGATGTTTCTCGGCGGCGATGCACTGGAAGGCCCGCGCCACATCTGGTGGAATTTCGTCTCCTCCAGCAAGGAGCGGATCGAGCAGGCCAAGCAGGACTGGAAAACCGGCCGCTTCGCGGCGGTTCCTCAGGAACATGAGTTCATTCCGTTGCCGGAATAGGCTAATCCGGTTTCCGGCCGTGCCGTCAGGCGCGGCCGGATTTCCCGCCTGAAGGCCATGCCTTCGAAAGATCTGTCTGCGAAAGCTTTGCCGATGACCACCATGCTCTCCAGCGACCTGCCGCTCCCCAAGATCGGGCGCGGCAAGGTGCGCGACATCTATGCCGTCGACGACGACCGCCTGCTGCTCCTTACCACCGACCGCATCAGCGCCTTCGACGTCGTCATGGGCGAGACCATCCCGATGAAGGGCGCGGTGCTGACCCAGATCAGCGCGTTCTGGTTCAACGAGCTTGAAGGCGTGGTGCCGCATCACATGATCAGCGCCGACACCGACGAGATCATCGCGGCCGTGCCCGCCTTGAAGCCGCATCGCGCCGAGATCCTCGGCCGCGCCATGCTCTCCCGCCGCACCACGGTGTTTCCGATCGAATGCGTGATCCGCGGCTATCTCTCGGGATCGGCCTGGAAGGAATACGCCGCCAGCGGCACGCTCGCGGGCGAGAAGCTGAAGGCCGGCCTCGTCGAGAGCGAGAAGCTGGAGCCAGCGATCTTCAGCCCGGCGACCAAGGCCGAGACCGGCCATGACGAGAACATCACGATTGCGCGGATGCGCGAGGTGGTCGGCGACGAGACAGCCTACACGCTCGAGAGCATGACGCGCGCGATCTACACGCTCGGCGAGGAGCTGGCGCGCGAGCAGGGCATCATCATCGCCGACACCAAGTTCGAGTTCGGCCGCGACAAGGACGGCCGCATCATCCTGATCGACGAGGTGATGACGCCGGATTCGTCGCGGTTCTGGGCCGTCGATGCCTACAAGCCCGGCCAGCCACAGGCGAGCTTCGACAAGCAGCCGCTGCGCGACTATCTCGACGTCGAGCGCCGCGCCGGCCGCTGGAACGGCGACGCCCCGCCGCCGCCGCTGCCGGCGAGCGTGGTGGAGGCGACCAGCAAACGGTATCTGGAGGCGTATCGGCGCGTGACGGGGAAAGAGCTGAAGATTTAGGCGCAGTTGCTGCCACAAACTCGTCATTGCGAGCGCAACGAAGCAATCCAGAGTCTTTCCGCGGAGGGATTCTGGATTGCTTCGCTACGCTCGCAATGACGTGGAGGGGGTCGGTGCGCCGCTCCGGCATTGTCCGTCCGGCTCTATTTCTTCACGCATGATTGGCCGTTCACATGCCATCGCCGAAACTGTCGGATATTTCATAGCTACTAGAATCCTGTTGCGCTAAGTCCGCAGTCGTCTACGTCTCGGACGGGACTTTTTCAGGGGCGAGCGCAACCGCGTGACCGATCCAGCAATTATTTTCAGTCCGGCTGCCCGTTTCAACCCGGCCCTCAGGCGTGCGCTGAATGATATATTGGGCGGGAGCGCCGCCAGCGTCCTGGCCGTCACTTTCGGGCTATCCTACGCGCTGCTGATCTTCACCGGGCCGCTGTCGCCTTATCTGTCCTACGGCATCGCCGCGACTTTCATCAGCTCCGCGGTCCTTGCGGCTGTCATTGGGCTGGGAAGCTCCCTGCCCTTCGCGGTCGCCGGCCCCGACAGCTCGACCGCCGCGGTGACGGGCATCTTGGCCGCCTCGCTGGTCGAACGCATTGAAGCGGCCAATCTGTCGGCGCCGCTGCTCTCGCCCGTCCTGATCACGCTCGGCCTGTCGACCATGCTGACCGGGATCGTGCTGTGCGGACTGGGACTGACGCGGATGGGCCGCGCCATCCGCTACGTGCCTTATCCGGTGATCGGCGGCTTTCTCGGCGCCACCGGGCTCTTGATCGTGATGGGCGCGATCCGGGTGATCACCGATCGTCCCGTGCAGTTTGCCACCCTGCCGCGCTTCACCAACGGCGTCACGATGTCGGAGCTGGGCGCCGCCTGCGCGATGGCGCTGGTGCTCTATCTGACGTGGCACCGCTCGCGCAACGCGTTCGGGTTGCCGATCATCCTGGTCGGCGGCATGCTCGCCGCGCATCTGGCGTTCTGGATCGCCGGGATTTCGCCGGAGGAGGCGCGCGCTTTGGGCTGGATGTTCCAGCCGCCGCCGCCGGCGACCTTCATGTTGCCCTGGCACATCGACGACCTCGCGCACTATCCGTGGTTCGCCGTGCCGGACCTGCTCGGCAACGTCGTCGCCGTCATCTTCGTTAGCGCCTCCAGCACCCTGTTCAACACCACCGGCATCGAGGTCGCCGTTCACCGCGAGGCCAATCTTGAGCGGGAGCTGAACACGACCGGCGCCGCCAATATCCTGTCCGGCGCGCTCGCCGGCTATGCCGGCTGCATCTCGGTCAGCCGCTCGATCCTCAATTTCAGCAGCGGCGGCCGCGGACGCCTGTCCGGCTTCACGGTTGCGGCCATATCACTGCTGATGCTCGCGATCGCACCGGAGCTGCTCGGCTTCATGCCGAAATTCGTGCTCGGCGGCCTGCTGCTCTATCTCGGCGCCGATCAGCTCCACAAATGGCTCATCGAGTCGCGCAAGCGGCTCTCGAAGCTCGAATATCTGTCGCTGGTCGCCATCATCGCGATCATCGTCATCTGGGGTTTCGTGCCGGGCATCCTGATCGGCGTGATCATCGGCTGCGCGACCTTCGCATTCAGCGCGGCGCGGGTCGAATCGATCAAATACAGTTTTGACGGCGCCGAATATCGCTCCTCGCTCGATCGCTCGCGCGACGACCAGGAGGTGCTGCTCGCTCATGGCGGCAAGATCCAGGGCCTGAATCTCCAGAGCTATCTGTTCTTCGGGTCCGCCAACCGGCTCTATCAGCACGTCAAGAAACTGCTGCACGAACGCCCGGAGTGCCGCTATCTGCTGTTCGACTTCAAGCTCGTCACCGGCGTCGATTCGTCGGCCGCCTACAGTTTTGCCCAGATCAAGCGCAGCGCCGGCGACCTCGGCGTCGAGCTGATCCTGGTGCACCTGCCAGCCGCGGCCGAGAAGGTGCTGCGCTCCAGCGATTTCCTCGGCGACGGCGTCACCGTCATTCCCGAGCTCGATCATGCGCTGGAGTGGTGCGAGAACGAGCTCATCGCGCAGCATCAGGGCCTGGCGCAGGAAGAGGCGAATTTGCGCGACTGGTTCGCAGGGATTCTCGACAGCGAGGACGATGCCGACGAACTGATCCGCCGCTGCCAGCGCCTCGAGGTCGAGGCCGGCGAAATCATCGTGCAGGCCGGCGATGCCGCCGATTCCATGCACTTCATCCTCGACGGCCGCGTTGGGATCATGATCCCCGCGGAGCAGAATGGCATGACGCGGGTCCGAAGCCTCGGGCGCTACACCACGATCGGCGAGATGGGCCTGGTGTCGCAGACGCCGCGCAGCGCGACGATCCAGGCCGAGGTCGACAGCGTGCTCTACGTGCTGAACACGCACCAGTTCGACGCGATCAGGGACGAGGCCCCCGCGCTCAGCCGCAAGCTGCTGACCTATTTCGTGTCGGTCATGGCCGAGCGACTGACATTTGCGAACAGGACGATCGCGGTGCTGCGGCGGTAACGACCGCGTAGTCCGGACGGAGCGAAACGCAGTCCGGGCTACGGCACTTCCGTCTCATGAGATTGCGCCACCAAGCATTGCAATGAGGCAGTTGGCGTGACCCATTGCGGTGCATTGGGACAATAGCGGGCGTCGCCGATCTGCAATATGATCCTGCCTGCCATTGCTCTCCGAGTACGATACGGCGTGCCTCCGATGAAGCTTCTCTTATCGCAAGGGCCGCCGCTTGCGCCGCGCGCAAACGGCGTCGGTTGCACGCCGCTCCAGACCAGCGCGAGAAGACCGCCAGGGACCGCGCAACGGCCCCCGGACAGCGAAAGCGCATTTGGAAGACAGCAATGGAGGAAAAAACATGACACGTACATGCGCGACAAGAATTGCAATAGCAGTCTCGACCTTCGCCTGCGCGACGTTGTTCTCCTTCGCCTGGTCTGAGGAGCACGGCGTCTCGATGTCGGTCGACAGTGCACAGGCGCGGGTCGGTCGCCCGCTGACTCCCGTGAGCGTTGCCGGCGTGGCGCGTCGACAGACACGGCGCGCCGTATATGGTGCCGGCGCCTACGGTGTCGGAGCAGGTGTCGCAGCGGTTGGCACAGCCGCCGCGATTGCCGCAACGTCACCTGGATGGGGGGCCGGTCCGGGCTATTATGCGGGCGGCGGTCCTTACGCGTCTTACGCCTACTCGCCGGAGGACTGGCGCAGGCGAAACGGCATGGTCTGCACACCCGGTACGCTGACCAAGATGGAGGACGGCCGCATGTATCGCTGTCAGTAATGGCACAGTCGCATCAGCGGGAGGCGGCTTTCGAGCCGCCTCCCGCATCTTGCACCTTTGCCAGACGGCGCACGCCTCGCAACAGCGAGCAAGCCGCTTTGCAATTCCTGTGCTCCATTGATCCAGATCAAGCCGGGAGCAAATGACCAGAGAATGCTGATCGCTCGGCTTTGATACCCGAGGGAGATTGCCATGAAGCTGGCCGGCACCAAGCGAATGCTACTTGTTGCAGCCGTTCTAGGCTGTGGAATTTTCGGCTCGATCAATTGGTCACACGAGGACGGCATCACGCTCGTCGTTCAAGCCGCTGAAGCCAGGGTCGGACGACCGGCAACCCCGGCGAGCGTCGCCGGCGTCGCACGTCGAACCACGCGGCGCGCGGTCGTAGGGGGAGCGGCGGTAGGCGCGGCAGCGGTCGGCACAGCATGCGTCCGCGTATATGTGAACGGCGCCTACGTGTGCCGCTGATGCATTCGCGCCGGCGAGTTCAAATCGCCGGCGCGCAGCATCGATTGCCGGTTAGACCCCCGCCATCATCACGTATTTGATCTCGACATACTCTTCCATGCCGTGGCGCGAGCCTTCGCGCCCCAAGCCGCTTTCCTTGACGCCGCCGAACGGCGCGACTTCCGTGGTGATCAGGCCGGTGTTGACGCCGACCATGCCGGACTCCAGCGCTTCGGCGACACGCCAGACGCGGCCGAGATCGCGGGAATAGAAGTAGGAGGCGAGCCCAAACGGCGAGGCGTTGCACATCGCGATGACGTCGGCCTCGTCCTTGAAGCGGATCACCGGCGCGAGCGGGCCGAAGGTTTCCTCCTGCGCCACCAGCGAATCCGGCTTGACGTTGGCGAGCACCGTGGGCTCGAAGAAGGAGCGTCCGAGCTCGCTGCGCTTGCCGCCGGTGACGACCTTGGCGCCGCGCTTCACGGCGTCGGCAATGTGGCGCTCGACCTTGTCGACCGCCTTCAGGTTGATCAGCGGGCCCTGCGTCACGCCGGCTTCTGTGCCGTCGCCGATCTTCATCACCGCGACCTTCTTCGACAGCTTCTGCACGAACTCGTCGTAGATCTTGTCCTGGGCGTAGAGGCGGTTGGCGCAGACGCAGGTCTGGCCCATGTTGCGGTATTTCGAGACGATCGCGCCTTCGACCGCCGCATCGATATCGGCGTCGTCGAACACCACGAAGGGCGCGTTGCCGCCGAGCTCGAGGCCGAGCCGCTTCACGCCGACGGAGGCCTGCTGGTAGAGAATCTTGCCGACGGCGGTCGAGCCGGTGAAGCCGACGAAGCGCACCGCCGGATGCTCGCACAGCACCTTGCCGATCGGCGGCGCGTCGCCGGTGATGATGTTGAGTACGCCCTTGGGGATGCCGGCCTTCTCGGCGAGCACGGCCAGCGCCAGCGCCGACAGCGGCGTCTCGTTGGCCGGCTTCAGCACCACGGTGCAGCCGGCCGCCAGCGCCGGCGAGACTTTTCGCGTGATCATCGAGTTCGGGAAATTCCACGGCGTGATCGCACCGCAGACGCCGATCGGCTGCTTGATCGCGAGCAGGCGCGCATCAGGACGTTGCGTCGGAATGGTTTCGCCATAGACGCGGCGGGCTTCCTCGGCGAAGAACTCGATATAGGCGGCGCCGATGTCGACCTCGCCCAATGCCTCGGAGAGCGGCTTGCCCTGCTCGGAGGTGAGGATCAGCGCAAGGTCCTCGCGATTGGCGATGATCAGCTCGAACCATTTGCGCAAAATGTTGGAGCGCTGCTTGGCGGTGTGCTTGGCCCAGGCGGGAAAGGCCCGCTCGGCGGCTTCGACCGCCTTGGTCGTATCGTCCGCACCAAGCTGTGGAACCTTCGCAAGCTCGACGCCGGTGGCGGGATTGTTGACGGCAAAGACCGGCGTGCCGACCCAGGCGCCGTCGATGTAGCAGGCCTCCTTCAGCAGCGACGGGTCCTTCAACCGGTCGCGCAGGGTGGCGGTGGCGTGCTGGGCGCGTGCGGCGGCAGTCGGGGTCATAGCGTTACTCCTCGGAGCGCGATCGGATCGGCCCGGAATATAGGGACAGACGGCGCGTAATGCACCGCCCCGCAACGCACATCAGATGGGAGCTAAGCTCGTAGCGGCGAACTTATTGTTTGAGCATGATCTTTCCGGAAAACCGCTGCACACTTTGCGCTAACGCGGCCCTTCGGGTCCGGATCATGCTCAGGCCGCGCCGCTCATATAGGTCTCGCGCCGGCCGATCATGCGCTCGGCGGCGGCTTTGGCGTCGGACTTCGAGGAGGTCGCACAGGTGCGATATTCGAGATCGGGAACGCCCGTGGTGTCGCGGCGGCCAAACCACGATTTCGAGCCGACCGGAAGCAGCGCCAGCGCCTGCGCCAGATTGTCGACCGCGCCGAACGAATAGAGCGCGCCGCTGCCGGCGATGCGGACCTCGTAAATGCCGGGCGAGATCGGCGCCTCGAGATTGTCGCCCCGTCCGGGACGGGGATAGCGCTTCCATTCGCTCCAGGTTGAAATCATCAGAGGTCCCCCTCGCGGCCGGTGCCGGCCGCCAAATTTGTATCAAGTCCTAACGTCCGCGGCTGATTGGGCCCGTTGCCAAACGCCGCGACGCACAAAATGTTTCAAGTGCTTCAAACACGCGAAACATATCGCCGGAGCCCGTCCACGGTCACGGTTCGTTGCGGCCATCCACCCCAGATTGTGACGGAGTGTTTCAGTTCAGACGACCCTGTCGTCCTGCGCGCGGCGCGGGTCGTCAAGTCACGACATCGCGACCGGCGGAGACATCGCGACGCGCTTGCCGCGCGGGGCATGCAGGAGGACAATCGATCACTTCCAACAATAATCAAACCGGAGGAAACGCGTATGCAAAGCCAAGCCCAGATCGACGAGGTTCTGCGTAAGACAAGCGACGCCAAGGAGATTCCCGGCGTGGTGGCGATCGCCGCCAGCGGTAACGACGTGCTGTATCAGGGCGCGTTCGGCAAGCGCGATCTGTCCAAGCCCGACGCGATGACAGCGGACAGCGTGTTCTGGATCGCATCGATGACGAAGGCTGTGACCGCAGCGGGCGCGATGCAGCTGGTCGAGCAAGGCAAGCTGTCGCTGGACGCGCCGATCGGTGAGGTGCTGCCCGACCTCGCCAAGCCGCAGGTGCTCGAAGGCTTTGACGCCAAGGGCGAGCCGAAGCTGCGGCCGGCCAAGGGACCGATCACGCTGCGCCAGCTCATGACCCACACCGCCGGCTTCTGCTACGACATGTGGAACGGCAATATGGGCATCTATCTCGAGAAGACCGGAACGCCGGGTATCATCACCTGCCAGAACGCCGCGCTGAAGACGCCGATCGCCTCCGATCCCGGCACGCGCTGGGAATACGGCACCAATATCGATTTCGTCGGCAAGGCGGTGGAAGCCGTCAGCGGCAAGCGGCTGGACGCGTATTTGCGCGACAATCTGTTCGCCCCGCTCGGCATGGGCGACACCGGCTTCAAGATCACCGACGACATGCGCAAACGGCTGGTCGGCATGCATGCGCGCGGCGAGGACGGCCAGCTCGGCGCGATCCCGTTCGAGCTCGAGCAGGCGCCGGAATTTTGCATGGGCGGCGGCGGCCTCTATTCGACCGCGGCCGACTACATCAGGTTCACGCAGATGATCCTGAACAAGGGCCGCGGCAACGGCAACCAGGTGCTGAAGGCCGAGACGGTCGCAACGATGGGGCAGAACCACATCGGCGATCTCAACGTCACCAAGATGACCTCGGTGGCGCCGATGTACACCAACGACGTCGACCTCTATCCGGACCAGGTGAAGAAGTGGGGCCTCAGCTTCCTCATCAACACCGCCAAGACGCCGGAAGGCCGCAGCCCGAACAGCCTCGCCTGGGCGGGCCTCGCCAACACCTATTACTGGATCGACCCGGCGCGCGACGTCACCGGCGTGATCCTGATGCAGGTGTTGCCGTTCGCGGACGGAAAGTGCCTGGAGGCGTTCGCGGGATTCGAGCGCGGCGTCTATGCCGGGCTCGATGCGGGGAGCGGGCAGAAGGCGGCGTGAGGGGGCGACTTCGCGCACGGCTCTCACCACACGACGACTGTCATCCCCCGCGAAGGCGGGGGATCCAGTACGCCGCGGCTTCTCAATAAATCACAGGCGTCTCGGAGTACTGGATCGCCCGGTCAAGCCGGGCGATGACAGCGGAGAGCGAGGCGCGGGCTTGCGTTACGCCGTCAGCCCGCGCTGCTCCGCCAGCTCCTTCAGCGACACTTGCGGACGCGCGCCGATGTGCTGGATCACTTCGGCGGCCGCGAGCGCGCCGAGCTCGCCGCACTGCTTGTACGGCAGGTTGCGCGCCAGGCCATAGAGGAAGCCGGCGGCGAAGAGATCGCCGGCGCCTGTCGTGTCGACGAGCTTGGCGATGGGAGCCGCCGGCGCGGCGACGGCGTCTTCCGCCGAGACGACCATGCAGCCCTTCTCGCTGCGGGTGACCACGCCGAGATTGACGTCGTTGCGCAGCTGCTTCAGCGCCGTGTCGAAGTCCGAGGTCATGTAGAGCGAATGCAGCTCGGACTCGTTGGCAAAGACGATGTCGACGGTGCCGTTGCGCATCAAGGACAGGAACTCGTCGCGATAGCGATCGACGCAGAAGGAATCCGACAATGTCAGCGCCACCTTGCGCCTCGCGTCATGAGCGATCTTGGCCGCCTTGACGAAGGCCTCCTTGGCGTTCTTGGGGTCCCAGAGATAGCCCTCGAGATAGACGATCCCGGCGCTCGCGATCTCGGCCGGATCGATATCGGCCGGCGACAGATCCTGCGCCGCGCCGAGATAGGTGTTCATGGTGCGCTCGCCATCGCCCGTGACCAGGATGTAGGAGCAGCCGGTGGCGGGACCATCCTTCGCGGCGGGCGTGTTGAAGGCAACGCCGGCGGCACGGATGTCGTGGACGTAGAGCTTGCCGATCTGGTCGTCCTTGACCTTGCCGACATAGGCGGCACGCGCACCGAGGCTGCCGATGCCGACGATGGTGTTGGCGGCAGATCCCCCCGAGACTTCCGTCGCCGGGCCCATATCCTGGTAGATGGCGGCGGCCCGCGCCTCGTCGATCAGCGACATGCTGCCCTTGGTCATGCCGTGCTTGGCGAGAAAAGCCTCGTCGGTCCTGACCAGCACGTCGAACAGCGCGTTGCCGATCCCGAGAACGTCATATTTCACGTCAGCCATTCACCTTGATCCTGTTTGGCGGATTGCGATTGCCGGGAAAATCCGCTTCCTGTCGGCCTGAAATCTGGCTCGCGGCCTATCACGACCCGGCCTTCGCGGGCAAGCCACGGTATTATGCACGCGCAATGATCCGCTCCTTCCTGACCGTCTCGACGGGAACACTGGCCTCGCGACTGCTGGGCTTTGCGCGCGATTCCATGATTGCCGCCCTGCTCGGCACCGGCGCGGTGGCGGATGCCTTTCTGGCGGCATTCCAGCTCGTCAACGTGGTGCGGCGGCTGCTCAGCGAAGGGGCCCTGAACGCGGCGCTGATCCCGGCCTGGCTGCGCGTCCGGGATCGCGACGGCGAGGCGGCCGCCTCCGCGTTCGCGGGACGCGTGCTCGGCACGGTCAGCGCGGCCCTGATCGCAATCTCGCTCGTCATTGCGCTCTTGATGCCGCTGATCATCACGGTGATCGCGCCGGGATTTCTCGGTAGCAGCAGCCTCGATCTCGCCGTCCAGAACGCGCGGCTGATGCTGCCCTATCTCGCTTTCGCCGGCCCCGTCACCGTGCTGATGGGGCTGCTCAACGCGCAGGGGCGTTTTGCGCTCACGGCGTTCTCGCCGCTGCTGTTCAACATCGCCCTGATCGCCGCAATCGCGACGCTGCTGGTCTGGCATGCCGATGCGACCTCCGCCGCGTGGATGCTGGCGGCGACCGTCGGCATCGCCGGGCTACTGCAACTCGCCATGCTGCTGTCGCAGCGAAGCGGACGGCTTGCCGCACCGTTGCGCGCAAGCTTCGACAAGGAGATGCGCGGCTTCTTCGCCAAGGCCATTCCCGGCATGATCGCAAGCTCGGGCCCGCAATGGCTGATGGTGGCCGGTGCGATCATCGCTTCGGCGACGCCCTCTGCCGTCTCCTGGCTCTATTTCGCCAACCGCCTGATCGAGCTGCCGCTCGGCATCGTCGGCGTCGCCATGGGAACGGTGCTGGTGCCGGAGCTCACGCGCGCCGTCACCGGCGGCGACCGCGACGCGGTGGCGCATGCGGAATCGCGCGCGCTGGAACTTGCGACCGGGCTCGCGCTGCCGGCAACCCTCGGCCTGATCGTGCTGGCCGAGCCGATCGTGCGGCTGCTGTTCGAGCATGGCGCCTTCGGCGCCGATGACAGCACGGCCACCGCGCGCGCGCTGATGTGGCTGGCGCTGGGCCTGCCGGCCCACGTGCTGATCAAGGCGCTGTCACCGGCCTTCTATGCCCGCAGCGACACGATGACGCCGCTGCTCGCAACGGCCAAGGGTTTTGTGGTCGCGGTCGCGCTTGCGGTTCTGCTCGGCCATTTCTTCGGCGCAAGCGGGATCGCCGCGAGTATCGCGGCCGGCGCCTGGAGCAGCGCGCTCTCGCTGCTGCGGAAGGGCACGGGCGAATTCGGCTTCTCGGTCGACACCGCCGCCCGCAGGCGACTGCCGCGGATCGTGCTCGCCGCTTCCGCCATGGGCGCCCTGCTCTGGCTGACCGCGGGCCTGGTGCCGCCCGACGCGCATGGCGTCATCAAATTCATCGTGCTGGGCGTGCAGATCGCGGCCGGAATCGCCGTCTACGGCCTGCTCCTGCAAATCCTCGGCGCGGCCTCCTGGCGCGAGGCGGCTGCCGCCTTGAGGCGGCCCGCCTAGCCCGACCTCGGCGCGCAGGATGATCGAATTGCCCTTGACGAGGCAGCGCCGCTGTTGGAAACGACGGCCGGTACCTTCCAGGAAAGCTTGCCATGCCATTCGTTGAACGGGTCTTCTCGGGCGTCCAGCCGACGGGCAATTTGCATCTCGGCAATTACCTCGGCGCGATCGTCAACTTCGTGAAGATGCAGGAAACCCATAACTGCATTTATTGCGTCGTCGACATGCACGCGATCACGCAGGGCGTGGACGTCTGGGGCGGACCGGTCGAGCTCGCGCGCAACACCCGCGAGGTGACCGCCGCGTTCATCGCCAGCGGCATCGATCCAAAGAAGCACATCGTGTTCAACCAGAGCCAGGTCTCGGGTCATGCCGAGCTCGCCTGGATATTCAACTGCGTCGCGCGCATGGGCTGGCTCGGCCGCATGACCCAGTTCAAGGAGAAGGCCGGCAAGGACCGCGAGAACGCCTCCGTCGGGCTGTTCGACTATCCCGTGCTGATGGCGGCCGATATCCTCCTGTACCGCGCCACCCACGTGCCGGTCGGCGAGGACCAGAAGCAGCATCTCGAGCTCTCGCGCGACATCGCGCAGAAGTTCAACAACGACTTCGGCGACTCGATCCGCGCCCAGGGCACCAATGACGGCATGTTCTTCCCGCTGCCGGAACCCTTCATCACGGGCCCGGCGACGCGCGTGATGAGCTTGCGCGACGGCACCAAGAAGATGTCGAAGTCGGATGCCTCGGACAATTCGCGCATCAACCTCACCGACGACGCCGACACCATCGCGCAGAAGATCCGAAAGGCGAAGACCGATCCGGAGCCGCTTCCGACCGAGGAGAAAGGCCTGGAAGCCCGGCCCGAGGCCGACAATCTCGTCGGCATCTTCGCGGCGCTCGCCGACCGCTCCAAGGCCGACGTGCTCAGGGATTTCGGCGGCGGACAGTTCTCCAGCTTCAAGAACGCGCTGGCGGAGCTGTGCGTCACCAAGCTCGCGCCGATTGCCGGCGAGATGAAGCGCCTCGTCGCCGACCCCGGCCATATCGACGCGATCCTGAACGAGGGTTCCGACCGGGCCCGCGCGATCGCCGACGAGACCATGAAGCTCTCGAAGGACATCGTCGGCTTCATCCGCCGGCGCTGATTGTCGCATTCGCAAAACGCGGCCGGCGCGCCGGCGTCGGCCGCTTCCCCTCTCCCAAACGTTGCGGGAGTGTGGCAGCATGCCGGCCGCGCACACGCCGGGACATGCATGACCAGCAAGCGACTTTGCTTCGAGCCGGGTCACAAGCCCAAATGCCTCGTCATCGTCGACGACACCGCCGAATGGGACCGCGCGGTCTACTACGCCAGCCGCTGGGCGATCCGCGCCGGCGGCGGGGTGGTGATGCTGCGCATCATCGAGCCCGAGCAGCAGACCCAGGAATGGCTTGGTGTCGCCGACATCATGCGCGCCGAGGCGCATGAGGCGGCGGAAGCCGCGCTCGACCGCGCCGCCGGCCGCGCCAACGGCATTGCCGCGATCACGCCGGAGCGGGTGATTCGCGAAGGGGCCGCGATGGAACAGCTGCTCGCGGTGATCGACGAGGACCCCGACATCGCCATGCTGGTGCTCGCCGCCAATCCCGGCGCGGAAGGTCCGGGACCCCTGGTCGCGCTGCTCGCGCATGAGCTGGGCACGTTCCCGGTGCCGGTGACGATCATCTCCGGCGCGCTGAGCGACCAAAGCGTGGATTCGCTGTCGTAGGCCGGGCGCTCGTCATGCCCGGGGCTTGTCCCGGGCATCCACGTTCTTGCTTCCGCGAAGTAAGGCGTGGATGGCCGGGACAAGCCCGGCCATGACGAGGTTGGAATATCTTGGCACCTTAACCCACTGATATAACAACGGAACGGCCATCTCGCCCCTTGATCGTGCGTTCCCCGTCGCCATCTGCTAGTGGATAGCTTGCGCGCCGGCCTTGAACCGGCGACGTCTGGAGAAAACCATGTTCATTCAAACCGAAGCTACCCCCAATCCCGCCACGCTGAAATTCATTCCCGGCCGCGTCGTGGTCGACGGCAGCCCGATGGAATTTTCGAGCCGCGAATCGGCCGCGCGTTCACCGCTCGCCGAAAAGCTGTTCGAGGTGCCCGGCGTTACCGGTGTGTTCTACGGATCGGACTTCATCACCGTGACCAAGGCGAACGGTGAATGGCAGCAGCTCAAGCCCGCGATCCTCGGTGCCATCATGGAGCACTACATGTCCGGCGCGCCGCTGCTCGCCGACGGCGCGGCGCAAAGCGATGCCGATCTCGACGACGAGGACGAGTTCTTCGACGAGGCCGATGCCGAGACGGTCGACATGATCAAGGACCTGATCGAGACCCGGGTGCGGCCGGCGGTCGCCAATGACGGCGGCGACATCACCTTCCGCGGCTTCAAGGACGGCATCGTCTATCTCAACATGAAGGGCGCCTGCTCCGGCTGCCCGTCATCGACCGCGACGCTCCAGCACGGCATCCAGAACCTGCTCAAGCACTTCGTGCCCGACGTGGTCGAAGTCCGGCCGATGTGACGACGAAGCCGTCATTCCGGGGCGGTCCGAAGGACCGAGCCCGGAATCTCGAGATTCCGGGTCTGGTGCTGACGCACCATCCCGGAATGACAGCTTGCGTGGGGCATTTTGGAGGCCTGCAAATAGTGCGTGATGAATGGCGGATTGGCGCGTGGTTCGCTACACTACTCGTTATTCGCCACTCGCCATTCGCGTTCTCATGCTGATCCTTGCCATCGATACCGCGCTCGAGGCGTGCGCGGCCGCCGTGCTCGATACCGACGCCGGCGAGCTGCTTGCGCAGGAGCAGCTTCTCATGAAGCGCGGCCACGCCGAGGCGTTGATGCCGATGATCGCGCGCGTCATGCAATCGGCCAATCTTTCCTTCACCGCGCTCGACCGAATCGCCGTCACCGTCGGCCCGGGAAGCTTCACGGGCCTCCGCGTCGGCATTTCGGCGGCACGCGGCCTTGCACTCGCGGCCAAGCGGCCGGCCGTCGGGCTGACGACGTTGTCGGCCTATGCCGCCACCGTCGTCGGCCAGAGCAAATCGGCCCCGGTCATCTCCGCTATCGATGCGCGGCACGATCACGTCTACTTCCAGATCGTCGCCGGCGACGGCAGCCAGCTGGTGCGGCCGGGCGTCGTCTCCGTCGACGAGGCGATCGCGGCCTCGCAATTCGGCGCACCGCATCTGGTCGGCAATGCCGCAAACATCCTTGCCGATCGCTGGCCGAAGGATGCACCGCAGCCGGTCGCGGTCGACGCGCAGCCCGCGCCCGATATCGGCTGGGTCGCATGGCTTGGCGCTGCCGCCGATCCCGAGACAAATCCGGCGCGGCCATTCTATCTGAAGGCGCCCGACGCAAAACCGACCGCACTGCCGTCGCTCGCAGCTCAAGCCGCAACCCCATGATGAGATGGCTGTCGGAATGGTGGCGCGGCGGCACGGCCGCCGTCGAGCCGGCTTCCGCGCGCGATGCCGCGCGGCTCGCGCAGCTTCATGGCGCCTCCTTCGCGCGCGGCTGGGGCGAAGGCGAATTCGAGAGCATGATGAGCGAGCGCAATACGCTGGTGCATCGGCTGCGCCTCGGCCGCAAGACCATCGGCTTTGCGGTGTCGCGGATCGGCGCGGACGAAGCGGAGATCCTCTCGATCGCGGTCGACCAGGCCCATCGCGGCCGCGGCCTCTCCCACACGCTGCTGATGAGCCATCTCGGCCACCTCGCCGGGCGCGGCGTGCGCACGATATTTCTCGAGGTCGAGGAAAACAACCAGCCGGCACGGCGGCTCTACGCAAGGTGCGGATTCATGGTGGTCGGACGCCGCGAACGCTACTATAAACAGCCGAACGGGGAACAATTGAACGCCCTTCTGATGCGGCGTGACTTGTCGTAACATTGATGGCAGAAAACGCCCCGTCAGGCAGACAGATCATGACCGCACTGAAACCTTCTTCTGCATCCAAGGCGTCCGGCATCGAGGCGCGCTGTGCCGCCACCGGCATGCGCATGACCGAGCAGCGCCGCGTCATCGCCCGCGTGCTCGCAGAGGCAGTCGATCATCCCGACGTCGAGGAATTATACCGCCGCTGCGTCGCCGTCGACGACAAGATCTCGATCTCGACCGTGTATCGCACCGTCAAGCTGTTCGAGGATGCCGGCATCATCGAACGCCATGACTTTCGCGAGGGACGCGCGCGCTACGAGACGATGCGCGACAGCCATCACGACCACCTCATCAATCTGCGCGACGGCAAGGTGATCGAGTTCACCTCCGAAGAGATCGAGAAGCTCCAGGCGGAGATCGCGCGCAAGCTCGGCTACAAGCTGGTCGACCACCGGCTCGAGCTCTATTGCGTCCCGCTCGACGACGACAAGCCCACAAGCTAAGTGCCCGTCGATCTCATCATCTTCGACTGCGATGGCGTGCTCGTGGACAGCGAGGTGATCTCCTGTCGCGCGCATGCGGATGTGCTGACCCGCCACGGCTATCCGATCACCTCGGAGCAGGTGCTAATCCGCTTTCTCGGCGTATCCGAGAAGGACGCGCGGCGGATGGTCGAGCAGGAAATCGGCCGCAGCCTCCCCGACGATCTGGAGAGCCAAGTGAATGCGGCCACGCTGCAATTCTACGCCAGCGATTTGCAGCCGATCACCCATGTGGCCGCGGCGATCGCCGCAATCGATCTACCGAAATGCGTCGCATCGAGCGGCACGCCGGAGAAGATCCATCACGGCCTGACGTGCGCCGGGCTCTACGACCTGCTCGCGCCGAACATCTTTTCCGCGAGCCAGGTCGCCCGCGGCAAGCCCGCGCCCGACCTGTTCCTGTTTGCCGCCGCGCAGATGAAGGTCGCCCCGCAGCGCTGCCTCGTGATCGAGGACAGCCTTCCCGGAGTGACCGGCGCGCACGCCGCCGGGATGACCGTGCTGGGCTTTCACGGCGGCAGCCATTGCCCGCCGGGGCACGCCGAAAGGCTGCGGGCCGCCGGCGCCGGACTGACGTTCGACGATATGCGGCAGTTGCCGGAGCTGGTCCGGCGGGTCGAGGCGGACGCTTTGGCGGGCTGACTTCGCCCCCTTGCTCGTCATTCCGGGGCACGCGCAAGGTGCGTGAACCGGGAATCCCGTGCTTTTGGAGCGATTCCGGGTTCGCCCGCCTTGCGGGCGCCCCGGAATGACCGCCTCGGGCTCCATTCGCTGGATTTTCCCCCCTCCAGCCTATATCTGAAGGCCGTCCTCCACCTCCATTTTCGGGTTCCATGACGCCGCCGCGCAAGCTGCACATCAAATCATATGGCTGCCAGATGAACGTCTACGATGCCCAGCGCATGGTGGACACGCTGGCTCCGGAAGGATTCGTGGAGACGGCCAGCGCCGAGGACGCCGACCTCGTCATCCTCAACACCTGCCATATCCGCGAGAAGGCCTCCGAGAAGGTCTATTCCGAGCTCGGCCGGCTGCGCGTCGCCAAGGACGAGGCCGCCCGCGGGGGCCGCGCGATGCAGATCGCCGTCGCAGGCTGCGTGGCGCAGGCCGAGGGTGAGGAGATCGTGCGCCGGGCGCCGGTGGTTGACGTCGTGGTCGGCCCGCAGAGCTATCATCACCTGCCGGAGCTGCTGAAGCGGGCCGGCAACGAAGGCCGCGCGATCGAGACCGAATTTCCCGCGGCCGACAAGTTCAGCTTCCTGGCCCAGCCGAAACCCGATGCGATCCGCGCGCGCGGCATTTCCGCCTTCGTCACGGTGCAGGAAGGCTGCGACAAGTTCTGCACCTTCTGCGTCGTGCCCTACACGCGAGGTTCGGAAGTCTCCCGCCCTGTCGCGAAGATCGTCGACGACGTGAAGCGGCTCGCCGACAACGGCGTGCGCGAGCTCACGCTGATCGGGCAGAACGTCAACGCCTATCACGGCGACGGACCCGACGGAAAAAGCTGGCCACTTGGCCGGCTGCTCGAACACCTGGCAGGGATTCCCGGCATCGCGCGGCTGCGCTATTCGACCAGCCATCCCCGCGACGTCGATGACAGCCTGATTGCGGCCCATCGCGATCTCGCGGCCCTGATGCCGTTCGTGCACCTGCCGGTGCAGTCGGGCTCGGACCGGATTCTGGCCGCCATGAACCGCAAACATACCGCCGATGATTATCGGCGTGTCATCGACCGTTTCCGGGCCGCGCGCCAAGACATTGCTTTTTCATCAGATTTTATCGTCGGATTCCCGGGTGAAAGTGAGCAAGATTTTCTCGCCACCCTCGCGCTTGTCACGCAAATCGGCTACGCTGCCGCTTATTCGTTCAAATACTCCGCCCGGCCGGGAACGCCGGCCGCGGACATGCAGGAGACGGTGTCCCCCGCCGAGATGGACCAGCGATTGGAGCGGCTCCAGGAACTGATCGACAGCCAGCAATCGGCCTTCAACAAGGCCGCGATTGGCTCAACGGTCGACGTGCTGTTCGAGCGTCCGGCGCGCAAGGACGGCCAGATCGTCGGCCGCACCGCCTTCCTCCAGCCCGCGCATGTGATGGCCTCACCCGACATCATCGGACAAATCCTTCCGGTGCGGATCGACAGCCTCGAACGCTACAGCTTCCTCGGGGAGCTCGTCACACCGCGCGTTGCGCGCGAGCCCGCTTTATCACCCATCGCCACTGGAGCCTGAACCCTTGCCAAAAAGCGCATCGGATTCGTCTTCTATCGCTCCCAGCCGCAAATTTGACCGCGACATGCAAGTTCCGCCCGAAACCCAGGTCGTCATCGACTTCGACGACAACCGCGCCGCATCCGCACTGGTCGGCCCCTACGGCCAGCACCTCGCGCAGATCGAGCGCCGGCTCGGCGTCGTCGTCGATTCCAAGGGCAACCACATCACCATCGGCGGCACGCGCGACGGTTGCGATGCCGCGCGCCGCGTGCTGGAGGTGCTCTACGCCCAGGCGGTGAAGGGGCAGGATCTCGACCAGGGCGAGGTCGAGGGCGCGATCCGCGCCGTGATCGCACAGGGCTCCCTGTTCGAGTTCGACGCCAAATCGGCCAAAACGACCTTCGACAGCATCAACTTGCGCAAACGCCCGGTGCGCGCGCGCACCGCCGCGCAGGACTCCTACATCCGCGCGCTGAAGCGCCACGAACTGGTGTTCGGCATTGGACCTGCCGGTACCGGCAAGACCTGGCTCGCGGTCGCGCATGCCGCGCAACTGTTCGAGCGCAAGGAAGTCGACAAGATCATCCTGTCGCGCCCGGCGGTGGAAGCCGGCGAGCGGCTCGGCTTCCTGCCCGGCGATCTCCGTGAGAAGGTCGATCCCTATCTACGCCCGATCTACGACGCGCTCTACGACCTCATGGACGCACGCATCGTCGAGCGGGCGCTGCAAACCGGCGAGATCGAGATCGCGCCGCTCGCCTTCATGCGCGGCCGCACGCTGACCAACGCCGCCATCATCCTGGACGAGGCGCAGAACACCACGTCGATGCAGATGAAGATGTTCCTGACCCGCCTCGGCGAGAACAGCCGCATGATCGTCACCGGCGACCCCTCGCAGATCGACTTGCCGAACGGCCAGACCTCGGGCCTCGCCGAGGCAACCCGCCTGCTGAACGGCGTCGAAGGCATTGCACAAGTTCATTTCAAAGCCGAGGACGTGATCCGCCACGAACTCGTGGCGCGGATCGTCTCCGCCTATGAAGGGCAGCCGCAGCGGCCGGCCGCCGGTAAATCCTGACGGGACAACAACCGGACCATATGGGCGCGGACGCGAGCGCCTTTTCGTTCCGAACAAAGACAATGTCACACCCCAACCTTCCCATGACCGAGGTCCTCGTCGTCGCCGATTGCTGGCAGCGCGAACCCGATTCCGAAGCCGTGATCCAGCGCGCGGTCGCGGCCGCCGCCGAGAGTGTCGACGAAGACGTCGCGGAGGCGGAAGTGGCGGTGATGCTGACCGACGATGCCGGCATCCGCACGCTCAACAGCAACTGGCGCGGCATCGACAAGCCGACCAACGTGCTGTCGTTTCCCGCGCTCCAGCCGGAGGGCGAATGGAAGGAAGGCGATGCGCCGCGCATGCTCGGCGACATCGCGATCGCCTACGAGACCATGCGGCGCGAGGCGGACGAGGAAAAGAAGCCGTTCGACCACCATCTGAGCCATCTGGCCGTGCACGGTTTCCTGCACCTGATCGGCTACGACCACGAGAACGACGACGACGCGGAGGAGATGGAAGCGCTGGAGACGCAGATCCTGGCCCATCTCGGCATTCCCGATCCCTATGCCGACCGCCTGGGGACGCACTGAGATGCCGGATTCCGACCCGATCCACGACAATCCCCGCAACACGCCCAATTTGCCGGTCGTGGTGGCACCCGGCGAGGTGCTGCGTCCGACCGCCGAAGGCTGGCTGCTGCGCGCGATCCGCACGCTGTTCGGCTGGAAGGCGGGGTCGGTGCGCGACGATCTCCAGGTCGTGCTCGACGCCTCGACGCCCGACGACACCGGCTTCTCCGCCGTCGAGCGCACCATGCTGCGCAACATCCTCGGTCTGCACGAGCGCCGCATCGCCGACGTCATGGTGCATCGCGCCGACATCATCGCGGTGAAGCGCGACATTCCGCTCGGCGAGCTGATGGACCGCTTCGAAAGCGCCGGCCATTCGCGCCTCGTCGTCTACAACGAGACGCTCGACGATCCCGTCGGCATCGTCCACATCCGCGACCTGCTCGCGTTCATGACCGCGCGGGCACGCGTGTCGGACGCCACCAAGACCAAGCGCAAGAAGCCGCTGCCGGCCGGCCTCGACCTTCGTACCGTCGATCTCGCGATGCCGCTCGAGGACGCGCGCATCATTCGCAAGCTGCTCTACGTGCCGCCGTCGATGCGGGCGATCGACCTGCTCGCGCAGATGCAGGCCACGCGCATCCACCTGGCGCTGGTGGTCGACGAATATGGCGGCAGCGACGGGCTGGTCTCGCTCGAGGACATCGTCGAGCAGATCGTCGGCGAGATCGACGACGAGCACGACAGCGACGAGCCGCCCTCGATCGTGCGCCTGCCCGACAACGCCTTCATCGCCGACGCCCGCGCCAGCCTCGATGACGTCCGCACCGTGATCGGCGCGGACTTCGTCACCGGCGAGGCCGGCGAGGAAGTCGAGACGCTGGGCGGCTATCTCGTCAGCTTCGTCGGGCGCCTGCCGGTGCGCGGCGAGGTGATCTCGGGCCCCGGCAACTATGAGGTCGAGGTACTCGATGCCGATCCGCGCCGCGTCAAGCGGCTGCGCATCTCGACGCGGAAGGAACGCCCCGCGCCGCGCACCCAGCGCGAGAGCCGACGCCGCGAGAGCGCGCCGGAGAGCGGTCAACCGCCGGCCAGTGACACGCCGACCCCGCCGCCAAGCGACGGGACCGGCCCGCAGTGAGCGCGTTCCAGCGACTCCGGCAGATTGCGCTTGCCATCATCCTCACCTGGGGATGGAAGCGCGCCCTCGTCGCCATGGCCGCCGGCGCGCTGTCGGTGCTGGCGCTGGCGCCGTTCAATCTCTTCCCCGTGCTGTTCATCACTTTCCCGGTGCTGGTCTGGCTGATCGACGGCGCCGGCGCGGGGCGATACCGCGGCATCCCCGCCGCGGCGCTGACCGGCTACTGGTTCGGGCTCGGCTATTTCGTCCCCGGCCTCTACTGGATCGGCTATGCCTTCTTCGTCGACGCCGATGTGTTCGCCTGGCTGACGCCGTTCGCCGTGCTGGGCCTGCCGGCCTATCTTTCCATCTTCACGGCGATCGGATTTGCGCTCGCCCGCCTGCTCTGGACCAAGAACGCCACGCGCGTGCTTGCGCTCGCGGCAAGCCTCACCATCGCCGAATGGCTGCGCGGTCACGCGCTGACCGGCTTTCCCTGGAACGCGTTCGGCTATGCGCTGTCCGAGCCGTTGCCGCTGGCGCAGACGGCGTCGCTGATCGGCCTGTGGGGCATGACGTTCCTGACTGTTGCGATCTTTGCAAGCCCCGCGACGCTGATCGACCGCACGCCCGATCGCCGCGTGGCGTGGCGCGCGCCGGCCGCGGCAGTCGCGCTTCTGATTGCCATGAGCATCTTCGGCGCGATCCGCCTGTCGCTGCATCCGACCACGATGGTCGCGGGCGCCAAGCTGCGCCTGATGCAGCCGAACCTGCAGCAGGACGCGAAGTTCAACTACGCCGCCAAGACGGAGGTGATGAAGAAATACCTGGCGCTGTCGGACCGCGCCTCCGGACCGCAATCGACCGGCGTGCGCGATGCCACCATCCTGATCTGGCCGGAATCCGCCTTTCCGTTCTTCCTGACCCGCGAAGCCGACGCGATGGCCGAGATCGCCGAGCTGCTGCCGAAGGGCACGGTGCTGATCACGGGCTCGGTTCGCGCGCCCGATCTGCCGCGGGGAACGCCGATCACGCGTGCCTATAATTCGATCTACGTGATCGATCACGACGGCAGCGTGCTCGCGGTCTACGACAAGCTGCACCTGGTGCCGTTCGGAGAATTTCTTCCCTACCAGGATCTGATGGAGAAGCTCGGCTTCGAGCAGCTCACGCGTGTGCGCGGCGGCTTCATCGCCGGCACCGTGCGGCACGCGCTGCCGATGCCCGGCGCGCCGTCAGCGCTGCCGCTGATCTGCTACGAAGCGATCTTTCCCGGCGAGGTTGCCGGTCGCAACGAACGTCCGGGCTGGATCGTGAACCTCACCAATGACGGCTGGTTCGGCATCTCGACCGGACCCTATCAGCATCTGGAGCAGGCGCGGATGCGCGCGATCGAACTCGGCTTGCCGCTGGTCCGCTCCGCCAATACCGGCATCTCCGCGGTGATCGATCCGGTGGGGCGAACCGTCGCCAGCCTCGGTCTCGGCGTCGAAGGCATTTTGGATGCAAGCCTGCCCGCCGCGATCCCGCCGACGATCTATGCACGGGTGGGCGACGTGCCCGCGGCCGTGCTCGTCGCGCTGGCCGTGCTTCTCGCGGTCCGCCGACGTGTGGCCAAACGGCACCCCTGATCCCGCCGTCACCGCCGAAGCGGCCGGAATCCTTTGACAACCGTGGTCCCACGGTTGACAGACTGCACGCGGGTTCCTCATTCTGCACCAGCTGCAAAAGACAGTGGGCATTGCTAAATTTCTCCGCAATGTTTCCCAATAACAGGGTCTGATTTTTATGATGCTGGCACCTGAGGCATTCCGTCGATTGCGCTGAGGGTGGTGTTTGGAGGCTGAGGAAATGTCGAAAGCGCCCAACCCTGTTGACAAATATGTCGGCAGCCGCGTGCGCATGCGCCGCATCATGTTGGGCATGAGCCAGGAAAAGCTCGGTGAAGCTTTGGGCCTGACTTTCCAGCAGATCCAGAAATACGAGAAGGGCACGAACCGGGTCGGCGCGAGCCGCATCCAGCAGATTGCCGAAATTCTCCAGGTGCCGGTGTCGTTCCTGTTCGAAGGCGGACCGAGCGGTGTGGCCGGCCCGAACGGCTTCGCGGAAGGCGCCTCGCCCTCTTACGTCTCGGACTTCCTCGCGACCTCCGAAGGACTCGCTTTGACCAAGGCGTTCACGCGAATCACTGATTCGAAGATGCGCCGCTCGATCGTCGATCTCGTCGAGCAGATCGCGGCGCGCGAAGGTCCCGACAAGCGCTGAGGCGCGCCAGCTCAATCGATTTGAGGCTGCGCCAAATCTGGCCTATGTCGTCATTTGCGGCCGCGCTTTGACGCGCGTCCTCCCGGATGATGCGATTCAAAGGCATAGATGCGCCCATGACGAACTCCAACTGGTTTGATAACCAAACTATTCTCGACGGCATCCGGCGCTGGGTGGAGATCGAGACGCCGACAGAGGCGCCTGAACAGGTCAACAGGCTGGTGTCGTTGGTCGCGGATCATTATCGCGATCTGCCTGTCACGCTCGAGCGCATCGCCGGCGTCGACGGCTGCGGCGATCATCTGCTGGCACGCTCGGCCTGGGGCCAGGACCGGCCCGGCATCCTGGTGCTGAGCCACCTCGATACCGTTCATCCCCTGGGATTCATCGAGCGCCTGCCGTTCAAGGTCGAAGGCGACAGCGCGTTCGGTCCCGGCATCTACGACATGAAGGGCGGCGCCTACATCGCCCATCACGCGTTTCGCGCGCTGTGCGCCACGGCCGAGCGCTCGCCACTCGGCATCACCCACTTGTTCACCTCCGACGAGGAGATCGGCAGCCCCACCTCGCGTGCGCTGATCGAGAAGGAAGGGCGCAAGGCCAAATACGTGCTGGTGACGGAGCCGGCACGCGACGGCGGCAAGATCGTCACCGGACGCAAGGGCGTCGGACGCTTCCAGGTGTTCATCAAGGGCGTGCCTGCGCATGCCGGCTCGCGACCCGAAGATGGTCGCAGCGCCGTCCGCGAGCTCGCCAATATCATCTTGACGCTGGAAGGGATGAACGACCCGGCGCGCGGCGTCTCCGTGAATGTCGGTGTGGTGCGCGGCGGCACGCGCCCCAACGTGACGCCGGAAGAGGCCTATGCCGAAATCGATCTGCGCGTGCCGAGCTTCACCGATGCGGACGAATTCGTCGGCAAGATCCTCGCCCTGAGGTCGAAGACGGAAGGCGTCACCGTCAAGGTCACCGGCGAGCTCAATCGTCCGCCCTACGAGAAGGGCAATGCAGGTGCCTCGCTGTACGAGCATGCCAGGACGCTCGCCACGGAGATCGGCTTCGAACTGATCGACACCTACACGGGCGGCGGCTCGGACGGCAATTTCACCGCTCCCCACACCGGCACGCTCGACGGGCTCGGCGTCGACGGCAAGGGCGCACACACCCATTATGAGCAGCTCTATGTCTCGTCGCTCGAACCGCGCGCGCGGCTGCTCTATCGCCTGTATCAGACGCTGCGATGAGCGAACGCAAGTCAGATCCCGATCGCGATGACAGCGAGCGCGCCTTCTTCGGGCGCCGCAAGGGCCACAAGCTCAGGCAGCACCAGGCCGAGCTGATCGATCATCTGCTGCCGCATCTTGCGCTCGACATCGCGGGCGAGGCGCCGGGGAATGCGTGCGAGATCTTCGATCCCGCGGCGAGCGACGTGCGGCTCGAGATCGGCTTCGGCGGCGGCGAGCATCTTGCGGCCGAGGCGCTGAACTTCGCCACGACCGGCTTCATCGGCTGCGAGCCCTATGTCAACGGCATGGCGAAGATCCTCGCGCAGATCGAGGCCGGCAACATCGCCAACATCCGTCTGTTCGCGGGCGATGCCGCCGAGCTCCTGGCCTGGCTGCCGAAGGCCTCGCTGTCGCGGATCGACCTGATCCACCCGGATCCCTGGCCGAAGCGGCGGCACTGGAAGCGGCGCTTCGTCCAGGACAGGACCATCGCCGCAATGGCGCGCGCGCTGAAGGTCGGCGGCGAATTCCGCTTCGTCTGCGACATCGACGATTACTGCGCCTGGACGCTGTCGCATCTTGCGCGCTCGGCGGACTTCAAATGGCTTGCGGAGCGCGCCGACGATTTCCGGCAGCCATGGGACGGCTACACGATGACGCGCTACGGCCGGAAGGCCGCGCGCGAAGGACGCAAGGCGACGTATTTGCGGTTCAGAAGAAGCTGATTGTCGTTCCGGGGCGCGCGAAGCGCGAACCCGGAACCTCGAGATTCCGGGTTCGATGCTTCGCATCGCCCCGGAATGACCAACACAGTAACTTCAGATCGTCTGCCGGTTGCGCCAGAAATTCACGACGCGTTCCGCCGTCGTCGGCATCAGGCGCGTGAAGTTCATGCGGGCGGCCTCGATGTCGGCATCGGCCGGCGTGCGATGCGGACCGTACCAGAGCAGGATGAGCGCGCGCACCGTGGGCCAGCCGAGATTGAGCACGCGCCCCAGGATCAGAATCGGATCGTAGCGGTCGCCCGCGATCAGGCGGTCGAGGATCGAGAGGCGGACGCCGGACATCGCCGAGAGCGAGGCGATCGCTTCCTCGTATTTGTTTGCCTTGGCAAAGCCGAGCAGCGCGCTCTCGCCGAGATGGCCCTCGCGATGCAGACCGAGCACCGTGCGCTGTGCCGCCGTGAAATCGCGCCGCGGCCCGGGCGGCAGCGCGGCCTCCTCGATGGCCGCCATGGCGCGCTTGATCTCGACCTGGCGCACGGGATTGACCACGCTGGAGAGACGGCGGCGAATGACGTCGAGCGTGCCGTTGAGCAGCTCTTTCAGGTGCTCGCCCGAAAGATCGTTGCGCTGACCGATCTTGAGCGTCAGCACGCCGTCCTGCGCGGCACGCTTGATCAGCTCGGAATAGCCGCCGGGTGAGAACATCGCACCGGCATTGCCTGCGGCGCGACGCACCACGTCGCGGTCGCCGCGCTCGACCAGTACGTCGGTGACGACAGACGACAGGGCGGGACGCTCCGTCATCGCCAGCAGATGACCCTGGCCCTTCAGCCGCGCGATCTCGACCAGCGCCGCTTCGTCGAGCACGGGCGAGCGGCGCAACACAGGGGCCGCCACCATGATCTCGTTTTCGCGCGCGAACTGGTTCACCAGGTGCCGCGGCGCGTTGTCCAGGCGCGAGAAGCGCTCGGCGAGATCGACGCGCGAGGCGAGCTCGGCATGCGGGACGAGATCGATCAGGAGATCGTCGAAGAGATCGATGAGCTCGGGACGGAGCTTGGCGGGATCCTGGAAGAACAGCTCGGCGATGGCACGCGCGATCTCGCCACGGCGCCGGGGGTCGCCGCGTTTGACGATATCGTCCAGTCCGGGAATGAGCGACGTGGCAACGGTCATGAAAACGCAAACTCGTACAGGGCACGCCGCGGGTGCGCCCTTGGTCCAAGTCGCCCCACAATCAGGGAATTTAGGCCCCGTTGATGAAGGAAGCGTTGCGCGGGGGGCCATTGGAAAGGCGCAAAAAGCCTCGCCTGCCGTGCGATGGGCCTTGTCCGCGAGGGTGGAAAGGGCTATATCAGCGCCAATTCATCTTCTCATACGATCCGCGTAGTGAGAGTGGGCCCGAAAGGACCCGCTCTTTTTTATTACCTGAGCGCGGCTTGGCGGAAGATGCGGCCCGGCGAGCTGCCGGGAGAGTTCCGAAGCGGGCTTTGAAATCGTAACCAAGCCTTAACCATCGAGCGCCTTGACCCTGGATATGACCGAACCGACCGCTGGTTCCACGGATGCCGAGTTGCTGGCCGAGCCGAGGCTCGTGGTCGAGCCGGGCGTCGCGGCACGGGTGTCCGCGGTGGCAGGTCCCGTGCTCCAGGGCATGGGCTACCGCCTGGTGCGGATCCGCATTTCCGGCGAGGCCGGCTGCACCGTGCAGATCATGGCCGAGCGCCCGGACGGCTCGATGCAGATCGAGGATTGCGAGGCGATCTCGCGGGCGCTGTCGCCCGTGCTCGACGTCGCCGACCCCATCGATCGCGCCTATCGGCTGGAAATCTCCTCGCCGGGGATCGATCGCCCCCTGGTGCGGCGTTCCGATTTCGAGCGCTATGCCGGACATCTGGTGAAGGTCGAGATGGCGGTCGCCCATGAGGGGCGGAAGCGGTTCCGCGGCATGATCGGCGCTGTCGAAGGCGACCGCGTGCATCTGCAGCGCGACGACGTCAAGGCCGGCGAGGAACGCGACGTTCTCCTGACGATGGAGGACATCAGCGAGGCCCGGCTGGTACTGACCGACGAGCTGATCGCGGAATCGATGCGCCGTGGCAAGGCCGCGGCGCGCGAGATGCGCCGCAATCTCGGCCTGGAGCCGCCGGCTGCGCCTCACGCGAAAATCAGCGAAAAAACGACCAAGAACACCAAGCCGAAGAAGAAGCCGGCACCGACCAATACGAAGAAACATCGCCTGGCCGCCGAACGCGCGCGGCGCGGCGAGATCGAGCCTGACGAAGGAGACTAGCCATGGCAGTCAGCGCCAATCGACTTGAACTGCTCCAGATCGCCGATGCCGTCGCGCGCGAGAAATCGATCGACCGCGGCATCGTCATCGCGGCGATGGAGGACGCCATCGCCAAGGCGGCGCGGGCCCGTTACGGCAGCGAAACTGACGTTCACGCCGAGATCGACCCGAAGAAGGGCGAGCTGCGGCTGTCGCGCCACATGCTGGTGGTCGAGAAGGTCGAAAACCACTCCAACCAGATTTCGCTGGTGGATGCGCAGCGCGCCAATCCCGGCGCCCAGGTCGGTGACACCATCGCCGACACCCTGCCGCCGCTCGAATATGGCCGCATCGCTGCGCAGTCGGCCAAGCAGGTGATCGTGCAGAAGGTGCGCGAGGCCGAGCGCGACCGGCAATATCAGGAATTCAAGGACCGCATCGGCGACATCGTCAACGGCGTCGTCAAGCGCGTCGAATATGGCAGCGTGATCGTCGATCTCGGCCGCGGTGAAGCCATCATCCGCCGCGACGAGATGCTGCCGCGCGAAGTGTTCCGCAACGGCGACCGCGTCCGCGCCTATATCTTCGACGTCCGCCGCGAGACCCGCGGCCCGCAGATCTTCCTCTCCCGCACCCATCCGCAGTTCATGGCGAAGCTGTTCGCGCAGGAAGTGCCGGAAATCTATGACGGCATCGTCGAGATCAAGGCGGTTGCCCGCGATCCCGGCTCGCGCGCGAAAATCGGCGTGATTTCCCGCGATTCCTCGGTCGATCCGGTCGGCGCCTGCGTCGGCATGCGCGGCTCGCGCGTGCAGGCCGTGGTGAACGAATTGCAGGGCGAGAAGATCGACATCATTCCCTGGTCGCCCGACATCGCGACCTTCGTGGTCAACGCGCTGGCGCCGGCCGAAGTCTCCAAGGTCGTCATCGACGAAGACCGCGAGCGCATCGAGGTCGTGGTGCCCGATACCAACAACCAACTCTCGCTGGCGATCGGCCGCCGCGGCCAGAACGTGCGCCTGGCCTCGCAGCTCACCGGCTGGGATATCGACATCCTGACCGAGCAGGAGGAATCGGAGCGCCGCCAGGCCGACTTCGAGAACTCCACCCGCGTCTTCATGGAATCGCTCAACGTCGACGAAGTGGTCGGCCAGCTGCTGGCGTCCGAAGGCTTCACCTCGGTCGAGGAACTCGCCATGGTGGACATCAAGGAGCTCGCCGGCATCGAGGGTTTTGACGAGGAGACCGCGCAGGAGCTCCAGAACCGCGCCCGCGAATATCTCGAGCAGCAGGAAGCCGAGCTCGAGGCCAAGCGCGTGGAACTCGGCGTCGAGGACGCTCTCAAGGACGTGCCCGGCGTCACCTCGAAGATGCTGGTGAAGTTCGGCGAGAACGACATCAAGACCGTCGACGACCTCGCCGGCTGCGCCACCGACGATCTGGTCGGCTGGACCGAGCGCAAGGAAGGTGGCGAATCCACCAAATATCCGGGTGCGCTCGACGGTATCGAGATTTCCCGTGACGATGCCGAAGCGATGATCATGCAGGCCCGCGTCAAGGCCGGCTGGATCACCGAGGCCGATCTCGCCAAGCCCGCTGAAGAGGCTGAGGCGAGCGAAGATCAGCCGGCTTAAGGACGAAGGAGAATGTCGCCCGGATGCTCGCAGATACTGACCACGATCTCGACCATGGGCCGCGGACCGAAAGGTCCGCGACCATGCGGATGTGCGCGGTCAGCCGCGAGGTCCGACCGATCGACGAGCTGATCCGTTTCGTCGTCTCGCCAGAAGGGCACATAGTTCCCGATCTCAAGCGCAAGCTGCCCGGACGCGGCATGTGGATCACCGCCTCGCGCGAGGTGGTTGCGGAAGCGGTGCGGCGTCACCAATTTAGCAAGGCCTTCAAGCGCGAGCTGCGCACCCCTCAGACGCTTCCCGCCGACATCGAGGCGCTCCTGGTCCGGAGCGTGACGGAAGCCCTTGGGATTGCCGCAAAGGCGGGCCAGGTCGTGGCCGGCTTCGGCAAGGTCGAGAGCGCGCTTCGGGAAGGCACGGTCGAGGTCCTGATCCACGCCAGCGACGGGGCCGCGGACGGAATCCGCAAATTGGACATGCTGGCGCGTCAAAATGCCGGAAATCGCGGCGCCAAGCCGCAGATTCCCGTCGTGACCGGACTGAAATCGATAGAATTGGATTTGGCACTGACCCGGTCAAATGTGATACATGCTGCGCTGCTCGCGGGCCCGGCGAGCAGGTCATTCCTGTCACGTAGCCAGATGCTGGTCCGATACCGGATGGCGGACGATGACAAGACTGCCGAAAAGCGCGGCCAGGATTTCTGAGAGACAACGACCAACCGACATGACTGTGCGGCAACGCACAACGACAACAAGATCAGGATTAGGACTGCTGAATGGTTGATACCAAGACCCCTGGCGACAAGAAGCTGAGCGTTCCGAGCAAGACGCTATCGCTCAAGCCGCGCGTCGAAACGGGCACCGTGCGCCAGAGCTTCAGCCACGGCCGGAGCAAGCAGGTCGTGGTCGAGAAGCGCGGCAAGCGCCGTATTGGCGACGGTCCCGAGCCGCACGCGCCCGAGGTGACCGCAAAGCCGGCGCCCGCCGCGCCTGCCCCGTCGCGCCCGGCTCCGCCGCCCGCCGCGCCGCGCAATGCCGGTTCCGGCGTGGTGCTGCGCACCCTGACCGAGGACGAGCGTTCGGCCCGTGCCAGCGCGCTGGCCGATGCCAAGCTGCGCGAAGTCGAGGAACGCCGCCAGGCCGAGGAAGAGGCCCAGCGCCGCGCTGTCCGCGAGGCCGCCGAACGCGCCGAGCGCGAAGCCGCCGAAGCCCGCCGCAAGGCCGAGGACGAGCGCCATCGCCACGAGGACGAAGCCAAGCGGAAGGCCGAGACCGAGGCCAAGAAGCGTTTTGGCGAGGGCGAGCAGCCGGCTTCGGCCGCGCGTCCCGCGACCGCAGCGCCGGCCGCGCCCGCACCGCGCCCCGGTGCGCCCGCGGCACGGCCCGGAACCACGACGACCCGCCCGGGAACAACGACCGCGCGTCCTGCAACGACGACCGCGCAGCGTCCGGGTGCACCGGCAGGTCGCGGCCCCGCAGTTGCGGCCGAGCCGGACGAGGACGAGGCGCCGCGCCAGATCCGTCGCGGTCCCGGCGGCGCCGCGCGTCCCGCGCCGCCTCCCAAGACCACTCACAAGCCCGGCCCGCAGAAAGAGCGCGGCCGTCTCACGGTGGTCACCGCGCTCAACGCCGACGAGGTGCGCGAGCGCTCGATCGCCTCGTTCCGCCGCCGCACCCAGCGTCTGAAGGGCCATGCCTCGAACGAGCCGAAGGAAAAGCTCATCCGCGAGGTGATCATTCCGGAAGCGATCACGATCCAGGAGCTCGCCAACCGCATGGCCGAGCGCGCGGTCGACGTCATCCGCATGCTGATGAAGCAGGGCGCGATGCACAAGATCACCGACGTGATCGACGCCGACACCGCGCAGCTGATCGCCGAAGAGCTCGGTCACACCGTCAAGCGCGTCGCCGCGTCCGACGTTGAAGAAGGCCTGTTCGACCAGGTCGACGATTCCACCGACACCGAGACGCGTTCGCCCGTGGTGACCGTGATGGGTCACGTCGACCACGGCAAGACCTCGCTGCTCGACGCGCTCCGACATGCCAACGTGGTCTCCGGCGAAGCCGGCGGCATCACCCAGCATATCGGCGCCTATCAGGTGGTGTCGCCCGAAAGCGGCAAGAAGATCACCTTCATCGACACGCCCGGCCACGCCGCGTTCACCGCGATGCGCGCCCGCGGCGCCAAGGTCACCGACATCGTCGTGCTGGTGGTCGCGGCCGATGACGGCGTGATGCCGCAGACCGTCGAAGCCATCAACCACGCCAAGGCGGCGCGGGTGCCGATCATCGTTGCCATCAACAAGATCGACAAGCCCGATGCCAAGCCCGAGCGCGTGCGCACCGAGCTGCTCCAGCACGAAGTGCAGGTGGAATCCTTCGGCGGCGACGTCGTCGACGTCGAGGTGTCCGCCAAGAACAAGACCAATCTCGACAAGCTGCTCGAGATGATCGCGCTCCAGGCCGATATCCTCGACCTGAAGACCAATTCGGAGCGTCCGGCCGAAGGCACCGTGATCGAGGCCAAGCTCGACCGCGGCCGTGGCCCGGTCGCGACCGTGCTGGTCCAGCGCGGCACGCTCCGTGTCGGCGACATCATCGTTGCCGGCGCCGAGATGGGCCGCGTCCGCGCGCTGATCTCGGACCAGGGCGAGACGGTGCAGGAAGCCGGTCCCTCGGTGCCGGTCGAGGTGCTCGGCTTCAACGGTCCGCCGGAAGCCGGCGATCGCCTCGCCGTCGTCGAGAACGAAGCCCGCGCCCGCCAGGTCACGAGCTACCGCGCGCACCAGAAGCGCGAGAACGCGGCAGCCTCGATCTCCGGCATGCGCGGCTCGCTCGAGCAGATGATGTCGCAGCTGAAGACGGCGGGCCGCAAGGAATTCCCGCTGATCATCAAGGCCGACGTGCAGGGCTCGCTGGAAGCGATCCTCGGCTCGCTGGAGAAGCTCGGCACCGACGAAGTCGCCGCCCGCATCCTGCATGCCGGCGTCGGCGGTATCTCGGAGTCGGACGTGACGCTCGCGGAAGGCTTCAACGCCGCGATCATCGGCTTCTCGGTTCGTGCCAACAAGGAAGCCGCTGCGGCCGCCAAGCGCAACGGCATCGAGATCCGCTACTACAACATCATCTACGACCTCGTGGACGACGTGAAGAAGGCGATGAGCGGCCTGCTCGCGCCGACCTTGCGCGAGACCATGCTTGGCAATGCCGCGATCCTGGAGATCTTCAACATCTCCAAGGTCGGCAAGGTCGCCGGCTGCCGCGTCACCGACGGCACCGTGGAACGCGGCGCCAATGTGCGCCTGATCCGCGACAACGTCGTCGTGCACGAAGGCAAGCTGTCGACGCTGAAGCGCTTCAAGGACGAAGTGAAGGAAGTCCAGTCCGGTCAGGAATGCGGCATGGCCTTCGAGAACTATCACGACATGCGTGCCGGTGACGTGATCGAGTGTTATCGCGTGGAGACGATCCAGCGCTCCCTGTAAGTCCAAATCTTACCGAAGCGCCCGGATCTTTTTGAGCTGAAATAGCGGGAGTGAGATGGCCGGATTTTTTCCGGCCATCCGCGCCTCTTCGTTTCAACGGACAAATGACAATGCTCGTGTCCCAAACGCGGGCACGACGAGGTGATTTCCAGAATGCCGCGCCACCACCAGAAAAAAAGTTCCGCGTCCGGCGGAGGCTCGCAGCGCCAGTTGCGCGTCGGCGAGCAGGTTCGCCATGCGATGGCCGAGATTCTGGCGCAAGGCAACGTGCATGATGCGGACCTCGAAGGTCACATCGTCACCGTGCCGGAGGTGCGGATGTCCCCCGACCTGAAGCTCGCGACAATCTACGTGATGCCGCTCGGTGGCCGCGACACCGAGATCGTCATCGCTGCGCTCGAGCGCAACAAGAAATTCCTGCGCGGCGAAGTCGCGCGGCGCGTTAACCTGAAATTTGCACCTGACGTTCGCTTCCGCGTCGACGAGCGATTCGACGAAGCGGAACGGATCGAGAAGCTTTTGCGAACACCTGCGGTGCAGAAGGACCTGGAACAGGATCCGGATTCGGATCGGGAAGAAGAGCAATGACGATGGACCCGGCTCACGGCACGATCGGCGGCGAACAGGCCGATCAGCGCGACGTGCAGAAAAATAATTTTGCGGACATGGGCGGCAATTCCCAGCCGCACCAGGAGCCGCGCCGCGTCAACAACGATCCCCGCGCCAAGCAGCAGAAGGGCAACCAGGTTCGCCGCGACCGCCGCGACGTCCATGGCTGGGTCGTGCTCGACAAGCCGATCGGCATGACCTCGACGCAGGCCGTCGCCGTGCTCAAGCGCCTGTTCAACGCCAAGCGCGCCGGCCACGCCGGCACGCTCGATCCGCTCGCTTCCGGCGGCCTGCCGATTGCGCTCGGCGAAGCCACCAAGACGGTTCCCTTCGTCATGGACGGCCGCAAGCGCTACCAGTTCACCGTGTGCTGGGGCGAGGAGCGCGACACCGACGACATCGAGGGCCGGGTGACCGCGACCTCCGAGCTGCGCCCGACCCGGGAGGCCATCCTGGCGCTGTTGCCCCGCTTCACCGGGGTGATCGAGCAGATCCCGCCGCGCTATTCTGCGATCAAGATCCAGGGCGAGCGCGCCTATGACCTCGCCCGCGACGGCGAGGTCGTGGAGCTGGCTCCCCGCCCGGTCGAGATTCACCGATTAACCCTTGTGGATCAACCGGATAACGACCGGGCCGTGTTCGAGGCCGAGTGCGGCAAGGGCACCTATGTCCGTGCGCTGGCCCGCGATATGGGCCGGATTCTCGGCACTTATGGCCATATCTGCGCGCTGCGACGGACCCTGGTCGGCCCATTTGGCGAAAACGACATGATTCCGCTGGATCAGTTGGAGGCTTTGTGCGATAGAGCCGCGTCCGGCGAGGGCAGCCTCGCCGACGCGCTTTTGCCCGTTGAGACCGCGCTGGACGACATCCCGGCACTGGCCGTCACTCGGGCTGATGCGGCAAGGCTCCATCGGGGCCAGGCCGTTTTGTTGCGCGGACGGGATGCGCCCACTTGTAGCGGCACAGTCTATGTCACGGTGGCAGGCCGCCTTTTGGCGCTTGCCGAAGTCGGCAATGGCGAAATCATCCCCAAGCGTGTGTTCAACCTGACCGGCCTGACTGCCAGCCCCGGTCGCAACGAGAGAAATTGACGATGTCGATTGCCGCAGAACGCAAAGCGGAAGTCATCAAGACGAATGCCACCAAGGCCGGCGATACCGGCTCGCCCGAGGTTCAGGTCGCGATCCTGTCGGAACGCATCAACAACCTCACCAGCCATTTCAAGACCCACGTGAAGGACAACCATTCGCGTCGCGGTCTCTTGAAGCTGGTCTCGACCCGCCGCTCGCTCCTCGACTACCTCAAGAAGAGGGACGAGGCGCGCTACAAGGCACTGCTCGAGAAGCACAACATTCGTCGTTAAGTGTTCCTGCGCGCGCCACTGGCGCGCGTTTTCGCGCGTGGTTTCGAACGAAAGCGTTTGTTTGAAGGTTTTTGATCGAGGCTGCGTGCGCGTCGGATGCGAGCCCAAAGCGCGAAGAATCGCACTTTGGATTGTTGTTTGAGCATGATCTTTTCGGAAAACCGATTCGCACTTTTCCGGATCATACTCGAGTGACGGCCAGCATCCGGGGCACGATCGGCGAAGACCGCAGTTCGGTGTTCGCGTTCGTGCCGACTGACAGTCCAGCAGCAATCCGGCGGCTGGGCACAACGGGCAAGGCGCCCGTATGACCCGAAAGGATGGACGCCATCCGAAATCCAAAAACCATGGCAGGATCGCAGGACGCTGATCATCCGCTCCGATCAGCGTCCCGCAATCTTGCGCATGGTTTTTGTTTTTCGAAGCGTCCCTTGTTTCGAGAACCCATGAAAGAAGACCTCTATGTTCAATAAGCATTCAGTCGAGATCGACTGGGGCGGACGCCCTCTCAAGCTCGAAACCGGCAAGATCGCCCGCCAGGCCGACGGCGCCGTCGTCGCCACCTATGGCGAGACCGTGGTGCTCGCCACCGTCGTCGCGGCGAAGGCGCCGCGCGAAGGCGTCGACTTCCTGCCGCTGACCGTCGACTACCAGGAGAAGACCTACGCCGCCGGCCGCATTCCCGGCGGCTATTTCAAGCGTGAGGGCCGTCCGACCGAGAAGGAGACGCTGGTCTCCCGCCTGATCGACCGCCCGATCCGTCCGCTGTTCGTCGACGGTTGGCGCAACGAGACCCAGGTGATCGCCACCGTGCTGTCGCACGACATGGAGAACGATCCCGATATCGTCGCGCTGGTGGCCTCGTCGGCTGCGCTGACCCTGTCGGGCGCTCCCTTCAAGGGTCCGATCGGCGCCGCGCGCGTCGGCTTCGTCAATGACGAATACGTGCTCAACCCGACGCTCGACGAGATGGTCGACACCCAGCTCGACCTCGTCGTCGCCGGCACGGCCGACGCCGTACTGATGGTGGAATCGGAAGCCAAGGAACTGAACGAAGACATCATGCTCGGCGCGGTGATGTTCGGTCACCGCCACTTCCAGCCGGTGATCAACGCGATCATCGAGCTCGCCGAGAAGGCCGCCAAGGAGCCGCGCGAAGTCACCGTCATCGACAATGCCGCGCTCGAGAAGGAAATGCTCGGCCTCGTCGAGCAGGAACTGCGCGCCGCCTACGCCATCCCGGTCAAGCAGGATCGCTACGCCGCGGTCGGCAAGGTCAAGGAAAAGGTGATCGCCCATTATTTCCCCGAAGGGCAGGAACCGAAATACGACAAGCTGCGCATCGCCGGCGTGTTCAAGGAGCTCGAGGCCAAGATCGTTCGCTGGAACATCCTCGACACCGGCAAGCGCATCGACGGCCGCGACTCCAAGACCGTGCGCAACATCATCGCCGAAGTCGGCGTGCTGCCGCGCGCCCACGGCTCGGCGCTGTTCACCCGCGGCGAGACCCAGGCGATGGTCGTGACCACGCTCGGCACCGGCGAGGACGAGCAGTACATCGACGCGCTGTCGGGAACGTACAAAGAGACGTTCCTGCTGCACTACAACTTCCCTCCCTATTCGGTCGGTGAGACCGGCCGCCTCGGCGGCACCAAGCGCCGCGAGATCGGCCATGGCAAGCTCGCCTGGCGCGCGATCCACCCGGTGCTGCCGCCGCATCACGAGTTTCCGTACACGATCCGCGTGGTCTCCGAGATCACCGAATCCAACGGCTCCTCGTCGATGGCTTCGGTCTGCGGCGCCTCGCTCGCCCTGATGGACGCAGGCGTGCCGTTGAAGCGGCCGACCGCGGGCATCGCGATGGGCTTGATCCTGGAAGACAAGCGCTTTGCGGTTCTCTCCGACATCCTCGGTGACGAGGATCATCTCGGCGACATGGACTTCAAGGTCGCCGGCACTGAATCGGGCATCACCTCGCTCCAGATGGACATCAAGATCGAGGGCATCACCGAGGAGATCATGAAGGTCGCTCTCGGCCAGGCCAAGGATGGGCGTATCCACATCCTCGGCGAGATGGCCAAGGCGCTGACCAACGCCCGCGCCGAGCTCGGCGAATACGCGCCGCGCATCGAGACCTTCAAGATCCCGACCGACAAGATCCGCGAAGTGATCGGCACCGGCGGCAAGGTGATCCGCGAGATCGTCGAGAAGACCGGCGCCAAGGTCAACATCGAGGACGACGGCACCGTGAAGGTCGCCTCCAGCGACGGCGAGGCGATGAAGGCCGCGATCAAGTGGATCAAGTCGATCGCGTCCGAGCCCGAAGTCGGCCAGATCTATGACGGCACCGTCGTCAAGGTGATGGAGTTCGGCGCCTTCGTGAACTTCTTCGGCTCCAAGGACGGCCTCGTCCACATCAGCCAGCTCGCTTCGGCGCGCGTGCAGAAGACCTCCGACGTCGTCAAGGAAGGCGACAAGGTCAAGGTCAAGCTGCTCGGCTTCGACGACCGCGGCAAGACCCGCCTGTCGATGAAGGTGGTCGACCAGACCACCGGCGAGGACCTCGAGGCCAAGGACAAGGCCGCCGAGGGCGAGAAGGCCCCGCGCGAAGCGGCCGGCGAGTAAGTCTCGCACCAGTCCAGAAAAACGAAGGGCGGCCGAGAGGCCGCCCTTTTTGTTTGTGTTCGTGCTCGCCCCGGGAGAGCTGCGCTCGCTCTCCCGCTTGCGGGAGAGGGCTGGGGTGAGCCCGCGCCTTCGGCGCGACCTCTCCCGCAAGCGGGAGAGGTGTAACACCGCCTTACGCCGCGAGATCGAACCGGTCGAGGTTCATCACCTTGGTCCAGGCCTTGGCGAAGTCCTTCACGAACTGCTCCTTGGAGTCCGAGGTGGCATAGACCTCGGCGTAGGCGCGGAGCTGCGAGTGCGCGCCGAAGATGAGATCGGCGCGCGTGCCGGTCCACTTCACCGCGTTGGTCTTGCGGTCGCGAGCCTCGTAGGTGCCGTCGGCCGCCGGCGCCCACTGCGTGCTCATGTCGAGCAGGTTGACGAAGAAGTCGTTGCTCAGCGCACCCACCTTCGCGGTGAGGACGCCGTGCTTCGAACCGTTCGCATTGGCACCGAGCACGCGCAGACCGCCGACCAGCACGGTCAACTCGGGTCCGGTGAGCTTCAGAAGCTGTGCGCGATCGACGAGCGCTTCTTCCTGCTGCAGGAACTGCTGCCGCTTGCCGACGTAGTTGCGGAAACCATCGGCGCGCGGCTCCAGCGGCGCGAAGGAAGCCGCATCGGTCTGTTCCTGCGAAGCATCCATGCGGCCCGGCGTGAACGCGACCTTGACGTCGATGCCGGCGTCCTTCGCGGCCTTCTCGACCGCGGCGGTGCCGCCGAGGACGATCAGGTCGGCGAGCGAGACCTTCTTCGCGCCGGCCGAGGCGTTGAACTCCTTCTGGATCGCCTCGAGCTTGCCGAGGACCTTCGAGAGCTGAGCCGGCTGGTTCACCTCCCAGTCCTTCTGCGGGCTGAGACGGATGCGCGCGCCGTTGGCGCCGCCGCGCTTGTCCGAACCGCGGAACGTCGAGGCCGACGCCCATGCGGTCGAGACCAGCTCCGGCACCGAGAGGCCCGAGGCCAGGATCTTCGTCTTCAGCGCAGCGATGTCCTGATCGCTGACCAGCTCGTGATTCACGGCCGGGATCGGATCCTGCCAGATCAGCGTCTCCTTCGGCACCAGCGGGCCGAGATAGCGCTGGATCGGACCCATGTCGCGATGGGTGAGCTTGAACCAGGCACGGGCGAATGCGTCCGCGAACTGATCCGGGTTCTCCAGGAAGCGCCGCGAGATCTTCTCATAGGCCGGATCGAGGCGCAGCGAGAGGTCGGTGGTCAGCATCGTCGGCCGGTGCTTCTTCGACTTGTCGAAGGCGTCGGGAATGATCGCATCGGCACCCTTGGCCGTCCACTGGTTCGCGCCGCCCGGGCTCTTCGTCAGCTCCCATTCGTACTTGAACAGGTTCTCGAAGAAGTTGTTGCTCCACTTCGTCGGCGTCGTCGTCCACGTCACCTCGAGACCGCTGGTGATGGAATCGCCCGCCAGGCCCGAAGCGTGCTTGCTCTTCCAGCCGAGACCCTGATCCTCGAGCGCGCCCGCTTCCGGCTCCGGTCCGACCAGCGACGGATCGCCCGCACCATGGGTCTTGCCGAAGGTATGACCGCCGGCGATCAGCGCGACGGTTTCCTCGTCGTTCATCGCCATGCGGAAGAAGGTCTCGCGGATGTCCTTTGCCGCGGCGATCGGGTCCGGCTTGCCGTTCGGGCCTTCCGGATTGACGTAGATGAGGCCCATCTGCACCGCGCCGAGCGGCTCGGCGAGCTGGCGCTCGCCGCTGTAGCGCTCATCGCCCAGCCAGGTGCCTTCCGGACCCCAATACAGCTCTTCCGGCTCCCAGACGTCGGCGCGGCCACCGGCGAAACCGAACGTCTTGAAGCCCATCGACTCCAGCGCGACATTGCCGGCGAGCACCATCAAATCGGCCCAGGAGATCTTGCGGCCGTATTTCTGCTTGATCGGCCAGAGCAGCCGGCGCGCCTTGTCGAGGTTGGCGTTGTCAGGCCAGCTGTTGAGCGGCGCGAAGCGCTGCTGACCGGCACCGGCGCCGCCACGGCCATCGGTGATGCGGTAGGTGCCGGCGCTGTGCCAAGCCATGCGGATCATCAGGCCGCCATAATGACCGAAGTCGGCGGGCCACCACTCCTGCGAGTCCGTCATCAGGGCGGTCAGGTCCTTGATGACCGCGTTCAGGTCGAGCGTCTTGAATTCCTTGGCGTAGTCGAATTCCTTGCCCATCGGATCGGACAGGCCGGAATTCTTGTGCAGCATCTCGATGCTGAGCTGGGTTGGCCACCAATCGCGGTTCGCCGGCACGCGTTTTCCACCCGAAAACGGGCACTTTGAAGTGTCGTCCATGAATACCTCCTCTGGTGGCGTCGAACTCGCGCCTTTGACCAGGTAGAAGCAGTCTAAGCCTCGCATTCCATCAGGGGAAGTTGACTTTAATGATCGCTGCGATAGGATTTTCTGATGGTCAACGTGACGATGCGCCAGCTCCGGTATTTCGACGCGCTGGCGCGTCACGGCCATTTCGGGCGCGCGGCGGAGGCGAGTTCGATCTCGCAGCCGGCCCTGTCGATGCAGATCAAGGAACTGGAGGAGGCGCTCGGCGGCCTGCTGCTGGAGCGCACCGCCCGGCAGGTCGCGCTGACGCGGTTCGGCGAAGAGCTCGCCCCCCGCGTCCGCGACATCCTGCGCTCGGTCGATGAGCTCGGCGATTTCGCGCGGGCGTCGCAGGACCGCTTCGCCGGCCGACTGCGCATCGGCATGATTCCGACGATCGCGCCGTATTTGCTGCCCAAGATCACCAAGAATCTCACGCGCATGCATCCGGAACTCGACATCCGCGTGCGCGAGACGATGACGCCGCGGCTGATCCAGGAACTGGTCGAAGGCCGGCTCGACACCGCCATCGTCGCACTGCCGGTGTCTGAGCCCTCGCTCACCGAGGTCGCTCTGTTCGAGGAGAAATTCCTGCTGGTGCGGCCGGGCGCGGATGAGGGAACGCCCGCACCCTCGCGCGAGATGATGCGGGAGATGCGGCTCCTGCTGCTCGAGGAGGGACACTGCTTCCGCGACCAGGCGCTGTCCTTCTGCAACATGCAATCGGCGCCGCCGCGCGAGATGCTGGATGCGAATTCGCTGTCGACGTTGGTCCAGATGGTCAGCGCCGGCATCGGCGTCACCTTGATCCCGGAGATGGCGGTGCCGGTGGAGACGCGATCGGCCTCGGTCTCGCTCACGCGCTTTCGCGACCCGCAGCCCTCGCGCACCATCGGCATGGTCTGGCGCAAGACCAGCCCGCTGGCGCGGCAGCTGCTCCAGATTTCCGAGGTGGTGTGCCTGTCGGCCGGCAAGGTGCGCGCACGGCAATCCGTGCGCAGCCAACGGGCCTGACTTCCGATGCCGGCACCCGTCATCCGCCCCGCCCGCGCGGACGAATATGACGAGATCGCCCGCGTCTGGATGGAGAGCTGGGTCTCGACCGGGCTTGCCGAGGCGAGTGAATTCCTGCTGGCAAACCTGCGCGCACGCATCAGGCGCGAGATCGAGAACGGCTGGAGCCTGTTCGTCGCCGACGACAACGGCGCCATCGCCGCGATGCTCGCACTGCATCTGCCCAAACTCTATCTCGATATGCTCTTTGTCGGGCCCGCCTATCAGGGGCAATCCCTCGGGCGAAAACTGCTCGCCTTCACGCGCACGCAAATGCCTGACGAGATGTACCTGCGCTGTGTGCGCGAAAACGAAAAGGCCTGGCGCTGGTACGAGCGCGAAGGCTTTGTGTTTGAGAAGGAAGAGGTCGAACCGTCGAACGGGTTCGTGATGAAGTATTACCGTTGGAAGCGGCCGGCTGCGGGATAGACCACGATCTCTGGATGCAGCTTGCGGTTGTCACGATCCCCACCTAGTGTGGCGGGACCGATGACCCCTGCTCCCGGAATCCATGCTTCGCATTGCTGTCTCGCTGATCGCGCTCCTGTCCCTTCTGACCCCGGCAGTCGCACAAACTCCTCCCGCAACAACAGCGCCCGTCGCTCAGTCCGCACCACAGGCAAAGCCGGTTGCCAAGAAAGCGGCGCCGAAGGCCAAGCCGACTGCGAAGCCGCCGGTCGCGGCAGAGAGCGGCCCGTGTCGGCTCGGTGTGATCTCGGTGATCGGAGATCGCTACTCCGTACAGAAATTTGGCATTACGATCTTCGAGGCTGAGGCAAGCGAGGTCCCGATCGACTGGGGCCTCGACGATCTCGTCTTCGCACGGGTGCGCGCGGCAACGAATAACGATCCCGGGGTACGTAGGATCGCCTATCCCAAGGGCGTCTTCGAGCCCTTCTATAATCCGAAAACGATCCTGATCCGCGATCCCGGAGAGCGTCTGCCGGACATCGTACGAAGCTTCACCGCGAATGCGAATTGCGAGCGCTATCTTGTCGCAACCACGTTCAAGGCGGAGCTGCCAAATTCGCACATGACGCTAAACGGCATCGGCACTTACAATCAGGGGGTCGGCGGCATCCTCCGTCACTCGCATCTTTTCGCCAATGTTGCGATCACACTGATCGACGGAAGGAGCTACGAGGAGATCAAGCGCCCCTTTGTGAATTTCGGCGCCAACTTCGCTGCGAGTCTGCGACTGACCGAAGACCCACTCAACAAGCTCGACAACTCGCTATTTCCCGCCCCACCCGCGGCAGCTTCCGCCAGCGCGGCGCTGCGCGAGAGGACGCGCGCGCTCATCACCGACAGGCTCGACCGGGGCCTGCCGGGCTATCTAAAGGAAGAGTAAGCGCCTTTGCCGACGCGACACGCCAGAGAATCAAATTTCGCTGCGCTTGCGAACACAGCCGTGTTCAGCATCATGACCCTGCTGTTCGTCGTCGCGATCATCCTGTGGTGTTTTTCAACTCAGGCGCGGGCACAAGCCCAATTGGAGACGGCACGACCAACCGTCAAACAAGCCATCGGCAAGATAACCACGCGGCGTGAAGCGACGGGCAAGCCCGCTCCCGTGGCCGGCGGCTCGTGCGACTTCGGTGTCGTGGTCACCACCGGCGATGAGTTCACCGTGCTGACGACCGGCCTCACCGTATTCCAGAACAAGACGATGGTGGTCCCGATCCCAGGCTGGGGGCTCAACGATCTGATCTTCGCGCGGACTCGCGCCGCGATCCCTGCCGGCGTGTCCGTTCTGAGAATCCCCTACAACCCAGCGAAATTTCCTCCCCGCGATGAGTCCAAGGACACATTGAAGGACAGGCTGTTCCGCGATCTCAACGCGGAGCTGGCCGGATACATGCGCGAGGTCGCGAAAGGAACGAATTGCCGGCACTACATTCAGGTCCTCAATTCAGTCAGCCCTATCGGGACATCGAACTATACGGTCCGCGGGTTCGGCATCCTCAACCAGGATGTAGTGCTAGGGCGTCGCATCTATCTTTATGCCCTGGCGTTTATCCGCATCTTTGACGGGCGCGACTTCTCCGTTGTCAGACAGAGCTCTGCGCTGATCAACGTGCATCATTCCCTGGTGGTGCAGCGGCTTCTGGGGAGGCAAATCGGCGGCCCCTATCGCGAATTACCCGCAGAATCGTTTCCAACGCGCCCTGAAGATGCCGCCGACAATCCCGCACTGCGCGACGGCGTGCGCGCCATGCTGGCGGAAAGCCTCGACAAGACGCTGCCGCTTTTGCTCGGTGTTCGATCAGCAGCGAGTCAAAGCGACGCCAAAGAACGTTGACCCACATGTCGTTCACGCCGCTTGCCTTCTGCCTAGGCGTAGTGCGTTGCGGATGCGCGGCAAACGCGGCATGAATTGCGCGCTGTTGGCCTTCCGTCGATGAAAGGTTCCCGCCATGATCAAGCTCTATTGGTCGCCCCGTTCTCGCTCGTTCACGACGCTCTGGCTGATGGAGGAGAGCGGCCTGCCCTATGAGCGCGTGCTGACCGACATCTCGACCGGTGCGCAGAAGGCGCCGGACTATTTGAAGGTCAACCCGATGGGCAAGGTGCCGGCGCTCAGCGACGGCGACGCTGCGCTCGGCGAGGCCGCGGCGATCTGCGCCTATATCGCCGACCGCTATCCCGAGACCAAGCTTGCGCCCGCTGTGACCGATCCGCGCCGCGCGCGCTATCTGCAATGGCTGTTCTTCTCGCCGGGCTGCATCGAGCCGGCCATCATCCAGATCTTCACCAAGATCGAGATCCCGACCTCGACCGCGGCGTGGGGCAGCGCGACGCAGGTGTTCGACGTGCTGGAAGCTGCGCTCGCCAAGGGCCCATGGATTCTCGGCGAGGAGTTTTCCGCCGCCGACATCACGGTCGGCTCGGGCCTGAACTTCGCGGTGCGCCTGTTCAAGATGGTGCCGTCGCGCCCGGCCTTCGATGCCTATCTGGCGCGCTGCATGGCGCGGCTGGCGTTCCAGCGCGCGGAGAAGATCGCGGCGGGTTAGAGCGTCTTCAAGCGAAGTGGATGCCGGTTCGCGTAAAGAAAACGCGACAAAACAAGAATCCGGCTCAAAGCCTGATCTTGAGGACGGCGAGCCCGGACTGCTGGAGCAATCCGGAGGATGTCGCCGCGAGGCCGTAGCGGAGGCCGAGATCGAAACGGTTGTTGTCGGCCGCGACGATGCCCAGCGCGGTCGAGTAGATCCACGGCGACAGGGCAAGGCCGCCGGTCGTGAAGGTCTCGCCGCCGCCGGCAAACGCTGACTTGATCTGAAGTCCCTGATTCAGCGCGTTGTAGCCGACGCCGACATCGCCGGTAAGATAGACGTGCTGCGCGATCCTGTAGGCGCCCTTCAGCCCTGCCGTCAGCGTCAATTCGCGATAGGTTTGCGAATCCACATTGAGGCTGAAGCCGCCTGCGCCGCCTTCCTGATAGGCTGGCGAACGAACCTGTCCATAGTCCAGCCGCAGCAACGGCGCGATCGCAAATCCAGGCTCGAGCGGGATCAGCTTGCGAACACCCACACCGGCGTGCCCGCTATAGGACCGATAGCCGGCCGCAGCCGTATTGTTGATGAACGTGAGCGAGCGGCTCTCGCCGTTGTCATTCAACGCACCGTCGAGCTGGCCATCGACCTGAACGCCATGGCCGAGCGCATAGGCGCCGTAGAGTCCGGCCTGATAGGAATCGATGGCGAGCCGGTTCGGGACGGCATCCTCGCTGCCGGTGATCGTCTGATGCGAATAGGCGAACACGCCGCCGATCATCGCGCGCGTGGAGATTGTCGTGTCCGCGCCCACGGCAATGCCACCGCCGGACGCGTTATAGCCGGGGACGCCATCCACACTGCCCTGCCGGACACCGCCGCCTAGCGGCTTCATCCAAAGATTCCGTTCAGGCGTTGCGCCCGCGTTCAGCCCGAGCACGTCGTCCAATCGTCCTGTCATCGCCTGCTGAAATGTGCGTTGCGTGGAATAGGTCGCCTGCGACGCCGCGCCGGTGAGGACAGGCAAGGTCTGGTTGACGGCGTTGACGAGACCGGAGCCGCTGAGATTGTCGAGCGCGGTGAAGCCGGTCGCCATGCTGCCGGTCCAGCCAAGCGAGGTCGCCGACAAGCGATAGAGCATGTCCGCCGCGCCTAATCCCGCACGGCTGTTCCGGGCCTGGAGCGTTTCGGCATAGGGCCGCACCAGCGAGAGATAGGCGATGCCGCCGGTCGGGTTGCCCGAGAGATCGTAGCTGCTGACCAGCATCTGCGCGCCCGACGTATCGCCGCTCGCAGCGCCATAGAGACTACTAAGAGTGCCCTTCGAGAGTGTGTTGAAGAGCACGTTGCCTTCCGGCGTCACCGACCCCAGCAGCGTGAAGTTCGCAGCACCGCTCCCCGCGGGCGCAATGCCGGCGCCCCAGAAATATCCGTTCTGGTAATTCGTGATGACGAAGCGACCGGGCGCGGACGTGCCGAACAGCGTGGAGCTGACGATCCGCCACGGCGTGCCCGACGTCCAGGCCCATTGCGGGACGGAGTTCGCCGGAACGGCCTGCGAGGCCGGCGGCGTGAAGGTCGCGGGATCGTAAGGAAGCATGTAGGCCCAATGCGTCACCAGCAGGCTGTCGCCCGTGATCATCTGCATTTCCATGCCGGTCACGCCGTTGACGGTTCGCATGTGGCCGAGGCCGACGGTCACTGCACCGCCCGCGGTCGGCGTGAACAGCATCGTGATCTGGCCCGCGGTCGTGACGAACCCCTGGATGGTCGAGGTATCGGTCAGCAGCGCCGGACCAAGCTTGAGCTGCGCCACGCTCGTTCCGGTGAAGGCGCCGTTGGTCGCGGTCGCCAGCGACCACAGCGTCTGGTCGCCGATCGGGATCGGATTGGAGAAGCCGGTCTTGGGCGCGGCGTAGGCCAGCAGCTGCGCTGTCGGCACGTACCAGTTCGTGTTGGAGAGGGTCGCATCCCAGATCGCCGACTGCGCTACAGCGCGGGAGCTGCCGCAAACCAGCATCGCACCGGCAACAGACGCCAGCACGCCTACGCGACTGATCGCACGTATCCTCGGCAAGACCACTCTCCCGAACCGCGGGATACGACCCCGCGGCGCCACCGGGCGCAGCAAACATTATTTCTATCGCCGAGTCTGCCCCATGATCGTGGGGTGCGAGGAAACGGTCGCGGCCTCAGGCGGCCTGCGAACGCTTTATTCCGACTTCAGATCGTCAGGCCTCGGCATCAGGACGATGTTGTAGCCGGAATCGACGTAGTGGATCTCGCCGGTCACGCCGCCGGACAGATCCGACAGCAGGTACAGCGCCGAACCGCCGAGCTCGTCGAGCGTGACGCCGCGGCGAAGCGGCGAGTGTTTTTGCATGAAGGCAAACATCGCGCGCGCCTCACCGATCCCCGAGCCGGCAAGCGTGCGGATGGGACCGGCGGAGACCGCGTTGACGCGGATGCCGCGCGGTCCGAAATCGGAGGCGAGGTAGCGCACGGAGGCTTCCAGCGCCGCCTTGGCCACGCCCATCACGTTGTAGTTCGGCATCGCGCGCTCCGAGGCGCCGAAGGTCAGCGTGATCATGCTGCCGCCCTCCGTCATCAGCTCGGCGGCACGTTTTGCGACCTCCGTGAACGAGAAGCAGGAGATCACCATGGTGCGCGAAAAATTCTCGCGGCTGGTGTCGGCGTAGCGGCCCTTCAGCTCGTTCTTGTCGGCGAAGCCGATCGCATGGATGACGAAATCGAGCTTGCCCCATTTTTCGCGCAACACATCGAAGGTCGCGTCGACACTGGCGATGTCCTCGACGTCGCAAGGCAGCACCAGTTCGACGCCGAGCTGCTCCGCCAGTGGCTTGACTCGCTTGCCTAGGGCTTCGCCCTGGAAGGTGAAGGCAAGCTCGGCGCCATGGGCATGCAGCGTCTTCGCCATGCCCCACGCGATCGAATGATCATTGGCGATGCCCATGATCAGACCGCGCTTGCCCTTCATCAAACCTTCCATGTCAGCCGTCGCTCCTATTTTCGACGTCATCGCCCGCGCAGGCGGGCGATCCAGTATCCAGAGACCGTCGTGATAAATGGAGAAGCCGCGGCATACTGGATGCCCCGCCTTCGCGGGGCATGACAAAATCAGAGATCACACGTCCAGCCGGCTGAACACCAGCGTGGCGTTGGTGCCGCCGAAACCGAAGGAGTTCGACAGCACGGTGCCGATTTTGACGTTGTCGATGCGCTTGCGCACGATCGGCATGTCGGCGAACACGGGATCGAGCTCCTGGATGTGCGCGCTCTCGCAGATGAAACCGTTGTTCATCATCAGCAGCGAGTAGATCGCCTCCTGGACGCCGGTCGCGCCCAGCGAATGGCCGGTCAGCGCCTTGGTCGCCGAGATCGGCGGGCACTTCTCGCCGGTGCCGAACACCTTGCGGAGCGCCTCGATTTCCGGCGGATCGCCTGCCGGCGTCGAGGTCGCGTGCGGATTGATGTAGTCGACCTTGGTCTTCACCGTCGACATCGCCATGCGCATGCAGCGCTCGGCGCCCTCGCCCGACGGCGCGACCATGTCGTAGCCGTCCGAGGTCGCGCCATAGCCGACGATCTCGCCATAGATGCGCGCGCCGCGCGCCTTGGCATGCTCGAGCTCTTCCAACACCAGCACGCCGGCGCCACCGGCGATCACGAAGCCGTCGCGGTTGACGTCGTAGGGACGCGAGGCGGTCGCGGGCGTGTCGTTGTACTTCGACGACATCGCGCCCATCGCGTCGAACAGCACCGACAGCGACCAGTCCAGCTCCTCGCAGCCGCCGGCGAAGATGATGTCCTGCTTGCCGATCTGGATCGTCTCATAGGCATTGCCTACGCAATGGTTCGAGGTCGCACAGGCCGAGGAGATCGAATAATTCACGCCCTTGATCTTGAACCAGGTCGCGAGCGTCGCGGACGCCGTGGACGACATCGCCTTCGGCACTGCAAACGGTCCGACGCGCTTCGGGCCCTTGCTGCGGGTGATGTCGGCGGATTCGACGATGGTGCGGGCGGAGGGGCCGCCGGAGCCCATGATGATGCCGGTGCGGATGTTGGAGACGTCTTCGGGCGACAGACCGGAGTCCTGGATCGCCTGTTCCATCGCGATGTGATTCCAGGCCGCGCCCTGGCCGAGGAAGCGCATCGCGCGGCGGTCGACGACCGTCGCAGGGTCGAGCGTCGGCGCACCTTGCACCTGCGAACGGAAGCCGAGCTCGGCATATTTCTCAGCCCGCGAAATGCCCGACTTCGCCTCGTGGAGGCTCGCAAGCACTTCCTGGGTGTTGTTTCCGATGGACGAGACGATGCCCATCCCGGTGACCACAACCCGCCTCATGACAGCCTCGCCTAAATCGTTGTCTTTCTTTGTGATGCGTTCAGCCCAGGCTCGTGCCCTGCTTGAACAGGCCGACCTTCAGATCCTTCGCGCGATAGATAATCTGGTCATCGACCGAAAGCCACCCGTCGGCGATACCGAGCACGAGCTTTGCCCGCATCACGCGCTTGATATCGACGTTGTACACAACCTTGCGGGCCTCGGGCAGCACCTGGCCGCTGAACTTCAGCTCGTTCAGGCCAAGCGCGCGACCGCGACCTTCACCGCCGCTCCAGCCCAGGTAAAAACCGACCATTTGCCACAGCGCATCGAGGCCGAGGCAGCCGGGCATCACCGGATCGTTCTTGAAATGGCAGCCGAAGAACCAGAGGTCGGGCTTCACGTCGAGCTCGGCGCGCACCAGGCCCTTGCCGAATTCGCCGCCATTGTCGTTGATGTCCGTGATGCGGTCGAACATCAGCATCGGCGGCAGCGGCAGCTGGGCATTGCCCGGGCCGAACATCTCGCCGCGGGCACATGCCAGCAGATCTTCGTATTCGTAACCGTTGCGCCTGTTCAGCATGCATGTGCCTCTGTTCAAAGTCCGATTGAGCGACGTTTTTTGGCGAAAATGGGCCCCGTCCCGGTCGGAGAGTAACGCCAATTGCCATCGTCAGGCGCAACTCCCACAAGCCCCGATGGACTGCGGACCGGGCCTCGATGCCCGGGTGCACCAAAATCGGCTAAGCGGAACCGCGCGCTCTCTAACACAGGCCATTTCGGTGGCAAAGCGCTCTCATGAAGGTAAAATGACGGGCTCCTCGCTCGGTTCCACTCCGATTAGAACCTCTCTAGTTGCGAGAAACTTGCATCTGCATCTATCTGTTCTTATATTGCAGGGAGTTATTGTTCACGCGTGCCCGAAATCTGGAAATGAGCGAGAATACCGCGCCCCATCACGACGACGACGTCCATGCCGCGGCCCTCCTGTCCGGCCGCCAGCCGGCTTTGACCGGCTGCCCGTGGCACGACGTTAACGAAATGCTCCAGTCCGCCGGGCTCCGCCCGACGCGGCAGCGCATGGCGCTGGGCTGGCTCCTGTTCGGCAAGGGTGCTCGTCACCTTACGGCTGAAATGCTGTACGAGGAAGCCACGCTGGCCAAGGTTCCGGTGTCGCTGGCGACCGTCTACAACACGCTGAACCAGCTCACCGACGCCGGCCTGCTGCGCCAGGTCAGTGTCGACGGCACCAAGACCTATTTCGACACCAACGTCACCACGCACCACCACTATTACCTCGAGAACAGCCATGAGCTGGTCGACATCGAGGATCCGCATCTGGCGCTGTCCAAGATGCCGGAGGTGCCCGAGGGTTACGAGATCGCGCGCATCGACATGGTCGTGCGCCTGCGCAAGAAGCGCTGAGATCTATCCTAAACTGTTGATTTGGTCGTCATGGCCGGGCTTGTCCCGGCCATAATTGTTTACGCCGTCATTCCGGGGGCGGTGCGTAGCACCGAACCCGGAATCTCGAGATGCCGGGTCTGGCGCTTCGCGCCATCCCGGGATGACGCCTGCAGCGTCAATTCACCTGCTCGTCCGAATACACGCCCCAGAGGCGTTCCTGCTGGATCCAGCCGTCAAAACCGTTGCCGGTGACGCGGCACCAGTTTGCGCTGCACTTCTTCACTTGGGTGACGACGCCGGCCTGGAGCTTGGCCGCAACCGCGCTGTCAGGATCGGCGCGGTCATAGATCGGCGCGAGCTCGTCCTTGTGCTTCATGGTGACGACTGCGGTGCGGCGGCCCGACAGCAGCGAGTGATAGACCCAGCCCTCGGCGCCTTCGGAATCGCGCACCCGGCGCCAGTTCTCGAACTCGGCTGTGATTTCGACCGGCAGGCCGGCGCGGGTATAGACCCAGGCCACGTCATTGTCCTTGGTCGGACCGGCACGGACGTTCACGTGATCCGACTTCAGGCTGACATAGCGCGGCACCGGGAGGCCGCTGGCGCTCTGGGGGGTGTTGTCCTTCGCCGAATGCGAGGGGCTGACCGAGGCGCTCAACCAGGTGCAAACGAGCGCCATCACCGAACAAAAACGCCCCAACGCCATCAACCCGTCTCCTGTCGAGGACCCGGCCGAGCCGGACCCTCACCCCAAAATTCCAAAATACCCTGCCGCGGTCGTCCCTGACCCGCCCCACGCGGGTGTTCCGCCAAGCCTTACCCCGTGGTTCTTGTCTTGGCCCGGCCTTCTGCTAGAGAGGACGGACGCTTGAACAACCAGTTTGGCCCGATTTTCCGGATGGAAATATCGGGAGAGCTTGAAGGAAACGCCGGGGACGACACGGCAAGGGCAGTGTCGAACAACCGGGTTAATGAGGCCTGAACGGCCGGCCTTTGGCGACAGAGGCGGGCTTGCCACGCCTCATGAGAGCAGGACATGTCGGTGAAGAAAAAGCCCCTCGTCGTGGTAACGCGCAAGCTGCCGGATTCGATCGAGACGCGGATGCGCGAGCTGTTCGACGCGCGGATCAATCTCGACGACACGCCGATGTCGGCCGACCAGATCGCGGAAGCCGCGCGCACCGCCGACGTGCTGGTTCCGACCGTCACCGACCACATCACCGCCGACATCGTCAACCAGCCCGACTGCAAGCTGCGCCTGATCGCCAATTTCGGCAACGGCGTCGACAATATCGATGTCGAGGCCGCGCATGCGCGCGGCATCACCGTCACCAACACGCCAAAGGTTTTGACCGAAGACACCGCCGACATGACCATGGCGCTGATCCTGGCCGTGCCTCGGCGGATGATCGAAGGCGCCTCGATCCTGACGGAAGGCAAGCCCTGGCCCGGCTGGTCGCCAACCTGGATGCTCGGCCACCGCATCGGCGGCAAGCGCCTCGGCATCATCGGCATGGGCCGCATCGGCCAGGCAGTGGCGCGCCGCGCCCGCGCCTTCGGCCTGCAGATCCACTACCACAACCGCCGTCCCGTGGCGCCGAAGATCGCCGAAGAGCTTGGCGCGACCTATTGGGAAAGCCTCGACCAGATGCTGGCGCGGATGGACATTCTCTCGGTGAACTGTCCGCACACGCCGGCGACCTATCACCTGCTCTCGGCGCGACGGCTGAAGCTGATCCGCAAGGACGCCTACATCGTCAACACCGCGCGCGGCGAGGTGACCGACGAGGACACGCTGATCAAGCTGATCGAAGGCGGCGAGATCGGCGGCGCCGGGCTCGACGTCTACGAGCACGAGCCCGCGGTGAACCCGAAGCTGGTGCGGCTGGCCAAGGCCGGCAAGGTGACGCTGCTGCCGCACATGGGCTCGGCCACGATCGAAGGCCGCGTCGAGATGGGCGAGAAGGTGATCATCAACATCCGCACCTTCCTCGACGCGCACAAGCCGCCGGATCGCGTGCTGCCGAGCATGCTCTGAGGCGCTGTGCGCTGGGGGCCACGCGGGGGTAGAGATTGAAGAACACGCGCTAATCGCGGTGCACGCTCAGATCGGCGATCACAGGCCCATCGCCGTTGAGCGGATTGGCGGGATCGCGCCCGTAGCGCAGCGTCTCGAAGCGCATCGCGCGCGCATCGATCATCAGGAGGCGGCCGACGAGGCCGTCGCCGAAGCCGACGATCTCGCGGATCGCCTCCAGCGCCATCATCGAGCCGAGCACGCCCGCGAGCGCGCCCATGACGCCGGCTTCGGCACAGGCCGGCACCGTGCCGGGCGGCGGCGCTTCCGGAAACAGGCAGCGATAAGTCGGATTGAATTCACCAGCCTCGTTCTTTTCATGCGCGCGGATGGTGGTGAGCGAGCCGTCGAAGGTGCCGAGCGCCGCGGTGATCAGCGGTCTCTTCGCGAAGAAGCATGCGTCCGAGACCAGATAGCGCGTCGAGAAATTGTCGGAGCCATCGAGCACGAGGTCGTAGTCGCCGATCAGGCTGAGCGCGTTGTCGGCGTTGAGCCAGGTGGCGTGACCGACAAAGCGGACATGCGGATTGAGAGCGGAAATGCGCTCGGCCGCGCTCTCGACCTTGTGGCGGCCGATATCGGGCGTCGTATGGATCACCTGGCGCTGGAGGTTGGACAGCGACACCACGTCGTCATCGACCACGCCGAGCGTGCCGATCCCGGCGGCAGCCAGATACATCAAGGCGGGCGCGCCGAGCCCGCCGGCGCCGATCACCAGCACGGAGGCCCGCTTCAGCGCGGCCTGGCCCGGGCCGCCGACGTCGCGCAGCACGATATGGCGGGCATAACGTTCGAGTTCGTCCGGGCTCAGCATTCTCAGCTCTTCCTAGATTGCTGCCGCCCCCCGCGAGGAGCGCGGAAGTCGCACATACTGTCATTCCGGGGCGATGCGAAGCATCGAACCCGGAATCTCGAGATTCCGGGTTCGGCTCTTCGAGCCGCCCCGGAATGACCTCGTAACACTCACGTCCTCTCAGATGAGGGTCCGGCCTGCCCGCAGGCCTGAACCACCCCGAGATTGTTCGCGACCAACGAGATGTGCTTCAATGGCATTGCGTTCAATGGGCTGGCTGGATTTGTCATGAGATCGATGCTTGCGGCAACACTGATGTTTGCGGCCGCCACAGGCGCGAACGCCCAGATGACGACGCCGCAGGTCCCCGGCACCAAGCCGAAGACGGTCCAGACCGTTCCGATCCGCCCGCCCGCACTTCAGACGCCGTCGGAAACGGCCGATGCCGTGGCGCAGGCCGAACGCCTCTCGCTCCAGTCCGACCTCGCCTGGGTCGGCCAATATAACGGCGCCATCACCGGCGAGGTCAGCGAGCGCATGGTCAATGCCATCAAGGAGTACCAGAAGAACAAGGGCGGCAAGCCGACCGGCGTGCTCAATCCGCAGGAGCGCGCCGCGCTTGCCGAGACCGCGCGGCGGAAGCAGGACAGCGTCGGCTGGAAGATCGTGACGGAGATGACCAGCGGCGCCCGGCTCGGCATTCCCTCAAAACTGGTGCCGCAGCAGGCGACCGATGCCAACGGATCGAAATGGACCTCGCCGACCGGAACTGTGCAGGTGCTGCTCAGCCGGCGCAAGGAGGCGAACCCCACGACCGCGAAGCTCGCGGACGCCGAGAAGAAGGAGCCGGCCGGACGCAAGGTCGACTACACCGTGGTGAAGCCCGACTTCTTCGTGCTGTCGGGGCTCCAGGGCCTGAAGAAATTCTACGTGCGCGGCACCTTCAAGGGCGACGAAGTCCGCATCATGACGATCCTCTACGACCAGGCCACCGAGAACACGGTCGAGCCGGTCGTGATCGCGATGTCGAGCGCGTTCAATGCATTTCCGGCAGGACCGCAAGCCGGACCGCCGCCGCGCAAGACCGTCGAATACGGCACCGGCATCGTCGTCAGCGACGACGGCGCGATCCTCACCGACCGCCTCGTCACCGACAGCTGTCTTGCGATCACCATCGCCGGCCACGGCAGCGCCGATCGTCTTGCCGAGGACAAGGAGCACGATCTCGCGCTCTTGCACATCTACGGCGCGCGTGGCCTGAAGCCACTCGGCCTCGCTGGCGGCGGGGCGAAGACGAATGTCGATGTCGTCGGCATCGCCGATCCGCAAAGCCAGGGCGGCGCGGCCGGGGTCTCGAGTGTCAAGGGCGCGCTCGCCCCCGTCACGAGCAGCGATTCCGCGCTGTCGCCACCACCGGCGGTCGGATTTTCCGGCAGCCCCGCGATCGACGCGGGCGGCAAATTCGCCGGCATTGCGCTGTTGAAGCCGGCGATGGTGGCGGGACCTGCGACGTCGGTGCCGGCGTTGCAGGCCGTGATGGTCTCCGCGGAGACGGTGCGCGATTTCCTGAAGGCCAACGGCGTCACAGCAAACGGCAGTTCAGCGGATGCGAAGGCCGCAGTCGTCCGCGTGATCTGCGTGCGGAAGTAAGCCAGGCGACAATCACAATCTCTCGTGTCTATCGGCGCACATCGCACGTACGACTACGGGTCCAGTAATGGTACGGATTAGCTGGCATTCCCGATTCCGACATCATTGTTACCGTTGATTCGGACCACCGCGATCCCCTTTGGATCGGGCCGGCACGTCCTGAGCGAGAAGAGCTCAGCATCCAGAAGCGATGCACGTTCGCGTGGCGTATTCCTGACCCAGGCATTCCAAAGGATTCATCTTCCATGCACACGATCGTACTGGCCACCCAAAAGGGTGGCAGTGGCAAGAGCACGCTCGCCGTCGGCCTCGCGCTGGCGGCCAAGCAGGCCGGCTTCACCGTCCGCCTGATCGAGACCGACCCGCAGGGCACCCTGTCCAACTGGCAGCGCCGTCGCACCGCCGAGGATCTCGTGGTCGAGCCGATCTATCACGCCGCCGACATCGGGCCGCGCCTGAACATGCTGGCCGACAGCGGCCTCCAGCTCGCGATCGTCGACACCGCGGCCGGCCTCAGCGCCGCGACCACCGCCGCGATCCGTCATTCCGATCTCTGCCTGATCCCGGCCCGCCCGAGCGTCGCGGACATCGAGGCGACCGCCTCGACGCTGAGCGTCGCACGCGCCTGGAAGCGGCCCTACAGCTTCGTGCTGAACCAGACGCCGATCCGCGGCCAGCGCATCGACAATGCCGCCAACACACTCGCCGAGGAAGCCGCGCTCGATCTCGCCGAGGTGCTCGCGCGTCCCCTGATCGTGATGCGCAACGACCACCAGGATTCACTCGCCGGCGGCCTCGCCGTCAGCGAATTCGCGCCGAACGGCAAGTCGGCGGACGAGATCCGCGGCCTCTGGCAGTGGATCGAGACCCGGCTCGAGCTCAGCGCCACGACCAATGCCCTGATCGACCAGGTCATGTCGGCTCCGGACGGCCTGCTGCATGCCGCCACCGGGCTTTCCACGGACGAGACCACGACACTGGCGTCCTGAGCGGGGCGATCGCTCGGGCGTCAGCCGGCCCTTCACCATCCGGAAGGGCACCAGCGTCGAGGCAATCCGGCCACCCAGCCCGGCCGGATTGCTTCACTGCACTCGCAATGACGTCGTGGTGAGCTCGTCACGCTCGCAGAGACTCACAGCCTCGCGGTCGCGAGCCTGATCCTCACTTCTGACATTTCGGACACCAGAAGGTCGACCGGCCGTTCTGGGTGAAGCGCTTGATCGTGCCGCCGCAGGCAGGCGTCTTGCAGGTCTCGCCTTCGCGGTCATAGACCTTGAACGAATGCTGAAAGTAGCCGAGCTCACCTGTGGTCTGGCGATGGTCGCGCAGTGACGAGCCGCCGGCCTTGATGGCGTCGTTCAGCACGGTGTGGATCGCACCGACCAATCTCTTCGCGTGATCCGTTGGCTCGCCCTTCCTGGTCGCCAACGTCGCAGCGATCCGGCGCGGCGACAGGTGCGAGCGATGCATCGCTTCGCAGACATAGATGTTGCCGAGCCCTGCCACCACGCGCTGGTCGAGCAGCGCGGCCTTCAGGCTGGTGGCCTTGCCTTCGCAGGATCGCGCCAGCATCGCGGCATCGAATTCGTTGCCGAGCGGCTCGGGGCCGAGGCCGCGGAGCAGCGGCTCGTCTTCGAGCGCGTTGCGCGCGATCACTTTCATGTAACCGAAGCGGCGCGGATCGTTGAAGACGATGTCGGCGCCGGAGGACATCCGAAACAGCACGTGGTCATGGGTGGTGTCCTTACCCCGTGGATAGTGAAACTCCCCAGGTGCGACATCATTGTCCGGCTTGATGACGCGAAACGAGCCCGACATGCCCAGATGCATCAAGAGCACGTCGCCGGAGGCCAGATCGGCCATGAGATATTTTGCGCGGCGGCCAAGCCCCGTGACGACCTGCCCCTGGAGCCGGGCCACGAAGTCCGGCTGGAACGGAAAGCGCAGATCCGGCCGGCGGGCCTCCGCGACGACGATCTTCGCACCCTCCATGACGGGCTGAAGGCCGCGGCGGACGGTCTCGACTTCGGGCAATTCAGGCATGGTCAGGCATTCACCTTATGAGGGCGGTGTGATAGCGCCATTGCGGCGGGCGCGCTATGGTCCGCCTCGTGGAGTAGAGTAATGGATCGGCCGGGCGAAACCACGCATTTTGGCTTCAGGGACGTTCCCCTGGGGGACAAGCAGACGCTGGTGAACGATGTGTTTCACAGCGTTGCGTCGCGCTATGACCTGATGAACGACTTGATGTCCGGCGGCCTGCACCGGGTCTGGAAGGACATCATGATCAACGCGCTGGATCCGCCGAGGGGCGACCGGCCGTTCGCGTTGCTCGACGTCGCCGGCGGCACCGGCGATATCTCGTTCCGCGCCGCCAAGGCCGCCGGCCCCGGCTTCCACGCCACGGTCTGCGACATCAATTCCGACATGCTCGCCGTGGGCCGCGAGCGCGCCGCCAAGCGCCATCTCGAGACCCAGGTCGATTTCGTCGAAGGCAATGCCGAAGCGCTCGCCTTTGCCGACCGCAGCTTTGACGCATATACGATCGCTTTCGGCATCCGCAACGTGCCGCAGATCGACCTGGCGCTGCGCGAGGCCTATCGCGTGCTGAGGCCCGGCAGCCGCTTCCTGTGCCTGGAATTCTCCACCGTCGAGATGCCCGGCCTCGACAAGCTCTATGACCTGTTCTCGTTCAAGGTGATCCCGCCGCTCGGCCGCATGATCACGGGCGACGCCGAGTCCTACCAATATCTCGTCGAATCGATCCGCAAGTTTCCCAGGCCCAACGCCTTCGCCGACATGATCCGCGACGCAGGCTTTGCCCGCGTGAACTGGCAGACATTGTCCGGCGGCATCGTCGCACTGCATTCGGGCTGGCGTTTGTGATTTCTGCAATTACCCACACCGCGCGCCTGATGCGCGCTGCGTTCGTGTTCGCGCGCGAAGGCGTGTTCGGCTCCGTCGATCCGAGCCTGGTGCCGCCGCCCGGGCAGCTCGCGCTGAAGCTTGCGCGCATCGTCGAACGGCGCGGTCCAAAGCACGGGCCGCGACTGTCGCGCGCGCTGACCCGGATGGGCCCGGCCTATCTCAAGCTCGGGCAGTTTCTGGCGACGCGCCCCGACGTCGTCGGCGTCATCATGGCGCGTGACCTGGAAAGTCTCCAGGATCGCCTGCCGCCGTTTTCGCAAGCAGAAGCGGAAGCTGCGATCGCAGCCTCCCTGGAGCGTCCGCTCAAGGACGTGTTCGCGAGCCTCGGCCCGCCGGTCGCCGCCGCCTCGATCGCTCAGGTGCATCGCGGCGAAGTGGTACGTGACGGCATCCGCAAGGCAGTCGCCGTGAAAGTGCTGCGCCCGAATGTGGCCTCGCGCTTCCGCCGCGATCTCTCCGATTTCTTCTACGTTGCGCACAAGGCCGAGACCTATTCGGCCGAGGCGCGGCGGCTGCGCCTGATCGAGGTCATCAACACCATGTCGCGCTCGGTCGCGATGGAGATGGACCTGCGGCTGGAAGCGGCTGCAATGTCGGAAATGGCGGAGAACACGGGCGACGATCTCGACTTCCGCGTGCCCACGGTCGACTGGGACCGTACCACGCACAACGTGCTGACGATGGAGTGGATCGACGGCATCGCGCTGAACGATCACAAGCGCCTGGCAGAGGCACAGGTCGACCTGCCCGATCTCGGCCGCAAGGTGATCCAGAGCTTTCTGCGCCACGCGCTGCGCGACGGCTTTTTCCACGCCGACATGCATCCGGGCAATCTTTTCCTGGACGACACCGGCCGCCTCGTCGCGGTCGATTTCGGCATCATGGGCCGGCTCGGGATGAAGGAGCGGCGCTTCCTCGCCGAAATTCTGCTCGGCTTCATCACCCGCGATTATCGCCGTGTGGCGGAGGTGCATTTCGAGGCGGGCTACGTGCCCGCGCACCACTCCGTCGAGAATTTCGCGCAAGCCATCCGCGCCATCGGCGAGCCGATCCACAACCGCACGGCCGAAGAGATCTCGATGGCGCGGCTGCTGACGCTGCTGCTCGAGGTCACCGGCCTGTTCGACATGACGACACGGCCCGAGCTGATCCTGCTCCAGAAGACCATGGTCGTGGTCGAAGGCGTGGCGCGCGGCTTCGATCCCAGGCTCGATATCTGGAAGACCGCCGACCCCGTGGTGCGTGAGTGGATCGAGCGCAATCTCGGGCCGATCGGCCGGGTGCAGGGCGCGCTCACCGGCGGCGGCGACCTCGCCCGCGTGCTGATGCGCCTGCCCGATATCGCGCAGCGCTCCGTTGCAGTGCTCGAGCAGCTCGAGACCATGACGCGGGAGGGCCTGCGGCTGTCGCCGGAGAGCATCGCGGCGATGGGCCGCAGCGAGGGCCGCAAGAACCGCTGGCGCACGGTGGCGCTCTGGATCATCGCAGCGACCTTCATCGGGATCCTGATCGCCGTCCGGAATTTGTGATTGCATTGCAATCATTCGATTGATAGCATCGCTATCATTCCGTGCCGGAGGGCGTCATGGCGAGCCTAACCATCCGCAAGCTCGACGAACACGTCAAAACCTATCTGCGGCTGCGTTCGGCCAAGAATCACAGGTCCCTTGAGGAAGAGGTCCGGGTCATCCTGCGGGAGCTGATCGAGGGCCGTGAGGAGCCGTTGACGCCCTTTGCGGTGCCGCCTACGGCATCCACCGCTCCGACGCCTCAGCGCACCGGCGCCCTTGCCGAGGCCAGCGTCACTCTGATCATCGGCGGCGGGATCGCGGCCTTTAAATCGCTCGACCTGATCCGAAGGCTGAAGGAGCGGCGCATCGAGGTCCGCTGCGTGCTGACCAACGCGGCCCAGCAATTCGTCACGCCGCTCTCGGTCAGCGCCCTTTCGCATGAGCGCGTCTATACCGACCTGTTCGATCCCCAGAGCGAGTTCGACGCCGGCCATATCCGCCTGGCCCGTGACTGCGACTTGATCGTGGTGGCCCCCGCCACGGCCGACCTGATGGCCAAGATGGCGAACGGCCATGCCGACGACCTCGCCAGCGCCATCCTGCTCGCGACCAACCGCAAGGTGCTGCTGGCGCCGGCGATGAATCCGCTGATGTGGAACAACGCGGCGACCCGACGCAACGTCGCGCAGCTTCAGCGCGACGGCGTCGTGCTGATCGGGCCGAATTCCGGAGGGATGGCCGAGGCGGGTGAAGCCGGTATCGGCCGCATGTCCGAGGCGTTGGAGATCGCCGCCGCCGCCGAGCGCCTGCTGCGGCCGCCGGTGCCGCGCCCGCTCGCCGGCAAGCGCGTGCTGATCACCGCGGGCCCGACCCACGAGCCGATCGACCCGGTGCGCTACATCGCCAACCGCTCCTCCGGCAAGCAGGGTTTTGCCATCGCCGCCGCCGCGCAGGCCGCCGGCGCCGAGGTGATCTTGGTGAGCGGCCCGGTCGATCTCGGCGATCCCCAGGGCGTGACGGTGAAGCATGTGGAATCGGCGCGGCAGATGCTGGAGCAGGTGCAGGCGGCCCTTCCCGCCGACATCGCGATCTTCGCCGCTGCGGTCGCCGACTGGCGCGTCGCCAATGAGGGCGAGCAGAAGCTGAAGAAGACCTCGGCCGGCATGCCGCCGCTCCAGCTGGTCGAGAACCCCGACATCCTCGCCACGATCTCGAAGCTGACCGACAAGCGCCCGCCGCTGGTGATCGGCTTCGCCGCCGAGACCGAGCACCTCATCGACAACGCCAAGACAAAGCTTGCCCGCAAGGGCTGCGACTGGATCGTCGCCAACGACGTCTCGCCGGCGACCGGCGTGATGGGCGGCGACCGCAACACTGTCCACCTCATCAGCCGCAAGAATGGTGAGAAGAACGGCGAGATCGCGGTTGATTCCTGGCCCGCGATGACCAAGGAACAGGTCGCCACCGAGCTGATCGCGCATATCGTCAAGAGTGTGATCGACAAATCCCTGGAGCCCGCATCTTGAGCACGAAAGTCACGGTCGAACTGCAACGCCTGCCGCATGCCGAGGGCCTGCCGCTGCCGGCCTATCAGACGGCGGAGGCCGCCGGTCTCGACCTGATGGCCGCGGTTCCGGAGGACGCGCCGCTGACGCTTGCGTCCGGCCGATATGCGCTGGTGCCGACCGGCCTTGCGATCGCCTTGCCGCCCGGGCACGAGGCGCAGGTGCGGCCGCGCTCGGGGCTTGCCGCCAAGCACGGCGTCACCGTGCTGAACTCGCCCGGAACCATCGACGCGGACTATCGCGGCGAGATCAAGGTGATCCTGATCAACCACGGCGCAGCGGCCTTCGTGATCAAGCGCGGCGAGCGGATCGCGCAGATGGTCATCGCACCCGTGGTTCAGGCCGCGCTGGTTCCCGTGGCGACCTTGTCGGCGACCGATCGCGGCGCCGGCGGCTTCGGCTCGACCGGGCGCTAACGCACGGCAGCGAGTTGGGCTTCACCTCTCCCGCTTGCGAGAGAGGTCGCGGAGCGAAGCGACGCGGGTGAGGGTTCTCTCCTCTTGGGGATTCCCACCGCGGAGACACCCCTCCCCAACCCTCCCCCGCGAGCGGGAGGGGGAGCGCACCTTCATCGGGGCAACAATTCGCATGGGCCGCTAACGCACGGCAACTCCAGCCGAATTCCCCGAAGAACTACGTGAACCCGGAACGCCACGTCCCGCATTTTTTTGGGGCCGCCTTTGCGTTCACGATCTGGACTCTTACCGGTGGAGTCACGGTGGGGGTATTGTCGTTTGATTCGCGCGCGACGGGGGTCGCCGCGCGTAAATTCGTGCGGTCTTGGGGCAACTATGTCAGGCGTGATCGTGTCGATGCGTCGGACGCTGCTATCGTGCACATCGCTCGTGCGCGACGGCCTGATCGGGAGCGCTCTCGCGGCGCTGCTGCCGGCTGCGCCGGCTGAGGCCGCCGACTTCGTTGGCACACTTTCGGAATTGCTGGACTTCAACCGGCAGGAACTTGCGGTGCTCGCCACCGCGCTTGCGCTGCTCGGCTTCTCGGTGATGGCCGCGATCCTGCTGATGCGTACGCGCGTGCGCACGGCGAAGAACGAGGCGCGGCTGCGCGCGCGGATCGGGGAACTGCAACTCCAGGCCGACCGCTTCGGCGCGCTGCTGTTCGCCGAGCCGCAGATCCTGATCTCCTGGCCGGCGGGCGACAACCGCGCGCAGATTTCCGGCGACGTCTCGATGGTGCTGCCGCGCGACTCCTCCCCGCAGCGCGTGCTCGCCTTCGGAACCTGGCTGCCGCCGGAACCGGCGCTCCAGATGGACCACGCTGTGGATGCGCTGCGCGACCGCGGCGACGGGTTCCAGCTGACGCTGACCACCGCGCATGGCCATACGCTGGAAGCCATTGGCCGCGCCATCGGTGGCCAGGCCATTGTCAGGATTCGCGAACTCTCGGGCCTGCGCCGGGATCTCGCCGAAACCAATCTGCGCTACAAGGCGCTCTCCGACGAGACCGAGATGCTGCGCGGCTTCGCTGCGGCGGCACCCTGGCCGATCTGGGCCAAGGGCGAGAACGGTGCGCTCACGTTCGCCAACCCGGCCTATGTCCGTGCGACCGAGGCTGCGAGCTTCAGCGACGCCCACGAGCGCAAGCTCGAGCTGCTCGACAGCGCCGACCGCAGCGCCATGGAACGGGGACTGAAGGACGCGGCCAATTTCACCTCCCGGCTGCCGATCGTGATCGGCGGCGAGCGGCGCATCTACGACGTGCGCGCCGTCAATGTCGGCAGCGGCAGCGTCGGCGTCGCGATCGATGCCAGCGAGGCGGATGCGCTGAGCTCGGCGCTGGTGCGGATGGCGGAGGCGCATCGCCGCACGCTCGACCAGCTCTCCTCCGGCGTCGCCGTGTTCGACGGCCACCGGCGCCTTGCCTTCTACAACGATTCCTACCGCCGGCTATGGGACCTCGACCGTACCTTCCTCGACGCCAATCCCGATGATTCCAGCGTGCTGGACCAGCTCCGTGCCGCGCGAAAACTGCCGGAGCAGCCCGACTTCCGCGCCTGGAAGGCCAAGCTGCACGAGGCGTATCGCGCGGTCGAGGCCGCCAAGGACACCTGGTATCTGCCCGACGGCCGCGCCCTCTCCGTCGTCACCACGCCGAACCCGGAAGGCGGCGTCACCTATCTGTTCGACGACGTCACCGAGAGCCTCGAGCTCGCCCGCCGCTTCGACGGCATGATCCGCGTCCAGCGCGAGACGCTGGACAGCCTCGCCGAGGGCGTCGCGGTGTTCGGCAGCAACGGCAAGGCGCAGCTGTTCAACCCGGCCTTCGTCCGGATGTGGAAGCTGTCGAGCGACGCGATGCGCGACGAGCCGCACATCCAGACCGTCGAAGGCTGGTGCCATCAGCTGTTCGACGACCCCGTGGTCTGGCGGCAGATCCGCGAGGCCGTCACCTCGATCGAGAGCCGCGCCGACGTGCCGCTGAAGCTGGAGCGCAAGGACGGCAGCGTGCTCGACGGCATGATCCGGCCGCTGCACGACGGCGCCACCATGCTGACGTTCCAGGACATCACCGACACCGAGAACGTCGAGCGCGCGCTGCGCGAGCGCAACGAGGCGCTGGAGGCCGCCGACCAGATGAAGGTGGATTTCGTCCACCACGTCTCCTACGAGCTGCGCTCGCCGCTCACCACCATCATCGGCTTCGCGCATTTCCTCAGCGACCCCTCGACCGGACCGCTGACGCCGAAACAGGCCGAATATCTCGACTACGTCACGAAATCGACCAACGCGCTGCTGGCGCTGACCAACAACATCCTCGATCTCGCCACCATCGACGCCGGCGCGATGAAGCTGGAACTCGGCCCGGTCGACGTCAGCAAGACCATCGAGCTCGCCGCCGAGGGCATCCAGGACCGGCTCGCCACCGACCGCATCCGCCTGAAGGTCGAGATCGCGCCCGATATCGGCAGCTTCATCGGCGACGAAAAGCGCGTGGTGCAGGTGCTCTATAACCTCCTCGCCAACGCCGTCGGGTTTTCTCCACAGGATTCCACCGTCGGCATCAGCGCGCGTCGCACCGAGCACAGTGTGGTCTTCACTGTGACAGATTCCGGGCCTGGAATACCTGCCGACATGAAGGACAAGGTGTTCAACTGGTTCGAAAGCCGCTCGCAGGGGTCGCGTCACCGCGGCGCCGGGCTCGGCCTGTCGCTGGTGCGCTCCTTCGTCGAGCTGCATGGCGGCAAGGTGCGGGTGGATTCGATCGTGGGCAGGGGCACGGTCGTGATCTGCGACTTCCCGACCGACCAGGCGGCGCATCGCGACGCCGCCGAATGAGCGCGCCAACCACATTCTCCGTCGCGCTTCACAACGAGACGGCCACCGCGCAACTGATGGCCGATCTCGCGCTGCTGGTCGGGCCGGGCGATGTCATCACGCTCACCGGCGACCTCGGCGCCGGCAAGACCGCGGCCGCCCGCGCCATGATCCGCTACCTCGCCGACGACGAGGCGCTGGAAGTGCCGAGCCCGACCTTCACGCTGGTGCAGGGTTATGAGCTGCCGCCGTTTCCGGTCATGCATGCCGACCTCTACCGCGTCGAGGACGAGAGCGAGCTCGAGGAGATCGGGCTGTCGCCGATGCCGGATGCCACGCTTGTCCTGATCGAATGGCCGGAGCGTGCGCCGTCGGCGCTGCCCGAGGATCGCATCGACATCGCACTCACCCATCGTCCGGCTCTGGGCTCGAACGCACGTGCCGCCGACGTCACCGGTTACGGCAAGGGCGCAGCCCAGGTCGCGCGTCTGAAAGCGCTGCGCGAATTCCTCGACGCATCCGGCTATCTCGACGCGACGCGGCGGCGCATGGCCGGCGACGCCTCGACACGGTCCTACGCGCGGCTGCTGCGCGACGACGAGATCGTCATCCTCATGAACTTTCCGCAGCGCCCCGACGGCGCGGCGCTCTACAACGGAAAGTCCTACAGCGCCGCGGTGCATCTCGCCGAAAACGTCAAACCCTTCGTCGCCATCGACGAAGGCCTGCGCGCGCAAGGCATCTCGGCGCCCGCGATCCATCATGCCGATCTCGACCACGGCTTCCTGATATCGGAGGATTTCGGCAGCGAAGGCGTAATCGAAGGCAACCCGCCGCGCCCGATTCCCGAGCGCTACGAAGCCGCGACCGACGTGCTGGCGGTGCTGCACGGCAAGACGCTGCCGGAGACGCTGCCGCTGGACGGGCAGAGCTACGCCATTCCGGTCTTCGACATCGAGGCGATGCTGATCGAAATCGGATTGATGCCGGAATGGTATCTGCCCGATCGCAACGCGCCGCTGAGCGAGCCGAAGCGCGCGGAATTCTTTACGATGTGGCGTGAGCTGCTGCAGAAGCCGCTGGCCGCGCCGAGGACGTGGATCATCCGCGACTATCACTCGCCCAATTTGATCTGGCTCGGGATGCGCACCGGCATCGAACGCGTCGGCGTGATCGATTTCCAGGACACCGTGCTCGGGCCGCAATCCTACGACGTGGTGTCGCTGCTCCAGGACGCCCGCATCGACGTGCCCGAGAATCTCGAGTTGGCGCTGTTGTCGCGCTACATCAAGGCGCGCCGCGCTGATGATGCGAGCTTCGATCCGGCCGGTTTCGCCGAGCTCTACGCCATCATGTCGGCGCAGCGGAACACCCGCCTGCTCGGCACCTTCGCCCGGCTCAACCGCCGCGACGGCAAGCCGCATTACCTGCGCCACCAGCCGCGGATCTGGACCTACCTCCAGCGCTCGCTGGCGCATCCCGCGCTCAGCCATTTGCGCGACTGGTATCTCGCCAACGTCCCGCCACCCCAAAGGCCGTCACAAGAACCGGCACCAGAACCGCCCCAAGGCTGATTCGAGCCCGATTTACCGGCTGTTAGCCAAGACGTCGGTATTCTGGCGGCAAGGAGCCGAATAATTACCGGGCTGGAGCAAGGGCAGATGGCGGTGAAGACAGACCAGCGCAGCAACAGCCGGGTTGTTTTCGAGCGTGGGATTCCAGCCCAGATGATGGGAATCGACGGCACGTGGCGGCGCGACTGCACCATGGAGGACGTCTCCCAGAGCGGCGCCAAGCTGACCATCGACGGTTCGGTCGAAGGGCTCCATCTGAAGGAATTTTTTCTCCTGCTGTCGTCCACCGGACTCGCGTACCGGCGCTGTGAGCTTGCCTGGGTCAATGGCGACCAGATCGGCGTCAATTTCCTCAAGCTCGGCGACAAGAAGAAAAAGGCGCGTTCCGCATCCGTCGGGGCGTAACGGCCACACCCGTCGTACAACCGTCACGGCAGGTGGCTAAGGCGGTTGAGATGCGGTGCGGCTGAATGAGTCCCGTGCTAGGATTGCCGCGAACGCGAATTGCAAGGGCAATTTCGAGAGTAATTCCAAGAGTTCTAATCCCAAGAGTTCTGAGTCCACGAGGCTGAGAAAGACGAATCTGAGAAAGCAAACGATGTCCGTCAAACCGACCAAAGCCATGGTGCTCGCCGCAGGGTTCGGCCTGCGCATGCGTCCGTTGACGGACAAGATGCCGAAGCCGATGGTGCCGGTGGCGGGCCAGCCGCTGCTCGACCACGTGCTCGACAAGCTCGGCCAGGCCGGCGTGAGCGAGGCGGTGGTCAACGTGCATTACCTGCCGGACCAGATCATCGATCACGTCGCATCGCGCCAGCATCCGCGCGTGACCATCTCGGACGAGCGCGACCTGGTGCTCGGCACCGGCGGCGGCGTGGTCAAGGCGCTGCCGCTGCTCGGCAACGCGCCGTTCTTCCATGTCAATTCCGACACGCTGTGGATCGACGGCGTGCGCTCGAACCTGGCGCGGCTTGCCGAAAACTTCGATCCCGCGCGCATGGACATCCTGCTCTTGATGGCGCCGACGGCGACCAGCATCGGCTATAGCGGCCGCGGCGATTACGGCATGCTGCCCGACGGAGCCCTGCGCAAGCGCAAGGAGAAAGAGGTCGTTCCGTTCGTCTATGCCGGCGCGGCGATCCTGTCGCCGTCGATCTTCGCCGATGCGCCGCAGGGCGAGTTCTCGCTGACCAAGATGTTCGACCGCGCCAACGAGCAGGAGCGCCTGTTCGGCCTGCGCCTCGACGGCGTCTGGATGCATGTCGGCACGCCCGATGCGGTGCATGCCGCGGAAGAGGCGTTTCTGGAGAGCGTGGCGTAGGGGCTTCCCGTCATTCCGGGGCGCGCAAGCGCGAACCCGGAATCTCGAGATTCCGGATTCGATGCTTCGCATCGCCCCGGAATGACAGTGGGAGAGCGGGGAAGACCCCGCCACAGCCAATGACCATTTGAGTCCGCCTCCCTATATTGGCGCCTGATCCCGAATCAGGCAGCCGATGCGCGTTTTCAGTGTTCCCATCTCAGTTCCGTTCCTGCGCACGGTCGTCACGGCCCTGCTCGACGGCCGGCTGGTCGCGGGATTCGAGGCGCGCAGGGAGCCGGCGCGGCTTGCGGACACCACGCTGTACCTGCCGACCCGGCGCGCCATGCGTGTCGTGCGGGAGATCTTCCTCGACGAGATGAAGGCTGACGCGGTCGTGCTGCCGCGCATCGTCGCGCTCGGCGACATCGACGAGGACGAGCTCGCCTTCGCCGATGAAGGCGAGCAGTTTTCCGGCGCAACGCCGCTCGACATCCCGCCGCGCCTTGGCGAGCTCGAGCGACGGCTGACGCTGGCGCAGCTCGTCGCGGCCTGGGCCAAGGGGCCGGTGCTGTCGCCGCTGGTGGTCGGCGGCCCCGCCTCGACGCTGGCTCTCGCCGGCGATCTCGCGCGCCTGATCGACGACATGGTGACGCGCGGGGTCGACTGGAGCGCGCTCGATGGCCTGGTGCCGGACCAGCTCGATCGCTACTGGCAGCACTCGCTCGAATTCCTGCGCATCGCTCGCATCGCCTGGCCCGGCCATCTCGCCGAGATCAACAGGATCGAGCCCGCGGCGCGGCGCGACCTCCTGATCGCGGCGGAAGCGAAGCGCCTGACCGCGCATCCGCATGGGCCCGTGATCGCGGCCGGCTCGACCGGCTCGATGCCGGCCACCGCAAAATTCCTGCATGCGGTCGCCTCGCTGCCGCATGGCGCGGTGGTGCTGCCGGGCCTCGACACTGATCTCGACGAGGATGCCTGGCGGACCATCGGCGGCGTGCGCGATGCGCTCGGCAAGTTCGCGGAGCATCCGGCGTCGAACCATCCGCAATATGCCATGCACGCGCTGCTGGAGCGCTTCGGCATCAAGCGCGGCGACGTCGAGCTGCTTCAAGCGCCGGCGGAAGGCGGCCGCGACCTGCTCGCATCCGAATCGATGCGGCCCTCCGCCAAGACGGAAGTCTGGCACGACCGGCTGAAGCAGCCGGATGTCGCGGCAAAGATCGCCGGCGGCATGACAAACCTCGCGGTCGTCGAAGCCCCCAACCCTGAAATGGAAGCGCTGGCGATTGCGATCGCGATGCGCGAGGCGCGGCACCTCGACAAATCGGCGGCGCTGGTCACGCCGGACCGCGCGCTGGCGCGCCGTGTGATGGCTGCGCTCACCCGATGGGATCTCGCCTTCGACGATTCCGGCGGCGACGTGCTGATGGAGACATCCGCCGGCGTTTTTGCGCGCCTTGCGGCCGAAGCGGCGACCAAGGGATTGGAGCCGCCGACGCTGCTGGCGATGCTGAAACATCCACTGTGCCGGCTGGGCCGCGCGCCGGGCGCTTGGAAGGCGGCGATCGAAGGCCTGGAGCTCGCCGTCTTGCGCGGCACGCGTCCGCCTGCGGGCTCGGCAGGCCTGCTGCGTGAATTCAACCGCTTTCGCGAGGAACTGGCCAAGCTGTGGCGCAGCGAGGTCTCCGCGCTCCACAAGGCTGAGCCGCGCGCACGCCTCAAGGCGGAGGATCTCGATCGGGTCCAGGCCCTGATCGATGCCTTGCAGAGGGCCTTGGCGCCGATCGAGAGTCTGGCGTCGTCAAAACCATATGACTTCGCCGAGCTCGCGCACCGGCATCGCGAGATCATGATCGAACTGTCGCGCGACGAGCAAGGCATCCCGCTCGCCTTCGAGGAGCGCGAGGGCCTCGCGCTCGCCGGCGCCTTCGACGATCTCCTGCGCGGCGGCACGACCAGCGGACTGATGGTGCCGCTGCCTGATTACCCTGATGTCTTCCAGACCGCGTTCGGCGATCGCGCGGTACGGCGGCGTGACAAGCCGGGCGCGCGGCTCCAGATCTACGGCCCGCTGGAATCGCGCCTGATGCAGGCGGACCGCATCATCGTCGGTGGCCTGATCGAGGGCGTCTGGCCGCCGGCGCCGCGCATCGATCCCTGGCTGAGCCGCCCGATGCGGCATGAGCTCGGCCTCGATCTGCCGGAGCGCCGCATCGGCCTCTCCGCCCACGATTTCGCGCAGCTGCTCGGAGGAGATGAGGTGATCCTCACCCATTCCGCCAAGGCCGGCGGCGCGCCAGCGGTGGCTTCGCGCTTCCTGCATCGGTTGGAGGCGGTTGCGGGCGACGATCGCTGGAAGGCGGCCATCCGCGCCGGCGAGAAATACGTGCGGTTCGCAGATCGGCTGGACCAGCCCGACGAGGTCAGGCCGATCAAGCAACCCGAACCGCGACCGCCGCGCGCGACACGGCCGCTGAAGATGTCGGTCACCGCGATCGAGGACTGGCTGCGCGATCCCTACACGATCTACGCCAAGCACATCTTGCGGCTGGATGCGCTCGATCCCGTCGACATGCCGCTGTCGGCCGCCGACCGCGGCTCGGCGATCCACGATGCGATCGGCGAATTCACGGAACGCTATGCGACGCGTCTGCCCGACGATCCCGCCCGCGTGCTGCGCGCGATCGGCGAAAAGCATTTCGCGCCGCTGATGGAGCGCCCCGAGGCGCGCGCGCTGTGGTGGCCGCGCTTCCAGCGCATCGCGCGCTGGTTCGGCGAGTGGGAAACGGCACGGCGCGACGTGGTCGAGGCGATCACCGCGGAGACCCGCGGCGAGATCTCGATCACGCTCGACAATGAACGCAGCTTCCGCCTCTCCGCGCGCGCCGACCGCATCGAGCGCCGCCAGGGCGGCGGCTACGCCATCCTCGACTACAAGACCGGCCAGCCGCCGACCGGCAAGCAGGTCCGCATGGGCCTGTCGCCGCAGCTCACGCTGGAGGCGGCGATCCTGCGCGAAGGCGGCTTTCCCGACATCGACGCCGGCTCATCCGTGAGCCAGCTCGTCTATGTCCGCCTCAGCGGCAACAATCCGCCGGGCGAGGAGCGCATCCTCGAGCTCAAGTACAAGCAAGGCGACGAACCGCAGCCGCCGGATATTGCTGCCGCTGAGGCCCGGGCCAAGCTGGAAGCGCTGATCCGCGCCTTCGAGGACGAGAACCAGGCCTACACCTCGCTGAACCTGCCGATGTGGTCCAACCGCTACGGCACCTATGACGACCTCGCCCGCATCAAGGAGTGGTCGGCAGCCGGCGGATTGGGGATCGAGGAATGGTGAAGGCGCCACGCCCAATCCCCGATGAGGTGCGCGCCAGGCAGGCGCGTGCATCCGATCCGACCGCATCGGCCTTCGTGTCGGCCAATGCGGGCTCGGGCAAGACGCACGTGCTGGTGCAGCGCGTGATCCGTCTGCTGCTGTCGGGCGTGCCGCCGGAAAAGATCCTCTGCATCACCTTCACCAAGGCCGCCGCCGCCAACATGGCCGAGCGCGTGTTCACCACGCTCGGCCATTGGGTGACGCTGGACGACACCGCGCTCGATGCCGCGATCCGTGCCGTCGGCATCCCGCATCCCAGCGCAAAGCTGCGACGCGAAGCGCGAAAGCTATTCGCCTGTGCGCTGGAGACCCCCGGTGGATTGAAGGTGCAGACCATCCACGCGCTGTGTACCCGCCTGCTCCAGCAGTTTCCGTTCGAAGCCAACGTGCCGGCGCGCTTCTCCGTCATCGACGAGCGCGACCAGACCGACATGATGGAGCGCGCCAATCTGAAGGTGCTGCTGGAGGCCGCGCGCGACCCGGAAACGGTCACAGGCCGCGCGCTGCTGACCGCGATGGCCAGCGCCGCCGACGTCACCTTCAAGGAGGTCGTGCGCGAGGCCTGTCTGAGCCGCGATCATTTCATGGCCTGGACCGACGAGGCCGGCAACGCAGAAGCTGCCGCCGCGCAGATGGCGGCGGTGCTGGGCGTTGACGCCGCCGACCGCATCGAGGACGTCGAGACGGAGATTCTCGACGGTCCATTCCTGCCGCGATCGCGCTGGGACGACATCGCGTTTGCGCTGGAAGATGGCAGCAAATCCGACAACGACCAGGCCAGCCGGCTCCGCGAGGCAAAAGCGTTTTCGGGCGGCGCGCAGGTCGACGCCTATCTCGGCGTCTTCCTCACCGACGAGAAGCTGCCGCGCAAGGCGGTGCTGACCAAGAAATTTTGCGATCACAATCCCTCCATCGCCCGCCTGTTCGAGAACGAGGCCCAGCGCCTCGCTGGACTGATCGAGAAGCGCCGCGCGGTAACCATGCGTGACCGCACGGCGGCTCTCTTGCATATCGCGACCGCTGCTGCCGCGAACTACCGGCGCGAGAAGCAGGAGCGCGGCCTGCTCGACTATGACGATTTGATCGACAAAACGCTGGCGATGCTCAACCGCGTCTCCTCGGGCTGGGTGCATTACAAGCTCGACCGCGGCGTCGACCACGTCCTGATCGACGAGGCGCAGGACACCAGTCCGCGGCAGTGGGACATCGTCGCGCACATCATCTCCGAGTTCACCGCGGGCGAAGGCGCGCGCGAGGGGCTGAACCGCACCATCTTCGCCGTCGGAGACGAGAAGCAGTCGATCTTCTCGTTCCAGGGCGCGCAGCCCCGGGAATTCGACGCGCGCCGGCGCGAGCTGCACCGCAAGTTCACCGCCGCCGGGCTGAAATTCGATCCGGTCGCCTTCACCTATTCGTTCCGCTCGGGCGCCGCGATCCTGCACTCGGTCGACCACGTCTTCCGCGACCCCGCGATCTACAAGAGCATCCATTCGGTCGAGATCGGCCATCCCCTGCACAATGCGCTCGCCGATGCAGGGCCAAGCGTGATCGAGCTGTGGGACCTGGCTGAAGCCGACGACAGGCAGGACATCGAGGGCTGGCGCGCGCCGTTCGACGGCGTTGCCGTCACCAGCCCCGAGGTCAAGCTCGCCCGCCGCATCCAGGCCGAGATCAAGCGGCTGGTCGAAAGCGGCACGCTCACCGGACATGAAGGCGAGCGGCGGCCGCTGCGCTACGGCGACATGCTGATCCTGGTCCGCCGACGCGGCAACGCGTTCGATGCCGTGATCCAGGCGCTGAAGCACGCTGGCGTGCCGGTCGCCGGCGCCGACCGGCTGAAGCTCACCGAGCACATCGGCATCATCGACCTGATGAACCTTGCGGACGCGCTGCTGCTGCCGCAGGACGATCTCGCGCTTGCGGTCGCGCTGAAGAGCCCGCTGTTCGGGCTCGACGATGACGATTTGTTTGCGCTTGCCTGGGGCCGCAAGGGCTCGCTGCGCCGGGCGCTCGGCGAGCAGGCGGCCGGAAGCGAGAAATTCGCCGCGGTGCTGCGGCGGCTCGAGGCCTGCGAAACTCGCGCGCGCGAGGAGACACCGTTCGCCTTCTACGCCTGGCTGCTTGGCGGCGACGGCGGACGCGCGCGCATCCTGCGCCGGCTCGGCCACGAGGCCAATGACGCGCTCGACGAATTCCTGGAGCTGGCGCTGAACTACGAGCGCAAGGCGCCGGCGTCGCTGCAAGGCTTCATGGCCTGGCTGCGCTCGGCCGACACCGAGGTGAAGCGCGACATGGAAATCTCCCGCGACGAGGTGCGGGTGATGACCGTGCACGGCGCCAAGGGCCTTGAAGCGTCCGTCGTGTTCATGGTCGACACCACGTCGTCGCCCGCGGACTCGCAGCGGGTCCGTCTGATCCAGGTGCCGCGCGGCAACGGCGGCGAGGTGGTGGTGTGGGCGGGCCGCAAGGCCGACGATCCCAAGCCCGTCGCCGAGGCCCGCAAGGCCATGCTCGAGGAGACCGAGGACGAATATCGCCGCCTGCTCTATGTCGCGATGACGCGCGCGGCCGACCGGCTGATCGTCGGCGGCTGCATGCCCGGCAATATGAGGACGGTCCGCAAGCTGAGCTGGTACGACCTGGTCGACACCGGGCTTACCGGCTCGGGCCTGGAGAAGCAGACGCTGGAAACGCCGCTTGGCAAGGTGACGCGATTCGCCCGGCCGGAGGACGTCGTTGCCCTCGGCACGCCCGCGACATTCGTGGATCAGACGATCGCGTTGCCGGACTGGCTGCGGACGCCGGCACCGCGCGAGATGCAGGACGACGATTCCGTGCGCCCCTCGGGCCAGTCTGCGGAGGGAGGCCGCGCGGTCCGGTCAGGCGAATCGGTGCAGTCGCGCGCGCTCGCGCTGCAACGCGGCACGCTGGTGCACCGGCTGCTCCAGTCGCTGCCCGACATCGCCGCCGAGCGGCGGCGCGAGGCCGCGCGCGGCTTCATGGCGCGCAATGCCTCCGACTGGGCGGAGGCCGACCGCACCGCGCTGGCCGACAAGGTGCTCGCGCTGATCGCCGAGCCGCGCTTTGCACCGGTGTTTGCCGCCGGCAGCCGGGCGGAGGTCGCCATCGTCGGCCGGCTGGAGCGGCCAGGCCTCCAGCCTGCGCTGGTGTCGGGGCAGATCGACCGGCTGGTCGTTCGTCCGGATGAGGTCCTGATCGTCGATTTCAAGACCAACCAGGCGGCGCCCAAAAGCGCGACTGAGGCGCCCGCCGTCTATGTCCGGCAGCTTGCGCTGTACCGGGCGGTGCTGGCGCGGCTTTATCCCCAAAAGCCGGTCAGGGCCGTCCTGCTCTGGACCGAGGCCCTTGAATATATGGAGATTTCGGCCCCCGCGCTGGACGCGGCGCTGGCATCCCTTCATCTCGGTGTGAGCGTCCTTGACCCGGCAAGGGGCCGTTCATAGGTTGACGCCATGATCCCGGGCGCGATTCCCATCCGCGCCGATTCTTTCAACCGAGTGAGGTACTCCCATGGCCGTTGGCAAGGTTTCTGACACTGATTTCGAAGCCGAAGTGCTCAAGGCGAACGGCCCTGTGGTCGTCGATTTCTGGGCCGAATGGTGCGGTCCCTGCCGCATGATCGCGCCCGCCCTCGACGAGATCGCCGGCGCGATGGGCGACAAGGTCAAGATCGTGAAGCTCAATGTCGACGAGAGCCCGAAGACCGCGTCGAAGTACGGCGTGATGTCGATCCCGACCCTGATGATCTTCAAGGGCGGCGAGATGGCCTCCCGCCAGGTCGGCGCGGCGCCGAAGGCAAAGCTGCAGCAGTGGATCACGTCGGCGGTGTGATCCGCCTCGCGAGTAACTGAGAATTCTGCAACGGCCGGCAACACGCCGGCCGTTTTGTTTTTTGTCGGCGGCAATCATGCCGATCTCGTTTCGGCAAGTTTGGCGAGACTGGCGAGAACATCGGGAAAGTCCGACGCGACAGCCGGACCGATCTCGGACGCTTGCGGCCCTCGCGCGTCCGCGGCGTAAACGATGCGCGTGCGCGCCGGTCCAGGAGAATCGCCAAGCGGTGCGATGCGATGGGCGACTGTGATGACGAGATCGCCGACTCGCGTTTCATCGATGAAGCACACGTTCTCGCGAACCTCGATCAGTTGCGAGCGTAGCGTCTCCTCGCCGGGGGGCTTCATCGTGAACCAAGTGCCGGCCGCGAATGGCCCGTCGATGTCGATCTGCTCGATACCCGCATTCCAGTTTTTCCAGCCGGGGACATCGCGAAAGATGCCCCAGATCGTCTCTGCGGTTGCAGACGTCTCGATGGTATATTCGTTTCGCCAGACATGGCCGTCGTCCATGGCGCGCTCCCACTTTGATATGTACGCTTATAACAAGCGCCCTTATCAAGGAGTCAAACCCGCCGCCCGGATGGAGCGAAGCGGCGCTACTTGATCCATCCCGTCGCGAGCGCGTTCGCGAGCTCCGGCTGATTGTTGCGGCGTGCGAGCGCGGCCATCGCCTCGTGATCATAGACGACATGGCGGAAGGTCACTTGCCAAGCAGCATCGACGAGTTCGAGGATCGCGTAGCGCGCGTGCGGCGTGCCGGCCTCGACGACATGCGGGAACGGATGCTTGTCGCGATAGCCCGGGCTACCGACGCTGCCGGGATTGACGATCAGCCGGCCGTCACGAAGCCGCACCGTGCGGGCGAGATGGGTGTGGGCGCAGAGGATCAGGGACTGCGTGATGCCTTGCGCGAACTGCTCGATGTGGTCGAGCGGCGATAGCGCCACCGTGCCGTCGGGATGCACGGTATCGAGCCAATAGACCTCGTCGTTCTCGGGCGTCGCATGGCAGAGGAAGACCCGGTCGCGAAACACGCGCGTCATCGGCTGCGCCCGCAGCCAATCGAGTTGCACGGCATTCAGCGCCGCATGGGCGGGACGATCCCACGAGCCCATCTTCTCCGGCGGACGGTCGAGCAGGTAGCGGTCGTGATTGCCGAGCACATGCACGGCGTCGAGATTCATCAGGATCTCGATGGTCCGGCGCGCGTCGAGCGGACCGCTCAGCATGTCGCCGAGATTGACGAGGTCGGCGATGCCCTGGGCGCGGATGTCGGCAAGCACCGCCTCCAGCGCGAGATGGTTTCCGTGAATGTCGGCAATCGCGGCAAAACGCATTGGCATTCTCTCTTGCCCCGGACGCAGCGCAGCGCTTCTTCAGCGGTGCGCTGCAGAGCCGGGGCCCATGTTGCGGCATTCTGGGTCCCGGCTCTGCGGCGCATCGCTTGCGCGATGCGCCTTGTCCGGGACAAGACAGCTCATGCAGGAGGCGTGCCGTTGATGCCGAGCACGTGGCCGGCGAGATAGAGCGAGCCGGTGATCAGGATGCGCGGCGGCACCTCGTAGGCGAGCTTCGACAGCGCGCGCAGCGCGGCCTCGATGCCCGGCGCGGGCTCGACCCGCATGCCGAGGCTGCGCGCGGCGTCCGCAAGGCGGTCGGCCGGCATCGCATTCTCGGTGTCGGGAATCGGCACCGCGATGATGTGACGGGTGAGGCCGGCGAAATTGGCGAGGAAGGCCTGCGCATCCTTGTTGGCCATCATGCCCGCGATCACGACCAGCGGCCGCGACACCCGTTCCTCGAGATCGCCGAGCGCGGCCGCCGCAACGCGCCCACCTTCCGCATTGTGCCCGCCGTCGAGCCAGATCTCCGAGCCCTGCGGTCCCCAGGAGAGCAGCTCGCCCGAGGTGATGCGCTGCATCCGCGCCGGCCATTCGGCACCGACGATGCCGGCTTCGAACGCCGCCTGGTTGACCTTGAATGTCGAAATCGCGCGCAAAGTCGCGATCGCAAGCCCGGCATTGTCGAACTGGTGGCGGCCGAACAGGCGCGGCGCGGCGAGATCCATCAGGCCGCGATCGTCGGAATAAACCAGGCGCCCATGCTCGACATTGACGTGCCAGCTCTCGTTCGCGGCAAACAGCGGCGCGCGCATGCGCTTGGCCTGCGCCTCGATCACGGCCATCGCCTCGCCCGACTGCTCGGCGCAAACCACGGGCACGCCGCGCTTGATGATCGCGGCCTTCTCGCCGGCGATGGAGGTCAGCGTATCGCCGAGGAAGTCCGTGTGGTCCATGCTCACGGGCGTGATCACAGTGGCCGCCGGCGTATCGACCACATTGGTCGAATCGAGGCGGCCGCCAAGGCCGACCTCGAGCAGCACCGCATCGGCCGGATTCTGCGCGAACAGATGAAACGCGGCGGCCGTCTTCAGCTCGAACACGGTGGCAGGCTCGCCGGCATTGACGCGCTCGACTTCTTCCAGCGCGGCGCGCAGTTCGTCGTCGCCGACCAGCACGCCGCCACCGAGGCGACCAAGCCGGAAACATTCGTTGATGCGGACCAGATACGGCGAGGTGTAGGCGTGGACGCGCAGGTCTGCCGCTTCCAGCGTCGCGCGCAGATAAGCGAGCGTCGAGCCCTTGCCATTGGTGCCGGCGATGTGGATCACCGGGGGCAGCTTGCGTTCGGGGTGGCCGAGCCGATCGAGCAGACGATGCATCCGCTCCAGCCCAAGATCGATGCGCTTCTGATGCAGGGCCGACAGCCGCCCGATCAATTCGTCGAGCGGCGGCTTTGCGCTGTCAGGAGACGCGTTCACGCGTGCGGCGCGGCCGGCGCCGTCTCGGAAGCCGATACGATCTGCGCCGGGCTGACGACAGGCTGCACCGATTTCGACGCGGTCTCCAGCGCCGGTGCCTTGGTCAACAGGCGACAGAGCCGTGCCAGGGTCGGGCGCAAATCGTGACGATGCACGACCATGTCGACCATGCCGTGCTCTTTCAGGTACTCGGCGCGCTGGAAGCCTTCCGGGAGCTTCTCGCGGATGGTCTGCTCGATCACGCGCGCGCCGGCAAAGCCGATCAGCGCGCCGGGCTCGGCGATCTGCACGTCGCCCAGCATCGCGTAGGAGGCGGTGACGCCGCCGGTGGTCGGGTTGGTCAGCACGACGATATAGGGCTGTTTTGCCTCGCGCAGCATCTGAACCGCGACGGTCGTGCGCGGCATCTGCATCAGCGACAGGATGCCTTCCTGCATGCGCGCGCCGCCTGATGCGGCGAACACGATGAACGGCGACTTCTTCTCGACCGCGAGTTCGAGCCCACGCACGATGGCCTCGCCCGCGGCCATGCCGAGCGAGCCGCCCATGAAGTCGAAATCCTGCACGGCGATGACGACGGCGGCGCCTTCGAGCTTGCCATAGCCGACCTTGATCGCGTCGTTGAGGTTAGTTCGCGCGCGGGCATCCTTGATGCGGTCGACGTATTTCTTCTCGTCACGGAACTTGAGCGGATCCGGCGTGACCTCGGGCAGCGCGACGTCGTACCAGGTCTCGTTGTCGAAGATCGACTTCAGACGCGCCACCGCGCCCATGCGCATGTGGTAGTTCGAGCCGGGAATGACGAACTGGTTGGCCTCGACGTCCTTGTAGAACACGAGCTGCCCGGAATCCGGACACTTGATCCACAAATTCTCCGGCGTCTCCCGCCGCAGCATGTTGCGGATCTTCGGCCGGACCACATTGGTAAGCCAGTTCATGGTTTGCTCCGATGTGCGATCCCGCTCCGGGGATCGCCTGAAGGGATATATGGCTGCCGGACCCTGCCCCGGCAAGCCGCCGTGTCGTCCGCCCCAAAAGCGGAATTATGGCCTATTCCGCCGCCTGTTGTGCGCCTTTGACGCCTTGGGCCAGGGATGCCGTCAGTTCGGCGACGGCGTTAACGGTTTTGGCGGTGGCCCGGCCGTCTGCATCGAGGCTGTTCTTGAGCGCATCGACCAGCGCGGTGCCGACCACCGCGCCATTCGCATGCGAGGCGATGGCGCGCGCGGTCTCCGGCGTGCGGATGCCGAAGCCGACGCAGACCGGCAGCTTGGTGTGACGCTTGATGCGGGCGACCGCTTCGCTCACCGCCGAGGAATCCGCCGCCGCAGCACCGGTGATGCCGGTGATCGAGACGTAGTAGACGAAGCCCGAGGTGTTGGCGAGCACGGCCGGCAGGCGCTTGTCGTCGGTCGTCGGCGTCGCCAGGCGAATGAAGTTCAGGCCGGCCTTCATCGCGGGCAGGCAGAGCTCGTCGTCCTCCTCCGGCGGCAGATCGACGATGATGAGGCCGTCGACGCCGGCGGTCTTGGCATCGACAAGGAACTTGTCGACGCCGTAGATGTAGATCGGGTTGTAATAGCCCATCAGCACGATCGGCGTCGCATTGTCGTCCTTGCGGAAGCCGCGCACGAGCTCGAGCGTCTTCTTCAGCGTCATGCCGGCCTTGAGCGCGCGCAGGCCCGCCGCCTGGATCGACGGACCGTCGGCCATCGGATCGGTGAAGGGCATGCCGATCTCGATCACGTCGGCGCCGGACTTCGGCAGCGCCTTGATGATCTCGAGCGAGGTGGCGGGATCCGGATCGCCGGCCATCAGGAAGGTCACGAAGGCCGAGCGGCCCTGCTTCGCAAGCTCGGCAAAACGGATGTCGATACGCGTGGTCACTTGCTCTTGCCCCTCAGGATGTCGCCGACCTGCGGGACGTCCTTGTCGCCGCGGCCGGAGAGATTGACGACCATCAGGTGATCTTTTGCGCGCTTCGGCGCGAGCTCCATCACCTTGGCGATGGCATGCGCGGGCTCGAGCGCCGGGATGATGCCTTCCAGCTTTGACAGCAGCTGGAACGCAGCGAGCGCCTCGTCGTCGGTCGCGGAGAGATAATTCACGCGGCCGATCTCGTGCAGCCAGGAATGCTCGGGGCCGATGCCGGGATAGTCGAGGCCGGCCGAGATCGAATGAGCGTCCTGGATCTGGCCGTCCGCGTCCATCAGGAGATAAGTGCGGTTGCCGTGCAGCACGCCGGGACGGCCGCCCGCGATCGAGGCCGCATGAAGCTGCGTGAGCCCGTGGCCTGCAGCTTCGACGCCGAAAATTTCGACGGAGGGATCGTCGAGGAATGGGTGGAACAGGCCCATCGCATTCGAGCCGCCGCCGATGCAGGCGACCAGCGAATCCGGCAGGCGGCCCTCGACCTCCTGCATCTGCGCCTTGGTCTCGTTGCCGATGATCGACTGGAAGTCGCGCACCAGCGTCGGATAGGGATGCGGGCCCGCGACCGTGCCGATGCAATAGAACGTGTTGTGCACGTTGGTGACCCAGTCGCGCAGCGCCTCGTTCATGGCGTCCTTCAGCGTGCGCGTGCCCGACTGCACCGGGACCACCTTTGCGCCCAGCATCTCCATGCGTATCACGTTGGGCTGCTGCCGCTCGACGTCGACGGCGCCCATATAGACCACGCATTCGAGGCCGAAGCGCGCGCACAGCGTCGCGGTGGCGACGCCGTGCTGGCCGGCGCCCGTCTCGGCAATGATGCGCTTCTTGCCCATGCGCCGCGCCAGCATGATCTGGCCGAGCACGTTGTTCACCTTGTGCGAGCCGGTGTGGTTGAGCTCTTCGCGCTTGAGGTAGATCTTGGCGCCGCCGAGATGCTCGGTGAGACGCTCGGCGAAATAGAGCGGCGAGGGCCGGCCGACATAGTTCTTGAGATAGCCGTTCATCTCGGCCTGGAAGGCCGGATCGGCCTTGGCCGCGGTGTAGGCCTTCTCCAGATCGAGGATCAGCGGCATCAGCGTTTCGGCGACGAAGCGTCCGCCGAAGATGCCGAAATGACCGCGCTCGTCGGGCCCGCTGCGGTAGGAGTTTGGTTTGGCGATGTTCATCGGACGCTCAACTCTTGACTTGCATCTTGGGTGGCGCGCGCGGCGCGGATGAAGGCCTTGATCAGCTCGGGATCCTTGACGCCGGGAGCGCTCTCGACACCGGAGGACACGTCGACGCCGCCGGCGCGGGTGATGCGAAGGGCCTCCGCAACGTTGTCGGCGTGAAGTCCGCCCGAGACCATGTAGGGCAGGTTCAGATCGAGGTTTTCGAGCAGGTGCCAGTCGAACGGCGCGCCCAGGCCGCCGGGCCGCGTCGCGTCTTTCGGCGCGCGCGCATCGAACAGGATGCGGTCGGCGACCGCGGCGTAGCCGGGCAGCACGGCAAGATCGGCTGAGGTTGCGACCGGCACCGCCTTCATCACGGGGCGGCCGAACCGCTGCTTGATGTCGCGCAGCCGCGCGACGGTCTCCTTGCCATGGAGCTGGAAAATGTCCGGCGACAGCGCGTCCATGATGTTGTCGAGCGTGGCGTCATCGGCATCGACCGTGAGCGCAACCTTGAGCGCGCGCCGATTCACCTGGCGGCCGAGATCGCGGCCAAGCTCCAGCGACAGATGCCGGGGCGACGGCGGAAAGAACACGAACCCCACCATGTCGGCGCCCGCGTCGAGCGCTGTTTCGAGCGTCTCGCGCGTGGACAGGCCGCAGATTTTGACGAGCAGGGACATGGTCTCAAAGCAGGTAAAGGCCGCAACTCCGCGGCCGGAAAGCAGGGTTTTCGGTTGCGGCCGCTTCTACAACGTCGCGCGCTGCTTGTCTCGCCCGACGGGCCCGTAAAGGCCCACCCCGACGGGGGCGGGGAGGCGCTGGGAATCGGGCTTCGCCGCGGCCGTCTGGGCCCGCAAGCCGGCCAGTTCGGTCCGGGCGCTGCGCGCATCCGCCTCATGCCGACGGGCCGCGCGGCGCCAGTGCCGCTGGCCGAGCCAGACGGCACAGCCGCCGGCCAGGACGCCCAGCGCCGCCACCAGGATCAGCAGCAGGAACAGCGGCAGCGTGACCGACAATGACGGGTCGTCGGAGACAAAGGGATCGAAGGAGACCGTGACGAAATGCCGGTTGGAGACGGCGAACACCACCAGGATCAGACCCAGCGGAATCACGATCAGCGCGGTCAGGAACTTTCGCATCTCGCTTCGCTCGCCTTGAATCAAGCTTCCGGCCGCATCTTGAGCGACCGCGGGAAACCCTGACGCCGGCCTCAGTCTGCCGCGCCGGGATCCGGATGGTCGCGGTTCAGCCGCTCGCGCATTTCCTTGCCGGTCTTGAAGAACGGAACGCTCTTCTGATCGACGGGTACATGGGCGCCGGTGCGCGGATTACGCCCGGCGCGTGCAGGGCGATGCTTGACCGAGAAGGCACCGAAGCCGCGCAACTCGACGCGATCACCGCGTGCGAGAGCCGCTACGATCTCTTCGAGAATCGCATTCACAATGTTCTCGACATCCCGCTGGTACAGATGCGGGTTGTGCTCGGCGATACGCTGAACAAGTTCGGATTTGATCATCGAGAGATAGGACCCGGAAGCGTGCGGATGACCATTTCCGTGAAAATACCGTGATCTGTCAAGACGCTAAATCAAGGTTGAGCGTCGTGAAAATGCGTGACAAATGCCAAAAAAGCAGGCTGCCCCGACACTCGCCAGACGAGAAAACCCTTAGGCGCTCGCCTGTCCCAGTCAGTTTGACGCAGCCGGCTGCCACAAGGCCAGCATTCCATCCATTCCGAACCGGTCGACGGCCTGCGCGACGCCGGTTTGCCCGATTTGATGCGCAATCGAGCCTAAACCCAGCGCTTCCAGCGTCACGGCAGCGGCCGTCTTGAGGAACGGCAGATCGCCGAAGCGCGACTGAAGCTTGTAGTCGCGCACCGAAAGCCCCTTCTTGACGCCCTTCTGCTCGACCAGCCAGGTCACCGCCGTCTTCTCGTCGCCGATCTGGTCGATCAGCTTGAGATCGATCGCCTGGCGTCCGGTGAAGACGCGGCCGTCGGCCACTTTCTCGAGCTGCGTGTCGTCCATGCCACGCCGTTCCTTCACCAGTCCCTTGAACCAGGCGTAGGAGTCCTTCACCAGCGCGTCGAGCGCGGCCCGCGCCTCGGGACTGGTCGGCTCAAAACCGTTGGGCGCGGCCTTCAGCGGCGAGGATTTTACCTCCTCGACCTTGACGCCGATGGTCTTCAGGAGCTCGGTGACATTGGGGTACTGGAACAGCACACCGATCGAGCCGACCAGCGAGCTCTGCTGCGCGATGATGTGGTCGCTCGCGATCGCCGTGATGTAGCCGCCGGAGGCGGCAAGACCCTCGACCACGACGACGAGCGGCTTCTTCGCCTTGAGCCGGACCAGCGAGTCGTAGAGCTGCTCGGAGCCTGCGGTGGTGCCGCCCGGTGAGTTGATGTGAACGATGACGGCGGCAGCCTGCGAATTCTCCAGCCGCTCCAGCGCCTGCGTGCGATCGGAATCGCTGCGGATCAGGCCGTCGATCTGGACCCGCGCAATCGAGCCGGCGGCTGCGAACGTGCCGCGCGCACCGGGCGTCGCGATCAGCGCGAAGCCCGCAATCGCCGCGATCGCGATCAGCGCGGCCATGACGCGCCAGAACGTCAGCTTGCGGCGGATCCTGCGACGATCGACGATGATGTCCGAATCGAGCGACATCGGAATATCTCCAAATGAAAGACCAGGCGCGTTGTGCCGTCACGGCGTGACCAACGGCTTATCTGGATACATCAATTGCGGCGCAATTTGAAGAAAACAAGGCTGGTGCTGGTCGGGCCGAGCCCCCGTCACAGGCTTCTCGTCATCCCGGACAAGCGCCGCGACGCGGAGCGCTGACCCGGGATCCATACCCACAGAATTGAGTTTGGCGAAGACTTGGAGTTACCAGCTCGCGCCAGACCGCTCCCTGTGGTGATGCGTCCCGGATCTACGCGCGCTTTGAGCGCGCTTGTCCGGGACGACAGTTGAGTATGGAGCAACAAAAAAGCCCCGGCTCGCGCCGGGGCTTTGATGTCAGCGAAACGAACGTTTCGCTTACTTGCTGTCGCGGTTCTTGAGCGCGGTGCCGAGGATGTCGCCGAGCGTCGCACCCGAATCGGAGGAGCCGTACTGCGCGATGGCTTCCTTCTCTTCGGCGACTTCGAGCGCCTTGATCGACACCTGGACCTTGCGGGCCTTCTTGTCGAACTGGATCACGCGGGCATCGACCTTCTCGCCGACGGCAAAGCGTTCGGCGCGCTGGTCGTTGCGGTCACGCGCGAGCTCCGAGCGCTTGATGAAGGTGGTGAAGTCGGTACCGGCGATCTTCACCTCGATACCGCTCTCCTTCACTTCGAGCACTTCGCAGGTCACGACCGCGCCCTTCTTGACATCGCCCGGCTCGGCGAAGGGGTCGCCTTCGAGCTGCTTGATGCCGAGCGAGATACGCTCCTTCTCGACGTCCACATCGAGCACCACGGCCTTCACCATGTCGCCCTTCTTGTAGTTGTCGATCACCTGCTCGCCCGGAAGCTTCCAGTCGAGGTCGGAGAGGTGGACCATGCCGTCGACGTCGCCCTCGAGACCCAGGAACAGACCGAACTCGGTCTTGTTCTTGACCTCGCCCTCGACCACCGAACCGGTCGGGTGACCTTCGACGAAGACCTCCCAGGGGTTGCGCATGGTCTGCTTGAGGCCGAGCGAGATGCGGCGCTTGACGGAATCGACTTCGAGCACCTGCACTTCGACTTCCTGCGAGGTCGAGACGATCTTGCCGGGGTGCATGTTCTTCTTGGTCCACGACATCTCGGAGACGTGGATCAGGCCTTCGATGCCCGGCTCGAGCTCGACGAACGCACCGTAGTCGGTGATGTTGGTGACGCGGCCGGTGAAGCGGGCACCCAGCGGGTACTTGGCTTCGATGCCCTGCCACGGATCGTCCAGCAGCTGCTTCATGCCCAGCGAGATGCGGTGCGTCTCGTGGTTGATCTTGATGATCTTGACCTTCACGGTCTGGCCGATCGAGAGCACCTCGGTCGGGTGGTTGACGCGGCGCCACGCGATGTCGGTGACGTGCAGCAGGCCGTCGATGCCGCCGAGATCAACGAACGCACCGTAGTCGGTGATGTTCTTGACCACGCCGTCGATGACCTGACCCTCTTCGAGGTTCTGCACCAGCTCCTGGCGCTGCTCGGCGCGGGTCTCTTCCAGCACCGTGCGGCGGGAGACGACGATGTTGCCGCGGCGGCGGTCCATCTTGAGGATCTGGAACGGCTGCGAGTTGTTCATCAGCGGCGCAACGTCGCGGATCGGACGGATGTCGACCTGCGAGCGCGGCAGGAAGGCCACGGCACCGTCGAGGTCGACGGTGAAGCCGCCCTTGACCTGGTTGAAGATGACGCCGTTGACCTTCTCGTTGTTCTGGAACGCCTTCTCGAGCTTGCCCCAGCTCTCTTCGCGGCGCGCCTTGTCGCGCGACAGCACGGCTTCGCCGAGGGCGTTCTCGATGCGATCGAGGAACACTTCCACCTCGTCGCCGACCTTGATCTCGCTGTCACGGCCGGGGCCGGAAAATTCGCGCAGGGCGACGCGGCCCTCGGTCTTCAGGCCGACGTCGATGACGGCCATGTCCTTTTCAATTGCAACCACCTTGCCCTTGACGACGGAGCTTTCCTGCAGGTTGCCACCTGCGAAGGACTCGTCGAGCATCGCGGCGAAATCGTCACGCGAGGGGCTATAGGTATCAGCAGAAGTCGAAGCCATTTGTTCTCCAGTTGCGGATGTCTTGCCGGCCGTTGGGTTCATGGGCGCATCGCACGCGCAGTGTCGGAAGGTCCGCAAGACCTTCGAGCGACCGCTTGCTGCCCCGGCTGGCACCGGAACGGCGGAAGCGGGCCGGCTGAGGCCCGCGCGTTCGATACGTGGAAATCTTCGTCCGGAGCCTCGATCGCACCGGTCCCGAAACAGGCGGACCGGGGTATCGACCTCAAAGAGCGGGAGCGGGCGCTTCCTCCAATGACGGCTGCGGCTTAACCCCGCGACCGGCCCGCTCGGACGGCCTCGATAATGTCGATGGCGGCCCGGACGCCGCCTTCTATATCCAGTTGGGAGTTATCTAGCAAGTAAGCATCGGGTGCGGGTTTCAGCGGCGCAATCGGCCGGTTCTTGTCGCGTTCGTCGCGCTGGATGATGTCGGCGAGCACGGCCGCCTCGTCCGCCGCCTCGCCCCGCGCCTTGGCCTCCATGGTGCGGCGGCGGGCGCGGACCTTGGGGTCCGCCACGACAAAGATCTTCACGTCGGCATGGGGGCAGATCACGGTTCCAATGTCCCGGCCGTCCAGCACCGCCCCCGGCGGATCGGCGGCGAATTGCCGCTGGAAATTGACCAGCGCCTCGCGAACCCTTGGGATCGCCGAGACGATCGAGGCGCCCTCTCCGACCTTCTGGGTCTTCAGGGCGGGATCGCCGAACTTTTCCGGATCCAATTCCAGCGCCGCCGCAACCGCGGCCGCCTCGTCGCGGAGATCATGGCCCGATTGCATCAGGGCATAGGCGACCGCGCGATAGATCACGCCGGTATCAAGATGACGATAACCGTAATGATGAGCGAGACGCTTGCCGAGCGTCCCCTTGCCCGAGGCCGCGGGCCCGTCGATGGCGATAATCATGAAAACTCGGCCCCAAGCGAACGCATCATCGGAATGAAATCCGGGAAACTGGTGGCGATGAAGGCGGTGTCGTCGACGGTCACGGGCTGGTCGGAGGCGCAGCCCATCACCAGCGCGGACATCGCGATGCGATGGTCCATGTGGGTGGCGACGGTGCCACCACCCGGAACGTGACCGCGGCCCTGGACGATCAGATCGTCGCCGGAGACCTCGACCTTGACGCCGTTGACGCGCAGCATCTCGGCGGTGGCCTCCAGGCGATCGGATTCCTTGACGCGCAGCTCCTGCAGGCCGCGCATGATGGTCGTGCCTTCGGCGAAGGAGGCCGCCACCGCCAGCACGAGATATTCGTCGATCATCGACGGCGCGCGCTCCGGCGGCACCTCGACGCCGCGCAGCTTCGACGCGCGCACGCGCAGCTGCGCCATCGGCTCGCCGGCATCGCCGCGCACTTCGCTCTCCTCGATCGAAGCGCCCATTTCGCGCAGCGTGGTGAACAGGCCGGTGCGCAGCGGATTGGTCATGACATCCGACAGCACGACATCGGAGCCCTCGGCGATCAGCGCCGCAACGACCGGGAAGGCCGCCGAGGAGGGATCGGCGGGCACCACGACGTTGGCGCCATGCAGCTCGGGCTGGCCCACGAGGGTGATGCGGCGGCCGTGCTGGCCCTCCTTGGTGGAGGTGATGTCGGCGCCGAAGTGCTTCAGCATCAGCTCGGTGTGGTCGCGACTGGCCTCGCTCTCGATGACCGTGGTGGTGCCCGGGGCGGCGAGGCCCGCGAGCAGCACGGCGGATTTGATCTGAGCCGAGGCGACCGGAGTCTTGTAGGTGATCGGCAGCGGATCGCGCGCGCCCTGGAGGGTCAGCGGCAGGCGGCCGCCCTCGCCGCCGGAGACGACCCTGGCGCCCATCTTCTCGAGCGGGTCCAGGATCCGGCGCATGGGACGGCTGCGCAGCGAGGCATCGCCGTCGAAAACCGCCGAGATCGGGCAGCCGGCGACGGCGCCCATGACCAGCCGGCAGCCGGTGCCGGAATTGCCGAAATCCAGCGCCGCCTTGGGCTGGGCGAAGCCTGCGACGCCCACGCCCTGCACCTTCCAGGCGAAATCGCCGGTGCGCTCGACGCTGGCACCCAGCGCCTGCATGGATTTGGCGGTGTTGAGGACGTCCTCGCCCTCCAGCAGGCCCGAAATCCGGGTCTCGCCGACCGCGAGCGCGCCCAGGATGAGGGCGCGGTGGGAGATCGACTTGTCCCCGGGCACCCGTACTTTCCCGGTCAGGGGACCGTTTGCGCGCGACTGAAGCGGCCTCGGTTGGTCGGAATGGGTCAAGATTGTGTCCTTGGATGTGCTCCGGAGAGCTGGGGCGCAGGTACCACATGGTCCGCGCCCCGTCACCGGCATGTCTTTCTCCCGTAATGCGCTATTGACAGCGGGCCGCCAACTAGCCAAGTGAAACACCGCTTTTCAGACATTCCCAGGATTCCTCTGCCGTGGCCAAGTCCGAACTCGGAACCAAACGTATTTGCCCGACCACGGGCAAGAAGTTCTATGACCTCAACAAGAATCCGGTGATCTCGCCCTATACCGGCGAAGTGGTCCCGATCGCGCCCGTGGCGCCTGCGCGCACGACTCGCGGCGCCGAAGCTCGCCACGCAGCGGCCGCGGACACCACGCCGGAGCCGGCGGAGGCCGAGGAATTGGTCTCCCTCGAGGAGGCCGATGCCGAGGAGAACACCGGCAAGGTCAAGGCCGTCGTGCCCGAATCGGAGGACGATATCGAGGTCGACGAGACCCTCGACGACGACGATGACGATGATTCGACCTTCATCGCCGACGAAGAAGAGGGCGATGAGGACGTTACCGACATCATTGGTGATGTCGGGGGCGATGAAGAGACTTGAGATCAGCCCTGATCTGTGAAAAAGGGTGCACCGCGCGAGTCGCCTAGGGCTCGCCGGCCGGGACGGATCCCCCAGGATCCTCCCCACTGGAAGACTTAAGGGGCCATAGCTCAGCTGGGAGAGCGCTTGCATGGCATGCAAGAGGTCGGCGGTTCGATCCCGCCTGGCTCCACCAGCCTTCGCGAAGCGAAGGCTGCCGCGCCGAAGCCCGCAGGGCGAAGGCGGGCTTTGAATTAAATCTCAACTACTCCCCGATCACCGCATTGAGCCGGTCGCGCAGCGCGACGATCTCGTCTTTCATCGCGACCAGCTCCGACACCGAGCAGTCCGACGCCGCCAGGATCGACTGCGGCACGGCGCGCGCCTTGTCTTTCAGCGCGTGGCCCTGCGGCGTCAGCGCGATCAACACCTGGCGCTCGTCCTCGCTCGAGCGGGTGCGCTTGACGAGGTGGGCGGCCTCGAGGCGCTTCAGCAGCGGCGTCAGCGTGCCCGAATCCAGAAACAGCCTCTCCCCGATGTCCTTGACCGGCACGTCGTCGCGCTCCCACAGCACCAGCATCACCAGATATTGCGGATAGGTCAGGCCGAGGCGGTCGAGCAGCGGCTTGTAGACGCGATTGAAGGCGTGCGCGGCCGAATAGACCGCGAAGCAGATCTGGTTGTCGAGCCGCAGCGGCGCGTCCGCTGCCGATAGTTTCCGAGCCATGGAGAATCTCACGAGGTTTGTCCGCATTGTGGGGCCGCGCCGCCGTACATTCAATTGTGAACAATTAAATGTGAGACGTCGCAATTTCAATTGCGCACAATCTAATTGTCTGCGATAGACATCGCACCCCACCGAAACCCAGGGAGACGAAAATGTCCGTGAACGTCCTTTACAAGACCAGTGCAAAAGCCACCGGCGGCCGCGACGGCCATGCTGCGACCCTCGACGGCGCGCTCGACGTCAAGCTCACCACGCCGAAGGAGCTCGGCGGCGGCGGCGGCGCCGGCAACAATCCCGAGCAGCTGTTTGCGGCCGGCTACGCCGCCTGCTTCATCGGCGCGATGAAGTTCGTGGCCTCGCAGGGCGGCCCCAAGGTTCCCGCCGACGCCGCCGTCACCTCGACCGTCGGGATCGGCCCGCGCTCCGAAGGCGGCTTCGGCCTCGACATCGACCTCGCCGTCTCGCTGCCGGGCCTCGCCCGTGCCGAAGCCGAGGCGCTGGTCGCGAAGGCGCACCAGGTGTGCCCCTATTCCAATGCCACGCGCGGCAATGTCGACGTTCGCCTGACGGTCGTCTGATCAAACGGCGGATTGGCTGGCCCGGGATCCCCCTCGGGCCGGCCGCTTCCGGTTGAATTTGCCACCTCGCGGGATGGCCGCGCCGCGGCGCATACGGCTCCACGCCCGGCGCCATTGCTGGCGCAAATAAACCTCGCTAGGCCTGTGATCCAACGACCGACACAGGGGAAGCGAAGGCATGACTGAAGCCGTTATGGGTGCAATGAGCGGACTGCGCGTCATCGATCTCACGCGCGTGCTCGGCGGCCCCTACTGCACCCAGATCCTCGCCGACCATGGCGCCGACGTGATCAAGGTCGAGCCGCCCGCCGGCGACGAGGTGCGCGACTGGGGCCCTCCCTTCCACGACGAGGACGCGGCCTATTTCATCGGCATCAACCGCAACAAGCGCTCGATCGGCCTCGACCTCGCCTCCGAGGGCGGCCGCGTCGTGCTGCTCAAGATGCTGGAGACGGCCGACGTCCTGATCGAGAATTTCAAGCCGGGCACGCTGGAGAAATGGGGCATCGGCAACGAGGTGCTGCGCGAGAAATTCCCGCGCCTCGTGCATTGCCGGATCTGCGGCTTCGGCGCCGATGGCCCGCGCGGCGGCAATCCCGGCTATGACGCCATCATCCAGGCCATGACCGGCATGATCGCGGCGACCGGTTCGCCCGAGAGCGGGCCGATGCGAATCGGCGTGCCGCTGGTCGACATCACGACCGGCCTCTATGCGGCGATCGGCATCCTGATGGCGCTGTCGGAGCGGCAGCGCTCGGGCAAGGGCCAGTTCCTGGAGACCACGCTGTACGAGACCGGCCTTGCCATCATGCATCCGCACACCGCGAACTATTTCATGCATGGCAAGCCGCCGGGCCTCACCGGCAACGAGCATCCGAATCTCGTGCCTTATGCGATCTTCCCGACCAAGACCGACAACATCTTCATCGGCGTCGGCAATGACGGCACCTTCCGCAAGCTCGCCAAGGAGATCGGCAAGCCCGAGCTCGGCACCGATCCGCGCTTTGCCCGCAACAAGGACCGCATCGCCAATCGCGAGGCGCTGCGCGCCGAGCTTGCCGCGGTGTTCAGCCAGCACGAGGCCGAGCCGCTCTGCAATCGCCTGCTCGCGGCGGGCCTGCCCGCAGGCCCGGTGCAGAAGATCGACCAGGCGTTGACGAACCCGCACACGATCTACCGCGGCGATATTATCGAGAAGGACTGGTACAAGGGCGTCGCCTCGCCGATCCGGCTCGATCGCAGCAAGCCGAGCCTGCGCCGGCTGCCGCCGAAATTCAGCCAGCACTCGGCGGAGGTGCTGGGCGAGTTCGGATATTCCAAGGCCGAGATCGACGCGATGGTCGAGAAGGGCACGGTCTGCGGCCCCGAGCGCAAGCGCTAGGGCAACGATGCTGCGCTCCCTCTCCCCCCTGCGGGAGAGGGTTGGGGAGAGGGTGTCTCCGCAATGGGACAATCCCCCAGAGGAGAGAGCCCTCACCCCCGCGCCTTCGGCGCGACCTCTCCCGCAAGCGGGAGAGGTTTTGGAGCCCGCGGCCTGATCGTCGACCTCACACGAGCAATGCCGCACTGCGGCGCGACCCACGCGTGTGCAGCGCGAACGGACGAGGCTGTCCGCGTCGCATTCGCCTATTTGACGGCTTCCCTTTTCCAGCGCTTGCCGCTTTCGTTTCGGCCGCTTACACAGTCATGTGAACGTCATATGGCGCTGCTAGCGCAAGCGCTTCTTTATTGACGGCCAAGGGAGGTTTTCTTGATGGCACTTCGACACTTTGGGGCGGCTGCCGCATTTGCAATCACGGTCGGCATGTCGGCCTCGCCGGCCCTGGCCGTGACCGAAATCCAGTGGTGGCACGCGATGACCGGCGCCAACAACGACGTCATCGTCAAGCTTGCCACCGACTTCAACGCGTCGCAGAGCGACTACAAGGTCATCCCGACCTACAAGGGCAACTATCCCGACACGATGAACGCGGGCATCGCCGCGTTCCGTGCCGGCAACGCGCCGCACATCATGCAGGTGTTCGAAGTCGGCACCGCGACCATGATGGCCGCGACCGGCGCCGTGAAGCCCGTCTACAAGCTGATGGCCGACGCCGGCGAGAAGTTCGATCCCAAGATCTATCTGCCCGCCATCACCGGCTACTACTCCACGTCGAAGGGCGAGATGCTGTCGTTCCCCTTCAACTCGTCCTCGACCGTGATGTGGGTCAACCTCGACGAGTTCAAGAAGGTCAACGCCGAGATCCCGAAGACCTGGCCCGAAGTGTTCGAGGTCGCCAAGAAGCTGCACGACAACGGTCATCCGACCTGCGGCTTCTCCGGCTCATGGATCACCTGGGTCAACCTCGAGCAGCTCTCCGCCTGGCACAACGTGCCGCTCTCGACCAAGGCGAACGGCCTCGACGGCTTCGACACCAAGCTCGAGTTCAACGGCCCGCTCCAGGTCAAGCATCTCGAGAAGCTGGTCGAACTTCAGAAGGACAAGACCTACGACTACGCCGGCCGCACCAACACCGGCGAAGGCCGCTTCACCTCGGGTGAGTGCGCGATCTACCTGACGTCGTCGGCCTTCTTCGGCAACGTCAAGGCACAGGCCAAGTTCAACTTCAACGCCGTGCCGATGCCCTATTATCCCGACGTCAAGGGCGCGCCGCAGAACTCGATCATCGGCGGCGCTTCGCTCTGGGTCATGGGCGGCAAGTCGGCCGAGGAATACAAGGGCGTCGCAAAATTCCTGACGTTCCTCTCCGACACCGATCGCCAGGTCTACATCCACAAGGCCTCCGGCTATCTGCCGATCACCAAGGCGGCCTATGAGAAGGCCAAGGCCGAGGGCTTCTACAAGGACCAGCCCTATCTCGAGACCCCGCTGCTCGAGCTGACCAACAAGGAGCCGACCGAGAACTCGCGCGGTCTGCGCCTCGGCAACATGGTGCAGCTGCGTGACGTCTGGTCGGAAGAGATCGAGCAGGCGCTGGCCGGCAAGAAGACCGCCAAGCAGGCGCTCGACGCCGCTGTCGAACGCGGCAACACGATGCTGCGGCAGTTCGAAAAGACCGCTGTGAAGTGAGGCATCGAAGCGGCAGGCCGCGACCCGGCCTGCCGCTTCTGCTGACATCATGCAAAAGCAAGCCATTTTCCAATCAAAGCTATTGCCTTACGCGCTGGTTGCGCCGCAGCTCGCGATCGTCCTGATTTTCTTCTACTGGCCGGCCCTGCAGGCGGTGATCCAGTCCTTCCTGCTCCAGGATGCCTTTGGCCTGTCGAGCACCTTTGTCTGGTTCGACAATTACATCGAGCTGTTCAGGGATCCCGCCTATTTCGAGGCGATCGTCCGGACGTTCTTCTTCTCGTTCGCGATCGCCGTGTCGTCGCTGTCGTTCGCGCTGCTGCTCGCCGTGATGGCCGACAAGCCGCTGCGCGGCTCGATGCTCTACCGCACGCTCCTGATCTGGCCCTATGCGGTCGCGCCGCCCGTGGTCGGCGTGCTCTGGATCTTCATGCTGCATCCCTCGCTTGGCGTGCTCTCGCGCTATCTGCGCGGCCTGGGCGTCGACTGGAATCCGCTGCTCGACGGCAACCAGGCCGCAGCGCTGATCATCCTCGCCGCCGCGTGGAAGCAGATCTCCTATAATTTCCTGTTCTTCCTCGCCGGCCTGCAAGCCATCCCGAAAAGCGTGTTCGAGGCCGCCGCGATCGACGGCGCGCGGCCGATGCGGCGGTTCTGGACCGTGACCTTCCCGCTGCTGTCGCCCACGATCTTCTTCCTGCTGGTCGTCAACATCGTCTACGCCTTCTTCGACACCTTCGGCATCATCGACACCATGACCCGCGGCGGGCCCGGAACATCGACGGTCACGCTGGTCTACAAGGTCTATTCCGACGGCCTGCTCGGCGGCAATCTCGGCAGCTCGGCGGCGCAATCGGTGATCCTGATGGTCATGGTCATCGTGCTGACGGGAATCCAGTTCCGCTTCGTCGAACGCAAGGTGACCTACTGATGGTCGAGGACGAGGGCATCAGGCGCTACGTCGCCCATTTCATTCTCTGGATCGGGATCGCGATCGTCGCATTCCCGGTCTACATCGCGATCGTCGCCTCGACCCAGGACAACGCACTGATCGCGAACGGGCAGATGTCGCTGCTGCCGGGCGGGCACTTCTTCGAGGTCTACTACCAGACCATCTTCGTCGGCACGAGCGGCTCGACCCGCGAGCCCGTCGGCAACATGATGCTCAATTCGCTGGTGATGGCGCTGGCGATCGCGATCGGCAAGATCGCGATCTCGATCATCTCGGCCTATGCGATCGTGTATTTCCGCTTTCCGTTCCGGATGCCGATCTTCTGGATCATCTTCATCACCCTGATGCTGCCGGTCGAGGTGCGCATCTATCCGACCTACAAGATCGTTGCCGATTTGCACATGCTCGACAGCTATGCCGGCCTGTCGCTGCCGCTGATCGCATCGGCCACCGCGACGCTGCTGTTCCGGCAGTTCTTCATGACCGTGCCGGACGAATTGCTGGAGGCCTCGCGCATCGACGGCGCCGGTCCCTTGCGCTTCTTCTGGGACACGCTGTTGCCGCTGTCGCGCACCAACATGGCGGCGCTGTTCGTGATCCTGTTCATCCTCGGCTGGAATCAATATCTCTGGCCGCTGCTCATCACCACCCGCGACGACATGCAGACCATCCAGGTCGGCATCCGCAAGATGATCACCACCACCGACGCGCTGACCGAATGGCCGATCGTGATGGCGACCGCCGTGCTGGCCATGCTGCCGCCGGTGTTCGTCGTCGTCGCCATGCAGAGACTGTTCGTGCGCGGCCTGGTCGAGACGGAAAAGTAGGTTCTTGGAAGTGAGTTTTCATGGCTAACGTCACCCTGCGCAATGTCCGCAAGACCTACACCGGCGGCTTCGAGGCCATCAAAGGCGTCAACGTCGATGTCGCCGACGGGCAGTTCTGCGTGCTGGTCGGCCCCTCCGGCTGCGGCAAGTCCACGCTGCTGCGCATGGTTGCGGGGCTCGAGACCGTCACCGGCGGCGAGATCGACATCGGCGGCCGCGTCGTCAACCAGATCGAGCCCGCCGATCGCGACATCGCGATGGTGTTCCAGAACTACGCGCTCTATCCGCATATGAGCGTCTACAACAACATGGCTTACGGCCTGCGCAACCGCGGCATGGCGGAAGCCGAGATCAAGACCCGCGTCGAGGAAGCCGCGCGCGTGCTCGAGCTCACCTCGATGCTGGAGCGCAAGCCGCGCCAGCTCTCCGGCGGCCAGCGCCAGCGCGTCGCGATGGGTCGCGCCATCGTGCGCCAGCCGAAGGTGTTTTTGTTCGACGAGCCGCTCTCGAACCTCGATGCCAAGCTGCGCATCGCGATGCGCGTCGAGATCCGCAAATTGCAGCGCCGGCTCAACACGACCTCGATCTACGTCACCCACGACCAGCTCGAGGCGATGACGCTCGCCGACGTTCTCGTCGTGATGAACGGCGGACAGGTCGAGCAGGTCGGCAATCCCCTGGCGATCTACGAGAAGCCGGCCACGACCTTCGTCGCCTCGTTCATCGGGGCACCGCCGATGAATCTGATGTCGACGCGCTCCGACGAGATCAAATCGCAGCTCGGTGGCAGTGCGACTGAGGCCGGCGTCCTCGGCATCCGCCCGGAGGATTTCGTCATCACCGACCAGACCCCGGCCGGCGGCGTCGCCCTGCCGCTCACCGTGGAAGCGATCGAGCGCGTCGGCGCCGAGACCTTCGTCTACGGTTCCCGCGAGCAGGAAGACCAGCGGGTCGCCGCCACGCCCGGCGAGCTGCCGCCCGGCGAGGTCATCGTCCGCATCCCCGGCACCGAGGCACCAGCGATCGGGGCAAGAATCCGGGTCGCCGCGATACGGCCGAAGCTGCACCTTTTCAGCGACGACGGGCGGACGCGGCTGGAGGCCTGAGCGGTTCCGCGGGGCCGCTCGATCAAAAACCGCGAAAACAACCCCATGCACAGTAGAAGGGGCCTGTTTTCATTGGGATAAATCGTCGGTCAGATTCGTCATGACCCGGGGCTGCTCCCGGCTACGATGATCCTGGAGCATCTATGCGATGTTGGGCCAGGCGCCGCTGGAAGCAATGAATCCACAGCCCAGCGCTACGTCCTTGAACCACCACGGGGATATGCCCATATTGCTGACCAAGGGGCGCCGCTTCCGGGCCCTGAAATGCCAAAGTCGCTTCGAGAGGACTTTGTAAACTATGTCTCGTGTTCCCACGCTTTCCAGTCCGTTCCTTCTGGGCTTCGACGAGATCGAGCGCGTGCTCGATCGGGTCGTCAAAGGCGCCGACGGTTACCCTCCCTACAATATCGAGAGGTGCGACCGGTCGGACGGCCAGCCCGAGCGTTTGCGCATCACGCTGGCGGTCGCCGGATTCACGCGCGACCAACTCGATGTAACCATTGAGGAAAACCAGCTCGTGATCCGCGGGCGGCAGCAGGACGACAAGACCCGGCAATACATCCATCGCGGCATCGCCGCGCGTCACTTCCAGCGCACCTTCGTGCTGGCGGAGGGGATGCTGGTGCTGGGTGCGGATCTGAAGAACGGGTTGTTGTCGATCGACCTGGCCCGGCCTGAACCGGAGAGGATCGTTAAGACAATCGCTATCAATGAGCACGAATAATGGAACGAGTAGCGGACTCGACCGCTTAGTTTCTGTGAAGGAGTCGAGACCATGAGTGAAGGTCACGTTGCGTTCGAATACGAAGCCAAGAACGTCTCTCCGGAGACGCTGGCAACCCTCGGCGAAGGCCATATCGCCTATGTGAAGCAGATCCGCTCCGAGGACGTGCCTGGGCTGTTCCCCGAGGCTCCGAAGATTGCGCCCGGCCTGAAGCTCTTCGCGCTCCACGCCGCCGATGGCACGCCAATCATGCTGACCGACAGCCGCGAAGCCGCGGTCGCCAACGCCTGGAGCAACGAGCTGCAAGCCGTCAGCGTGCACTGAGCGCACGCGCGTCGCACGAATAGGATTTCAGCGGGCATGCCTTCGCACGAAGGCGTGCCCGTTTCTATTTGGGCGACAGATCGCCTGCACTCTCGCAATGACGGAGTGTGAGGCTACTGCCCTACCCACGCGTCATTTCAGAAAGCCAAGCCCTTCGCGCGCCGTGTCGGTGGCCCATTTGTCGGTCGGCGGCAGCGCGAGCACGCTGTTGAAATCCGCGCGCGCATGTTTGGCGTCGGACATCTTCATGTAGAGGATGCCGCGATTGACCAAAGCGACCTGATTGCCGGGATCGAGCCGGATTGCCTCGTTGTAGTCGGCGAGCGCGCGATCATGCTGTCCCATGTCGCGAAACGCAGCGGCGCGATTGTTGTAGGCCGTCGAATTGCCGGGCTGAAGCCTGATCGCTTCGTCGAAATCGGCGATGGCATGTTTGTCGTCGCCCTTCTTGTGCCAGGCGACGGCGCGCGCCAGATAGGCCTTCACGAAAGCCGGAGCGATCCGTGTGACTTCGTCAAACTCCCGGATGGCCCCATCGGGGTCGTCCTTTTTCAGGAGGACGACGGCCCGGCAATAATGGCCGCCGGCACTCCCGGGCTCCAGACGGACCGCGCTGTTGCAGTCGTCGAGAGCCTCGTCGATCTCGCCTTTGTCGAAATGGACGGCGCTTCGCAGCTCGTAGGGCCACGCGGCCGCGGGATTCCGCTGCATGGCCTCGGTGTAATCGGCGACGGCGTGATCGGTGTCGCCCTTCGCCGCATACGCCTCCCCTCTCATGACAGTCGCAAAATAGGCTTGTTTGGGATTGCGTTCGATCGCCTCGGTGAACCCGGCGATCGCGAGATCGAAGTCGCGCCTGTTGAAATATTCCTGCGCCCGCGATGTGTAAGACGGTCCGTAGCCGGGATCGAGGCGAATGGCCTCGTTGTAATCGGCCAAAGCGTGATCCCGATCGCCTTTGGCAGAATAGGCGCGACCGCGGCAGTTATAGGCCCGCCCGAAATTCGGATCGATCCGTATCGCAGCGCTGCAGTCCTCGAAGGCGCGGTCCTTGTCCCGCTTCATGTACCAGGCTTCGCCACGCAGCTCGTAAGCGACCGCATTGGTCGGGTCGGCTACAATGATCTCGGTCTTTTCCGCGATGACGCGGTCGTTGGATGCCTCGTCGGCATGGGCCACGGCCGTGGCGGCGATGGTGACCGAGCAAAGCAGACCGAAGACCCGGCCGATCGAACCGCAAACCATATCTCAAAACTCCTGCGCCGAAGCCGTGCCGGTCGCCGGTGGATATGGTGACGAAATATCACAGTGCCCGGCTGCGAAATAAGTCGCAGACGGCGCGGCTTCGGTTCGAACGGGTGAGGGTTACGCCGCAGGCGCCGCCACAGGTTCGGGCAAGCAAACCTGTGCCGGTTTTGCTTTGCATCTCGCGGCTGGTAGATCGTCGCCATGAACATGATCGCCCCCGTCCCGGTTACCAAATTCGAGATTTCGTCCGGCACACCGCTTTGTGACGCCCTGCTTGCGCTCAACAACAGCCACGCAGAGGAGTTGTCATGGCTCGAACGCGAGCGGCTGCAAGACCTCGTCGCGCAAGCCTTCTACGCCCGCAGGATCGGCAATCTCGATGCTTTCATGATCGCATTGGACCAAGACGGACAATACGACAGCCCGAACTTCCTGTGGTTTCGATCCCGCTACGCGCGCTTTGTCTATGTCGACCGGATCGTGGTCGCAGCTTCCGCTCGAGGCATGGGATGCGCGCGCCGGCTTTATGCCGATCTGTTCGATCGCGCGGCCGAGGCCGGGTACGATCGCATTGTCTGCGAAGTTAACCAGCAGCCTCCGAATCCGGCGTCGGATGCCTTTCACGCTGCATTGGGATTTGCCGAGGTCGGCCGCGCAAGCATCCACAAGGGCAGCAAAACGGTACGCTATCTGTCGCGCACCCTCTAAACGCACTCAAGAAAGCAGATCGGGCGGCCTTAGGCCGCCGTCGCCGGCGGCAGCGCGAGCACGGAGTAGATCGCCTGGGCATCGCGCGAGGCGCGCAGCTTCTTGGCGATGTCCTGGTCGCGCAAGAGGCGGGCGATACGGGCGAGCGCCTTGAGATGATCGGCGCCGGCGCCTTCGGGGGCGAGCAGCAGGAAGACGAGATCGACCGGCTGGCCGTCCATCGACTCGAAATCGATCGGGCGATCGAGGCGCGCGAACAGGCCGAAGATCTTTTCCAGCTTGGGCAGCTTGCCGTGGGGAATGGCGACGCCATAGCCGACCGCGGTGGTGCCGAGCTTCTCCCGCTGCAGCAGCACCTCGAACACGGCGCGCTCGTTCTGCCCGGTCAGCTCGGCAGCCTTGGCAGCGAGCTCCTGCAAGGCCTGCTTCTTGCTGTTGACCTTCAATGCCGGGAGAATCGCCTCGGGTGCGACCAGATCGGTAATCGGCATGGAGGGTTTCCGAGGTGAATTAAACCGTCAGGTTCCGAATTGGCCAGCTTGGAGAGAAACCACGCCGGGCCGGCGTCAAGAAGGTGAAGCAGGAGGGGGACTTAGCCCCGGTCCTGATGTGGGGCGCTTCTACTCCAACCCAATCCCGGTGCCAACTCCTGCGTGCGGCTTTGCCCCGGTCATTGTTAAGGCCTGCGGATCGTACGGGGCCCGAATCCGGCCCTAACCGCCCGCTTTGCCATCTGCCTTGCCTCCGGGCGGGTCGACCCAGCCCACATTGCCGTCGGCCCGGCGGTAAATGATGTTCACCCGGCCGCTGGAGCCATGCTGGAACACCAGGCAGGGTGCCCCGCTGAGGTCGAGTTCCATGACGGCTTCGCTGACCGACAGCTGCTTCAGCGAGGTGGTTGCCTCGGCGATGATCACCGGGCTGTAGCCGGTGACCTCGTCCTCGTCCTCACCCTCGCCCGGCGCCTCCAGCACGTAGCTGGTGGCGTCCATGGCCGCGAGAGCGGCGGAGGCGACATGGGCCTTGCGGGCCGAGCGGTCCTTGAGCCGGCTCTTGTAGCGCTTGAGCCGCTTCTCGATCATCACGAGCGCCTGGTCGGCGCTGGCATAGGCGTCCGGCGCGTTCGAATCGGCCTCCAGCGTAATTCCCGAATCGAGATGCAGCGCGCAATCGGTCCGGAAGCCGAAGCCATCCTTGCTCAGCGTGATGTGGCCGGAATAATTGCCGTCGAAATATTTGCGCAGGACCTCTTCGGTCCGGTCGGAAACGCGGCCGCGCAGGGCCTCGCCGACACTGACGCTCTTTCCCGAAATGCGGAGAGTCATGTGAACCTCACCTGGTTAGGTTCTTGTCTGCGCGTGATCCATGCGGACAACCGCTGCACACCTGGCGCTGGCGCGGCCCTCCGGGTCCGGATCATGCGCGCGCATGGATCGGTCTCGATGGGAGATTGAGAGTAGCGCGATTTGGCGCCAGCGCAATCAGGCCGGCTCGGGGTTGCGGGAGCGATCGGACATTGCGGTAGAGAGGACGTTACCAAGAGCGCTCTGCTTGTCGCGGCGACGTTGCACCGAGGAAGGAATGCGCATGGCTTCGCGGTACTTCGCGACCGTGCGGCGGGCAATATCAATGCCCGAGGCGCGTAACCGTTCCACGATGGTATCATCCGACAGGATCGCGGCCGGCGCTTCCGAATCGATCAGCTGCTTGATGTGGTGGCGCACGGCTTCGGCCGAATGCGCCTCGCCGCCGTCGGCCGAGGCGATCGAGGCGGTGAAGAAATATTTCAGCTCGAACGTGCCGCGATTGGTCGCCATGTATTTGTTGGCAGTGACGCGCGACACCGTGGATTCATGCATCTGGATGGCGTCGGCGACGGCCTTCAGGTTCAGCGGCCGTAGGTGCGCGACGCCATGGGTGAAGAAGCCGTCCTGCTGGCGCACGATCTCGGTTGCAACTTTCAGGATGGTGCGGGCACGCTGGTCGAGCGCGCGCACGAGCCAGGTCGCGTTCTGGAGCGCGTCGGTGAAATAGGACTTGTCGCCGTCCTTGCCGATCTTCTTCGACAGCTCGGAATAGTAGGTCTGGTTGACCAGCACGCGCGGCAAGGTGTCGCTGTTGAGCTCGACATGCCAGCCGCCGTCCGGACCCGGACGGACATAGACATCGGGCACCATGGTCTGGAGCCGCGCCGCGCCGAATTTCATGCCGGGCTTGGGGTTGAGACGGCGGATCTCGCCGATCATGTCGGCGATGTCCTCGTCGTCGACGCCGCAAACCTTGCGCAAGCCCGCGATGTCGCGCTTGGCGAGAAGATCGAGATGCTCGACCAGCGCCTGCATCGCCGGGTCGTAGCGGTCGAGCTCGCGGAGCTGGATCGCCAGGCATTCGCTCAAATTGCGCGCGCAGACGCCGGGCGGATCGAATTTTTGCAGCACGGCCAGGACGTCCTCGACCTCCTGCTGCGAGGCGCCAAGTCGCTCGGCGGCCTGGCCGAGATCCGGCGGCAGATAGCCGGCCTCGTCGACGAGATCGATCAGGTACTGGCCGATCATGCGCTGCGCGGGCGCGGTGAATGCGACCGAGAGCTGCTCGGCGAGATGATCGCCGAGCGTGACCTCGGCGGCGACGAACGCCTCGAGATTGTAGTCCTCGTCGCCGGAGGCGCCGCCGCCCCATTCCGTGTAGGTGGTCGGCGCGGCGTCCTGGGCGTTGCGCGCCGCGGCCTCGGCCGGCTCCTCGGAGAAGACGTTGTCCAGGCCCGTGTCCAGGGTCTGCTCGATCTCGGCGCGGGTGCCGAGATCCTTGCTCATCCATTCTTCCTGGCCCGGCTCGAACGCCTCGCCCGGACCGCCGCCCGGCTCGTCGTTGTGGCCGCCGTCGGAATCGCTGAACTGGCCGGCCTCGGCCGGGGCTTCGCCGCCGGAGGCCTCGTCATTGGCCCGCTCCAGCAGCGGATTACGCTCGAGTTCCTCTTCCACGAAGGTCGTGAGATCGAGATTGGACAATTGCAGCAGCTTGATCGCCTGCATCAGCTGCGGCGTCATGACCAGCGACTGCGATTGCCGGAACTCTAATCTCTGCGTGAGCGCCATGAAGCAAGAACCGATCCCAAAAAGTTGGTCCGATTTTTGCTTATCCTAGTCTGAGCCTGATGTACACGTCTTGACGTAGCGCAAAAACAGGCTAGAGGCGGAATTCCTCGCCAAGGTAAAGGCGGCGAACATCCGGATCGGCGACGATCTCATCCGGGCTGCCCTCGGTCAAGATTTCCCCGGCATAGACGATATAGGCACGGTCGGTGAGGCCGAGCGTCTCGCGCACATTGTGGTCGGTGATGAGCACGCCGATGCCGCGATTGGTGAGATGGCGGACGAGATCCTGGATGTCGCCGACCGCGATCGGATCGATGCCGGCGAAGGGCTCGTCGAGCAGCATGTAGTTCGGACGCGTCGCCAGCGCGCGCGCGATCTCGACGCGGCGCCGCTCGCCGCCGGACAACGCGATCGACGGTGATTTGCGCAGGCGCGTGATGTTGAATTCGTCGAGCAGCGAGTCGAGCTGCTGCTCGCGCTTCTTGCGCGAAGGCTCGACCACTTCGAGCACGGCGCGGATATTCTGCTCGACGGTGAGGCCGCGGAAGATCGAGGCTTCCTGCGGCAGATAGCCGATGCCGAGCCGCGCGCGCTGATACATCGGCAGCTTGGTGACGTCGTGGCCGTCGAGCTCGATCGCGCCGCGATCGGCCTTGATCAGGCCGGTGATCATGTAGAACACGGTGGTCTTGCCGGCGCCGTTCGGACCGAGCAGGCCGACCGCCTCGCCGCGGCGCACATAGATGCTGACGCCGCGCACCACCTGGCGGCTGCCGAAGGCCTTTTCCACGCTATGCACAGCCAGGAAGCCCGGCCGCTTCAGAAGCTGCGGCCCGCCGGCGCCGTTCGGCCTTGCGGCGGCCCTGACCGGGTGGACCGCCTGCGCCCGCGGCGGCTCGGTTTGATAATCGGCCTGAAAGTGGTCGGGCGCGTGCATCGGCTGGTCCCGGGCGATCGGCGGCGCGTCGCGCACGGGGCTCGCCACCAGCCCGCCGACGCTGTCACCGAGCGCGGTGATGTCCTGACGCGCAAATCCTGGCCGGCCGCGCTTGGCGGGGCGCCGACGGAACATGCTGAAAAGATCGACCATCCCCGCCTTCTAGCCTCGCGCAGTTTTTGCGCGGTCTTCGCGCGATCTGCCGCGGCGGCGTTACGATTCGCCGACGCAGCATGGGTGAAGGGATGTCTCATGCCCAGTGAAACACGCCCGGTAAGCGGAGGACCCCGCTTCGAAAGCCCTGCGCGCTAGATACAGTCTCGCCGGGCAAGCTTCAACCTCGGATCGGGAGCGCCCGACACAAGCTGTTGAATTTACTTTGGTTTAGTTGCGCCCGGCAGTTGCAGGGCTGGACCTGAGCCAGGGCCCGCCTGCGTTCCGCACTTGCTGTTCTGGTCGAACAGGCCCCGTACCTTGCCGCTGTCCGACTCCACCCGCGAGACGCCTGTGGTCATGTCGACCACCAATCGGTCACCCTGTAGCACGTTCTTGCACTGCGTCAGGACCACCTGACCCGTGCCGCCGAGCATGGTGATGAGGTTGGTCTTGGTGTCGAACACGGCGGTGTCGCCTGTGACCACCTGGTCCTTCTGGGTGACCACGACATTGCCGCGCGCCTCCAGCCGCTTGATCGAGGAACTGCCGCCCGGGCCCGGCGTCGCCGACTGCATCGGGGCCGCCTTGGCCCCCTTCGCCGCGGGCTGCGGCGTCGCCGGCTTGTCGCCGCCGGATTCGTAGAACACCACCAGCGTCTTCGAGGTCATGGTGGTGTCGCCCTGGATGACCTTCACGTTGCCAGCGAAGGTCGCCTCCTTCTTCTTGTCGCGCATCTCGAGCGAAGCGGCCTCGATCTGGATCGGCTGATCGCGGTTCTGCGAGAAGCCCTGCATCGCATTCGGCACGCCTTGCATCGTGCTCTGTGCGATCGCCGCGCCCGTTGCCATCAGCGCGACAGTGGCGGCAAGCGCGGCCGCACCGATGGCGGCGCACCGTTTGCTGTCGTTGCGCGGGAAAAACCTGATCATGAAAATCACTTTGAATTGGCGGACTTGTTCTGCGGCGTACGTGTCTTCACCGGCGGCGCCGGCTCGGCCGGCGCGGGCTGAGCAGCGGCGGGGTCATCCAGCTTGTCCAGATGCATCACCACATTGCCCTCGAAGCGGATGAGATCTCCGCCTTCCGTGATGCGCAGCCGATCCGCGGTCAGCGTGCCGTTGGTCAGCTTGACGTCGACACGTTCGTCCGACGAGACCGTGCCCTTGCCCATGTCGACGAAGGCCGAGTTCAGCCGCGCCTCATAGCCGGTCGAGGTGCGCAGGAAGATGTCCTTGTGCAGGTCGAGCTGCTGCTGCTTGTTGTCGAAGCGGCCGGTGCGGGCATCAAGGAACAGGGTCGATTGATCTTCCATCAGGACCTTTGCGCGAAGGTCCGAGAGATCGACATGGTCGGGGTCGGTGATGTCCTGCGTCGCGGTCTTGGCCCAGAGCTCGTACGGCCGCCGGTCCGGCGTGTAGCCGGCGAGGTGCGGCGATTCCATCGTGATCTTGGTGCCCGATACCACCAGGTTTCCGGAATCGAGCGGCAGCTTCGGCAACAGCATGCGAAATGGATTGAAGATCGAGACGCCGACGATGGCGGCCAGGGACAACAGCACCGCGCCCGGGACCGCGACGCGCAGAATCCGCACCAGGCGGCTGTGGCGCGCCGCGCTGGCAAACTTCGCCGCAAGCGCGGCGTCGTAGGTGGGATTCTGGGCCGAATTCACCTGGGCTCCTGAGGTGTCGCTCGCCTGGTCCGGTCAAGTGCGCGCCATTGTACCCGGCGCCGCCTGAATATGCAGCCTCGGACAGGCCGATACGAAAGTGTCCGAAACGGGGCGATTGGCCCAACCTAGCCGCCCGTCGAGGTGTCAGGAATGCGCGAAAATGTCCTCTTCCGCCCAGCCCTGGAGGTCGAGCAAGGCGCGGGTCGGCAGGAAGTCGAAGCAGGCCTTGGCCAGCCCCGTGCGGCCTTCCCGCACCAGCATGGCGTCGAGCCGCTCGCGCAGGGCGTGCAGGTGCAGCACGTCGGAGGCGGCATAGGCGAGCTGCGGCTCGGTCAGGCTGTCGGAGCCCCAGTCGCTGGATTGCTGCTGCTTGGAGAGGTCGACATTGAGCACCTCGCGCACGAGGTCCTTGAGGCCGTGGCGGTCGGTATAGGTGCGGGTCAGGCGGGAGGCGATCTTGGTGCAATAGATCGGCCCGGTCATAACGCCGAAGCTCTGGTACAGCACCGCGACGTCGAACCGCGCGAAGTGGAAGATCTTGGTGATTGCGGGATTGGCCAAGAGCGCCTTCAGGTTCGGCGCGTCGGTGTGGCCCTTGGGGATCTGCACGACGTCGGCACTGCCGTCGCCGGGCGAGAGCTGCACCACGCAGAGCCGGTCGCGGTGCGGGTTCAGCCCCATGGTCTCGGTGTCGATCGCCACCGCTCCGGTGTAGCGGGACAGGTCGGGCAGGTCGCCGCGGTGCAGGCGTACGGTCATGGCGTTTCAAAACCTCGGGTCGAATCGGTCTGTCGGCACAATAGGCTAATTCGGATTGCCCGCGATGTAGCCATTGCGGGCCGTCCGCGCAACCGCGGTCATGCCCTCGCGGGGCCGGGCAGATCACCGCCATGCAGCTGGCGGCAGGTGCGTGGCACGCGATCAAGGTTGCGAGCGGAGATGGAGGGCTTCCGGCCCCCGGGCTGTTGCATGGATCCCACAACCCGGCGCGAGCTTCATGGTCCGGCACAACTTGCGTCATGCGCCCCGTGAAAATCGTCCCCACCCACCCCATCTGTTGCCGATCCCCCGCGCCCTTGCCCCGCTCATCACCAATGAGATGTCATGACCGAACAGACGTTAGCTGCGCCTATCGACGATCAACAGGACCGCCAGCGCGGCTTTTCGCGCTACCAAGCGCTCCTCATCGCGCTGCTCGCGTTCACGCAGTTCACGATCATCCTCGATTTCATCATCATGTCGCCGCTTGGCGCCATCCTGATGCCCGCGCTCGACATCACGGCCACCCAATTCGGCGTCGCGGTGTCGGCCTACGCATTCAGCGCGGGACTGTCGGGTATTTTGGCCGCCGGCTTTGCCGACCGCTTCGACCGCAAGCGCCTGCTGCTGTTCTTCTATGTCGGCTTCACGCTCGGCACCCTGCTCTGCGCAATGGCACAGACCTACCATGTGCTGCTGCTCGGCAGGATCGTGACCGGATTGTTCGGCGGCGTGATCGGCTCGGTCGTGCTGGCCATCATCACCGACCTGTTCCCGCTGCATTTGCGCGGCCGCGTGATGGGATTCGTCCAGACGGCGTTCGCCGCGAGCCAGGTGCTCGGCATTCCGGCCGGGCTGTTTCTCGCCAATCACTGGAACTGGCATGTCTGCTTCGCCGCGATCGTCGGCCTGTCGATCGCGGCGATCGCCATCATTGCCTTCGCCATGGAGCCGGTCGACGCGCATCTGCGGCTGAAGCAGGACAAGAACCCGTTCCACCATCTGATCGCGACCGTCGGACAGACGCGCTACACGCTGGCCTTCGCGGTCACGACATTGCTGGCGACGGGCGGGTACATGCTGATGCCGTTCTCCAGCGCCTACACCGTGAACAATCTCGGCATCGACATGCTGCATTTGCCGACGATCTATCTCGTCTCCGGCCTGTTCAGCATCGTCACGGGGCCGCTGGTCGGCAGGGCGAGCGACGCGTTCGGCAAATATCCGACGTTTGTCTTCGGCAGCGTGGTGTCTGTCATCATGGTGCTGATCTACACCCATCTCGGCCACGTCTCGCTCGCGACCGCGATCCTCGTCAACGTCCTGATGTTCGTCGGCATCTTCTCGCGCATGATCCCGTCGCAGGCGCTGATGTCGGCGATCCCCGACCCCAGCCAGCGCGGCTCGTTCAGCGCGATCAGCGCCTCACTCCAGCAGCTCTCCGGCGGGCTCGGTTCGATGCTCGCCGGCGCGATCATCGCGCAAGCGCCTGACGGCTCGCTGATCCATTTCGACCGGATCGGCTACGTCGTCGTCGCATCGGCGATGGTGTCGCTGGTCGCGATGTATTTTGTGCAGAAGGCGGTGGCGGAGAGGGCTGGGAAAAGGGTGGTCTGAGGGCGGGCGGATTTGTCCCCTAGGGATCTTCGCGACGGCGACGCAGACCGGGAGCGACCCCATTTTGGGTCCAGATCCCGCAAAATGGTGCCCAGGAAAGGACTCGAACCTTCACGGCCGTTAAGCCACTGGCACCTGAAGCCAGCGCGTCTACCAATTCCACCACCTGGGCATGCCGTTTGGGGCACGGAGGCGGTTACTACGGTTCGGTGACGCCGTTGTCAATTCATGCTTGAGCCATGTTTCGGCTTGCGGATTGCGCATCGCAAACCGGCCCGATACAAGCCTCGTCAGGCGCACTCTCCCTCAGGAAAAGATCCCCATGGCATCGAATCTGGAAACTCTCGTCACGGTTTTCGGCGGATCGGGGTTTTTGGGCCGGAATGTCGTCCGGGCGCTGTGCAAGCGCGATTACCGGGTCCGGGTCGCGGTGCGGCGGCCGGAACTGGCTGGATACCTCCAGCCCTCCGGCAAGGTCGGGCAGGTCCATGTGGTGCAGGCCAACCTGCGCTACCCCGCCTCGGTCGAGGCGGCGCTGCGTGATTCGGATGTCGTGATCAACCTGGTCGGCATCCTCACCGAGAGTGGCAAACAGAGCTTCGACGCGGTCCAGGCCAAGGGCGCCGAGACGGTCGCCAAGGCGGCGGCCGCCGTAGGGGCCCGCCTGGTGCATGTCTCGGCGATCGGCGCCGACGCGGAATCGCCCTCGCGCTACGCCAAGGCCAAGGCGGCCGGCGAGGCGGCGGTCCTGGCCGCGGTGCCGTCGGCCACGATCTTCCGTCCCTCAGTGATGTTCGGCCCCGAGGACCAGTTCACCAACCGCTTTGCGGCGCTGGCCCGGATGTCGCCGGTGCTGCCGCTGATCGGCGGCGAGACGAAGATGCAGCCGGTCTATGTCGGCGATGTCGCCACCGCGATCGCGGATGCGGTCGACGGCAAGGCCAAGGCGGGCGCAACCTACGAGCTCGGCGGGCCGGAGGTGCTGACCATGCGCGAGATCATCGAGGCCATCCTCGAGATCACCGCTCGCAAGCCGACGCTGGTGCCGTTGCCGTTTGGGCTTGCCCGCTTCCAGGCCAACTTCCTGCAATTCGCGCCGGGCGCGTTCAAGCTGACGCCCGACCAGGTCACGCTGCTCGAGCGCGACAATGTCGTGTCGGATGCGGCGAAGGCGGCTGGGCTGACGCTGGAAGGCCTCGGCATCACGGCGGATTCGCTGGAAGCGATCGCTCCGCAATATCTCTGGCGCTTCCGCGCCGCCGGGCAGTTCCAGCGCATGAGCATTTGAGCCCCGCTTAGGCCGCGGGCTCGGTTAACCTCTCCCGCTCGCGGGAGAGGTCGGCGCGTTCCGGGCGATGCGAAGCATCGTCCCGCGCGCCGGTGAGGGCTTTCTCGTCATCGGGAGTCTCTCTGCGGAGAGACCCTCTCCCCAGCCCTCTCCCGCAAGCGGGAGAGGGAGCGCACCGTCCTTGCGGCAAGGACCGGCGCCGTCAGCAAGCTTTCGAGAGTTATCGCCCCAACGCCAGCGCGATCAGGCCGAGCGTGCCGACGATGACGCGCCACCAGGCGAACACCACGAAGCCGTGGCGGGTGACGTATGTCAAAAACGTCTTCACCACGATGACCGCGGTGATGAACGACACCACGAAGCCGATCGCGACGATGCCCATGTGGTCCATCGTCATCTCGGAGCGGTTCTTGTAGAAGTCATAGGCGAAAGCGCCGATCATGGTGGGGATCGCGAGGAAGAACGAGAACTCCGCCGCCGCGCGCTTGTCCGCGCCCAGCAGCATGGCGGCGACGATGCTGGCGCCGGAGCGCGATACGCCCGGGATCATCGCCACGCACTGCGCGATGCCGATATAGAGATACATCAGCAGCGGAAACCGGGTGGCGTCATGCTCGCGCGGCTTGAGGTCGAGCTTGTCGACCCAGAGCAGGATGGCGCCGCCGACGATCAGCGTGAAGCACACGACCCACGGGTTGAACAGCACACTCTTGATGTACTTGCCGGCGACGAGGCCGACCACGACAGCCGGCAGGAACGCCACCAGCACGCCGATCACGAAACGGCGCGAATAGGTGTCGCCCGTGAAGAAGCCGATCACGACATCCCACAGCTTCTTGAAGTACAGCCCGACGATCGCGAGGATCGCACCGAGCTGGATCAGAACCGTAAACGAATCCCAGAAGGCGCCTTCGCCGAGATGGAAGAAGCGCTCCGCAAGCAGGAGGTGGCCGGTCGAGGAAACGGGAAGGAACTCGGTCACACCCTCGATGATGCCGAGGATCACTGCCCGTATTGCATCTGACATATTTACGGTCCATTTCCGCTGGAAAAGCGGGGTTCTTCTCGCCTATTCGCCTTCATGCTGCAATCGCAAAATACGACATCACGCTCTTGCTTCGCGGTTTTGAAGGACTAGTGTGGCGCCGCACAAACATTGATGGATTCTTAAGCACCATCAAATAGTCAAAGGCTTCATGTTTACGCTGTTTCATCATCCGTTCTGTCCGCATTCGCGCTTCATCCGCTTGATCGCGGGCGAATACGGGCTCGACCTCAAGCTGGTCGAAGAGCGCAGCTGGGAACGGCGCGAGGCATTCCTGCTGCTCAATGCCGCCGGCACCACGCCGGTCCTGGTGGACGAGGAACAGCCGCCGATACCGGGCGCGGCGATCATCGCCGAATATGTCGACGAGGTCTATGGCGCGGGGATGGGACCCAAGCGCCTGATGCCGGAGACGCTTCCCGAACGCGTCGAGGTGCGCCGGCTGATGGCCTGGTTCAACGAGAAGTTCTTCGAGGAGGTCTCCCACCCGCTCGTCACCGAGCGCATCTACAAGCGCTTCATGAGCGAGGAGAACGGCGGCGGTGCGCCCTCGGCCGACGTGATGCGCGCCGCCAAGGCAAATGTGCGCTATCATCTGGCCTATATCGGCTGGCTGGCGCAGACGCGTAACTTCCTCGCCGGAGACCGGCTCACCTACGCGGATCTCGCCGCCGCGGCGCATCTTTCGGCGATCGACTATCTGGGCGACGTGCCATGGAGCGAGGACGACGCGGCAAAGGCGTGGTACGCGCGGGTGAAATCCCGCCCGTCGTTCCGCCCGCTGCTGAGCGAATGGCTCGCCGGCGTGCCGGCGTCGCGGACCTATGTGGACCTGGATTTCTGAGCTCTGCCGATCTGTCTGAACTGAAGGCGAAGTTGACGACCGAGGCAAAGGCGCTCGGCTTCGACTGCATCGGCGTGACCGAGCCCGGCACGATCGAGACGGCCGGAAAGCATTTCCTCGAGTTCATCGCCTCGGGCGGCCATGGCGACATGGACTGGCTCGCGGCGCAGCCGGAGCGCCGCGTCGATCCGCGCGGGCTATGGCAGGACGTGCGCAGCGTCATCATGCTCGGCGTCAATTACGGGCCCGACGCCGATCCCCTCGCGATCCTCGAGCAGCGCACGCGCGCGGCGATCTCGGTCTATGCGCAAGGAGACGACTATCACGATCTGGTCAAGAAGCGCCTGAAGGCGCTGGCGCGCTGGCTGGTCGCGGCCGCACCGTCGGAAGTGAAGGTGTTCGTCGACACCGCCGCGGTGATGGAAAAGCCGCTGGCGCAGGCCGCGCATCTGGGCTGGCAGGGCAAGCACACCAATCTTGTCTCGCGCGAGTTCGGCTCCTGGCTGTTCCTCGGCGCGATCTACACCACGCTCGACCTGCCGCGCGACACAGCCGAGATCGATCATTGCGGCTCGTGCCAGGCCTGTCTCGACATCTGCCCGACCGCGGCGTTTCCCGCGCCCTACAAGCTCGATGCGCGCCGCTGCATCTCGTATCTCACCATCGAGAACAAGGGACCGATCCCGCGCGAATTTCGCAAAGCCATCGGCAACCGCATCTATGGCTGCGACGATTGCCTTGCCGCCTGCCCCTGGAACAAGTTTGCGCAGGCGGGACGCGAGGCCAAGCTCGCCGCGCGCGACGAATTGCGTGCGCCTGGCCTCGCCGAATTGGCGCGGCTCGATGATGCGGCGTTTCGTGCGCTGTTCACGAAGTCGCCGGTCAAGCGCATCGGCCGCGATCGCTTCTTGCGCAACGTGCTGATCGCGATCGGCAACTCGGGAGAAGCGGCGCTGGCCGAGGAGGCGCGGCGATTGCTGGGGGATGAGAGCGCATTGGTGCGCGGTGCTGCGGTGTGGGCGCTGACGCAGTTGGTGGCGCGGGATGCGTTTGAGGCGATGAGATCCGTCGCGATGGGCAACGAGCACGACGAAGGCGTGCGTGAGGAGTGGGACCTCGCCACCTAATTCTCGGTGTCATGCCGCGCGAAGGCGGGGCATCCAGTACGCCGAGGCCCATCGATTGAACCACAACCGTCTCGGAGTACTGGATCGCCCGCCTTCGCGGGCGATGACAGCGGAGAACGAGGAGAACGGGCGCCCTTGATTTCCCCGCGCGTTCCTTCAAGCTCGCGCGTCATGACAGACATGCCTTTCTTCACCCGCGACGGCGATACATTCCATCCGACGGAAGTCGCCAATGGCCCGTGGGATCCGAAATCGCTGCACGGACGCGTCATCGTCGGCCTGCTCGGCTTCGCCATCGAGGAACGCCATTCCGGCCCTGAATTCGTGCCGGCGCGGCTGACCGTCGACATGTTTCGGCTGCCGACGATCGACAAGCCGATCGAAGTGACGACGCGGCTCGTGCGCGACGGCCTGCGCATCCGCGTGGTCGAGGCGGAATTTGTCTCCGGCGGCGTCGGCATGGCGCGCGCGTCGTGCCAGTTGCTGCGCAAGACGCAGAATCCTGATGGCAATGTCTGGTCGCCGCCGAACTGGGACGTGCCGAAACCGGCCGACATTCCAAAGCCGACCGATCCCAGGCTTGGCATGCACGGCAAATGGACGACGCGGCCGATCGTCGGCCATATGGGCTCGCTCGGTCCGCGCCGGCTCTGGATGAGCGAGGTGCGCGAGCTCGTTGCCGGCGTGCCGATGACGCCGTTCGTGCATGTCGCTGTTGGTGCCGATTTCGCCAGCCCCTTTGCGAACGCCGGCGACAAGGGGCTCGGCTACATCAACAGCGACGTGACGATCTATCTGCACCGCCTGCCGGTGACGAACTGGATCGGCTTCGATGTGGTGAACCACCAGGCCACCGACGGTGTCGCGATCGGCGAATGCTGGCTCTACGACGAACAGGGCCCGATCGGCACGGCCACCGTCGCCGCGCTGGCGCAGCGCAAGCCGATGGCGAATCCGTCGAAGCGGTAGAGATACGAGGTCTCTCGACTTTGTCATTCCGGGATGCGCCGTCAGGCGCAGACCCGGAATCCATCGAGCCGCAGGCCGAGAGGCGAAATGGATTCCGGGCTCGCGCCAAGTGGCGCGCCCCGGAATGACGAGAGGAGAGAGTCGCGCCTACGCCAGATGCCGCTTCATCTCCGGCCGCGCCTTCAGCTCCGCGCCCTGCCTGGCGACGATCTTCGCAATTCTTTCAGGCGCGAACTTCAAATCGACGAACGCCGGCGCGGTGTTGGCGACCTCGTGATAGCTCGCGATCCTGCCGCCCTTCAGCGTCATGATCGCGACACCTTCGAACATCGCACGCGCGCCGTTCGCTTCCGGCAAGGTCGAACGATAGCTGAAAGTGTAGCGCGCATAGAGCGTGGTGCCGTCGGTTACGGGATCATGCATGTCCCAGCGAAAGTCGGTCGCCGTGCGATAGAACCAGTCATCGATCATGGCGGCGATCTTCTCGCGGCCTGCGAACGCGCCGTAGAAGACATCGTGATAGACGCCGTCCTCGGTGAAGAGATCGGCAAACGCGCGGCCGTTGCGCTGTTCGACAGCGTCGCAGAAGGCGCGCAGCATGGCGGTGGTGGTCATCGGCGCTTCTCCCATTCTCCGTCATGCCCCGCGCAGGCGGGGCATCCAGTACGCCGCGGCTTCTCGGTTCAAGCACAACGGCTGCTGGAATACTGGATTGCCCGCCCCAGTGCGCAATTGCGCACAAGGCGGGCAATGACAGCGACGACGACACGTCACCCGATCTCGGCCACCGCGGCAAGAATGCGCGCGATGTCCTGCGGGCGCGAGAGGCGGTGGTCGCCATCCTGGATCAGGGTCAGCACGACGTCGTCGGCCGGCAGACGGTGCGTCAGCGCGAACGCGTGCTGCCAGGGCACATCGGGGTCCTGTGCGCCTTGCAGGATGCGGACGGGACAGCCGAGATCGATGGCGCCGCCGAGCACGAGATGGTTGCGGCCCTCCTCGATCAGATTCCGCGTGATCGGATAGGGCGAGCCGTCGCCATACTCGGACGGCCGCAGCCAGACGCCCTTGGTCTCGATCTCCTTCTTCACCGCAGCCGGAAAATTCTTCCACATCAGCTCCTCGGTGAAGTCGGGCGCCGGCGCGATCAGCACGAGGCCGGCGAGCGACGCGTTGCCTTGCTGGTTCTCTTGCCGGTTCTCCTGGCGCTTCCTGATCTCGCGCGCGAGCAGCAGCGCCATCCAGCCGCCCATGGAGGAGCCGATCAGGATCTGCGGGCCGTCGCAGAACCGCTCGAACACCGCGACGCTCTCCTCCAGCCAGCGCCCGATGGTTCCGTCGGCGAAATCGCCGCCCGATTCGCCGTGGCCGGAATAGTCGAACCGGACCGCGGCGCGGCCGTGATCCCCAGCCCAGGAGTCCAGCGCCAGCGCCTTGCTGCCCTGCATGTCCGACTTGAACCCGCCGAGCCAGACGAGGCCGGGGCCCTTTCCGGCGCGGCGGCGCACCGCGATCCTGCGCGCGGACGCGCCCTCGCCCACATCGATGAAATCGAGCACGGTATCGGGAATTGCATCGGTCATGGAACGTTTACTCTGGCTGTGTGGTTTGAGCTGCCTGGGCGTGTTCCGCGGTGCCGCCGGACACCGGCATTGGCCCTTTGGGACGCTTGCGGAACAGAGGCAAGGTGTCTATGTCGGTCAGCGTGCCCGGGGGCGTGTCCAAAATGCCTCGCATTTGAGGGTTTTTCGCTTCGCGTACGCGACTTGCTTGCCGGCAAACGCATCTTCCTTCAAAATAGCCGCTTCTTTCACAACTTTGGAGAACCACCCATTCGCCGTCCTAATAAAGCTCCGCCCGCTGCCAGCAAAGACGGGCCGCGCATCAATGATGATATCCGCAATGCGCAGATCCAGCTGATCGATCAGACCGGTGACAACAAAGGCACGGTCGAGACCGTCGTCGCCATCAAGATGGCCCAGGAAGCTGGCATGGATCTGGTCGAGATTTCGCCGAATACCAGCCCTCCCGTCTGCAAGATCATGGACTACGGGAAGTACAAGTATTCCGCTCAGAAGAAAGCCGCCGAAGCCCGCAAGCGGCAGAAGACCGTCGAGATCAAGGAGATCAAGCTCCGCCCGATGATCGACGATCACGATTACGACGTGAAGATGCGCGCGATGCAGCGGTTCTTCGAAGAGGGCGACAAGGTCAAGATCACGCTGCGCTATCGCGGCCGTGAAATGGCGCACCAGGAGATCGGCACCAAGCTTCTGGACAAGATCAAGACCGACGTCGCCGAGCTCGCCAAGGTCGAGCAGGACGCGCGGTTCGAAGGCCGTCAGGTCGTCATGGTGCTGGCGCCGCGCTGACGCCAGTTATTTGGGATTGAGAGTTAACGGCCCGTCCGGATCTCCGGCGGGCCGTTTGTGTGTCAGCTTCGCGTCGCGTGCCAGGTGCCGCTGCACTGGTCGCCGGAAATGATGCCGCGCCACGAGCCGGCGCCGTTTACGCCGGCAAGCCGGCCGCCCCCGCTGGCATGGGACGCGCCGACCGAGACATAGACCGCCACCATGCCGGAGCGCTTGACCCTGCCCGAGACCCGGCCGCCGCCGGCTGACGAAACGCGGCCGCCGGTCACGGTGAAGGGGACGCTGTAGCCCGAGCTGCAATTGCCGCGGGTGGTGGCGAAGGTGACGTTCCAGATGCCGTCATAGCCGCCGGCGCGGGCATCGGCGGTGGACGGCAGCGCGGCGGCGGCGAGCACGGCAAGCAGCGCCAGGCGGCGCGGGCGGGTAAATTGCGGGACAAATTGCGGGATTAATTGCGAGAAATGGGCCATTTTGGTCCTGCTCCAGGCGACACGGCTTGGACATGAGGATAGCAATTCCGGATAGTCGGCGGGCGGGTTTCGGCGGTTCATCGTTGCCAATAGGCTCCCGCTCTGGCATAAGCCCAGCCTTCATCGCCCGGCTGATTAAGGGCTGCCGTGGCGGTGTCCGTGCGGGTTTCGCGCTTGTTCGTAGAAACCTGAGCACAATCAACGCTCTAACGAGCATTTTTGACGGCCAGCCGCCTTCGCGGGCGGATTTCTGTGGCCATTAGGAGAGCCAAATGCCCAAGCTGAAGACCAAATCGGGCGCTAAAAAGCGCTTCAAGGTGACTGCCACCGGCAAAGTGATGCACGCCCAGCGCGGCAAGCGTCACGGCATGATCAAGCGGACGAAGAAGCAGATCCGTCAGCTCCGCGGCACCCGCGTGCTGTTCAAGACCGACGGCGACAACGTCAAGAAGTACTTCTTGCCGAACGCCTGATCGCGTCCACGATCACTGCCACCGCAGCCGCGCCTTCCGCGGCGATCCGAAAACCAAGTCATCTCTGAAGGATTTTTGTCATGTCTCGCGTCAAACGCGGTGTGACCGCCCACGCCAAGCACAAGAAAGTCTACAAGGCCGCCAAGGGCTTCTACGGCCGCCGCAAGAACACCATCCGCGCCGCCAAGCCGGCCGTGGAGAAGGCCCAGCAGTACGCCTTCCGCGACCGCAAGCGCAAGAAGCGGACGTTCCGCGCGCTCTGGATCCAGCGTCTCAACGCCGCTGTGCGTCCGTTCGGCCTGACCTACAGCCGATTTATCGACGGTCTCGCCAAGTCGGGCATCACCGTGGACCGCAAGGTGCTGTCGGATCTCGCGATCAACGAGCCCGCGTCGTTCCAGGCGATCGCCGAGAAGGCCAAGGCCGCGCTCGCGGCCTGAGGTCTCTCGCGCGCGGGCCTAACGATTCCTGACTAGCGGTTCTTGGGGCCCGCAGCCTGCAGCGCGCGTTGCGAGTAACGCTGGGCGACCTCCGCCCGGCAGAATGCTGCGAACGACAGATACATGGTGCCGGATTTATTCCGGTACTTTCGGTCGCAGACGCGCATCTCGCGTTGATAGGCCTGTTTCTGCGCAGCGTTGAGGCCGGGCATGAAGTCCGCCTCGCATTTCTTCTCGACGGCGGCGCCGAGCTGGACATCGCCGCTCGCGGTCAACTGGCAATCCTGAAACACCTTCATCGCGCTTTCGCAGCCCTTCTGGGCGTTGATGGTGTCGACGACCTCGTCCAGCGTCATGGACTTCTCCATGCAGACCATGGCGCGTGCCGGGGTGCCGGCGACCGATAGAACGACGGCCAGAATGGCCAGGCAGGACCTTGAGAGCATCACGAAGTCTCCTCGTATCCCCCTTGGTGCCAGCGCCCCGCGCGAGGTTCAACCCAGCCGTTCTTCAGCCCGAAATGACCGGCTTTTCGCTTGACGTTACGGCCTTCCGGCGGCGACAACCCAGCCGAATTTAGCAGCAAGGATTTGACTGTGTCCGACCTCGCAACGCTCGAAACATCCATCCTCGATCAGGTCGCCGCCGCCGGCGACGAAGCCGCCCTCGAAGCGGTGCGCGTCGCAGCCCTCGGCAAGAAGGGTTCGATTTCCGCGCTGCTTGCCACGCTCGGCAAGATGTCGCCGGACGAGCGCAAGACGCAGGGCGCCGCGATCAACCAGGCCAAGGACAAGGTCACCGAGGCGCTCGCAGCAAGGCGCGACGTCTTGAAGTCGGCGGCGCTCGATGCGCGGCTGGCGTCCGAAACCATCGACGTGACGCTGCCGCTGCGCGAGGCGCCGACTGATGCCGGCCGCATCCATCCGCTGAGCCAGGTCTGGGACGAGCTGACCACGATCTTCGCCGACATGGGATTCTCAGTCGCCGAAGGTCCCGACATCGAGACCGATGACTACAACTTCACCAAGCTGAACTTCCCGGAAGGCCATCCCGCGCGCGAGATGCACGACACCTTCTTCTTCCATCCGAAGGAGGACGGCTCGCGCATGCTGCTGCGGACCCACACCTCGCCGGTGCAGGTGCGCACGATGCTGAGCCAGAAGCCGCCGATCCGCGTGATCTGCCCGGGCCGCACCTACCGCATCGATTCGGATGCGACCCACACGCCGCAATTCCACCAGGTCGAAGGGCTCGTCATCGACAAGCACTCGCATCTCGGCCACCTCAAATGGATCCTGCACGAGTTCTGCAAGGCGTTCTTCGAGGTCGACCACATCAACATGCGCTTCCGTCCGTCGTTCTTCCCGTTCACCGAGCCGTCGCTGGAAGTCGACATCCAGTGCCGCCGCGACAAGGGCGAGATCCGCTTCGGCGAGGGCGAGGACTGGCTGGAGATTCTCGGCTGCGGCATGGTGCACCCGAACGTGCTGCGCGCCTGCGGCATCGATCCCGACGAGTACCAGGGCTTTGCCTGGGGCATGGGCATCGACCGCATCGCCATGCTGAAATACGGCATCGCCGATTTGCGCCAGCTGTTCGACAGCGACGTCCGCTGGCTGTCCCATTACGGCTTCAAGCCGCTCGAAGTGCCGACTCTCGCGGGAGGGCTGAGCTCGTGAAATTCACCCTCTCCTGGCTGAAGGATCATCTCGAGACCGACGAGCCGCTGGACAGGCTCGCCGACAAGCTCACCATGATCGGGCTCGAGGTCGAGAACATCGAGGACAAGGCGAAGGCGCTGAAGCCTTTCACCATCGCGAGGGTGATCTCGGCCGAGCAGCATCCGAATGCGGATCGCCTGCGCGTCTGCATGGTGGACACTGGCGACGGTGGCGCGCCGGTGCAGGTCGTGTGCGGCGCGCCGAATGCGCGCGCAGGTCTCGTCAGCGTGTTCTCGGCCCCTGGCACCTACATTCCGGGCAAGGACATCACGCTGGGCGTCGGCACCATCCGCGGCGTCGAGAGCCGCGGCATGCTGTGCTCGGCGGCCGAGCTCCAGATCTCGAATGACCATGACGGCATCATGGAATTGCCGGCGGACGCGCCGATCGGCGCTGCTTACGCCGAATGGGCCGCGCTCGGCGATCCCGTCGTCGAGATCAATTTGACGCCGAACCGGCAGGACTGCACCGGCGTGCACGGCATCGCGCGCGACCTCGCCGCCGCCGACATGGGCAAGTTCAAGGACCCGACCATCAAGCCGGTCAAGGGCGAATTCCCTTGTCCCGTGAAGGTGACGGTCGAGGACGCCACGCTCTGTCCGGGCTTCGCGCTTCGCCTCGTGCGCGGCGTCAAGAACGGCCCGTCGCCGGAATGGCTGCAGAAGCGGCTGACGGCGATCGGACTGCGTCCGATCAACGCGCTAGTCGACATCACCAACTTCATGACCTACGACCGCGCGCGCCCGCTGCACGTGTTCGACGCCAAGAAGGTGAAGGGCAATCTCGTGGTGCGCCGCGCCCGCGACGGCGAGACGCTGCTCGCGCTCGACGGCCGCACCTACAATCTCGATCCCGCGACCTGCGTGATCGCCGATGAGCACGGCGTCGAATCGCTCGCCGGCATCATGGGCGGCGAGGCTTCCGGCTGCGACGAGAACACCACCGACGTGCTGATCGAATCGGCGCTGTGGAACGAGATCAATATCGCGCAGACCGGCCGCAAGCTCGGCATCAACTCGGATGCGCGCTACCGCTTCGAGCGTGGCGTCGATCCGGCGTTCATGGTGCCGGGGCTGGAGCTCGCCACGAAACTCGTGATGGAGATGTGCGGCGGCGCGCCGTCCGAGAACGTCGTGGTCGGCAAGGCCTTCGGCGATGACCGCGTGATCGATTTCCCGGTGACCGAGGTCAAGCGCCTGTCCGGCATCGAGGTGCCGCAGCCGGAGATGAAGCGCATCCTGACCCATCTCGGCTTCATGATGGCGGGCCCGGGTCCGGTGGTGAAGGTCGCGGTGCCTTCGTGGCGCACCGATGTGCACGGCAAGGCCGACATCGTCGAGGAGATCGTCCGCATCTACGGCGTCGACAAGGTGCCGATGACGCCGTTCGAGCGCGGCGATGATGCGCGCAAACCGGTGCTGACCCCGCTCCAGCTCCGCACCCGCCGCGCGCGGCGTGCGCTCGCGAGCCGTGGCATCATCGAAGCGGTGACGTGGTCGTTCATCACGAAGTCTGCGGCAAAACTGTTCGGCGGCGGCCAGCGCGAACTGGAAGTCGCCAACCCGATCGCATCTGATCTCTCCGACATGCGCCCGACCCTGCTGGCGGGCCTGATCGCGGCGGCGCAGGCCAATGCCGATCGCGGCTTCGGCGACGTCGCGCTGTTCGAGGTCGGCCAGGTGTTCAAGGGCGATCGCCCGCAGGATCAGTTCATGGCGGCGAGCGGCGTGCGCCGCGGCTTTGCCTCGTCCGAGGGTCTCGGACGGCACTGGTCGGGCTCGGTGCAGGCTGACCTGTTCGACGCCAAGGCCGATGCGCTGGCGGTGCTGGCCGCTGCCGGCGCGCCGATGCAGGCGCTCCAGATCGTGGCCGGTGGACCCGGCTGGCTGCATCCTGGGCGTTCCGGCACGATCCAGATCGGCCCGCAGAACGTGCTCGGCTATTTCGGCGAGATGCATCCGCGCGCGCTGGAAGCGCTCGGCGCCGACGGTCCGCTGATGGTGTTCGAGGTCATCCTCGACCGCGTCCCCGAGGCCAAGAAGAGGCCGACCCGCGCCAAGCCCTTGATCGAGCTGTCGGCCTTCCAGCCGGTGTCGCGCGACTTCGCCTTCATCGTCGACCGCACCGTGAAGGCCGGCGACATCGTGCGCGCCGCGCAAGGCGTCGACAAGAAGCTGATCACCGGCGTCAACGTGTTCGACGTCTACGAGGGCAAGGGCATCGATGACGGCAAGAAGTCGATCGCGATCGCGGTGACGATCCAGCCGCGCGAGAAGACCCTGACCGACCAGGAGATCGAGGCCGTCGCCGCGAAGGTCGTGGCGGAGGTGACGAAGAAGACCGGCGGCACGCTGAGAGCATGATGCCGAAAAGTGTGAAGCGGTTTTCGGACAACATCATGCTCCAGAAATAAAGCATGAGTCTCACGGACTTCCTCCCGAAGGACGTCAGCCTCACCATTGCGATGGCGCTCTGCGCCGTCGCTTTCGTCTCGGGTACCGCGCGCGGCTTCTCCGGCTTCGGCTCGGCGCTGATCTTCATGCCGCTGGCGAGCAGCTTCGCGGCGCCGCGGCTCGTTGCCGCCCTGCTGCTCGTGATCGATTTCGTCGCAGCGCTGCCGCTGCTGCCCGATGCGTGGCGCAAGGCCGACCGCAAGGCCACCGCCGTGATCGTGCTCGGCGCGCTGATCGGCGTGCCCATCGGCACCTATTTCCTCAGCGTGCTCGAACCCGTCACCACGCGCTGGATCATCTCCGGCTTCGTCGCCGCGCTCTTGCTGCTGTTGCTGTCGAGCTGGCGCTATCGCGGCAAGGACCACGCCTGGCTCTCGGTCGGCATCGGCGGCCTCTCGGGCTTTTGCAGCGGCCTCGCGCAGACTGGAGGGCCACCGATCGTCGGCTACTGGCTCGGCCGCCCGATCCCGTCGATCGTCGCGCGCGCCAACATCCTGCTGTTCTTCGGCGCGTCGGACTTCTTCTCGATGGTCAGTTACGCGACGACAGGCCTGATCAGCCGCGAATCGCTGGTGCTTTCGCTCATCGTCGGTCCGGTCTACGCCATCGGCGTCGCATTCGGCGCCTCACTGTTCGGCCGCGCCAGCGAAAGAGTATTTCGCGGCATCTGCTATGTGCTGATCGCGATGGCGGTTGTTTTTGGGCTGCCGGCGCTGGATGGGATTTTGCGCTAACTCCCCAATGTCGTCCTAGCGAAAGCCAGGACCCATTACCCCGGTCAACGCTTGTAGTGCGAGCGGGTCACTCCGAGTCTTCGCCAAACTACTTCTTGGGGTAATGGGTCCTGGATCTGCGCTCCGCTTCGCTGCGCTTGTCCAGGACGACAGCTGGATCAATTCCCCTACCGGCGCGGCGCCCGCCGCTTCTTCGTCGACTGCGTCGGCACATCGGCCGGCTCGTCCTTGAGCGCGCCGATCTTGCGCAGCGCTGCGTCCGCGGCGCGCTCGCCGCTTTCCCAGGCGCCGTCGACGGTGCCCCACAGCGTCTCGTGGGTGGCTTCGCCGGCGAGGAACAGATTGCCGATCGGCTCGGTCAGGATCTTTCGCGAGAGCTGACCGCCGGGTGAGGACGCCGACATCGCGCCCATCACGAAGGGCGAGGCATTCCAGCGCGTCGCGCTGGTCTTCTGCACAATGGCCGCGGCCTCGCTGCCGAACAGTTTTGCGATCCATTCCTTCGCGAAGGCCGCCATCGCCTTCTCGCCCTGCTCCGACAGATCGCGGCCGAACGAGCCGCCGACGTCGATCGAGCACAGCGAGGAGCCGCCGATATTGGCGAACATCAGCGCGGTGCGCGTCGAATTGCTCTGCTCGATGAGGATGTCGTCGCGCGCAAGACCAAGCGGATTGCCCGGCAGCTGCAACACGATGTGGTCGTAGCTGCCGAGGCTGAGCTTTGCCGCCGCGTCCAGCGTGCGCTTGGGAATATCGGGTGCGAACTTGATCGCGCCCGCGGTCAGCACGTTGGTCGAGACCGTGACGATGGCGGCACGCGCGGCGATCTTGCCTCCCGGCGTCTCCACACTGACGTCGCGATTGCTCCAGCTGATGCGGCTCGCCGGCGTCGACAGCGCGACCGGCGCCTGCTCGCCGAGCTTCGTGATGAGCGTACCCAGGCCCTGACGGCAGGCGATCGCGGCATTGCGGTCCTGCGCGCGCGCCTTGTCGATCGCAGAAAGCTCCTTCAGGTCCTTGCCGGCAAAGCTCGCGCCCAGCATGAACTCGGCCGCACCCGCCCAGTCGCCGAGATCCTTCGGCAGCACGGAGGCGCAGGAGGTATCGAGCTTGCCACGCGCGGCCTCGTCGATGGCGCGGTTGGCGCGCACCAGCGCCGCCAGGAATTCCTCGGTCTCGCCGGCGCGCGCGTTGCGGCGGCCGATGCGCATCTTCTGGCCCGATGGCGCCGGCAGCACGTCGAGGCCCGCGCTGCGCGCCAGCCGGATCATCGGATTGGTCTCGGGATTATGCATCCAGCGCGCACCGCGATCGAACGGCATGTCGAAGGTCGTGGTATCGGTGATGCAGCGGCCGCCGACCTGCGATGCCGCCTCGACCACCACGACCTTGCGATTGGCCGCCATGATGCGCCGCGCTGCGGCAATTCCGGCGGCCCCCGCGCCGATCACGACGATGTCAGCCTCGCGCGGCAGGGGTGCGGCGGTTGCGCGCAGGACCGGCATCGCGGCAAAGGCCGCCGACGCCGAAAGGAAACCGCGGCGCGTGATTGTCATGTCATGGTTTCCGGAGACTTGCGGCAAACGGGAACAGCCAGCGAACCTTGCCGTATCTCATGTTGCACGGCAACCATCATGGTGAATCAATCGTGCTTGATCTCACAGAGTGATGAACCGAATTGCAACACGTTTCGACCATGATAGAGAAGGGAAAAAAGGCGGCCGGAAAAGGCCGCGGGGGAGCTCGACATGGGGACGGTCCTAGATTCAGTCGGCAAGCTGATTGCCGCGTACCTCTCGAAGGAGGTGCCGGGCTATGAGCCGTTCACGCCAAGCGACCCCGAGCACCTGCGCGGCGTCATCGAGCCCGGCGACGTGCTGCTGGTCGAGGGCAACAACCGCATCTCCGGCATCATCAAATACCTGACGCAGTCGACCTGGTCGCATGCCGCGCTCTATGTCGGCCCGATCGAGGGTGCGGAAGAGCCGAGCGGCGAGCCGCATGTGCTGATCGAGGCCAATATCGGCGAAGGCGTCACCTCGGCGCCGCTGTCGAAATACTTCCCCTATCACACCCGGGTCTGCCGCCCGGTCGGGCTGTCCCATGAGGACCGCACCACGGTCTGCCGCTATGCGATCAACCGCATCGGCTTCGGCTACGACACCAAGAACATCGTCGACCTGATGCGCTTCCTGTTTCCGCTGCCGATACCGCAGCGCTGGCGGCGCCGCATGATCGCGATCGGCTCGGGCGATCCGACCAAGATCATCTGCTCGGCGCTGATCGCGCAGGCGTTCGACGCCGTGCGCTATCCGATCCTGCCCAAGATCACCAAGGCCGGCAGCCGCGCCGCCCGCCGCGAGATCCTGCACATCCGCGATTCCTCGCTCTACATGCCCCGCGACTTCGACATCTCGCCCTATTTCGAAGTCGTCAAACCCACCATCGTGCACGGGTTCGACTACACCACCCTGCACTGGGCCGACAAGCAGAAGCCGCTCGAGGAGGTAGCGGGCACATTCAGTGTGTTTCCAGAAACGATCAGTGCGCCGCCGCTCGTTCCTGAAGCGGCTGACGAAGAGGCGCCGGATGAGATTCCGGCTGAGCAAGTAGCGGGCGATGCGGCCGCGCAGCCGGCGGAGACGGTCGAACATGCCGCCGCCGCGGAGCATGTTTCGCTGCTGAAGAAGCTGGCGATGTACCGCCCCCGGCGCCGCAGACGGGCGCGCGAGATCGCGGCTTAACCCCGCCGTCGTCCTGGCGAAAGCCAGGACCCATTACCCCGGGGAGAAGTTTGGCGACGACTCGTCGTTCGGTACCGCCACCGAGCGCAATCGATAGATTCCGCGGTATGGGTCCTGGCTTTCGCCAGGACGACGCTGGGGAGATACCGTGCCCCTCACAATGACGGGCGAATACGAAACTACCGTTCCGCCCGTCCGATCACCGCCATCAGCTCCGCGATCTTGGCGCGCTGGTCGGCCTTGTCGCCGCTCGTGATGGCGTGCTCGACGCAATGGGCGACGTGGTCCTTCAGGACCTCCTCCTCGACCCGGCGCAGCGCGGCGCGCACCGCCGAGATCTGCGTCACGATGTCGATGCAGTAGCGGTCTTCCTCTACCATTTTCGACAGGCCGCGAACCTGGCCCTCGATCCGGCCGAGACGTTTTCCGACAGATGCCTTGATGTCCTTGCGCATGCCGTCTATATACCCCTACCGGGTATGGGTTGCAAGACCTGACGCCAAGACCTGGCACGAAGCCGGAGCATGGAAATGAGCGACGCCGAGCACAAGCATCATCACGACGCGGACGGTCACACCGGATGCGGCTGTTCGAGCAAGGCGGCGACGCCGCCGAACGACAAGCCTGCGGCAGCCTCATGCTGCGGCGGACACGGCGATCATGCCGGCCACGCCCATCATCACGACCATGGCGACGCAGCGACAAAGGTGCTCGATCCCGTCTGCGGCATGACGGTCGACCCCGCGACCTCGAAGCACCGGTTCGACCATCACGGCGAGACCTTCCATTTCTGCTCGGCCGGCTGCCGCACCAAGTTCGCCGCCGATCCCGCGAAATACCTCGCCAAGGAGAAGGCGAGCGAGCCGGAGATGCCGGCGGGCACGATCTACACCTGCCCGATGCACCCGCAGATCCGCCAGGTCGGACCCGGCAGCTGCCCGATCTGCGGCATGGCGCTGGAGCCCGAAGTGGCAAGCCTGGAGACCGGCCCCAATCCCGAGCTTGCCGACATGACGCGGCGGTTCTGGATCGGCGGCGTGCTGGCGCTGCCGGCCGTGGTGCTGGAGATGGGCGGCCATCTCGCGGGCCCACACAACTGGATCGACCAGACACTCTCGAACTGGATCCAGCTCGTCTTCGCCACGCCCGTGGTGCTGTGGGCCGGCTGGCCGTTCTTCGTCCGCGGCTGGCAGTCGCTGGTCACCCGCAACCTCAACATGTTCACGCTGATCGCGATGGGCACGGGCGTCGCTTACATTTACAGCGTCCTCGGCACGGTCGTGCCGCAGATCTTCCCGGACACCTTCCGCGGCCATGGCGGCGCGGTGGCCATCTATTTCGAGGCGGCTGCCGTCATCACCGTGCTGGTGCTGCTCGGCCAGGTGCTGGAGCTGCGCGCCCGCGACGCCACGTCGGGCGCGATCAAGGCGCTGTTGCAGCTCGCCCCGAAGACCGCGCGCCGCGTCGAGGCTGACGGCAGCGAGCACGAGGTCGAGATCGATACGCTCCATGCCGGCGAGCATTTGCGCGTTCGCCCCGGCGAGAAAGTGCCGGTCGACGGCGTCATCCTGGAGGGGCGTTCCTCGCTCGACGAGTCGCTCGTGACGGGCGAATCCATGCCGGTCACCAAGGAAACCGGTGCAAAGGTCATCGCCGGCACGCTCAACCAGTCCGGCAGCTTCATCATGCGCGCCGACAAGGTCGGGCGGGAGACGCTGCTGTCGCAGATCGTGCAGATGGTCGCCGATGCGCAGCGCTCGCGCGCGCCGATCCAGCGCCTGGCCGATCAGGTCGCCGGCTGGTTCGTGCCGGCCGTCATCGTCGTCGCCCTCGCCGCCTTCGCGGCCTGGGCCTGGTTCGGGCCGGAGCCGCGGCTGGCCTTCGGGCTGGTCGCCGCCGTCAGCGTGCTGATCATCGCCTGCCCCTGTGCGCTGGGCCTTGCGACCCCGATGTCGATCATGGTCGGCGTCGGCCGCGGCGCGCAGGCCGGCGTCCTGATCAAGAACGCGGAATCGCTGGAGCGGATGGAGAAGATCGACACGCTTGTCGTCGACAAGACCGGCACGCTGACCGAGGGCAAGCCCAAGGTCGTCGCGATCGTGCCGGCTTCCGGCTTTGCCGACGACGACATTCTCCGCTGGGCGGCCAGCGTCGAGCGCGCCAGCGAACATCCGCTGGCCGACGCCATCGTGCGCGCGGCCAAGGAGAAGCAGCTCACGCTCGGCCAGGTCGAGGCGTTCGATTCGCCGACAGGCAAGGGCGCGACCGGCAAGGTCGACGGCAAGACCATCGTGCTCGGCAACGCACGATACCTGTCGTCGATCGGGATCGACACCAAGGCCCTCGACACCGAGGCCGAACGGCTGCGCGGCGATGGCGCGACGGTCATCAACATGGCCGTCGACGGCCGGCTCGCCGGCCTGTTTGCGATCGCCGATCCGGTCAAGGCCTCGACGCCGGAGGCGCTGAAGGCCCTCGCCGCCGAGGGCATCAAGGTGATCATGCTGACCGGTGACAACCGCACCACGGCGCAAGCGGTGGCGCGCCGGCTCGGCATCGCTGAGGTCGAGGCCGAGGTGCTGCCGGACCAGAAGAGCGCGGTGGTGACAAAGCTGCAAAAGGCCGGCCGCAGCGTCGCGATGGCCGGCGACGGCGTCAACGACGCCCCGGCATTGGCGGCCGCCGAAGTCGGCATCGCCATGGGCACCGGCACCGATGTGGCGATGGAGAGCGCCGGCGTGACCCTGCTCAAAGGCGATCTCACCGGCATCGTGCGAGCGCGAAAACTGTCTCAGGCGACGATGAGCAACATCCGCCAGAACCTGTTCTTCGCCTTCATCTACAACGCCGCCGGCATTCCGATCGCGGCCGGCATCCTCTATCCGACCTTCGGCGTCCTGCTGTCGCCGATCATCGCCGCGGCGGCGATGGCGCTGTCCTCGGTGAGCGTGGTCGGGAATGCGCTGCGGCTTCGTGCGACCCGGCTGTGAGGGCGTACTCCCTCTCCCCGTTCTTACAGGGCCGCGACGAGCTTCGCTCGCGCTGAGAGGGTTGGGGTGAGGGGCTGCCACCACGTAGCCGGTAAGAGACGGACTCGCGGAGAGTCCCCCTCACCCGGAATTCAAGCTAGGCTTGAATTCCGACCTCTCCCCGCAAGCGGGGCGAGGTAAGAGGAGCGATACGCGCGGAGAGGACCTGATGCAGCGAATTACGATCACGATCGAGGACGATCTACTGGCGGAGATCGACGCCGCGGCGGCGGCGCGCGGCTACCAGAACCGCTCCGAGATCATCCGCGACCTCGCGCGGGCCGGCCTGCAACAGACCTCAGAGGACACGGCGCAGACCGGCCCCTGCGTCGCCGGTCTCGTCTATGTCTACGACCACGCCGCCCGCGATCTCTCGAAACGCCTGGTGCAGGAATTCCACGGCCACCACGACCTCGCGCTGGCGACGCTGCACGTCCATCTCGACGACAACAATTGCATGGAGATGACGGCACTGCGCGGCGCGGCCGACGAGGTCAGGCATTTCGCCGACCACATCATCGCCGAACGCGGCGTGCGCTATGGGCGCGTGGTGATGATTCCGACGGGCGAAGGCAAGCCGGCGAAGGCGCGGAAGCACGCGCATCGGCATGAGTAAGTCCGTCGCATAGACGGTGCGTCTCCCTCTCCCCTTGTGGGAGAGGGTGGCTCGCCGCGAAGCGGCGAGACGGGTGAGGGGTATGTCTCAGCGACTACTCCTCTTCGAGCTCGCGGAGACAAACCCCTCATCCGGCGCTTCGCGCCACCTTCTCCCACAAGGGGAGAAGGAAAAAAAGCTCACGCCGCTTTCGCCACCGTCCCGCACGGCAGGCCCGCCCGCGCGACGCCGCCATACAGCGTTTCGTTCGGCATCTCGTCGCGCAAGATCCTGCGCACACCGACCAGCTTCTCCAGGTCGATCCCCGTCGCAAATCCCTTGCTCTCGCACAGGAACACGAGATCCTCGAACACGACATTGCCGGTCGCGCCGGGCGCGAAGGGGCAGCCGCCGAGGCCGCCGAGCGATCCGTCGAGAATGCGCACGCCCTCGTCCAGTGCAGCCGCGGCGTTGGCGATGCCCATGCCGCGGGTGTCGTGGAGGTGGATGCAGATCGGCTTTTGTCCTGCGAGCTTGACCGCGGCGCGCGACAGTTCGGCGACCTGCTTCGGGCCCGCGTAGCCGACGGTGTCGGCGATCGCGACGAAATCGACGCCGGCCTCGAGGCATTTGTCGACCAGCCGCAAGACCTCGGCCGGATCAACCGCACCGGTGATCGAGCAGCCCAGCGCCATCGAGATCGCGGCATTCACGAGCGGCTTGTGGGAGCTGGCATCGCGCATCTCGCAGAGCCGCCTGACATTGGCGATCGCGGAGTCGCGCGAGCGATGGGCGTTGGCCTGGCTGTGCTCTTCCGTGGCCGAGACCACCGACGCGATTTCGCCAACGCCGGATTCGAGGGCTTCATTGACGCCGCGCTCGTTGAGCGCAAGCGCGATTCCATGAGCGCCCGGCAGGTTCGCGACCGCCCCGATGACATCGCGCACGTCGACGAATTGCGGGAAGGTCTTGGCCGGCAGGAACGAGCCGACCTCGAAGTGCCGCACGCCGGCGGCATATTCCTCGCGTACCCAGCGCTGCTTGGCCTCGGTTGACGGAAATTTCTTCACGAGCTGGAGCCCGTCGCGCAGGCCCACCTCGCGCAGGCTGACGCGATCTGAGGGGTAAATCGTCTCGATCCGGCTCATGCACGCCTCCCAGCGGCTTTTGACGCGATGTCATCCTTGTCGATCTCGGCACGAACCGCCGATGTGTCGGCGCCCAGCGGTGCGACCTTCAGGCCTTCACCGAGATGGCTGCCGTTCCACTCGACCGGCAGAGCCGGCACATGGAACGGCTTGCCGTCGGCCGTGAAATTGCTGACGAGCCCGCCCGGGCGCAACACATGGGGATCGGTGAGGAGATCCTCGGGCCGGTTGATCGGCGAAAAGCAGATGTTGAGCGCGTCGAGCTTTTGCGACAGCTCTGCCACGTTCCGCTGCCGGATGATCTCGGCGACGCGCGGAAGGATTCGCGGCCGCGCCAGGATACGGTCGGTCGTGGTGCGCAAGGCGGGATCTTCGAGAAACTCGGTCAGGCCGAATTCGCGACAAAAACTTTGCCAGTGCCCCTCGGTCACGACGCCGATGAAAATGCGCTCGCCGTCCGCGGCATCGAAGATGTCGTAGATCGGCCAGGCGTGCTCGCGCTCGGGCATCGAGCGCGGCTTGTTGCCGGTCATCTCATATTCGACCATGTGCTGGGCGACAAGGAACAGGCAGTTCTCGAACAGGCCGATGCGAATGTCGGCGCCGTCGCGCTTGCCTCCGCGCTTCTGATAGAGCGCGGCGAGAATCGCGATCACGCCGAACATGCCGCCCATGATGTCGTTGGCGGAGGAGCCGACGCGCTGCGGCTTCTCCTTGGTGCCGGTCATGGCCGCGAGCCCCGACATCATCTGCACGACCTCGTCGAGCGCGGGGCGATGCTCGTAGGGGCCGGACAGAAAGCCCTTGTGGCCGGCGATGATCAGATGCGGATGCCGGCGGCGCAATTCCTCGGCACCTAACCCCTGCTTCTCCAGCTGGCCATCGCGAAAGTTTTCCAGGAACACATCGGCCGTCGCGAGCAGACGGTGCATGCTGTCGCGATCCCCAGGCTTCTCGAAATCCAGCACGACGCTGCGCTTGCCGCGATTGAACAGCGGGAAGAACGCCGTTCCCATGCCGCCAAGGCTCCGCGTCTTGTCGCCGGACGGCGGCTCGACTTTGATCACCTCGGCACCGAGCTGCGCGAGGATCATGCCGCAGGTCGGGCCCATGACCATGTGGGTCATCTCGACGATCCGCACGCCTTCCAGCGGCAATCCGGCCTCAGTCATGCGTCACTCCCTGTTCGTCCACCGAGGAGACTAGGCCTTCACAAGCCTTCTGAAAAATATAATCTGTCGAAGATTGCCTTCGCAGTTCCAGAACGCTTGATCGCCCATGGATTCACGCCAGCTCCGCTATTTCATCGCCGTCTACGAGCAGCGGAACCTGTCGCGCGCGGCCGACCAGGTGAACGTCGCGCAGTCCGCGCTCAGCCATCATATCTCGAACCTGGAGGCCGAGTTCGCAACGCCGCTGTTCGAGCGCAAGTCGCGCGGCATGGAACCGACGGCGGCTGGCGAAAGGCTCTATGAGCACGCACGCATCATCCTGCGCGCGATGGCGGAGGCCGAGACCGAGGTGCGCGAGGGTGCCCGCGTCATTGCCGGCGACATCTCCATCGGCATGGCCAATTCCGGCGTCAAGGCGATCGGTGTCGAACTGATGCGCACGGTGCTGACCAAATATCCGAAGCTCAAATTGTCGCTCACCGAGAGCCTGTCTGGCGCGACGCTGATGCACCTGATGGTCTCCAATGTCGATCTGGCGCTGGTCTACAATCCGCCCTCGGAGAAGGAGCTGATCACGGAAGCCGTGCTCGAAGAGGAGATGTTCCTGGTCGGCATTCCAAAACTGGTCGGCAAGGGCAAGGCCCCGATCCGGTTCGAGGAGCTGAGCCGGATGCCGCTGATCCTGCTTCGCTACGGTCTTGGCCTGTCCTCGCGCGCGTTGCTGGACGATCCGGTCCTGCTCAAGCGGCTGGAGGGCGGCGCCATCCTGCACGCCAACTCGATCACCGGCATGACCGGCGCGCTGGTGGAAGGGCTCGGCTGCACCATCGCGACAAAGCTGTTCGCGCGGGAGGAGCTCGCGGCCGGCCGGCTGATCGCACGCAAGGTGATCGAGCCGAAGCTGACCCGCACGCTCTATCTCTGCCGCCTGCGCAACCGTCCGATGACCTACGCCATGGAAGAGATGCGCCGCCTGATGCTCGCATTGATCGCCGAGCAGGTGCGCAGCGGCGGATGGCAGGCGGAGCTGGTGGGGTGAGCAACGGTGCGCTCCCTCTCCCGCTTGCGGGAGAGGGTTGGGGTGAGGGTATCTCCGCATCGGAATTGTCCCGTTGCGGAGAGAACCCTCACCCGGCGCTGCGCGCCGACCTCTCCCGCAAGCGGGAGAGGTGACCGAGTTCGCCGAGCGGCTGTCCTGCCTCTCATTAGCCGAGTTCGAAAATCTCGAACGCTCCCATCGATATGTTCTTCTGGATTTCCGCCCTTGACCGGCCAACATGGCGCGATCCGGCAGAGGTCACGACACGCAACACAGATGAGCCGCCGGGAACCGCGTGCGATCCGCGCGCCTCGGGGAGGACACCATGAGCGTTGTCGGCATCGACACAGGCTTCGAGCTCGGCGCTGCGCCGTCCATGCCGGACGAGATCTCGCGGCGGCTCGAGGCGATGCCGGGGTCGCCCTATGTCTGGCGCCTCGTCATCCTGCTCTCGCTCGGCGGCTGCTTCGAGATCTACGATCTGTTCCTCACCGGCTATATCGCGCCGGGCCTGAGCCGCAGCGGACTTTTGAGCACGACGACGCAGGCGTTCTTCGGCTTCGCCGGCATCGGCGCCTTCGTCGCCGCGACCTTTGCCGGCCTGTTCGTCGGCACCTTCTTCCTCGGCTTCCTCGCCGACCGCTTCGGCCGGCGCGCCATCTTCACCTATGCGCTGCTCGGCTACACCGCGGCCTCCGTGATCATGGCCTGTCAGACCTCTCCGGAAGGTCTGCTGTTCTGGCGTTTCCTCGCCGGCATCGGCATCGGCGTCGAAGTCATCACCATCGACGCCTACATCACCGAGCTCGTTCCGAGCCGGATGCGCGGGCGCGCCTTTGCGGTGAACCAGTCGATCATGTTCGTCGCCGTCCCCGTCGTCGCATTCCTCGCCTGGTGGCTGGTGCCGCTCGCGCCTTACGGTGTCGAAGGCTGGCGCTGGGTGGTGCTGATTGGCGCCGCCGCCAGCATGATCATCTGGGTGCTCAGGCTGTTCCTGCCCGAAAGCCCGCTCTGGCTGGCGCGGCACGGCCGCAACGAGGAGGCGCTTCGCATCCTGACGACGCTGGAGGCCGCCAGCGGCGGCGCCGGGTCACGGCCCGCGACGTCGCCTGCGCGCCAGGCGGTGCGATCGACCACCAATGTCGGCTTCGCCGACCTGTTCCGGCCGCCCTATCTCTCGCTCGTGGTCCTGTTTATGGTGTTCAACCTCTGCCAGGCCTTCGGCTTCTACGGCTTTGCCAATTGGGTGCCGACGCTGCTGGTCGAGAAGGGCATCAACGTCACCAAGAGCCTGCAATATTCCTTCATCGTCGCCTTCGCCTATCCGATCGCGCCGCTGCTCGCTTCGAGCTTCGCCGACAAATTCGAGCGGCGCTGGATCATCGCCGGCGCCTGCGTCGCCATCATCGTCTTCGGCATGGCGTTCGCGCAACTGACCGAGCCGGCGCTGCTGATCGTCTGCGGCGTGCTGCTGACGGCCTGCAACACCACGATGTCCTACGCCTATCACGCCTATCAGACCGAGGTGTTTCCGACCCAGATCCGGGCACGCGCATCCGGCCTCGTCTACTCGATGAGCCGGCTGAGCGCGACGTTCTCGGGCTTCATCGTCGCCTACATGCTGAAGGAGGGCGGCGTCACCGGCGTGTTCGGCCTGATCACCGCGGCGATGCTGATCGTGGTGATCGCGATGGCGCTGTTCGGTCCGAACGTGCGCGGCAAACCGCTGGACGCGGTGTAGCCCGCGTCTCGCTCCGCGTTCGTCATTGCTTCGCTGCGCTCGCAATGACGGGGAGAGAGCGGACGAACAGCTTTCACCATTTCCGCGGAATAGCCCCTCACCCCAGCCCTCTCCCCGTCAGGACGGGGAGAGGAAGAGGATCAATCAGGCCGCGAGCAAATTCTGCAACGCGGCGCCGTCGGGGACGCCGAGGCCGGAGCAGGCATCCCAGCCGGGGCCGGCCTTGTACATGCCGTGCAGATCGCCGGTGATGTCGTTGTTGCCGACCGTGATGTCGCGGAACACGCCTTGCGCGTGCGAGGCGTAGATCAGCGGATTGATGAAGCCGACCGTCTTGCCGAATTTCTTGGTCGTGGCCTCGTTGATGCGGGCGATCAATCCGGCCATCAGCGGTGCCACCGCGCTGGTGCCGCCGATCGTGGTGCCGACGCCGTTGAGGAAGATCTGGTAGCCGGTCGCTGGATCGGCGTCGCCGGCGACGTCGGGAACACCGCGCCCGACCGAGTGCGACGGCGACTTCGGGACGTGGGCATGGGCCTGGTAGGCCGGCCGCGGAAACACCACGCTGACGCCGCCGCCGCCCGCGCCACCCTGCGTCCCGCCGTTCCAGACCACCTCCTGGATGTGACCGTTCGGCGCCCTCAGGTTGGTGCCACCGCAGGCCAGCGCAAAGGGGCTCGAGGCCGGGAAGTCGGCGTGCGGCTTGCCGTCCCAATCCTCGCCCATATCGGCCGAGCCATTGTCGCCGGAGGCGACGCAGACGGTGACGCCCATCGCGGCGGCATCGCGGATCGCCTCGTTCAGGCCGTCGACGAATTGCTGCGAGCCGTCCTCGTCTTCCGGTCCGCCCCAGCTGATCGAGATCACCGAGGGTTTTCGCGCGGCGTCGTGGACGGCGGCTTTCACCGCGTCGATGAAGCCGTTGGTGGTGTTGGGCGCGAAATAGACCACGATCCTGGCGCCCGGTGCGATGGCGCCGGCCACCTCGATGTCGAGCACGACTTCGCCGTCGGCCTCGGAATGACCCGGCTTGTTGGCGCCGCCGTCGACGCTCGCGGGCGCGATCTGCGGCATCGGGATGCCCGTCTTCTTGAAGAAGGTGCGCAGGTCGGAGGTCTTGTAGCCGGCGCCCGTGGGATGGCCCTTCTGGTCGATATCGTTGAGCTCGATGATGGCGATGCACTGGCCGGCGCCGGTCTCGCCGCCCGGGAAGTTGTAGAGCTCTGCGATCTGTTCGACCGAGAAGCTGCCGCCCTGTGCGGCACGCGCCGTCGCACCCGTCTTCGCCATCTTGCGCCGGAAGTGCGGCTGCGCCACCGGGCGGTTGTCGAGGCCATGCACACCGACCACGATACCTTCGAGCTCGGCCGGGATCTGCACGCTGCCCTTGCGCATGCGATAGGTCGCGCCCTCGTGCCTGACCTTGTTGAGCTTGACGCCGAAGGCCGCGCTCATCGCCTTCACCGTACCGGTCAGCTTCACGGTGCGGGACGCCAGATGCACGCTCTTGACGTTGAGCTCGTGATGGTGGGCGAAGTCATCGATCCTGGCGACGTCGGCAGGGTCGGCGCCCATATGCTCGCCGAATTCGGCACGCGAGAGATATTGCCGCTCGCGCGGCGGTTGTGCGCCGAGCGCCATCACGGATTCGTCCTCCGCCGGCTGCGCGCGCTTGGCACGGAGGCGAACGCTGATCTCGATTTCCTGCTTGGGATCGGCCGCGCCGACGAGCTTGGCCCCCTTCGGCAATTTCCTCGCGCTGTTCACCAGCGCAACTCGCTTAGTCGAGCTTGCCATGACTTCCTCCGTTTGTGATTGGAAGGCAGATTGTCGCACCTCAACTATAGGTGTAATCTCAGTCGCCACTTGGTTCAGACATTGCGCAAATTTTTTTCAGAATAACTGTTGTTTGACAGGAGAAATTGTCTGCGACCCGAACCGGCCTCGATTCGGTCAATAGCTCCGACCCATTCGACGCCAATGAATTCGATCTAGGATTGCACCCGTCGGCCCGACTGGTCGACCGAAAGACATTTGTCAAAATCAAATTGACGGAGACGATGCGATGTTAGCCGACCGCAAATGGGTTGAGAGAAATCTTGGTTTCGATCCGATCACGACACCGCCCCCGCCCGAGACCTTCGTGGTGAAACGCATGAAGGATGCCGCGGCGAAGAAGACCGCAAAGGTCACCGCGGAAGACTTTCGGCGCGAGATCATCGATTTCGATTCCGAATCGGCCGAGGGCCGCGCGTTCATGGCCTTCTCGACCTCGACCGGGCTGTCGCGCTTCACCGACATTCCCTGGCCAAAGGGACTCGCGCCGCAGACCGGGCCGAAGCCGAAAGGCAATGGCAAGGGGCCGCTGCCGCGCGCCGACGTGCTGGTCGTGACCTGGACCGTCGACGAGGGCCACGCGCTCAGCCGCGTGCTGACGCCGGGCAAGGATTCACGCAACGATTACGTGCCCTATACGCATAACTACGCCGCCATCTCCAAGAAGATGCGCAACGGCTGCCCGGCCAAGGAACTGAAGCGTCTCGGCACCTACTGGACCACGACGATCGGCAAGAAAAAGGTCGTGATCTTCAAATCCGACTCGCACATGTCGCAGGACGGTCCGCGATTGCCGAACATCGACGTCTGGCGCCAGATCATCACCGAGGTGCAGCCGACGCTGGTCATCACCACGGGCACCGCCGGCGGCATCGGCAAGGCATTCGAGGTCGGCGACGTCGTCGTCAGCCCGATCGTGCGCTTCGACTGCCTGTCGAAATTCAAGAAGCAGCCCTTCGCGCAGGAGCACTTTTCGAGCAGGCCCGCCGTGTCGAAAAAATTCGCGCAGGCCAAGACGCTGTTCAAGGCCAATGCCGGGCAATTGCCGAAGGACAATACCAGGGCGCCGAAGATCTTCGTCGTGAAGCCGAGCGGGCTGTCCTCCTCCGTGGTCACCACCGACTTCTTCGGCTTCGACACCTCGGACAATCATTTCCATCTCCAGGGACTCGGCGACGTCTCCGAGATGGGCGACGCCATCCTTGGCCTCGTGGCCCAGGAGATGGGCGACAAGGCGCCGCGCTGGCTCGCGATCCGCAACGTCTCCGACCCGCAGATCAAGGCCGAGGGCACGCTGAAGCAGCAGGAGCAGGTCGCAGCCCAGATCTACAAGGGGTTCGGCCGCTGGAGCACGGTCTGCAGCGCCATCACCTGCTGGGCCAGCATCGCCGCGGAGCGGTAAGCCGCAGGGGCTGGCGGGTCAGCGTCCCTTGCCGAAGCGATCCGGCATGTCTACCTCTCGCGGGTGGTTTTCGTGAGAGGAACTCCCATGCTGGATGCCGCCGTGAAGGCGCTGTCGCAAATGATCTCGCCGCCGATGCGATCGATCCTGTGGCGATCGATCGGGCTTGCGCTCGTGCTGATCACCGTGCTGGCGATCGGATTGCAGCGGCTGCTCAGCTGGTTTGCGACCTATGGCGAGGTGTGGCTCGAGGGCCTGCTCGGTCCCGGCTGGCACACCTCGCTCGAGGTCCTGGCCTGGATCGTCTCGATCGCGGCGGGACTTGGCGTCGTGTTCGGGGCCGTGTTTCTGATGCCGGCGATCACCTCGCTGGTGGCGAGCCTGTTCGTCGACGATGTCGCCGACCATGTCGAGCGCGAACACTATCCCGCCGAACGGCCGGGCGTGGCGCTGCCCTTCAGCCAGGCGATCTACGAGGGCGTCAAGACCGCCTTGCTGACCATCCTGGTCTATCTGATCGCGCTGCCCTTCGTGCTGCTGGCCGGCGCCGGTTTCCTGATCTTCTTCCTCGCCACCGCCTGGCTGCTGGGACGCGAATATTTCGAGCTCGCTGCGATGCGCTTCCGCTCGCCGGAGGAAGCCAAGGCGATGCGGCGCGACAATGCCGCGACCGTCTTCGCCGCCGGCCTGATAATCGCGGCCTTCGTCTCGATTCCGATCGTCAACCTGGCGACGCCGATCTTCGGCATGGCCTTCATGGTCCACATGCACAAGCGGCTCTCCGGCCCGCGGCCGGAGCTGATCGAGCCGGCGCGGCAGATGCGGTGACGCTGGACTTAAGTCACCTGCGCCCCGCATTTGCGCAGCAGCATCTTGGCGAAGCCGAACGGCGCCGGCGTGAACGGGCCCGGCGGGGCGCGGGTGATCAGCGCGACGACGCCGAGCGCAGCCATCGCCAGCCAGAAGCAGAGCCAGAAGCCGTCGATATAGGCGAGCACATTGGCCTCGCGCTGGACGAAACTTGCGAGCGTCCCCACCGCGCGCGCCTGGGCCAGGCCGGCGCCATGGGCGGCGAAATGGTCGGCGAGCTGTTTCAGCGTCCGCACCACATCGACGTCGCCGACGCCGAGGTTCTGACCGAGATAGAAGGAATGGACCTGCTCGCGGACGCGCAGCCAGGTCCCCATCAGCGCCACGCCGATCTCGGCGCCGCCGAGCCGCATGATCTGGATATAGGCGGCGAACGACGTGGCGCGGCTCGGATCGGAGTTCGACAGCGCCATGATGATGATCGGCAACAGCGTCGTCGACTGTCCGACCGATTGCAGCAGCACGATGCCGATGAAATCTTCGCGTGCCCAGTCATGGGTGAGCTGGGTGCCCCAGAGGTTGGCGGCGGCAAAGCAGGCAAAGCCCAGCACCGTCACCACGCGCGCATCGAAATGACGCAGCAGCCAGATCGAAATCGGCACCAGCACGAACATCGGCAGCGCGCCGTAGGTCAACAGCAGCAGACCGCTCTGCTCCGGCCGGAGCAGGCCAACATTACCGAGGAAGTTCGGCACCAGCGATGAATTGGAAAGGGAAGTCAGCGTGTAGAGCAGGATCACCACCAGCGACAGCCCGATATTGCGCGAGAACAGCACGTTCACATGCGCCCAGGGTTGGCGCACCAGCGACTCGTTGACGAGGAAGCCTGCGAACAGCACCGCGCCGGCGGCGAGCAGCGCCATCACCGTGCCGGAGCCCAGCCAGTCCAGCCGGTTGCCCTGGTCGAGCCCGGCATAGATCATCGAGACCGAGGCGCCGAGCAGCAGCATGCCGCCCCAATCGGCGTCGCGCAGCAGCGCGCGGTTCACCGGCTCGCTCGGTGTGCCCAGATAGACCATCAGGCCCATCAGCGGCGCGATCACGACACCCTGCCAGTACAACCATTGCCAGCCGAGATGGTCGACGTAGAAGCCGACCAGCGAGCTCGACGTGTCCAACGCAAAGCCGACGCGGATCGAGTAGATCGAGATCGCCGGCAGCCACCAGCGGATCGGCAGGTTGCGGAACACGATCATCAGCGTCGCCGGTACGAAGGTGCCGAGCAGCAGACCATGCACGACACTGAGCGCAATCAGCGTCGGATAATCGTGCACGAAGGGAATGATCAGCGAGACCGCGGCGTAGACCAGGCTGGGGATCCCGAGCACGCGCCTGAGCCCGAACGCCGTCGCGAGCCACGCCACCGCGGGCGCGATGAAGATCTGCGAGCCGATGCCGGCGGTGGAGAGCCAGGCGCCTTCGTCGAAGCTGAGCGAAAACGCGCCGCGCAGGTCGGGCAGTCCGACCGTGGTGAGACGGCTGTCGAAATTGGCGAGGAACGAGCCGAGCAGCACCGCCGCCACGGCGAACATGGGCTGTGGCGCGACGCCGCCGCGCGAGAGCGGTCCGCGATCGGAATCGTCATTTCCCGCCATTCGCGCCCGCGGTGTTGATGCTGGTGACGACCGACATGCCGGGCACGAGCCGTGCCGTTAGCTGCTGGTTGTCGTCGAGTTGAATCCGCACGGGAATGCGCTGCACCACTTTCGTGAAATTGCCGGTGGCGTTATCAGGCGGCAGCAGCGCGACCTGCGCGCCGGTCGCCGGCGCGATCCGCTCGACCCGGCCGCGCAGCTTCTCGCGCGGAAAACTGTCGACGGTGATCTCGACCGGCTGGCCCGGTGCGACGTGCGTGAGCTGGGTCTCCTTGTAGTTCGCGATCACATAGACCTTCGGCAGCGGCACCACGTTGATGAGGTTGGTGCCGATATTGACGTAGTCGCCGGGCTGCACCTGGCGCTCGCCGACGACGCCGTCGAACGGCGCCGATATCGTCGTGTAGCCGAGCTTCAGCCTCGCACTCGCCAGCGACGCCTTGGTGGCGTCGAGATCGGCGGCGCGCTGTTTCCTGGTGCCTTGCAGGACTTCGAGCTGATGCTGCTGGGCGGCGATCACGGCGCGGCTGGCGCGCACGTCGGCCTGCGCCTTGGCGTAGGCGGCGACCGCCTGCTCGAACCGCTGCCGCGTGCCGGACTCGGTCTGCGACAGTGATTGCTGACGCTCCTGCTCCTGCCGCGCCTCGACCTCAATGGCTTCGGCCGACAGCCGCGCGGCTTGCGCCTGCGCGATCGTCGCATATTGCAGCTCGACCTGGTTGGCCAGATTGTCGAGCATGGCTTGCGCGGCGGCGACCGCGGCTTCGGACTGCGCGACCTGCGCCTCATAGTCCGCCGGATCGATCTGAATCAGGAGGTCGCCGGCCTTGACGCGCTGGAAGTCGGTCACCCCTACGGTCAGCACCTCGCCGGAGACACGGCTCGCCAGCCGCGTCAGCTCGGAGCGCACATAGGCGTCATTGGTGGTCTGGATCACCGCGTTGCCGACCCATTCGTCGAAGCGCAGCGTCGCCAGCGCGACGAAAGCGAGCGCGACGATGACCGCGAACAGCGGGATTACGAGGCGGCTCCACAGCGAGCTGGCGGGAGGCTGTATCGGCTTGGGCGATGGGGCTGGAGCGGCAGGCGGCGGCGATGACGTAACTTGATCCTGCTGACTCACGACATGTCCCCAAAGCCACTTTGCCCGAACGCGAATCTCACCACTGTCATTCCGGGATGGTCCGAAGGACCAGACCCGGAATCTCGAGATTCCGGGTTCGATGCTGCGCATCGCCCCGGAATGACGGCGAATACTGCCTCAGACCGTCTTCTCCGGCCATCGGCAGAGATCGTTGATCAGGCATACCTCGCAGCGCGGCTTGCGCGCGAGGCAAGTATAGCGGCCGTGCAGGATCAGCCAATGATGGGCATGCAGCATGAACTCGGCCGGGATCACCTTTTCGAGACCGAGCTCGACTTCCAGCGGCGTCTTGCCGGGCGCGAGCCCGGTGCGGTTGCCGACGCGGAAGACATGCGTATCCACCGCCATGGTGTGTTCGCCAAAGGCCATGTTGAGCACGACGTTGGCGGTCTTGCGCCCGGCGCCCGGCAACGACTCGATCTCGGCGCGCGTGCGCGGCACCTCGCCGCCGAACTCGCTGAGCACCTTGGCCGACAGCGCAATGACGTTCCTCGCCTTGGTGCGATAGAGGCCGATGGTCTTGATGTATTCGCGCAAGGACTCCTCGCCGAGGTCGAGCATCTTCTGCGGCGTATCGGCGACCTCGAACAATGCGCGCGTCGCCTTGTTGACGCCGGCGTCGGTGGCCTGCGCCGACAGCACCACGGCGACCAGCAGCGTGAACGGATTGACGTGCTCGAGCTCGCCCTTCGGCTCCGGGTTGGCCTTGCGGAAACGGCTGAAGACCTCGCGGATCTCGGCGGGCGTCCAAGGTTTCATCGCTTTGAGCGATTTCTTCGCGGGGGCCCTCGGCTTCGCCACAGCCGCCTTTGCTTTTTTCTTAGGCACAGCTGCTTTGCGCGGGACCGGCTTGCGGGTGATTTTCGCCATGATCGGGATATACTGAGGGACGATGAGCACAGGCAACGAAATTGAGCGCAGGGACTCTGAAGATCAGAGCGAAGCTCAAATCTTCTCGGCGCTGCTGACGCCGCACCGCTCGCTGAACCGCACCGGCTTCCTCGCCGTGATGCTGTTCCTGAGCGCCGTCAGCTTCGTCACCGGCCTCGTCTTCCTGATGATGGGCGCGTGGCCGGTGCTCGGCTTCTTCGGCCTCGACGTGCTGGTGATCTGGTGGGCCTTCAAGGTCAATTTCCGCGCCGCGCGGGCCAGCGAGGAGATCGTAGTCACGCCCTCGGAACTGCGGGTGCGGCGCGTCAGCCATCGCGGCCAGGTCGCCGAATGGACGTTCAATCCGCTCTGGGTCCGGCTCGACCTGGAGATCGACGAGGATTTTGGCCTCGAACACCTCTACCTGATCTCGCGCGGCCGCCGGCTCCAGCTCGCCGGGTTTTTGGGACCTGAAGAAAAAACAAGCTTTTACAATGGCTTGGTTGAGGCGCTGAACGCCGCCAAGCGCGGACCGACCTTCAACCCCATCCGCTGAGTTCACGTCGGAAATCGGGTGGTTTCGAACCCTCCCCTCTCCTACATTTCCGGTCATGATGACACTCGCCATACATGACCAGCGCCTGACCAAGCCGGGCCACCAGAATGCCGCGCTACGCGACTATGACTCGGTGCGCCGGGCGATCGCCTTCATCTCGGAGAACTGGCGCGCGCAGCCGACCATCGAGGCGATGGCGGATGCGGCCGGCGTCACGCCCGATGAGCTGCACCATCTGTTCCGCCGCTGGGCCTCGATCACGCCGAAGGCTTTCATGCAGGCGCTGACGCTCGACCACGCCAAGGGCCTGCTGCGGGATTCCGCGAGCGTGCTCGACGCCGCGCTCGACTCCGGCCTGTCGGGGCCGGGCCGGCTGCACGATCTCTTCGTCACCCACGAGGCGATGTCGCCGGGTGAATGGAAGAATGGCGGCGCGGGCCTCACCCTGCGCTACGGCTTCCATGCCTCGCCCTTCGGCACGGCCATCGTGATCGCGACCGATCGCGGATTGTCGGGGCTCGCCTTCGCCGATCCCGGTGAAGAGAAGGTCGCGCTCGCCGACATGACGCGGCGCTGGCGGAACGCAACTTACGTCGAGGATCACGAAGGCACAGCGCCGCTCGCCCAGCGCATCTTCGACACGAAGCTGTGGCGGCCGGACCAGCCATTGCGCGTGGTGATGATCGGCACCGATTTCGAGGTGCGGGTCTGGGAAACGCTCTTGAAGATCCCGATGGGCCGCGCGGTGTCTTATTCCGACATCGCCTGCAACATCAACAGCCCGAAGGCTTCACGCGCCGTCGGCGCTGCGGTCGGCAAGAACCCGGTGTCGTTCGTCGTGCCCTGCCACCGCGCACTCGGCAAGAGCGGCACGCTCACCGGCTATCACTGGGGCATCACCCGCAAGCAGGCGATGCTCGGGTGGGAAGCTGGGCAGCTGGGGATGCAGTGATTGTCTGATGTCGTTCCGGGGCGATGCAAGGCATCGAACTATGGTGCGCAACTGCGCACCTGAGAACCTCGAGATTCCGGGTTCACCCTTCGGGCGCCCCGGAATGACGGCGTCTGTTACCCCGCCAGATCCAGCTTCGAGGCCACGGTCGAATCCGCATTCAGGCGGTAGATGATCGGCACACCCGTCGCGAGCTCGCGCTTCAGGATGCCTTCCGGCGACAGCTTCTCCAGCACCATGATCAGCGCGCGCAGCGAGTTGCCGTGGGCGGCAACCAGCGTGCGCTTGCCGTTGAGCACGCTGGGCAAGATCTCCTGCACGTAATAGGGCAGCGCGCGCGCCAGCGTGTCCTTCAGGCTTTCGCCGCCGGGCGGCGGCACGTCGTAGGAGCGGCGCCAGATCAGGACCTGGTCCTCTCCCCATTTCTTGCGGGCGTCGTCCTTGTTGAGGCCGGAGAGGTCGCCATAGTCGCGCTCGTTCAGCGCGAGGTTCTTCTCCGTGGGCAGACCCTTCTGGCCGAGCTCGCCGAGGATGAGGTCGAGCGTGTGCTGCGCACGCGTCAGCACCGACGTGTAGGCGACGTCGAACACGAGCCCCTGCGCCTTCAGCTTGCGGCCGGCTTCCCTGGCCTCCGCGACGCCCTGCTCGGTGAGATCAGGATCCTTCCACCCCGTGAACAGGTTCTTCAGATTCCATTCGCTCTGGCCGTGGCGGACGAGCACGAGAAGACGTTCGCTCATTGACTGCTTTCCGTTGCTTTCTTTCGTTCAGATATCGGCGAGGCCGAGCACGTCGGCCATGGAGTAGTGCCCCGGCTTCTTGCCATGCGCCCACAGTGCCGCCTTCAGCGCGCCATGCGCGAACAGCATGCGGTCCTCGGCCTGATGCGACAGCGTCAGGCGCTCGAACGGGCCGAGGAAGCTGACGCTGTGGTCGCCGGCCGCGGTGCCGCCGCGCAAGGAGGCGAAGCCGATGTTGCCGGGCTTACGTGCCCCGGTGATGCCGTCACGGCCACGGTCCGCATGCTCGTCGAGCGAGATGCCGCGGCCGGCCGCCGCGGCCTGGCCCAGCATCAGCGCGGTGCCGGAGGGCGCATCGATCTTCATGCGGTGATGGGTTTCGACGATCTCGATGTCGAAGCTCTGGTCGAGCGCCTTGGCGACGCGCTTGACCACTGCGGCAAGCAGATTGACGCCCAGGCTCATATTGCCGGACTGCACCACGACCGCGCGATTGGTGACGCTCTTGATCACGGCGTTGTCGGAACCCGAAAGCCCGGTCGTCCCGATGACATGCACGATGCCGCGCTCGGCGGCGATCGCGACGTTGGCGATGGTCGCGGCCGGCACGGTGAAATCGAGGATGCCGTCGGCCTCCTTGGACATTGCCCAGAGATCCGCCGAGACCTTGATGCCATTGGCGGGCAGGCCCGCGAGCACGCCGGCGTCCTTGCCGAGCAGCTCGGAGCCCGGCGCCTCCAGCGCGCCCGCCAGCACCGCGCCTTTGCTCTCGGCAATCGCGCGCGTCAGCGCCCGGCCCATCCGGCCGCCGGCTCCAGCAACAATCAAGCGCATGTCGGACATGGTGTGATCCTCTTCGGGGCCGTTGTAGCGGGGGGACGCAGTTCCGGCAACCGAGGGGGACACCACCGTCATTCCGGGGCGATGCGCAGCATCGAACCCGGAATCTCGAGATTCCGGGTTCGCCCTTTGGGCGCCCCGGAATGACGGCCTACCTCAGCCGTCCGACGGCTGTGCGCCGTCATAGCCCTCGATGATGATGAGGTCGGCAACCGAGTGCGGCTGGCGCACCTTGATGTTGGCCTGGTATTCCGGTGAGTTGTAGCAGGCGATCGCGGTCTCGTAGTCCGGGAATTCGATCACGACGTTGCGGGTGCGGCTGGCACCTTCGACGGTGGTGAACTTGCCGCCGCGGACGACGAAGCGGCCGCCCCATTTCTTGAAGATCGCGCCGTTGGCGACGGCATAAGGCTTGTAGCCCTCGTCACTGTTCACATCGACGCGCCCGATCCAGTAGCCTTTTGCCATTGTTCTTCTCCCTTGTTGTTGTCTCTATTTGAGCATGATCTCCGCGCAAACGCGTTCCGCGTTTGTCGCGATGGAAAACCGCTGCACACTTTGCGCTAACGCGGCCCTTCGGGTCCGGATCATGCTCCCAGCGCCTGCCCGATCTCAGCCTGGATGGCGTCTGCGATCGCCTTGGGCTCAGCGGCTTCCACTACCGGGCGCCCGACGACGAGATAATCGGCGCCCGCGGTGATCGCGCGGCCCGGCGTCATGATGCGTTTCTGATCGCCACTTGCCGAGCCCGCCGGCCGGATGCCGGGCGTGACGAGGCTCATCTGGTGGCCGACGATCTTGCGCAAGGCGCCCACTTCCTCGGGCGACGACACCAGCCCGTCGATGCCGAGCACCTGCGCCTGCTGCGCGCGCGCTTCGACGAGCTCGGCGACGCCGAGCCGGAAACCCGCCGCGTGCAGATCGTCCTCGTTGTAGGAGGTCAGCACGGTGACGGCGAGGATCTTCAGGTTCGAGCCGCCGCGGCCTTCGACAGCGCCCTTCATGGTCTGCGGATAAGCGTGCACGGTGAGGAAGGTCGCGCCCAGCCTGGTGATGCTCTCGACGCCTTGCGCCACGGTGTTGCCGATGTCGTGCAGCTTGAGATCGAGAAAGACCTTCTTGCCCTTGTCCGCGAGCCTCGCAACGAGCGGCAAGCCGCCGGCATAAGCGAGGCGATAGCCGATCTTGTAGAACGTGACGCTGTCGCCGAGCCTTGCGATCATTGCCTCCGCGGCATCAACGCTCGGCAGATCGAGCGCAACGATCAGGCGGTCCTTCGGGGCGATCTCGGCTGGCGTCATGTCACCTCACATCATGCGTTGGGAAATGTCGATCAACTGCGCTACCAGCTCCTTCAACGCGGCGATATCGCCCTCGTTCTTCAGCCTGTCCATATCGTCATAGGCCTCTCCGGCAAAGGCGAGCGTGAGCTGGCTGGCAATCACATTGGCGTGGCAGGAGGTCAGGATCAGCCGCAACGCCTGGAGCGCGCGGGCGGCGCCGAGCCGGCTCTGCGAGGCGCCGGCGAGCGCGAAGGCGCGGTTGCGGAACACCTCGCCGCGCGCCTCGTGCAGCTCATGCACGCGGCTGACCCAGTCGATCGCGTTCTTCAGCAGTGGCGGCACCGAGGCATTGTATTCGGGCGAAACGATCAGCACGCCATGATGCGCGCCGATCATGCGCTTGAGATTGATCGCGTGCTTGGGCACGCCCGACTTGGCCTGGAGGTCGCCGTCGTAGATCGGCAGCGGAAAATCGGCGAGCGAGATGCGGGTGACGTCGACGCCGGCCTGGGCGAATTCATAGGCGGCGAGCGCGGCCAGCTTCGCATTGTGCGAGCCGGTGCGTAGCGAGCCGGGAATGACCAGGATTTTGGGTGCGGACATCCGCTTCCATGCGTTCGGCGAAACGAGCCCGCCGCGCAAAGAGGAATGCCGGCGGAATTAATCCTTGCGATACACCCAGACGCGGGCCGGCGGAAGGTTCATCCAGATCCGTTCCGAAGCCTCTGTGGACACGCCGGGCAGCGATTTCGGGATCGGCGGCACCACCGCATAGGTGAACTGGACGAAGGGCGCGCCGGGCGCGAGCGCCGTGAAAGCGTCGCGAATGAGCCGCAACCGCGTCAGCATCGGTTTGGTGACCAGCGGCAGGCCGGAGACGACGGCGGATGCCGGCGCGCTCAGCACGTTCCAGAGCGTGTCGCGCAGGCGATAGGCATCGCCCTGCACGACCTTGGCCTGCGGATAGCGGTCGCGCAGCAGCGCGCAGAAGCCGGGATTGTACTCGACGAGGACGAGACGCTTCTGGTCGACGCCACGTTCGACCAGGGCCGAGGTGATGGCGCCGGTACCGGGGCCGAGCTCAACCACAGGGGCGTCCGAGTTGACGTCGACGTAATGCGCCATGGTCCGGGCCAGCAGCTTGCCCGACGGCATCACTGCGCCCATGTGGAGCGGCTTTTCGATCCACGATCTGAGAAAGCGCACCTCGTCATCGAGACGAGGCTTCTTCAACGCACGCGCGGACGATGGCAATGGCATGTCTGGACCGGACGGGACCGCAGGACGCGGCGTGTCAGAAAATGGTCATAAAGACGTATAGGCCGAAGGCGATACGGTCAAGACGAGTCAATTCGCCCGACTGCCGAAGAAATCCTTGACCTTGGTGAAGAAACCCTCGGATTCCGGCTGGGTGTTGCCGGAGGAGAGCTTTTCGAACTCGGCCAGCAATTCCTGCTGCTTCTTGGTGAGATTCTGCGGGGTCTCGACCACGACCTGAACGTACATGTCGCCGGTCTGGCGCGAGCGCAGCACCGGCATGCCTTTTGATGCAATGCGGAATCGACGGTTGGACTGGGTCCCGGCCGGCACCTTCACCTTGGCCTTGCCCTTCTCGATGGTCGGCACCTCGAATTCGCCGCCAAGGGCGGCCGTCACCATCGAGATCGGCACCCGGCAATGCAGATCGGCGCCGTCGCGCTGGAAGAACTGGTGCTGGGCCAGCGACAGGAAGATGTAGAGGTCGCCGGGCGGGCCGCCGCGGACACCGGCCTCGCCTTCGCCGGCGAGCCTGATCCGCGTACCGTCCTCGACGCCCTGGGGAATGTTGACCGACAGCGTCCGCTCGCGGGTCACACGGCCCTGGCCCGAGCAGGACGGGCAGGCGTCCTCGATCATCTGGCCGCGGCCCTGGCAACCCGGACAGGTCCGCTCCAGGGTGAAGAAGCCCTGCGACTGCCGCACGCGGCCGGCGCCGCCGCAGGTCGAGCAGGTCTTCGGCTTCGTGCCGGCCTTGGCGCCGATGCCCGAGCAGGCCTCGCAGGTGACCGAGACCGGGATCTCGATCTGCGCGGTCTTGCCGCCAAAGGCCTCCTCGAGCGTGATTTCCATGTTGTAGCGCAGGTCGGCGCCGCGCTCGCGGCCGCCGCGGCCGCGCTGTCCGGCCATGCCGAACAGGTCCTCGAAAATATCGGAGAAGGAGGAGGCGAAGCCCGCGCCGAAACCGGCGCCGCCGCCAGGACCGCCCTGCTCGAAGGCCGCATGGCCGAAACGGTCATAGGCCGCGCGCTTGTCCTTGTCCTTCAGGACCTCGTAGGCCTCGTTGATTTCCTTGAACTTGACCTCGCTGGTGTCGTCCCCCGGATTGCGGTCGGGGTGGAACTTCATCGCCAGCTTGCGGAACGACGACTTCAACTTGGATTCGTCGGCGTCACGTTCGACTTCGAGGGTCTCGTAGTAGCAGCGCTTGGTGGACGTGGACATGTTGAACTCGGTCTATCCAATCGCGATTCAAGTCGGGGCAAAACAATGCTGCCACGCGACGATATAGGCGTCCCTCCGCCTCGCGGCAGAGGGCAGCATGGCAGCGTTGAGAATAACGGCTGGAAATTGATCGATCGTAACGGGAGCGTAGCCCGCCGACCTCGACACGGGAGCCTCCCCCGCGAAGGGGGAGGCCGAAGGAGTGTGTGGGGTCCAAGCCGTCCGCATCATCACCCTCTTGGGGTTCAGGCGGACTTCTTGTTGTTCTTGTCGTCGTCGACTTCGGTGAACTCCGCGTCGACGACGTCGTCCTTGGCCGCGTCCTTCTTGGCGTCGGCCTCGGCCTGCTGCTTGTACATGGCCTCGCCGAGCTTCATCGAAGCCTGGGCCAGCGTCTGGGTCTTGGCCTTGATCGCCTCGGCATCGTCGCCCTTCAGCGCTTCCTTGAGGTCGCTGACGGCATCCTCGATGGCGCGGCGCTCGGTCTCGGCGACCTTCGAACCGTGCTCGGCGAGCGCCTTCTCGGTCGAATGCACCAGACCGTCCGCCTCGTTCTTGGCGGTCACCGCCTCGCGGCGCTTCTTGTCCGCTTCGGCATTGGCCTCGGCGTCCTTGACCATCTTCTCGATGTCGGCTTCCGACAGACCGCCGGAGGCCTGGATGCGGATCTGCTGCTCCTTGCCGGTGGCCTTGTCCTTCGCCGAGACGTTGACGATGCCGTTGGCGTCGATGTCGAAGGTCACCTCGATCTGCGGCATGCCGCGCGGGGCCGGCGGAATGCCCATCAGGTCGAACTGGCCGAGCATCTTGTTGTCGGCCGCCATTTCACGCTCGCCCTGGAAGACGCGGATGGTGACCGCGTTCTGGTTGTCCTCGGCGGTCGAGAACACCTGGCTCTTCTTGGTCGGGATCGTGGTGTTGCGGTCGATGATGCGGGTGAACACGCCGCCTAGCGTCTCGATGCCCAGCGACAGCGGGGTCACGTCGAGCAGCAGCACGTCCTTGACGTCGCCCTGGAGCACGCCGGCCTGGATCGCGGCACCGATCGCCACGACTTCGTCCGGGTTGACGCCCTTGTGCGGCTCCTTGCCGAACAGCTGCTTCACGACTTCCTGGACCTTCGGCATGCGCGACATGCCGCCGACCAGAACCACTTCGCCGATCTCACCGGCGGTGACGCCGGCGTCCTTCAGCGCCTTGCGGCAGGGCTCGACGGTCTTCTGGATGAGGTCGTCGACCAGCGCCTCGAACTTGGCGCGGGTGAGCTTCATCGTCAGATGCTTCGGACCGGTCTGGTCCGCGGTGATGAAGGGCAGGTTGATCTCGGTCTGCGTCGTCGACGACAGCTCGATCTTGGCCTTTTCAGCGGCTTCCTTCAGGCGCTGCAACGCGAGCTTGTCGTTGCGCAGGTTGATGCCCTGCTCCTTCTGGAACTCGTCGGCGAGATAGCCGACCAGGCGCATGTCGAAGTCTTCGCCGCCGAGGAAGGTGTCGCCGTTGGTCGACTTCACCTCGAACACGCCGTCGCCGATTTCGAGAATGGAGATATCGAACGTGCCGCCGCCGAGATCGTACACGGCGATCGTGCCGGTCTTGGTCTTGTCCAGACCATAGGCGAGCGCGGCCGCGGTCGGCTCGTTGATGATGCGCAGCACTTCAAGGCCCGCGATCTTGCCGGCGTCCTTGGTCGCCTGGCGCTGGGCGTCGTTGAAGTAGGCGGGAACGGTGATGACGGCCTGGTCGACCTTCTGGCCGAGATGGGCCTCCGCGGTCTCCTTCATCTTCTGCAGGATGAACGCCGAGACCTGCGAGGGCGAGTAGGTCTGGCCGTCGGCCTCGACCCAGGCGTCGCCGTTGGAAGCCTTCACGATCTTGTACGGAACGAGCTTCTTGTCCTTCTCGACCATCGGGTCGTCGTAGCGGCGGCCGATGAGGCGCTTCACTGCGAAGAAGGTGCGCTCGGGATTGGTGACGGCCTGGCGCTTGGCCGGCTGGCCGACGAGGCGCTCACCGTCGTCGGTGACGGCGACGATCGAAGGCGTCGTGCGCATGCCCTCGGAATTCTCGATGACTTTGGCGTTCTTGCCATCCATCACGGCGACGCACGAGTTCGTGGTGCCGAGGTCGATCCCAATGACCTTTCCCATGGTCCTGATATCCTTCTTTTTGCGGCAGGTTGGTTGGGCCCAGAAGGCACCCGAACCGAAACCCCCTAAGATCAAACATTCGCGATATTGCGATGGTTGAGGCTCATATAGGAGGGGGGGAGGGGCCCGCAAGGACCGAACGCAAGTTTCGGCCGTGAAAACATTGGGTTTTGGAAGATCATATCCGGGCCCAGCCGCCCTTGCGGGTGAGGAATTATTAACAGGTCCGGGCTTCGGCAAGCCCCCGTTACCGCGATCCGGCCTGCCCTGTTGCGGCAGGGCCAAACCGGCTAAAAGGCGGACCGGCCGGAGCGCCGCACCCAGGCTGCTTCGCGCGACAAAGCGGCCCGGTGGCCGACCATCGAACGGCCTCAATGTGAACCAATCAGAGTGCCCATGAAGCTGATCCGTCCCCTCGCCGCGCTCGCCCTCCTCGCCGTCTCCGCGCTTCCGGCCTTTGCTGCCGACGCCGTTTTCCCGCCCGGACTGCGCCTCGGCATGGTGCCGCTGGTCGGCCTCAGCACGGCCAAGACCTTTCCGGGCTTCGAGAGCGAGGACGGCACCGTCAAGGTGCTGATCACCGAGCTGCCGCCGGCGGCCTATGGCGAGGTCGTGAGCGCCTTCAATTCCAATCCGGCCGGCGTCAACGGCGTCAAGCAGGACAAGATCGAGACCCCCGCGGGCCTTGCCTATTTCACCACCGAGAGCGGCAAGGCCGGCGAGACGGCGGTGAAACGCTATTCGATGATCGTGCCGGGCGCCGGCTTCTCCGGCTATGTCGCGGTGCAGATCCCGGAGAACGCGACCAAGATCTACACCGACGAGGCGGTGCGGCAGATGTTTGCGAGCACTGTGACCCGCAAGCAGGTCTCGGCCGAAGAGCAGATCGCGCTGATGCCGTTCAAGATCACCGATCTCGCCGACTTCAAGGACATCCGCACGCTGGCGCCGGGGTCCAGCATCATCCTGGCCGACGGCAACGAGAGCACGGGCTACGAGTCGAAGCCGTTCATGATCCTCGGCCTGATCGGCGCCACCCCGCAAGCCGCCGACGACCGCGCCCGCTTCGCCCAGGAGGCGGCGCTCCAGATCCCCGGCGTGCGCGAATCGCGCGTCACCATGTCCGAGCCGATCCGCATCAACGGCCAGCAGGGCTTCGAGACCCGGATCGACGGCGTCAGCGGCAAGGACAAGACCCCGGTGACCGTGGTGCAGTGGATCCGCTTCTCGAGCGGCGGCGCCTCGCTGCGCATCATCGCCAGCGCCCCGCGCGACCAGTGGCAAGCCGCCTTCACCCGCTTCCGCGCCGTGCGCGACGGCATCCAGCCGAAGGGGTAGCTGCATCCGCAAGCGAGATGCGCTCCCTCCCCCGCGTGCGGGGGAGGGTTGGGGAGAGGGTGTCTCAACAACGAAGACTCCCCCAGAGGAGAGAACCCTCACCCGGCGATACGCGCCGACCTCTCCCGCAAGCGGGAGAGGTGCACCGAGTACGCGGCTGAGCCCACCCTCTCACCAAAACCGGCTGCATTTTCGGGCTTCTGTTCGTGCACAAGCGGAACTAGGCTCCTGCCCAATCGAGTTCATCCTGGAGGGAGGCGAACGATGCTAGATCGGCGGCAAGTCTTGGCGGCGCTTGGGACGAGCGCCCTCGTAGCCCTCGCGCCAACCGCACTTCTTGCGGCCGCATCGATCAAGCCGGACGATGCGTCCGCGCTGCTCGTGATCGACGTGCAGAACTGCTTCCTGCCGGGCGGCAGCCTCGCGGTGAAGGAAGGCGAGCAGGTGGTGCCCGTCATCAACAAGATCTCGAAAGCGTTTTCGAATGTGGTGATGACGCAGGACTGGCACACGCCCGGCCACGTTTCGTTTGCGTCGGTACACTCCGGCAAGAAGCCGTTCGAGACCATCGACCTGCCTTACGGCAAGCAGGTGCTGTGGCCCGACCATTGCGTGCAGGGCACTGACGGCGCTTCGCTGTCGAAGGACCTCGCAATCCCGCACGCCGAGCTCATCATCCGCAAGGGTTTTCACAAGGACGTCGACAGCTACTCGGCCTTCCTCGAAGCCGACGGCAAGACCTCGACCGGCCTCGCCGGCTATTTGAAGGGCCGCAAGATCAAGCGCGTCTTCGTCGCTGGCCTCGCGACAGATTTCTGCGTCGCCTGGACCGCGCTCGACGCGCGCAAGGCGGGCTTCGAAGTCTATGTCGTGGAAGACGCCTGCCGCGGCATCGACACGCAGGGCTCGCTGGCAAAAGCCTGGGCCGACATGGCCAAGGCCGGCGTGAAGCGGATTCAGTCTGCGGATATCGCGGCGAGCGCGTAAGACCAGCCATCAGTCGTTCCGGGGCGGCTCGAAGAGCCGAACCCGGAATCTCGAGATTCCGGGTTCGATGCTTCGCATCGCCCCGGAATGACGTCAGAACTCAGTTCGCCGCGCTGTTCGGCTCGTTGGTGTTGGCGGCGGACGCAGCCTTCGCGCCGCCCTTGGCGACCCCAACGAGGGCCGGACGCAGCACGCGCTCGCCGATGGTGTAGCCGGCCTGCATGACCTGCACGACCGTACCGGCGGGCACCGACGCATCAGGCACTTCGAACATCGCCTGCTGGAAGTTCGGGTCGAACTTCTGACCCTGCGGATCGAACTTCTTCACGCCGTGCTTTTCCAGCGCGTTGAGCAGCGAGCGCTCGGTGAGCTCGACGCCCTCGATCAGCGAGGTCAGGCCGGGATCGGCCGCGGCGCGGGCCTCGGCGGGAACCGCGTCGAGCGCGCGCTGGAGATTGTCGGCGATGTCGAGCACGTCGCGGGCAAAGCCGGTGATGCCGTAGAGACGGGCGTCGGCGACCTCCTTGGTGGTGCGCTTGCGCAGATTTTCCATCTCCGCCAGCGTCCGCAGCATACGGTCGCGCGCCTCGGCGGCTTCCTTCTGCAACAGCTCGACCGAGCCCGGCTCGGGATCGTCGGGCATGATGTAGGGCTTCGACACCACGGGCTCGCCGGTCGGCGCGGTCGTGTCTTCGGGTTGCCGGTCTCGATCGGTCATCGGCTCTCTTTTCGAATTTGTCTCAGGGATTTTTCTGGCCCGGATATCGTGCTTCGGACGCCGAAAATCAAGCGCCCGTGATCGCCTCAGCCGCCGGTCAGCCCCCCAGAAGGCGGCTGACGATCCGGGCGGCGTAGTCCACGGTCGGGATCACACGGGCATAATTCAGCCGTGTCGGCCCGATCACACCCAGAACGCCGACGATGTGGCCGGCGGCATCCCGATACGGCGAGATGATGGTCGAGGAGCCCGACAAGGAAAACAGCTTGTTCTCCGAACCGATGAAAATCCTCACGCCTTCCGCGGTCTCGGCCCGGCCGAGCAGGTCGATGACGCCGCGCTTGGTCTCGAGGTCGTCGAACAAGAGGCGGACCCGCTCCAGATCCTCCAGCGCGTGCAAATCTTCCAGCAGATTGGCGTGGCCGCGGACGATGAGCTGGCGGTCCTCGTTCTCGCCGCCGGACCAGCTGGCGATCCCGGCCGAAATCACCTTCTGCGTCAGCTGATCGAGCTCGGCACGGGCCTCCCCGAGCGCGGTTTCGAGCTCGAGCCGCGCTTCGGCCAGGGTCCGGCCGCGAATCCGCGAATTGAGGAAATTGCCGGCCTCGGTGATCGCCGAGGAGGGAACTCCGGGTGGCAGCGTCAGCACGCGGTTTTCGACCTGGCCGTCCTCGCCGACCAGGATCACCAGCGCTTTTTCCGGTTCCAGCCGGACGAATTCGATGTGTTTCAGCCGCGCGTTGGATTTCGGCGTCAGCACCACCGCGGCGGCGCGGGTCAGGCCCGACAGCCGCGTCAGCGCCTGGTCCAGCGCCGCCTCGACCGACTGCGCCTGACCGACGGAGGTGAGCTGGCTCTGGATCGACTGCCGCTCAGCGTCATTGAGGTCGCCCACCTGCATCAAGGCGTCGACGAAGAAGCGCAGGCCGAGTTCCGTCGGCAGCCGGCCGGCGGACGTATGCGGGGCATAGATCAGGCCAAGCTGTTCCAGATCGGCCATGACGTTGCGAACCGAGGCCGGCGACAGCGGCATCGCGATCAGCCGTGAAATATTGCGTGAGCCCACCGGCTCGCCGGTTGCGAGATAGCTTTCGACAATTTGACGAAAGATGTCGCGGGACCGCTCATTCAGCTGGGCGAGCCCTGCGCGCGGCGCGATCAGATGGATCGGATCGTGATGGGCCACAGACAGCAACTCCTCTCAGATGCTTACAATTTGGCCATCCGGGAGGTCCCTGACAAGCGTGGTTTTGCACTTGCTCGACAAGTTGCTTGGGGACCGAAAAGGCCTTGCCGCTCACCCTCACCCCACCTACAAGCACCGCGAACAGCCTATTCCCGTGAGTTTTGGAGGATTTCCCATGCGGCCAAGCCGCCGTGCGCCCGACGAATTGCGCCCCGTGACGCTGGAGCGCGGCGTGGTCAAATATGCGGAAGGCTCCTGCCTGGTGAAATTCGGCGACACCCATGTGCTGGTCACCGCCACGCTGGAGGACCGCCTGCCGCCGTGGCTGAAGGGCCAGGGCCGCGGCTGGGTCACCGCGGAATACGGCATGCTGCCGCGCGCGACCTCGGAACGCACCCGCCGCGAGGCCTCCGCCGGCAAGCAGAGCGGCCGCACCGTCGAGATCCAGCGCCTGATTGGCCGCTCCCTTCGCACCATCATCAATCTCGAAGCGCTCGGCGAGCGCCAGATCACGGTCGATTGCGACGTGCTCCAGGCCGACGGCGGCACGCGCACGGCCTCGATCACCGGCGCCTGGGTCGCGCTCGCCGATTGCGTCAACTGGATGAAGGCGCGCAACATGGTCAAGGCCAACGTGCTGCGCGACAACGTCGCCGCGATCTCCTGCGGCATCTACAACGGCACGCCCGTGCTCGACCTCGACTATGCCGAGGATTCGGAAGCCCAGACCGACGCCAATTTCGTCATGACCGGCGATGGCCGCATCATCGAGGTGCAGGGCACCGCGGAACGCGAACCGTTCACACAAGACGAGCTCCTGGCGCTGATGGCGCTGGCCCAGAAGGGTATCGCGCGCCTCGTGGACTTGCAGAAACTGGCCGTCGCGTAGTCAATAGGCCCATGCACCGCCGAATCACCGGAAAGCTCGTCATCGCCACCCACAATCCCGGCAAGCTCGCCGAGATGAAGGAGCTTTTGGCGCCTTACGGCATCGAGGCGGTGTCGGCCGGCGAGCTCGGCCTTTCCGAGCCGGACGAGACCGGCAACGATTTTCGCAGCAACGCCGCGATCAAGGCGATCGCGGCCGCGCACGCGTCCAAGCTTCCGTCCTTCGCCGATGATTCCGGCATCGTGGTCGACGCGCTCGACGGCGCGCCCGGCATCTACAGTGCGCGCTGGGCCGGACCGACCAAGGACTTCACCGCGGCGATGACGCGGATCGAGCGCCTGTTGCAGGAGCGCGGCGCGACCGCGCCCGACAAGCGCAAGGCGCACTTCGTCTCCGCGCTCTGCGTCGCCTGGCCCGACGATCATCTCGAAGAGGTCGAGGCGCGCGTCGACGGCACGCTGGTCTGGCCGCCGCGCGGCACCGCCGGCTTCGGCTATGATCCGATGTTTCGGCCCGACGGGCACACGCGCACCTTCGGCGAGATGACCAGCATCGAGAAGCACGGCCTGCCGCCGCTCGGCCTTGCCCTGTCGCACCGTGCCCGCGCCTTCGTGAAACTGGCGGAGATCTGCCTTGAGCCGCGCTAACGAAGCCTTCGGCGTCTACGTGCACTGGCCGTTCTGCCTGTCGAAGTGCCCCTATTGCGACTTCAACAGCCATGTCCGCCATGCCGCAATCGACGAAGCACGCTTCGCCTCCGCCTTCGCGCGCGAGATCGAAACGACCGCGCAGCGCGCGCCCGGCCGCGAGGTCACCTCGATCTTCCTCGGCGGCGGCACGCCGTCGCTGATGCAGCCCGCGACCGTCGGCGCCGTGCTCGATTCGATCGGCAAGCACTGGCAGGTCGCTCGTGATGTCGAAGTCACGCTGGAAGCGAACCCGACCAGCGTCGAGGCCACGCGCTTCGCCGGCTATCGCGCCGCCGGCGTCAACCGCGTCTCGCTCGGCGTGCAGGCGCTCGACGATGCTTCGCTGAAGGCGCTCGGCCGCATGCACAGCGCGCGCGAAGCGCTGGACGCGGTCGCCATCGCGCGCCGCTCGTTCGAGCGTTATTCGTTCGACCTGATCTACGCCCGCCCCGACCAGACGCCGGCGATGTGGGCCGATGAACTGCGTCTTGCGATCGCGGAGGCGGCCGAGCATCTGTCGCTCTATCAATTGACGATCGAGGAGGGCACGCCGTTTTTCGGCCTGCACCAGGCCGGCAAATTGAAGACGCCGGACGAGGCGGTCGCGCGCGCGCTCTACGACGTCACGCAGGAAACCTGCGACAAGCTCGGCCTGCCCGCTTACGAGATCTCCAATCACGCGCGGCGCGGCGCCGAATGCCGGCACAATCTGGTCTACTGGCGCGGCGACGAATATGCCGGCATCGGCCCCGGCGCGCACGGCCGGCTCGATATCGACGGGATCAGGCACGCCACCGCCACCGAGAAGCGTCCCGAAGCCTGGCTGTTGCGGGTCGAGACCAACGGCCACGGCGTCGTCACCGACGATCTCCTCAACAGCGAGGAGCGCGCCGATGAATTTTTGCTGATGGGACTCCGTCTCGCCGAAGGCATCGATCCCGAACGCTACACCGCCCTCTCCGGCCGCGCGCTCGACCCCAAGCGCATCGCGCTGCTGCGTGAGGAAGGCGCGATCACGGTCGATGCGACGGGACGGCTGCGCGTGACCAGCAGCGGATTCCCGGTGCTGGATGCGGTGGTCGCGGATCTGGCGGCCTGAGCTCTCTCCCCATCGTCGTCCTGGCGAAAGCCAGGACCCATTACCCCAGGGAGGAGTTTGGCGAAGAGTCCCAATTATTCTTTGCTGGTACTCGCACTGTAGTCACTCGATAGATCACGCGGTATGGGTCCTGGCTTTCGCCAGGACGACGGCGAAAGAACAGCTAAGCCCCAAAACTCTTCGGCGAGCCCGCGACCGCGACGCCGCCGCCGGTCGTCACCTTCATCACCGCAAGGCCACGTTCGTTGGTGCCGTCGGCGCGGAAGCGGAACAGGCCGTCGATGCCGGCAAAGCCCGAGGGGTTGGTGAGCACGTCGGACGAGAAGCGCGTGGTGCCCTGCGTGCGCGCGAGCGCGGCGACGAGGGCGACCGCGTCATAGGCGAGCGTTGCGGTGCGAATCGGCTCGGCACCGTATTTGGTGCGGTAGCGGCCGGAGAAGGCGCGGAAGCCGGCCGGATCCGGTGCGGCGTAGAGGCCGCCTTGCAGGTTCGCATTCGCGTAGACGCGCGGATTGTCCCACAGGCCGGTGCCGAGCAGCTGGATGTTGCGCAAGTTCGCGCCGGCGGCCGTCATCGCATCGGCGACCGTCACCACCGCATCGCCGTCATCGGCGATGAACAGCGCATCCGCGCTGCCGAGCTGCTGCGCCACGGTGCGCGCCGGCGTGGCGCGGTCGGCACCATATTTCTCGAACGCGACGATGCGGCCGCCGCGCCGCGGCACCGCCGCCTTCACTGCGGCCTCGACCACATTGCCATAGGCATTGTCGGGCACGAGCACGGCGACGGAGCGTTTTCCCATGCTGGCGGAATATTCGACGATGCGATTGACGTCGGACTCCGGCAGGAATGAGAGCAGATAGACGCCGCGGCCGGCGATGCTGGAATCGGTCGAGAACGCGATCACGGAAATGCCGCGCGTGCGCGCGACCTGCGCCACCGCCGGCACCGACTGCGCGAACAGCGGTCCCAAAATGATCTCGGCGCCTTCGTCGATCGCCTGCTGCGCACCGGCCTGCGCGCCTTGCGGGCTGCCGTTGTCGTCCTTGATCAGGAGCTGGATGTTCGGATTCTGGAATTCGGCCAGCGCCATCTCGGCGGCGTTGCGCATGGATTGCGCGGCGAGGCCGGCGTTGCCGGCGGCCGAGAGCGGCAGGATCACGGCAACCTTCACCCCGCCGGTGCCGGCGGTGGTGGCCTGTTGCGGCGGCCCGGCCGGCTGAGCCGGGGGCGTAGAGGAGCTGCTGAAGGGATTAGAGAACTGGCTCAGGCTCTGCTGCACGCCGGCGCAGGCCGACAGCAAGGGCGCACCGAGCAACAGGCCGAGCGCGCTCCGCCGGGTCGCACCCGACGATTGGGGCCCCGGATCGGGAGATTTTGGATGACGCGGGCCCAGCATGGTGGCTTCTCTTCTGACCTGCCGTCGCCGGCCGGTCACAACAAACTTGTCGCGACAGAAGCCGCGGATTCAGGCATATTGTCGGCAAATAGTTAACCAAAACAAAAGGATAATGACCGCTTAACGCGACCGCACCTTAAAGTCCCGGCCAGCTGTCCGCCATCGGTCACCCAGCATCAAGGCGGCGTTTCCGCCGCGAATATGGCGCTGACGCTGCATTCCCTCTGGAATGTGATGCCGGATGGATCACATTCCACTCCTCTTCAGTCCTTGCCCCGCCCCTTGGCCTAGCCGCGATCTTTTTCGGAGGACCGGTTCCCAGCCCCGGGGATCATGCCTAAGTTCGTTTCATTATGCGCGCAAAGCCGGCCCCGATAAATACGCCTGAAGGCCCAGACGCCGCCCCGCGCGGCTTCTCCATCGACGCCCATCGTCTTGCGGCGCCGAAAGCGGCCGCGGGCCTCTATCTGGTCGCGACCCCGATCGGCAATCTCGGCGACATCACGCTGCGCGCGCTTCAGACGCTCGCCGGGGTCGACGTCATCGCCTGCGAGGACACCCGCATCACGCGACGCCTGACCGAGCGCTACGACATTTCCGCGCAGCTCAAGCCCTATCACGAGCACAATGCCGAGGCGGCGCGCCCGAAGATCCTGGAGCGGCTTTCGCAGGGCGGCTCGATCGCGCTGGTGTCGGACGCCGGCACGCCGCTGATCTCCGATCCCGGCTTCAAGCTGGTGCGCGAGGTGTGCGCCGCCGGCCATGCCGTCTACGCGCTGCCCGGCCCCTCCTCGGTGCTGGCGGCGCTGTCGGTCGCCGCGCTGCCGACCGACCGCTTCTTCTTCGAGGGCTTTCTGCCGGCAAAATCCGCCGCGCGCCGCTCGCGCCTTGCCGAGCTTGCCCGCATCGATGCGACGCTGGTGATGTTCGAGTCCGGCAACCGCGTGCAGGACACGCTCGCCGATCTCGCCGAGATCATGGGGACGCGCGAGGCCGCGATCTGCCGCGAGCTGACGAAGCTGCACGAGGAGATTTCGCGCGCGACGTTGACCGAGCTGGCACGCGAGGCGGATGCGCTGGAGACGCGCGGCGAGTTCGTGCTGGTGATCGCACCGCCCGCGGCGGACGCCGAGATGCTGACATCGGATGCGCTCGACGAACTCCTGCGCGCGCAGCTGGCGACGCACAGCGTCAAGGACGCCGTGGCCCATGCCGTCGCGCTGTCCGGCCGGCCGCGGCGCGAGGTCTATGCCCGCGCACTCGAGCTCGCAAAAGATTTGCGGGGCGGCGATGGCGAAGCCTGAGGGCGGAGCGGAACCGAAAGTCGCCTCACCCGAGCGCGTCGCCGCGTTCCGCACCGGCATCTCGGCCGAGAGCCGCGCCGCCGCCTATCTCATCGCCAAAGGCTATCGCATCCTCGCCAAGCGCTATCGCACCCCGCATGGCGAGATCGACATCGTGGCGCGCCGGCGCAATTTGATCGCCTTCGTCGAGGTCAAGGCACGCGCCAGCCTCGACGATGCGGCCTATGCGGTGACGCCGCGCCAGCAGCAGCGCATCATCGACGCCGCGCAAGGCTGGCTCGCAGCGCATCCCGAGCATGCCGAATTCGAATTGCGATTCGACGCCATGCTGATTGCGCCGCGATCACTTCCACGCCATGTGTTGGCAGCATTCGACGCCTCGACCTGAAAGGCAGACCATGAAACTGAACGTCGCCGTCCAGATGGATCCCATCGCCCGCATCAATATCAAGGGCGATTCCACCTTCGCGCTGCTTCTGGAGGCGCAGAAGCGCGGCCACGGCCTGTCCTATTACACGCCCGACAAGCTCTCGATGATCGGCGAAGAGCTGGTCGCGCCGGTGCAGCTGCTGACCGTGCGCGACGAGCCCGGCGACCATTTCACCCTCGGGGAGCCCAAGCGCGAGGCACTCAACGGCTTCGACGTGGTGCTGCTGCGCCAGGACCCGCCGTTCGACCTCGCCTACATCACCTCGACCCATTTCCTGGAGCGGATTCATCCGAAGACGCTGGTCGTCAACGATCCGGCCTCGGTGCGCAACGCGCCGGAAAAGCTGTTCGTGATGAACTTTCCGCAGCTGATGCCGCCGACCCTGATCTCGCGCGACCTCGACGAGATCAACGCGTTCCGAGACAAGCACGGCGCCGTCGTGATGAAGCCGCTGCACGGCCATGGCGGCGCGGCGGTGTTCCGCGTGATGCCGCAGGACATGAATTTCGGCTCGCTGTTCGACATGTTCACGGTCACGTTCAAGGAGCCCTGGGTGATCCAGCAGTTCATCCCCGAGGTGAAGCACGGCGACAAGCGCATCATCCTGGTCAACGGCGAGTTCGCCGGCGCGGTGAACCGCGTGCCCGCTGCCGACGACCTCCGCTCCAACATGGTGCGCGGCGGCGCGGCGCAGGAGACCGAGCTCACCCCGCGCGAGCGCGAGATCTGCGCCACCGTCGGCCCGGCGCTGCGCGAACGCGGCCTGCTGTTCGTCGGCATCGACGTCATCAACGGCAACCTCACCGAGATCAACGTGACATCGCCAACGGGCATCCGCGCCATCGCGCGGCTCGGCGGCCCGGACGTGGCGGCGAAGGTCTGGGACACGATCGAGCAGAAGCGGGCGAAGTAGGGCTCGCACGCTGTCTCCCCCAACGTCGTCCTGGCGAACGCCAGGACCCATTACCCCGACTGCCGGTTTGACGAAGATTGGCGCGACCACCTCTTTAACAATTCACGGCGGTGGTAATGGGTCCTGGCGTTCGCCAGGACGACACCGATGATGTGGCGCATTGCTTCCGTCTTGTTGGCATGACGGCGCGACGCCAGCTCCCACGTCACTAACCACCCATTCACCATGACACCGCGCGCATCGTTCGAATGAACGTCCGCACTGCGTGAATCTACGGGGGCCGCTGGCCGACCGAATAACGCCACGTTCACCATCTGCCCAGAACTCGGGCCGTAGCCGGCCGTCGCATTCGTAACCGCAACACCCCTTATACTTTTACTCCCTACTCATCGACACGGGGAGCCCGCCACGTGCGGTTCGAGTGCCCCGCGTAAGAGTAGAGGCGTATGAATACCGCACGCATTGTCGTTCTCGTCATCGCACTGGGCGCCGGCGGCGTCGCTGCGTATCTGGCGAGCGGCTACGACAACAAGCCCGCGCCCGCGCTTCCCGTCGCCGAGAAGCTGCCGACGGTCGAGGTTCTCGTCGCGAAAAACGATATCCAGCTTGGCCAGGCCGTGAAGCCAGAGGACCTGCAATGGCAGTCCTGGCCGGCGGCAACCGCCAGCGGCGCCTTCATCCGCCGCGACAGCAGGCCCGAGGCGCAGACCCAGATCGCCGGCTCGATCGCGCGCGTGCCGTTGATGCAGGGCGAGCCGATCCGCGAGCAGAAGCTGGTGCGGGCCGAGGGCTCCGGCTTCATGGCCGCGATTCTGCCGTCGGGCATGCGCGCCGTTTCCACCGACGTTACAGCCGAGACCAGCGCCGGCGGCTTCATCCTGCCGAACGACCGCGTCGACATCGTCCTGACCCGCCGCCTGAAGAATCCCGACGTCAACGGCCCGACCGCCGGCAACGACCTCATCCTGTCCGAGGTCATCCTGACCAACATCCGCGTGCTCGCGATCGACCAGGCACCGAAGGAAAAGGACGGCCAGAACGCCGTGGTCGGCAAGACCGTCACGCTCGAGCTCAAGCCGGACCAGGTCGCAACGCTCACCGCGGCGCGCCAGGGCGGCACGCTCCAGCTTGCGCTGCGGAGCATCGTCGATGCCAACGCAACCGAGCTCACGGCCGAGGACCTGGCGATCAAGCGTTCCGGCGGAGTCAACGTGATCCGCTACGGCGTCCAGGTGCGACAACTGACGTCACAGAAGTGATGGGGATAGCATGAACTACGGGGATGATCGGGCGGGCTTGCGCATTCGGGGGAATCGCGCACGCACGTTCTGGGCGGGGGCGATGTTGACGCTGGGGCTGCTCGCAGCGCCTGGCCTCGTCAGCGCCGCCGAAGCGCCGGTCGGCGACCAGGCGCCGCTGCAGGCGCCGGATCTTGGCGTGGCATCGGTCGGGACGATCGCGCCGGCGAAGACGCGCTTCCTGTCGCTCGGCGTCGGCAAGTCGGTCGTCATCGACCTGCCCCGCGAGGTCAAGGATGTGCTGGTGGCTGATCCCAAGATCGCCAACGCGGTGATCCGCTCGGCCCAGCGCGCCTATATCATCGGCGGCCAGGTCGGTCAGACCAACGTCGTGTTCTTCACCGCCGACGGCCAGCAGGTCGCCGCCTACGACATCGCGGTGAAGCGCGACCTCAACGGCATGCGTGCAGCGCTGCGCCAGTCGTTGCCGGGCGTGCAAATTGAAGGCATCGGCGACAGCGTGATGCTGACCGGCTCGGTGTCGAGCCCGGTCGAGGCGCAGCAGGCCGGTGAAGTCGCCGCAAAGCTGGTCGGCGGCTCCGAGAAGGTGGTCAACAACATCGTGGTGCGCGGCCGCGACCAGGTGATGCTCAAGGTCGTCGTCGGCGAAGTGCGCCGCGACATCGTCAAGCAATTGGGCGTCGATCTCAGCGCCAGCCTGAACGCCGGCACCGCGGTCGTGAACTTCAACAATTCCAACCCGTTCTCGGTCTCCGGCGGCCCGCTCGTCAGCAGCAACGGGCTCGGTGTTACCGGACTCGCAAAAGGCGTGGCCACCGTCAACGCCACGATGCGGGCGATGGAAACCGCCGGCGTGATGCGGACGCTGGCCGAGCCGAGCCTGACGGCGATCTCGGGCGAATCCGCGACCTTCATCGCGGGCGGCGAATTCCCGATCCCGGGAGGATATGCCTGCGATCCGGTCACCCACGTCTGTACCACCCAGATCACCTACAAGAAGTTCGGCATCTCCCTGAACTTCACGCCGGTCGTGCTCAGCGAAGGACGTATCAGCCTGCGCGTGATGACCGAGGTCTCGGAGCTGTCGAACCAGAACGCCATCTCCGTGACACAGGCGGTGTCCGCGAGCCAGACCAGCTCGGTCACCATCCCGTCGATCCAGACCCGCCGCGCCGAGACCACGCTCGAGATTCCCTCGGGCGGCTCGATGGCGATGGCCGGCCTGATCCAGCAGCAGACCAAGCAGGCGATCAACGGCCTGCCCGGCGTCGACCAGGTGCCGATCATCGGCGCGCTGTTCCGCAGCCAGGACTTCGTCAACAACGAGACCGAGCTGATGGTGATCGTGACCCCCTATGTGGTGCGCGCGGTCGCCCAGAAGGAGTTGTCGCGGCCCGACGACGGCTTCGCGCCGGCCTCGGATGCACAGACGGCGCTGCTCGGCCGCATGAACCGCCTCTATGGCATCGCGCGCCGCGTCGATCCGATCGACGGCGCCCGCGGCGATTTCGGCTTCATCATCGACTGAGACCGGCGGACGGCTTGGGGAACGGGGCAAGGATCGGGGCAAGAGGGGATCAAGCGATGACGAAGACCATGGCCGATCGACGTCGCGGCTTAAGCGTCGCGCTGGCGCTGACGGGGCTCTCCGTCGTGCTGGGTGCGTGCAACACCACGGGCGAGATCGTCACCCAGACGGTGCCGACCGATTATCGCCAGCGCCATCCGATCGCGGTGCAGGAAGCCAAGAAGTCGATCGTGATTTTCGTCGGCAAGGCGAGAGGCGGCCTCTCGGCCGCACAGCAGTCCGACGTCGCGGGCATCGCCCGGGACTGGGTGCGCGAAGGCACCGGGTCCGTCGTCGTCGACGTGCCGATCGGCAGCACGAATTCGCGTGCCGCCGCGACGACCTATCATGAGATCCGTTCCGTGCTCGCATCCGGCGGCGTGCCGTCGCGCGCCATCGTCCAGCATCCCTATCGGCCCGAGGACCCCGGTCTGCTGCCGACCATCCGCCTGAGCTATTCGCGCATCTCCGCGGTCGCCGGTCCCTGCGGGCTGTGGCCCGAAGACGTCGGTCCGTCCATCCTCGACCCCGGCTACAACGAGAACCACCCGTACTTCAATCTGGGCTGCGCCAGCCAGCGCAACCTCGCGGCGATGATCGACAACCCCGCCGACCTCGAGCAGCCGCGTGCCGAAACGCCGGTCTATACCGCACGTCGCGACATCGCCTTCGATCGCTATCGCAAGGGCGCGGCGATCGCGACTCCCAGCCCCGAGGCCGACAAGGCCAAGCTCAGCGACACAGGCAAATGACGAGCGTCAACGACGAAGAAACGGACCATCCGCGGCACCCCGAGGAGCACATTGCGCCGGTTCCTCGCATCTCGGTGCAGGCCTTTTGCGAGACCGACCAGACGCTCGCCGCGGTAACCGCGGCGGGAGAGGATCGCCGGCTGGCCAAGGCGCACCTGACCGCCAAGGAAGGCGGCCTCGCCGCGGCGATCGAAGTCTATGAAACGATGCCGACGCCGAACGTGATCGTGATCGAATCCGACGGCACGCGCGACATCCTCGAGGGCCTGGACGATCTCGCCGGCGTCTGCGATCCCGGGACCCGCGTGGTCGTGATCGGCAATCCCAACGACACCGCGCCCTATCGCGAGCTGGTGCGCCGCGGCGTCAACGACTATGTGGTGGGACCGGTCGAGACGATCGACGTGGTCCGTTCGATCTGCAGCCTGTTCTCGGCGTCCGAAGCCATCATCACCGGCCGCGTCATCGCGGTGGTCGGCGCCAAGGGCGGCGTCGGCGCGTCCACCGTCGCGCACAATGTGGCCTGGACAATCGCCCGCGACCTCGCGCTCGATTCCGTCGTGATCGACCTCGACCTCGCCTTCGGCACCGCGAGCCTCGACTACAACCAGGACCCGGTGCAGGGCATCGCCAACGCAGTGCTGTCGCAGGACCGGCCCGACACGGCGCTGATGGAGCGCCTGCTCGCCAAATGCACCGAGCGCCTCAGCCTTTTGGCCGCGCCCGCCACCCTTGACCGGGTCTACGATTTTGGCGCGGAAGCCTTCGACGCGGTGTTCGACACGCTGCGCATGACCACGCCCTGCATCGTGCTCGACGTTCCCCATCAATGGTCGGGCTGGACGCGGCGCGCACTGATCAACGCCGACGACATCGTGATCGTGGCCGAGCCCGATCTCGCGAACTTGCGCAACACCAAGAACATGCTGACCGTGCTGAAGACGGCGCGGCCGAACGACCGGCCGCCACTGTACTGCATCAACCAGGTCGGCATGCACAAGCGCGCGGAGATCGACGTCAAGTCATTCGCCAAGACCATGGAGAGCCAGCCGATCGCGGTGATCCCGTTCGATTCGAAGCTGTTCTCGACCGCCGCCAACAACGGCCAGATGATCGCGGAGGTCTCCAAGAGCCACCGCACCACCGCGCTGTTCCAGACCATGGCGAACCGCCTTGCCGGGCGCGGCGAGGTGAAGAAGCCGAAGCGCTCGCTGCTCGGACCGCTGTTGAAGAAGCTGAAGGGCCGCTCGGGCCGCGCATCCGCGCCGCATCGCAAGGCGTCGTAGGCGCCCGCGTCGAGAAAACACGTCAAACAGAAACCAACGAGTTGGCGGACTACTTCTCGGCCCGCTGCTGTTGCTTCTTCGCCAGCAGCTGCCGCAGCGCCGTGATCTTCGCCGCGGCCTGGTCCGGCGGCAGATCTGCCTTCACGAGGATTTCTGCCTCGGCCTCGCGGCCCTGCAATCCCAGCACGAGCGCGAGATTGGCGCGGATCCGCGCATCGTTCTGATTGCGCTGATGGGCGCGGCCGAGCACCTGTTCGGCCTTCGCCAGATTGTTTTGCAGCACATAGGACAGGCCGAGATTGGACAGAACCTGCGGCTCGTCCGGCACGATCTTCAGCGCGGTCGCGTAATATTGCTGCGCCTCTTCGTTGCGGCCGAGCTGGTCGAGCGCCGCGCCCTGTGCCGACAGGATGCGCCAGTCCGGATCCTCCGGCGTATGCGCGCGGCTCAGAACGTCGAAAGCCTGCTGGAAATTGCCGTTGTCGGCGAGCGCGCGGCCGTAGCCGGCGAGCAGCGCCTTGTTGCGGGGATGGCCGAGCACGGCCTGCTCGAGCACCGCGACCGCCTGGGCGCTCTGCCCGCTCTCGCGCAGCGCCTTGCCGTAGTCGAGCGCGACGTTGGGATCGCTGGGCTTGGCGCGATAACGCTCGCGCAATGCGTCCATGTCCGGCTTGCCGTCTGCCTTGCTCGCGGCTTCCGACTTGCCGCCGAGCGCGCCGGTGATGTCCTCGATGCCAGTGGTCTGACAGCCGCCGAGGGCAAGGATCACAAGCGCGGACAGCAGATATCTCGCCGGGCGAGAGGCAAGGGACAAACGCTTGGACATACTCTGATCACTCGGCGACTGATCAGGGATGCTTACCGATTAACGCTAAATTCCCGTTAAGGACCTAAGCCCCGCAGTCTAATCGGTGAACTCGGCGCCGAACTCGCACCCGATGCGCCAGCGCAGGCGGCACTGGCGGGAATAGTCCGGCGCGAAGATGATGGTGAATTGCGGCGGCACTTCCAGGAATTCCGCCACGACTTTCACGCCCCCGTCCGAGATATCGGTGATCGTGCAATCTCGCGGCAGCGAGCCCGCGCCAAAGTGAATCTTGGCGAGCCGGCTGCACACCCGACGTTCGCTTCTCCGGCGATTTGCAAGCATTTTGATTGTTCACTTGTTAGATCACGGCCCATCCCGCAGCCCTAGGAGTAGCGGACATTCGTTGGGATGTGCTGAGGACAGAAGCTTGCATTCGACGCGTAGTGTCCGCGTCCTGTTTACGATTGGTTAGGGCTTGCGCGGCGCCGGATATGTTCCCGTATTGTTCTTGCGGAGGGTGGCCGGCTCTGCTACCCTCGATTGTGCGAGAGGGCAGGCTGGTTCGGCATGGTTCAACGGGTTTCTACCGTCGCCTTTGAAGGGATCGAGGCCCGCGCGGTCGACGTGCAGGTGCAGGTCGCGCCGGGCCTGCCGGCCTTTGCCATCGTCGGCCTGCCGGACAAGGCGGTGTCCGAGGCGCGCGAGCGGGTCCGCTCGGCGCTGATCGCCTCGGGCCTGGCGCTGCCGGCGCGGCGGATCATCGTCAATCTGGCCCCCGCCGATCTGCCCAAGGAAGGCAGCCATTACGACCTGCCGATCGCACTCGGGCTGATGGCGGCAATCGGCGCGATTCCGCCGGATGCGCTGACCGGCTTCACCGTGCTCGGCGAGCTCGGCCTCGACGGCTCGATCGCGCCTGTGGCCGGCGTTCTTCCCGCCGCGATCGGCGCCAATGTGCGCGAGGAAGGCTTGATCTGTCCGGCCGCCTGCGGCTCGGAAGCGGCCTGGGCGAGCCCGGACATCCAGATCATCGCCGCACAATCGCTGATCCAGATCGCCAACCACTTCAAGGGCACGCAGGTGCTGTCGCGGCCCTCGCCGAAAGTGCACGAGGCCGCCGCCTCAAAGCTCGACCTGCGCGACATCAAGGGCCAGGAAAGCGCCAAGCGGGCGCTGGAGATCGCGGCCGCCGGCGGACATCACCTGCTGATGATCGGCGCACCCGGCGCCGGCAAGTCGATGCTGGCGGCGCGCCTGCCCTCGATCCTGCCGCCGCTGTCGCCGGGCGAGCTGCTCGAGGTCTCGATGATCGCCTCCGTTGCCGGCGAGATCGAGGGCGGCGCGCTGACCGCGCGGCGCCCGTTCCGCTCGCCGCATCATTCCGCCAGCATGGCCGCGCTCACCGGCGGCGGCATGCGCGCCAAGCCCGGCGAGATCTCGCTCGCGCATCAGGGCGTGCTGTTCCTCGACGAGCTGCCGGAGTTCGATCCGCGCGTGCTGGATTCGCTGCGCCAGCCGCTGGAGAACGGCGAGGTCTCGGTGTCCCGCGCCAATCATCGCGTCACCTACCCTGCCCGCTTCATGCTGGTCGCGGCGATGAATCCCTGCCGCTGCGGCAACGCCTTCGAGCCCGGCTATGCCTGCAAGCGCGGCCGCATCGATCGCTGCACCGGCGACTACCAGGCGCGCATCTCGGGGCCCTTGATGGACCGCATCGATTTGCACATCGAGGTTCCGGCGGTGACCGCGGCCGACCTGATCCTGCCGCCGCCGGCGGAGGGATCGGCCGAGGTTGCCGCGCGCGTGGCGGCGGCGCGAGACATCCAGCTTGCGCGCTACGCAGATATCGGCCTGCCGAATGTCCGCACCAATGCCGAGGCGCCTGCCTCCGTGCTGGAAGACATCGCCAAGCCGGACGCGCAAGGCGCCAAGCTGCTGCGCGACGCCGCCGAGACCATGCGGCTGTCGGCGCGCGGCTATCACCGCGTGCTGCGCGTGGCGCGCACGCTCGCCGACCTCGACAACGCGGACAAGATCGGCCGGCTGCATCTCGCCGAAGCGCTGTCCTACCGCGCACTCGCGGAGGATGTACGCCAGATGGCTTGATCATTCCGCGCATCAACCCGGCGGTAACGAGTTTCCTTTACGCTCTGCAAACCATAAGGCCCACAAGTTCCCGGACGGGCCCGGCGAGTAGAGTGTCATGTTGCGTTTCAAGATCCTGGCCTCGGTTGTTCCCCTGTTGGCGGCTGCGGTGTTTGCCCGCAGCGAGATCGGATCGGTCTCACATCCCTGCATCGCGCTGGGCGACACCTCCGTCGAGCTGACATCGCTGTTCTGGACAGCCGGCATCCATGTCGCCTTCACCGACGATCCGACACGGGCCACGGTGCGGGTCCAGATCACCGACGATGCGGACGGTGCGGACTTCGCGGTCGTGGACGACGGCCTCGGCGCCGAGCCGGACTCCTGCCAGGCCAATCCGCAGACCCGGCTCATCACGATTGCCGCGCAGCCGGTCGACGGCGGACCGGTGATCTACCTCTCCACCGATGGACCGGCCGACTATCGCATCTATGTGCGCTCGAAGACGTTCTCGCAGCGCGAGGCAGCGGCGCTGATCGTCGGCGCTCACGACGGTCACCGCCCGTTCCAGGCCGCCTCGCTCTGAAGCGCGATGATTATCGTGCTTCAGAGTTGGTGTTGGAGCATGATCTTTCCGGAAAACCGCTGCACACTTTGCGCTGACGCGGCCCTTCGGGTCCGGATCATGCTCTGAGGCGTTAACACCTCGTCAACCTTGTTTGGAGGCGACCCGAAAGCCTCAAGCTGTTCGCAAGGTCGGCGGGACATCGTCGCAGCGGCGAGCGCAGGGTTTTAAGAGTCGGGGTCGGTGGCGATGGGTCGGACGTTCCGGATCAAGGTGCGCATGCGCCGCTTCAGGCGGCAGCACCCCCGCATTGCCTTCGCGATCCGCTCCTTCATGATCTTCTCGGCGACGTTCGGCGGCGCCTATGGCTTTGTCTCCGGCAGCCGCTCCGAGAATTCCGGTTACGATCCCCACACCTTCGCGATCGGCGCGAGCTTCCTGTTCGCACTCGCCTGCCTTGGCCTCGCGACGCTCAGCATGCGGCTGCGCTTCGTCAACAAGCGGCTGCGCAAGCTCGCCGCCCACAACGAGGCCCTGATCGATCGCAATTGGGAGCTGAAGGAAGCCGAGGAACGCGCCCGCAGCCTGTTCGAACAGCAGGGCGACCTGATCGTGCTGCGCGATCACCAGAACCGCATCACCTTTGCCAACGACGCCTATTGCGCGCTCGCGGGACAGGCGCGCGGCGCCCTGGTCGGCACGCGCTTTGATTTCGACGTGCTGGAGCAGGGCGACAGTGCCCGCGAAAGCACCGGCACACGCGTTCACGACCAGAAGATCGCAACTCCGCTCGGCGCGCGCTGGATCGCCTGGCGCGAGGGCTATGTCCGCCTCGACGCAGGCCAACCGGCCGAGTTGCAGAGTGTGGGGCGCGACGTCACCGACCGCACCGAGACCGAGCGCGCATTGTCCGACGCCCGCGACCAGGCCGATGCCGCCAACCGCGCCAAATCGCGCTTCCTCGCGATGGCCTCGCACGAGATCCGCACGCCACTCAACGGCATCATCGGCATGGGCGGCCTCTTGCTCGACACCACGCTGACGCTGGAGCAGGCGACCTACGCGAAGGCCGTGAAGACCTCCGGCGAAGCGCTGATGGCGCTGATCGAGGAGCTGCTCGACTATTCCAAGATCGAAGCCGGCAAGCTCGATCTCGAGCAGCGCCCCTTCGCGCTCTCGACCCTGATCGAGGAGATCACCGAGCTGCTCGCGCCCCGCGCGCAGGCGAAGACGCTCGAGATCGCCGCCTATGTCGACGAGCGCCTGCCGCTCGAGGTGGTCGGCGACGCCGCGCGGCTGCGCCAGGTGCTGCTCAACCTCGCCGGCAACGCCATCAAGTTCACCGCAAGCGGCGGTGTTGCGCTGATCGTCGAGCCCGGCATCTGGCCGAACGAGATCAGCTTTCTCGTCCGCGACACCGGCATCGGCATCGCAGCCGAAGCGCAGCAACGCATCTTCCGCGAGTTCGAGCAGGCCGACGAGCGCGTCGCCCGCACCTATGGCGGCACCGGGCTCGGTCTTGCCATCAGCGAGCGCATCGTCAAGCGCATGGGCGGCCGGATCACACTCGCGAGCGAACCGGGCAAGGGCTCGACCTTCGAGGTCGCGGTGCCGCTCGCGCCGTCAGAGGCCCGCGCGGGGCAGACCGCGTTCCCGAGCCCCGACCTCACCGGCAAGTCGATCCTCCTGATTGCCGAGGGCATCGAGGCCTCGCTGATCGCGCGGCGCCTGGAGCGCTGGGGCAGCCAGACCTGCCTGGTGACCGACGCCACTGTCGCGGAAGCGCTGCTGCCGGAGCGCTCATGGCACGCGGTGCTGGTCGATCGCGCGATCGGCCCCGCGATTGCCGACCGGCTGGGCGAAGTGGCCCGCGCCCATGCGCCGCAACGGCTGGTGCTGCTGACGTCGAGCTCGCGCCATGAAAGGCAGTCGGCGGCCTTCACCGGTTTTCTGGTGAAGCCGCTGCGCGCGACCTCGCTCGCCGCACGCCTCGCGCTGACCCCGGAGGTTGCCTCGCCCGAGCTTGCGCCGGAGCCTTCGGTGGAAGCCACGAGCGCGGCGCCGGCAAGGGGGCTCTCGGTCCTCGTCGCCGAGGACAACGAGATCAACGCGCTGCTGATGCGCTCGCTGCTGACCAAGCTCGGCCACCGCGTCGTCATCGCCGTCCATGGCGAAGCCGCGCTGGAATCCTGGCTCGCCGCCGGCTCGGCCGGCACGCCCTATGATCTCGTGCTGATGGACATCCAGATGCCGCAGCTCGACGGCATCGAAGCGACCAAGCGCATCCGCGCGCATGAGGCCGCCACCGGCGGCCAGCACACGCCGATCCTCGCGCTCACCGCCAATACGCTGGTGGAGGACCGCTACGCCTGCTTCGAGGCCGGCATGAACGGGTTCCTGATCAAGCCGCTCGACCGCGACAAGCTGGACGAAGCGCTGGCGGGACTGGCGGCGTCGCGGCAGCTGGCGGGCTGATCCGGGATTTACGGGAACCTCACCTCGGCTGGCAATCGCCAATTGAAGTCAGCTGCACGGTGCGTCACCATCCTCCGGGGCATTTGCAAAGAGGATGTCGCACATGAACGTGCTTTGCCGCCTCGCAGTCATTGTCCTTCTCGCTGGATTCTCCCGATACGCCGCAGCCGATACGCCGGATCTCGTCTCATCGCTCAAGCAAGGCGGCTACGTGCTGATCTTTCGGCACACTGCGACCGACGATAGCCAAAAGGACGTCTACCCCTTCAGGTTCGACGACATGAGCGCCCAGCGTCAGCTCAGTGAAAAGGGCAGGGACATGGCGCGCCAGATCGGGGCGGCGGTCAAGGAGCTCGCGATCCCGATCGGCGATGTCTACACCAGCCGGCTGAACCGCGCGATCGAGACCGGCAAGCTGATCTCCGGCCGCGAGGTCAGGCCGGTCGACGCGTTGACAGACAGCAGCAACGCCGGCGCATCGGGAATGGCAAACCCGGCCGGCGCAAATGCCAAGGCCGGCCAGTCCGTGCGACAGCTCGTCGATGCACCGCCGAAGGCCGGCACCAACACGTTCCTGGTCACCCACAAGACGAATATCGCCGATGCCTTTGGCAAGGATGCCGGCGACGTGCAGGAGGGCGAAGCTTTCGTCTACAAGGCCAGCGGCTCCGGCCCGGCCGCCTTTGCGGGGCGCATCAAGCCTGCGGACTGGAGCGCGAAGGCCGGCAGGTGACAGACCGCATCGAACCCGGCCGCCTGCGCGACGGGACGGGCGTGACTTGCCGCCCCGCCGCAGTCCTGTGATACCAACGTCCCGTAAGGAGCGACTGAAAGGCCGGCGACACGTGAGAACATCGGAAGACCGCTCATTCCTCGTCTTGCTTGCGGCAATCTCCGTCGCGTTCGGCTGGCTGCTATGGCCGTTCTCCGGCGCATTGTTGTGGGCGACGCTGCTGGCGATCATCTTCGCGCCACTCTATCGACTTTGCCTGGAAACGTTCCCGGAATGGCGCAACCTTGCCGCACTTTCCACCGTCCTCGTCGTGGTCGTCATGGTCCTGATCCCTGTGGCCGTCGTGATCGCCTCGCTCGTCGAGCAGGGAGGGGAGCTGTATCAGCGTGTTCAGACCGGGGAGATCAGTTTCGCTCATCCCCTGCAGCAACTGAAATCCGCGCTGCCCGACTGGGCCGCGTCCGTCTCGGACCGTCTGGCCGGGATTGATCTTTCGGCCCTGAAGGAACGCCTCTCGAGCCTTGTCGTCCCGGCCGGCCAGCAGCTGGCCGGGCACGCGATCAACATCGGTCAGTTGACCGTGGAGTTCGTCGCAAGCTTGCTCGTGATGCTATACCTGCTGTTCTTTTTCCTGCGCGACGGTGACGAGCTGAACGTACGCATCCGCGACGCGCTGCCGCTGCGTAGGAGCCACACCGCCGCGATTCTGGATGCGTTCACCCTTTCGGTTCGCGGGACGATCAAGGGGATCATACTGGTTGCGCTGATCCAGGGAGCGCTTGGCGGGCTGATCTTCTGGCTGCTCGGCCTGACTGCGCCGCTGCTGGCCGGCGCCCTCATGGCGCTACTTTCACTTCTGCCTGTGCTCGGCTCCGCCCTGGTCTGGGTTCCGGTCGGCCTCTACCTGCTCGTGGCAGGCGCAGTCACGACGGGAATGATCCTGCTCGTTTTCGGCACCTTCGTGATCGGTCTTGCCGACAACTTTCTCCGCCCTGTCCTGGTCGGCCAGTCAATCCGAATGCCAAGCTATGTTGTGCTGCTCGCCACCCTGGGCGGCCTTGCGACTTTCGGCGCGAACGGCTTTGTCATTGGTCCGCTCGTCGCCGCAATGTTTCTGACGGCGTGGCACATCTTCGTCGGCTCGAAAGAGCAACAAGAGGTCCGGAATTGACCCGTTACCCGGCGTGACGGTCAACCATGGAGCCCTCGCGCCTTCGATGCGTCATAGCCAAATACCTTTTGTCGGCCTGCGACAAAAGACACTCTGCCCGAACAAGCCAGGGCCTTGTCAGCCGGCGCGCTTACAGCCGCCGCAGCGCCACGCTCTCGACCACGTGGTCGGGGCCCTTCTTCAGGATGAGCGTCGCGCGGGGACGGGTCGGCAGGATGTTGTCCTCGAGATTGGCGAGGTTGGTGCGTTCCCAGATCGCGATCGCGGTGGCGGTGGCTTCCTCGTCGGACAACAGCGCGTAGCGGTTGAAGTAGGATTTGGGATTGGTGAACGCGGTGTCGCGCAGCGCCAGGAAGCGCTTGATGTACCAGCGCCGCAGCGCCGCTTCGTCGGCATCGATATAGACCGAGAAATCGAAGAAGTCGGAGACCACGGGCACCGCCTTGCCGTCGCGCGGCAGCTTGCCGGTTTGCAGCACGTTGACGCCCTCGACGATCAGGATGTCGGGCTGGTCGATCTCCACCCATTGGTTCGGCACGATGTCGTAGGTCAGATGCGAATAGACCGGGGCGCGGACGTGGCGGCGGCCGGCCTTGATGTCGGAGAGGAAGCCAAGCAGCAGCGGCAGGTCGTAGCTCTCCGGAAAACCCTTCTTCTGCATGATGCCCTGCCGGTCGAGCACGGCATTCGGGTACAGAAAACCGTCGGTCGTGATCAGGTCCACTTTCGGGCGCGGCGACCAGCGCGCCAGCAGCGCCTGGAGCACGCGGGCCGTGGTGGATTTTCCGACCGCGACCGAGCCGGCGACGCCGATGATGTAGGGCATCTTGCGGTCGCGGATGTTGAGGAATTGGCGCTCCGCGTAATACAGGCGCTGCATCGCGTCGACATAGATCGACAGCAGGCGCGACAGCGGCAGGTAGATGTCCTCGACCTCCTGCAAGTCGAGACGATCGTGCAGCGAGCGCAGCCGGTCGAACTCGCCCGGCTCCAGCGTCATCGGCGTGTCGTCGCGCAACCGCGCCCATTGCTCGCGGGTATAGACCCGGTACGGATTATACTGCTGCTCGGGTGCGCGGATATCCATGACGCCGCCTTTCCGTTGCGACTCTTTACAGCTTGAGCATGATCTTTTCGGAAAACCGCTTCACACTTTTCCGGATCATGCTCTCGTCACTCTTTACGCGAAGCTTTTTCTTCCAACCCTGACATCGAGGTTCGCTTGCCCAGCGCGGCCTCGACCTCTTCCAGCTTTATGCCGCGTGCCTTCAAAAGCACAAGGAAATGATAGAGCAGATCGGCACCTTCGGCGATCAGATGCGCGCGATCGTTTTCGACTGCTGCGATTACGGTTTCGACTGCTTCCTCGCCGAACTTCTTGGCGCAATGCTCGGCGCCCTTGTCCAGGAGCTTGCGGGTATAGGAGCCCTCGCCGCCGGCCGCGGCGCGGGCGTCGATGGTCTCGGCCAGATCGTGGATCGTGAAACGCGGCATCGGAACTACTCGGAAACACACTTGGCAGCACACCTGGCCACGGCGGCCAAGCCCAACGGCCTATGTAGCATTTTCAGGAGCGGGAGTCGTCAGGCATCCAGGCGCATGGGCAGGCCGCGCCGGGCCATGTGCTCCTTGGCCTCGCGGACGGTGAATTCCCCGAAATGGAAGATCGAGGCCGCCAGCACCGCCGTGGCGTGTCCGTCGCGGATACCGTCGACGAGGTGGTCGAGATTGCCGACGCCGCCCGAGGCGATTACGGGAACGGGAATACTGTCGGCGATCGCCCGAGTCAGCGGGATATCGAACCCCTGCCTTGTGCCGTCGCGGTCCATCGAGGTCAGCAGGATTTCACCGGCGCCGAGCGAGACCACTTCCTGGGCATATTCGATGGCGTCGATGCCGGTCGCGTTGCGGCCGCCATGAGTGAAGATCTCCCAGCGGTCACCACCCGGGCGCTTGACCCGCTTGGCATCGATCGCGACCACCACGCACTGCTCGCCGAATTTTTCGGCCGCTTCCTTGACGAACTCGCGCCGCGACACCGCGGCGCTGTTGATCGAGACCTTGTCCGCGCCGGCGCGCAGCAACGTCTTGATATCGTCGACCTCGCGCACGCCGCCGCCGACGGTCACAGGCATGAAGCAGGCCTCCGCCGTGCGGCGGACCACGTCGAGCATGATGCCGCGGTTCTCATGGGTCGCGGTGATGTCGAGGAAGGTGAGCTCATCGGCGCCGGCGGCGTCATAGGCGATCGCGGCTTCGACGGGGTCGCCGGCATCGCGCAGGTCGACGAAATTGACGCCCTTGACGACTCTTCCGTCCTTGACGTCGAGGCAGGGGATCACGCGCACCTTGAACATCGGATGTCTCCTAGGCGGCGCGCGCGTTGCGGATCAGGGTGAGGGCGGTGGCGGGATCGAGCCGGCCGTCATAGAGCGCGCGGCCGGCGATCGCGCCGGCGAGCTTTTTGGCGCGCGGCGTCAGCATCGCCTTGACGTCGTCGATCGAGGCAAGGCCGCCGGAGGCGATCACCGGGATGGAGATGCTGTCGGCCAGCGCGATGGTTGCGTCCAGGTTCAGGCCCTTGAGCAGGCCGTCGCGCGCAATGTCGGTGAAGATGATGGCGGCAACGCCGGCATCCTCGAACCGCTGCGCGATCTCCAAAGCAGTCACCTGCGAGGTCTCCGCCCAGCCCTCGACCGCGACCTTGCCGTCGCGGGCGTCTAACCCGACCGCGACGCGGCCGGGGAATTTCTTGGCCGCAGCCTTCACCAGTTCAGGATCCCGCACCGCGGCGGTGCCGATGATGACGCGGGTGATGCCCTTGGCGAGCCAGGCTTCGACGGTCGCGAGGTCGCGAATGCCGCCGCCGAGCTGCACCGGGATCTTGATCGTCTTCAGCATCGCCTCGACAGCCTGCGCGTTCACCGGCTTACCGGCAAAGGCACCGTCGAGATCGACGACGTGGAGATACTCAAACCCCTGCTCGGCAAAGCTCTGCGCCTGCGCCGCGGGATTGAGGTTGAACACGGTCGCGCGCGCCATGTCGCCTTGCTCGAGGCGCACGCACTGGCCGTTCTTGAGGTCGATCGCGGGGAAAAGAATCACGGCTTCCATCGCAAAAAGTTCGAGATCAGAGCGAGGCCAAAACGCTGGCTCTTCTCGGGGTGGAATTGCGTGCCGATGGCGGTGTCCTTCGCGACGATCGCGGTGACAGGCCCGCCATAGTCGGCGCGCGCGAGCACGTCCGCCTCATTGGCGGCGTTGAGGTGGTAGGAGTGCACGAAATAGGCGTGCTGGCCCTTGGGGCCGAGCGGCAGCTTGTTCAGCACCGGGTGCTCGCGCAGCACGTCGAGCGTGTTCCAACCCATGTGCGGGATCTTCAGGCTTTCGTCGCGCGGCGCGATCTTCTCGACGTCGCCGCCGATCCAGTTCAGGCCCTGCGTGATGACATGCTCCTTGCCGCGGGTGGCGAACAGCTGCATGCCGACGCAGATGCCGAACATCGGCCGCGCCTTGACCCGCACCGCTTCGGTGATCGCCTCGACCATGCCGTTGACGGCGTCGAGGCCGCGCCGGCAATCGGCGAAGGCGCCGACGCCCGGCAGCACCAGGCGATCGGCGCCGTAAGCCTGATCCGGATCGCTGGTGACGAAGACCTTTTGCGGGTCCTCCAGGCTGCGCGCGGCGCGCTCGAAGGCTTTCGCGGCGGAATGCAGATTACCGGAACCGTAATCGATGATGGCGATGCTCATCTTGACCCTCCCGGTTCTGGAAACAAACCAATGATGCCGCCGGCCGGAATTGGCGGCGGGTTCGAGAATTGCTGGCCCGGCGTATTGCGGGTCGGCGGCGGGCCGCCGCGATCGACGGCCCATTGATCGTTGACGATGCCGTGCTGCTTCTGGCTCCAGCGCTCGAAGAAGCGGCGCTCGGCGGTGTCCTCGTCGTCGGAGATGACGATATCGAGCTGCCGCCACTTGCCGCGCGACAGTGTCCAGCGCCGCAGGCTGGAAGCCTCGAACCCCATCAGCACCGCAACGATCATATTGGCGAAGAAGATCGAGCTGCGGCCGACGCCGAGGCGGTGCAGTCCGGCATCGAACGCAGCCAGGAAGACGATCCAGCCGATCAGCGCCAGCCATAGCCGATTCCACAGCAGCCAGATCGGGCCGAAGATCATCGCCCAGAAATGGAAGCCGTCGCGCACGAAGACGAACTTGTCGGTCGCGCGCAGATCGGCTCCGGCAGGGGAGGGAGCATGAACTGTGTAGACAGGCATGGTGATGCCCCGTTCTCAAGAATTCAGTGATGCCGCCGGCGTCGTTTCGTAACCGACGGAGATGTCAGCCGCCGAGCGAGCCCTTGGTGGACGGGATTTCACCCGCCGCCTTCGGATCGATCGCAACCGCCGCCCGCAGCGCCCGCGCCAGACCCTTGAAGCAGGACTCGGCGATATGGTGGCTGTTATCGCCATATAGGGTCTCGACGTGGAGAGTCACGCCGGCGTTCATGGCGAAGGCCTGGAACCACTCGCGCACGAGCTCGGTGTCGAACTCGCCGATCTTGTCGCGGGGGAAGTCGACCTTGAACACCAGGACCGGGCGGCCCGAGATGTCGATCACGACGCGCGACAGGGTCTCGTCCATCGGCATGTGCACGCCGGCATAGCGGGTGATGCCCGCCATGGTGCCGAGCGCCTGCTTGACCGCCTGGCCGAGCGCGATGCCGGTGTCTTCGGTGGTATGGTGATGATCAATGTGCAGGTCGCCGACCGCCTTGACCGTGAGGTCGATGCGGGAATGGCGGGCGAGGAGATCGAGCATATGGTCGAAAAAGCCGATGCCGGTCGCGATATTGGACACGCCGGTGCCATCGAGGTTCACGGTGACCTCGATATCGGTTTCCTTGGTCTTGCGCTTGATCGTCGCGGTGCGCATCAAAACTAGCTTTCGCTTTATTTGAGCATGATCTTTGTCGGAAAACCGGTGCCCACTTTTCCGGATCATGCTCGGGGGCCGAAAACGGGGGTCTTTTAACAGCCCCATGACGCCTTCGCTACTGCGGGAACGGCTGGCCGGGCGTCTACTTCTGCCTATGGTGAGCGAAATTGGGGCCGGAGCGGCCCGTTGTGCCCTCGCCCCCGACCGCCTAAATCAGCCCGGACAACGAGGATCATTCATGCAGGATTCCCAGAAAAGCTCGCCGGGCTGGCACGGCACCACGATCTTGACGGTCCGCAAGGGCGGCAAGGTGGTGATCGGCGGCGACGGCCAGGTCTCCATCGGCCAGACCGTGATCAAGTCCAACGCCAAGAAGGTCCGCAAGCTCGGCAGGGGCGACGTCATCGGCGGCTTTGCCGGCGCCACCGCCGACGCCTTCACACTCTTTGAGCGGTTGGAAGCCAAGCTCGAGCAATATCCGGGGCAATTGACCCGCGCCGCGGTCGAGCTCGCCAAGGACTGGCGCACCGACCGTTACCTGCGGCGGCTGGAGGCCATGATGATCGTGGCCGACAAGGACGTCTCCCTGGTGCTGACAGGCACCGGCGACGTGCTCGAGCCCGAGGCCGGCGTGATGGCGATCGGCTCCGGCGGTAACTATGCACTGGCGGCCGCGCGGGCCCTGCTCGACACCGACAAGGACGCCGAGACCATCGTCCGCCGCTCCCTCGACATCGCCGCCGACATCTGCGTCTACACCAACCGCAATGTGACCATCGAAAGCCTGGCGACCGGCTAGGGCTGTGATTGAACAGCGGAGCTCAGGACTGGCTGTAACCTCTCCCGCTTGCGGGAGAGGTCGCGCCAAAGGCGCGGGTGAGGGCTCCCTCCCCTTGGGGGCTGTCCCGTTGCGGAAGCACCCTCTCCCAAACCCTCTCCCGCAAGCGGGAGAGGGAGTGCAGCTCCGCCATGGTCGCTAGATGACCCAAAGCTACACCTTCCGCCCGATGACTGCGGCCGACCTGCCGCTGATCCGGCGGTGGCTGGGCGAAGCGCATGTGCGGGAATGGTGGGGCGATCCGGGCGAGCAGTTTGCGCTGGTCAGCGGCGACCTCGATGAGCCGGCGATGGACCAGTTCATCGTGTTGGCCGGCGACAAGCCGTTCGGCTATCTTCAGTGCTACCGCCTGACCGCCTGGAATACGGGCTTCGGGCCGCAACCGGAGGGCACGCGTGGGATCGATCAGTTCATCGGCGAAAGCGACATGATCGCGCGCGGCCACGGTTCGGCCTTCATCCGCCAATTCGTCGACGAGCAGCTGCGGCAAGGCCTACCGCGCGTCGTCACCGATCCAGACCCGCTCAACTCGCGTGCCGTACGCGCCTATGAGAAGGCGGGCTTCGTCCGCGACCGCATGGTCGAGACGCCGGACGGGCCGGCGCTGTTGATGGTGCGCGAGCCATGACGCTGGCAACCACGCACGAAAGCAAAGCCGCGGTGCCGGCATTCGCCTGGGTCGGCATCGCGCTGTTGCTGCTGGCGCTGCAGGCCTCGATCCTGTTCGCGATGGGCCGGGTGCCGATCTGCACCTGCGGCTATGTCAAGCTGTGGCACGGCGTGGTGAACAGCTCGGAGAACTCCCAGCACATCGCCGACTGGTACAGCTTCTCGCACGTCCTGCACGGCTTCCTGTTCTACGGATTGACCTTTCTGCTGTTCGCGCGCCTGCCGTTGCTGCCTCTGTCGTGGCCGGCGCGGCTGATCGTCGCCATGCTGATCGAAGGCGCCTGGGAGATCGTCGAGAACTCGCCATTCATCATCGAGCGCTACCGCGCCGGCACGATCTCGCTGGACTATTTTGGCGACAGCATCGTCAATTCGGTCTCTGACAATCTGGCCATGGTGCTGGGGTTCCTCGCCGCACGCGTTCTGCCGGTCTGGGTCACCGTGATGATCGGGCTCGCCTTCGAGATCATGCTGGCGCTCCACATTCGCGACAATCTGACGCTCAATATCCTGATGCTGATCCATCCGATCGAGGCCGTGAAGCAATGGCAATCGGGGCCGCCGATCATCTGACGGCCGAAAAAGCGACTTGTCCCGGCCCGCATCTGACCCTAGCTAAGGTCCCATGACAGACTTCTCCCCCCGCGAAATCGTTTCCGAACTCGACCGTTTCATCGTCGGCCAGACCGACGCCAAGCGCGCCGTCTCGATCGCGCTGCGCAACCGCTGGCGGCGGCAGCAGCTCGAAGGTTCCTTGCGCGAGGAGGTGCTGCCGAAGAACATCCTGATGATCGGCCCCACCGGCGTCGGCAAGACAGAGATCGCGCGGCGACTGGCCAAGCTTGCCAATGCGCCGTTCCTGAAGGTCGAGGCGACGAAGTTCACCGAGGTCGGCTATGTCGGCCGCGACGTCGAGCAGATCGTGCGCGATCTCGTCGAGGTCGCGATCGCCCAGGTGCGCGAGCGCAAGCGCAAGGACGTGCAGGCGCGCGCCCAGCTCGCCGCCGAGGAGCGCGTGCTCGACGCCCTGGTCGGCGCCAATGCGAGCTCGGCGACGCGGGAATCCTTCCGCAAGAAGCTGCGGGCGGGCGAACTCAACGACAAGGAGATCGAGATCGAGACGCAGTCCTCCGGCGGCGGCATGCCGATGTTCGAGATTCCGGGCATGCCGGGCGCGCAGATGGGCGCGATCTCGATCGGCGACATCTTCGGCAAGCTGGGCGGCCGCAGCAAGACCCGGCGGCTCACGGTGGAAAGCTCGCACGAGATCCTTATCAACGAGGAATCCGACAAGCTGCTGGACACCGAGCAGCTGACGCTGGAAGCGATCAGCGCGGTCGAGAACAACGGCATCGTGTTCCTGGACGAGATCGACAAGATCTGCGCCCGCGACGGCCGCGTCGGCGGCGACGTCTCGCGCGAGGGTGTGCAGCGCGACCTGCTGCCGCTGATCGAGGGTACCACGGTCTCGACCAAGCACGGCGCGGTGAAGACCGACCACATCCTGTTCATCGCCTCCGGCGCCTTCCACGTCGCCAAGCCGTCGGACCTGTTGCCGGAATTGCAGGGCCGCCTGCCGATCCGCGTCGAGCTCCAGGCGTTGACCCGTGACGACATGCGCCGCATCCTGACCGAGCCCGAGGCCTCGCTGATCAAGCAATATGTTGCCCTGATGCAGACCGAGGGCGTCACGCTCGACATCACCGACAACGCCATCGACGCGCTCGCCGACGTCGCGGTCGCCGTCAACTCGACCGTCGAGAACATCGGCGCGCGGCGGCTCCAGACCGTGATGGAGCGGGTGCTGGACGAGATCTCCTTCACCGCCCCCGACCGCAACGGCGAGACCATCCGGGTCGATGCCGATTTCGTACAGAAGCACGTCGGCGACCTCGCCAAGAACGCCGATCTGAGCCGGTTTATTTTGTAATTCCGGGCTTGTCCGCTATCTATCCGCCGTCGTCCTGGCGAAAGCCAGGACCCATTCCACCAGCGGATATTGTTGAAGCAAGATGGCGGCTCTGATCTCGGCTCAAACGACCTGCGGTGGTTATGGGTCCCGGATCTGCGCACGCTCCGGACAACGCTGCGCGTTGGCACGAGCTCGCTTGTCCGGGACGACGGCGGGGGTTGACGCGCGTCGAGTGCCACATGCTCGCTAACCTCCAGAAAAACCCCTGGCGCCTGCTGCTCGCGATCAACGCCGTGGTCCTTGTCGGCGTGTTCGTTCACAAGATCCAGCTGCCGCCCTACGTCCCCTACATCCACCTCCTCGTCGACTACCATTTCGGCTTCATCAAGCGCGCGCTGATCGGGGCGGTCGTCGCGCTGTTCACGACGAAGGTGCCGGTCTGGCTGGTGTTCGCACTCGGCGGCATGACGTGGCTGGTGACGCTGGCGCTATTCGCAAGGTTGTTTCAAAAGACCTTCGGCTTTGCCGCGAAGACGCTGCCGCTGTTCGTGTTCATCGCGGGCTCGCCGTTCTTCCTGAAGAACTTCATGCACACGCTCGGTCATTTCGACATCTATGGCTGCGCGCTGACGATCATCCTGCTGCTGATGCCGGCGGGCTCATTGCTGTTCGTGGCGACGGCGGCGCTGTTCTCGATCGTGCTCGTGCTGATCCACCACATCCATCTCTTGATGTACGTGCCGACCATCATCGCCATCGTCGTGATCAGGCACTATCTCGCCTGCGGCTGCAATCGCAGCAACGTCGCGTTCGGCCTCGCTGCCTTCGCGGTCGTCTCCGCGCTGTTCTTCGCGGCCCAATTCCTGGGAACGATACCGATCACGGAGGCGGATTTCGTCGCGTATCTGAAGACCCGGATGGCCGATCCCTCCCGCACCGACCTCTTGCAATTCAGCTACATCTGGTACCAGCCGCTGGCGAAGGAGATTTCGGACACCTGGGGCCGCCTGCCGCACAACATCCTCGGCCTGCCGGTGTTTGCGCTCTTGATCTGGCTGCATACGCCGCTATGGCGCTATTTTGCCAATTTGATCGGCGCGCTCGCAAGCGAGACGCACCGGCGCCTCGTCATCGCCGCGCTGATCGGCGTCAGCCTCGCCTATCTCGTGATGTTCGCGATGGTGTTCGACTATTCGCGCTGGATCTCGAACTGGGCGGTCTGCATGTTCCTGATCCTGCATGCGGTGAAGATGCTGCCGGCCAAACAGGAAACCCCGCTGATC